>CAZAGE010000012.1:0-68372 GCA_964484345.1 uncultured Oceanicaulis sp. | reverse complement strand
GCTGGACGGCCGGGTGTTGCGCGCGCCCATGCTGGACGTTCACACAGTGGCGGCCGGCGGCGGATCGGTGCTGGCGTTCGACGGGGAGCGCGCCCGGGTCGGGCCACGTAGCGCCGGCGCTGATCCTGGACCCGCCTGCTATGGCCGGGGCGGCCCGGCGGCTGTTACAGACGCCAATGTGGTGCTGGGCCGGATTCAACCAGACTGGTTTCCCTGCGTTTTTGGTCCGGATCAGGATCAGCCGCTGGACAAAACCGCGGCCCGAACCGCGCTCGCTGAACTCGCCAACGCGATGGGGCTGGACAGCGCGGAAGCGGCTGCGGAAGGCTTCCTGGCGGTCGCGGTGGAGGCCATGGCGGAGGCGATCCGGAAGATCTCAACGGCTCAGGGCGTGGACGCCCGGCGCTATGCGCTCAACGCCTTTGGCGGCGCGGGCGGCCAGCATGCCTGCAAGGTCGCAGACGCACTTAACATGTCCACCGTGCTCATCCATCCCCAAGCCGGCTTGTTGTCCGCCTATGGCATCGGCGCCGCCCCGATCCGCGCGCTGCGCGAAGCGGGAGTGGAGACCGTACTGTCCCGCGGGAGCTATGGCCGCGCCGCCCTCCGCCTGCGCGAGCTGGAGGACAAGGCCCGCCGGGCGGTTCGCGCCCAAGGCGGTAAAGACATCAAGATCCGAAGCGAAATCCGTTTGCGAGCCGCAGGTTCGGACACCGCGATATCGGTCCGCTGGACGCATCTTGCACCGCTGATGGAGGATTTTATCGCCGCTCACCGGCGATTATTCGGGTTCGAACCGTCAACTACAGGCGTGGTGATCGACAGCCTCACAGCCAGCGCCGAAGGCGCGCCACTGGGCGCGCCCGCCACGGCGTCGCTGACTGCGGCGGGCCCGGCGCAGCCGATCGCCACAGCCCAGCTTTATGATCGCGGCGCCTGGCGGGAGACGTCGGTTTTCCAGCTGGAGACGCTGGGCGCTGGCGCGTCCGTTATCGGGCCAGCGCTCATCATGGACACCAATCAAACCATCGTGGTCGACGCTGGCTGGTCCGGCGCGCGCGACGAAACCGGCATGCTGGTTCTAACGCGCCGTAAGGCGGCCATCGATGCGGCGGCGCCCAGCACCGCATATGATCCCATCACCTTGGAGCTGTTTAACCGGCGATTTATGGCCGTGGCGGAGGAGATGGGCGTGGTGCTCGAGCGCACCGCGCACTCCGTGAATATTAAGGAGCGCCTGGATTTTTCGTGCGCCGTGTTCGACGCCGAAGGCGGGCTGGTCGCCAACGCCCCTCATATGCCGGTGCATCTGGGCTCCATGTCCGCCAGCGTGCGCGCCGCATTGGCTGCATATCCTGATTTGGGGCCGCAAGACGCCATCGCGCTGAACGCGCCATATAACGGCGGCACACACCTGCCCGACGTCACAGTGATCCAGCCGGTCTTCAGCGACGACGGCGCACGCTTATTCTTCGTCGCCTCGCGCGGGCATCACGCTGATATTGGCGGCATCGCGCCCGGCTCCATGCCGGCGTTTTCAAAGCGGATCGAAGAAGAAGGGGTCCTGCTGGACGGATTTAAGCTGCTCGATCAGGGGGCGTTCCAGGAGGACGCGCTGCGCGCGCGCCTCCGCGAAGGCCCCTACCCTGCGCGCAATCCCGACCAGAATGTCGCGGACCTCAAAGCCCAGCTGGCCGCCTGCGCGCGCGGCGCCGAAGCGCTTACCGCCATGGTGCAATCTGAAGGCTTAGATGTCGTGCAGGCCTATATGGGGCACGTCCAAGCCAATGCGGAACACGCTGTGCGCCGGGTGATCGGCGCGTTGAAGGATGGCGAAGCGGAGATGCGTCTGGAAGACGGCGCGGTGATAAAAGTCGCCATCCGCACCGACCGCAAGGCGGGCACGGCCGTCATCGACTTCACGGGGACCAGCCCCCAGCAGGACAGCAATTTCAACGCCCCCTCCGCGGTGGCGCGCGCGGCGGTGCTCTATGTCTTGCGCTGCCTGATTGAGGATCAGATCCCGCTCAATGAAGGTTGCCTGATCCCCATCACCTTGATCCTGCCGGAAGACACGCTGCTCTCGCCGAAAGCCCCCGCAGCCGTGGTGGCCGGTAATGTGGAGACCAGCCAATTGGTGGTCGACGCCCTGTTCGCCGCCACAGGCCGGCTCGCGGCGAGCCAGGGAACGATGAATAATCTCACCTTCGGCGACGAGACCCGCCAATATTATGAAACCCAGTGCGGCGGCGCGGGAGCCGGCATCAATGGCGCGGGTCAGCCGTTTGACGGGGCGAGCGCCGTGCACACCCATATGACAAATTCCCGGCTCACCGATCCGGAAGTGTTGGAGCTGCGCTATCCGATCCGGGTCCGCCGCCACGGCGTTCGAGCCGGGTCCGGCGGCGACGGCGCTGCGCGCGGCGGCGACGGCGCCGTGCGGGTCTTGGAGTTTCTGGAACCGATGACGGTCTCGCTCCTGTCCGGGCGCCGGCAAATTTCGCCCCCGGGTCTGAACACCGGTGACGCGGGAGAGCCCGGCGAACAGGTCCTGATCCGTGGCGATGGACGGCGCGAGAGTCTGCCCGCCTGCTTCACCCTGGACATCCAGGCCGGCGAGCGCCTGGCAATTAAAACCCCAGGCGGCGGAGGATGGGGATAACACCCAGTTCCTGCATGCTTTTATAACTGAAGTGCGTTCAGCGTATACGCCTCACCGGGTTTCCGCTGAGCCTTCGGGGTGATAAAAAAGACGCCATCGCCCTGTGAGGATAAGTCTCATGTTCAGAATTGCGTATCGGTCCAAATTGACGCCTGGCACAGAACCCGGCGCGGTTGAGGCAATTTTGAAAACGGCGGTCGAGCGCAATGAAGCGCTCGGAATTTCAGGCGCCTGGATGATCAGTGACGGCGATTGCCTCGCCTCCATTGAGGGTCCGCCCCTGGCCGTGCGCGACGTCGCCGAGTCAATCTGGGACGACCCGCGCCATATGGGATTTCGCCTCGTCGCCATGGAACACACCGACGAGCGCCTGTTTGACGGTTGGCCCCTGCAGCTTGTTAACCGCGATACTGTAAAAACTGATCCAGAGATTGCTCGCCATGAAGGTGTGGCCTGGCTGTCGAAGTTCGCCGGCGGCGCGGATCGCTTTTTCAAAACCTCGGCGGCAAGCTAAGGCCTGGTGGCCGTAGGTGAAGCGCTAGAACGGCTCCAACCCCCGCCGCTTTATCATTAAAAGTTAGCAATCCGAGACCGTGGGCTGATCCATCTCAAAACTCCGACCGTATTATTGCATGTTCTATATTCGATAGAGCAACTGCATCGGGAGCCCCCGGTCGCAGACATATCAGCCTGTCCCCCCGGACAGATTACGGGAGTTACCCATGCGTTTGACCACCACACTGCTTGCCGCCGCCGCCCTTGGTTTCACCGCAGCCGCCCCTTCTTTCGCCGACCATAAGAAAAGCGCCGCATCTGAAGCCGACCAAAGCTCCATCGTTGAAATCGCTGTGAGCGACGACAACTTCTCCACGCTCGTCGCCGCCCTGCAGGCGGCCGACCTGGTCGGCGCGCTGTCCGGCGACGGCCCGTTCACCGTTTTCGCGCCGACCAATGACGCCTTCGCCGCTCTGCCGGCCGGCACGGTCGACTCGCTGCTGCAGCCCGAAAACAAAGGCCAGCTGACCGCTGTCCTGACCTATCACGTCCTCGCCACCGAACTGTTCGCGGAAGGTACTGCTGCTGGCACCTATGAGCTCGAAACTCTTCAGGGCGACACCGTAACAGTCGTCGTAGATTCCCACGGCGCGGTCACCGTCGACGGCGCGAATGTCATCGCCGCCGATATCGACGCTTCCAATGGCGTCATCCACGTCATCGACGGCGTCATCACCCCAGGCTAAGGGCCAGACTCAATCCGGCCCCGCGATCATGACGCGGGGCCGGGTCTTATTGTGCGGCCGAACGCGGCATGCGCGCTTTGCTGATCGTGCGCACATGCGCTTCAAGATATTCGATGATCAATCCGGCGACATCTTTTCCCGACGTCGCTTCGATGCCTTCCAGACCGGGAGAGGAATTCACCTCCAAGACTTTCGGTCCGGCCTCCGATCGTAAGAGATCCACGCCGGCGACGGACAAACCAAGCGCTTTCGCCGCCTTGACCGCTGTTTGGCGCTCGTCTTTGGAGATGCGTACTTTTAAGGCTTCTCCGCCCCGGTGCAGATTGGACCGGAACTCGCCGGCTTGGGCCTGGCGTTTCATGGATGCGACCACCTTGCCGCCGATGACGAAGCAACGAATGTCTGCTCCGCCGGCTTCCTTGACGAATTCCTGGACGATGAAATTGGCGTCCAGGCCCCGGAATGCATCAATTACGCTCTCCGCCGCCTTGGCGGTCTCGGCGAGGACCACGCCGCGCCCCTGTGTGCTCTCCAAAAGCTTCACAACCAACGGGGCGCCGCCGACATGGCTGACAAGATTGCCGGTGTCCTTGGGCGAATGCGCAAAAGCCGTCGTCGGCATGCCTATGCCGGCACGCGCCAAAACCTGGTGGGCGTAGAGCTTGTCTCGGCTTGCGCCGATCGCTTCAGCCGAATTGAGAATATAAGCGCCCGTCAGCCGGAACTGGCGCAGAACCGCCATGCCGTAATTGGTCATGGACGCGCCAATGCGAGGGATCACCGCATCATATCTGGGGAGTTTTCTGCCGTCATAATAGACAGCGGGGTTTAGCGCATTAATCGCCATCGTACAGCGCGCTGTATTGATCATCTCCGGCACATGCCCGTATTCTAGCGCGGCCTTCTTCAGGCGTTGTGAAGAATAGTTGTTAGGCTCACGCGTCAGGATCGCGATCCGCAGGGGGCGTCGAACAGGCGCCCTTTTCGGGATGCCTTTGTATCCGTCAAAGCTGAGCTGACCTTGGATGCAGGATTGGGTCGGGTTCACCACCATATCGTCAAGGATCGCGGTGCGCCCCAGGAGCATGCGGTACTGCATGGTCTCGCGATTGGTCAGCGAGACTTCTATCGGCCATTCGCGCTCGCCGATCCGGACCGTCGAGCGGATCACCCAGCGCAGCTCGCTTTCCCCGTTTGAACTTATGATTTCGCGCCGATCAACGGCTGGCGCGGCGCACACGACTTCTACGTCGGGCTGATCAGGGATCGGATGCATGACGAAGCGGACCTGAGGGTTTTTATCGGGTCCAAAGGGTTCGACCGCCACCGCATGGAGCGCACTTGTACGAGCGCCAGTGTCGACCTTCGCCCGAATAGCGGGAAGACCTAGCTCGGGGAAGGCGGCCCACTCCTCCCAGCCCAATGAGAACGGTGATTGTGTCATATTTTCCAATAGTCAGCGCATCGCGAGCATTCAGGCGCGATACCCACAATGGCGCGCCAGCAGGCTAAGATAAACCACCGCTGACAGCATGGACATCGCATCGGATGATCTGATCGGCTTGCCTGTAATTCAGCAGAGCGTCGGCGTTGCGCTTTTGTGGTGGGTTGAAGGGGCAACTCCCGTCAAACTGCCAGCTGGGCCTATATCCCGGTGCTTTGCAGACTCGATCTGCAAAGGTTCACGATGACCAAGTGCGATGTCCGCCAGGCGATGGCGGATTATCAGCAAGGCCGGTTCGGGCCGCCGGTGGAATAGGCCTTAGGGCACGGCCACCGTGACCGGTTCACCAAAGGCGCCCTCGCTCGACCAAGCGCTAATCACCCAGTCGCCCGGCGGCAGTAACAGCGGGTGGGCGTCGCCGGGATAGAGCATCAAGCGCTCAATGGGCAGGGCGGCCAGCGGCTCATTGGGCGCGCGGGCTTCCAGTACCACGGGCGCATCGACCGGCAACAGAGCCTCGGGTGCCGCGAGGTCGACATCGCCGATGGCGCGCCGCCAGGCGGGACGGCCCTGATCAAATGTCATAGGCGGGTGGACGATGGCGAAATCGATCGCCGCGTCTGGAACCATCCCCTCGGGATCACCGAGCGCCACCGCGCCAAGCGGAAGCGACGCCGATACTTCGTCCGGCCCATCTACGGAAGGGGCGGGCGGCGCGCAATGGGTTTGGCTGATCGTGACCGGGTCTATGCCGGTCTTCTGCTTCAGCCGATAGGCGAACCATTCCAGAGGCGGCTGATCCTCGCCGGAGAACATCGGTGCTTCGAGCACATGAGAATAGCCGACATGGACCAGAATGCGGGCTTCGGGAGCGTCAGCCAGAACTTCGGCGATAAGATTATCCGCCTGGGCTTCTTCACGGACGGCGATCCGCTCAGCGCGGGTTTGCGCGGACGGATCACGCTGGGCCGCTCGGATCTCATAGGCGACCAGGCGGTAGCCAGAAGCCTCCACCGCGTCGATCTGGCGATGGAAGATCGGCTCGCGATCATAGAAGCCCAGCGCCCCGGGCCGCCGTGGCTCCATGATGCGCAGATAGTTGAACGTCTCGGCTGCAAAGACGTCAAACTCACCGCCGAGGCGTTGTGCGAGGCCTTGGATGAAGTGGCGATGGAGCGGTTGATTGTGCGCTTCATTGACGATCACGATCTGGGCGTCCGCCATGGCCGCATACATCGGGTCGAGCCCCTCAGGCGAAAGGACGGGACATGGCGACGGCGCGAACGCGCCTGGCTGGAACCGCTCGATCAGATCCTCGCGACCAACCATGGCGAACACCTGCTGCGCCAATCCAAACATGGGCTCATCCGGCCCCCATCCTTCAAGCGAGGCCGGGAGCCGGGACAGCATTTCAAGCGCTTCTTCGGAGACAGGCGTTGGCGCGACCGCCTCCTCAGCGGTTTGGGCCGGTTGAGCGACTTCCGGCGCTGGTTCCGGCTGTGGTGCAGGCTCCTGAGCGAGCAATCCAAGGGCGACAAGGCTGGCGAGCATGGCGAACTCCCGTATCACGCGTCACGAGACACGCTATACGCGCCATGCAATCGCGGTCCAGACTCAGCTCAAGCTGAGACCGGCTTATCTCGAAAGGGGGCCTGGCGTCCTACGCCGCGTCCGCCTTCGCCGCCGCCTCAGCGTCCGGCTCATAGCCCAGGACCGGGCCCAACGCCTTCTCAGCCTCCTCCATGCTCCAGCCTTTGCGCCGGGCATAGTCTTCGACCTGGTCGCGCATGATGCGGCCAACGGCGAAATAGGCGCTGTCGGGGTGGGCGAAATAGAGGCCGGAGACGCTGGCCGCCGGGCTCATGGCAAAGCTTTCCGTCAGCGTGATGCCCGTGCGCTCGGGCGCTTCGAGCAAGTCGAACAGCGCGGTCTTCTCCGAATGATCGGGCTGGGCGGGATAGCCGGGCGCCGGGCGAATGCCTTTGTAGGTCTCGCCGATCAGCTCGTCGGGCGTGAAGCCTTCGTCCGCCGCGTAGCCCCAATATTCCTTACGGACGCGCTCGTGGAGATATTCCGCAAACGCCTCGGCGAAGCGGTCGGCGAGCGCCTTGAACAAAATCTCGGAATAGTCGTCATTGGCTAGACGGAAACGCTCAGCGATCTCCGCCTCCGCATCTCCGGCTGTCACCGCGAAGCCGCCGACATAGTCGGGCTGGTCGGCGGACACGAAGTCCGAGATGCAGAAATGCGGCTTGTCGCCCGTCTTCTCCATCTGCTGGCGCAGACCGAAGAAGGTGGCGGCCGTCTCAGAGCGATCCTCATCGGCGAAGACGTTCACGTCATCGCCCGAACGCTGCGCCGGCCACAGGCCGACCACGCCGCGCGGCTGCAGCCAGTTTTCCTCGATCATGCGCTTAAGCATGGCCTGTGCGTCGTCAAACAGGGCGCGCGCCGCCGGGCCGCGCTCTTTATCCTGGAGGATAGAAGGGTAAGTCCCCTTCATGTCCCAGGCGAAGAAGAAGGGCGTCCAGTCGATATAGGGCGCAAGGTCGGCCAGTCTGACATCGTCGACCGTGGTCAGGCCCAGCTTTTTCGGCGTCACCGGGGCATAGCCGCCCGCTTCGGAATCAAACGCGTTTTTGCGCGCCGTCTCCAGGCTGACGCGGGAGCGATTGGCCTGGGTGCGGGCGCGGGTTTCGCGCACCTTGGCGTGGCCGGCTTTCAGCTCTTCCCAATAGCCCTGGCGCTGCTCCTCGCTCAATAATTTGGAGACCACGCCCACCGCACGGCTGGCGTCGTGAACGTGGACGATCGGGGCTTTAGAATAGGCCGGCTCGATCTTCACCGCTGTGTGGGCCGGGCTGGTGGTGGCGCCGCCGATCAAAAGCGGCAGCTCAAAGCCTTCGCGCTCCATCTCCGCGGCGACGAAGACCATTTCATCGAGCGACGGCGTGATCAGACCCGACAGACCGATCGCGTCGGCGTTTTCCTCGCGCGCGGTTTTCAAGATTTTGTCCGCCGGCACCATGACGCCGAGATCGACGACCTCATAGCCGTTACACTGCAGCACGACGCCGACGATATTCTTGCCGATATCATGGACGTCGCCCTTAACGGTCGCCATGACGATCTTGCCGGCGCTTTGCTGCGCCAGGCCCAGCTCTTCTTTTTCCGCCTCCATGAAGGGGGTGAGGTGGGCCACCGCCTTCTTCATGACGCGGGCGGATTTGACCACTTGGGGCAAGAACATCTTGCCCGCGCCGAAGAGGTCGCCGACGACATTCATGCCGTCCATCAGCGGACCTTCAATGACGTGGAGCGGGCGCTCCACGCCCAGGCGGGCTTCTTCAGTGTCTTCGACGATAAAATCGTCAATGCCCTTCACCAAGGCGTGCTGCAGGCGCTCCGCAACGGGTAGGGCGCGCCACTCAGCGACCGACTCTTCAGCGGTTTCACCGCTATCGCGGAAGCGTTCCGCGGCGTCGAGCAGGCGCTCGGTGCCGTCCGGCCGGCGGTTGAGGATGACGTCTTCGACCAGCTCGCGCAGCTCGGGATCAATCTCGTCATAAATGTCGAGCTGGCCGGCGTTGACGATGCCCATATCCATCCCCGCCTGAATGGCGTGATAGAGAAAGACCGAGTGCATGGCCCGGCGCACCGGCTCATTGCCGCGGAAGGAAAACGAAATGTTGGACACCCCGCCCGAGACATGCGCGCCGGGCAGATTCTGACGGATCCAGCGCGTCGCTTCAATGAAGTCGACGGCGTAATTGTCATGCTCTTCAATCCCCGTTGCCACCGCGAAGATATTAGGATCAAAGATGATGTCGTTGGGGTCAAAGCCGACCTTGTCGACCAGCACCCGATAGGCGCGCTCGCAAATCTCGATCTTGCGTGCGGCGGTGTCGGCCTGACCCTCTTCGTCGAACGCCATCACGATGACGGCGGCGCCATAGTCCAGACAAGCCTCGGCCGTGCGGATGAATTCCGCCTCGCCCTCTTTCATCGAGATCGAGTTGACGATGGACTTGCCCTGAACGCATTTCAGGCCCGCCTCGATCACCTCCCATTTGGAGCTGTCGATCATCACCGGCACGCGCGCGATATCGGGCTCGGCGGCGATCAGGTTGAGGAAGGTGGTCATGGCCTGGACGCTGTCGAGCAGGCCTTCATCCATATTCACGTCGATGATCTGGGCGCCGGCCTCGACCTGCTGGCGCGCGACCTCGAGCGCAGTGGGATAATCACCCGCCTTGATCAGCTTGCGAAAGCGGGCCGAGCCGGTGACATTGGTGCGTTCACCGACATTAACGAAGATGGCGCGGGAAGACGTCATTCTGCAGCAATCTCAAAGGGTTCAAGACCAGACAAACGCATCGCCTCGGCCGGCTTGACAGCCTCGCGCGGGATTCCGGCTTTGGCGTGCTCGGCGATGGCGCGGATATGGGCGGGCGTGGTGCCGCAGCAGCCGCCGAGGATATTCACATAGCCCTCACGCGCCCACTCGCCGACCAGGGACGCGGTTTCTTCGGGAAGTTCGTCATACTCGCCAAAGGCGTTGGGCAAGCCGGCATTGGGATAGGCGAGAACTTTACACTCCGCGACGCGGTGCAGCGCCTGCACATAGGGGCGAAGCTCCGCCGCGCCGAGCGCGCAATTCAATCCGACCGCCCACGGCTTGGCGTGACGCACGGCGTTGTAGAAGGCTTCCGTCGTCTGGCCCGACAGCGTGCGGCCGGACGCATCGGTGATCGTGCCCGACAACATGATCGGAATCTCCGGATCGACCGCGCCCGAACGGCGCAAATCGAGGATCGCCTTGATCGCCGCCTTGGCGTTCAAGGTGTCGAAGATCGTCTCGATCAGGAAGAAGTCGACATAGGGCGCCATGGCCTCAGCCTGCTCGGCATAGGCGTCGCGGACTTCGTCAAAGGTCACCGCGCGATAGCCGGGATCTTCGACATCCGGCGAGAGCGACAAGGTGCGGTTGGTCGGGCCGATGGCGCCGCACACAGCCTTCGGGTCTCCGGTTTCCGCTTCCATCGCATCGGCCGCCTCTCGCGCCAGGCGCGCGCCCTCCGCCGCGATCTCGGCGGCGAGGCTTTCCATCTCGTAGTCGGCCTGGGCGATCGCGGTGGCGGAAAACGTGTTGGTCTCCACCATGTCGGAGCCGGCGTTGAAATAATCCGTATGGATTTTCTTGATGATGTCCGGCCGGGTCAGGTTGAGCAGATCGTTATTGCCGGCGACCGGGCCATGCCAATCGGCGAAGCGCTCGCCGCGATAATCGGCCTCGGTCAGCTTATGGGTCTGGATTTCAGTGCCCATCGCGCCGTCGAGCATCAAAATGCCGGCCTTCGCGCGCGCGTCGAGCGCAGCTAGGCGTTCAGATCGGGTCATGTCGGGGTCCTTTAACGCAGTGCGATTTACGCCACCGCCTGTTCAGCGTGAGGCTTCACACCCAGAAGGGCGCAGGTCGACAGCGCCAGATCGGCGCGATTGAGCGTGTAGAGGTGGAATTGATCCACGCCGCCCTCGGACAAGGCGCCGACCAGCTCAGCCGCCACATGGGCGGTGACCAGCTCGCGGGTCTTGGGATCATTCTCAAGCCCGTCAAACAGCTTATCGGTCGCTGCGGGCACGCTGGCCCCGCACATGCCAGCCATGCGCTTTAAGCCTTTGAAATTGGGCTGCAGCATGATGCCCGGCACGATGGGAATGGTGATCCCGGCCGCCCGCACCTTGTCGAGATAGCGAAAATACGTGTCCGCTTCGAAGAAGAATTGCGTGATCGCCCGCGTGGCGCCGTTGTCGATCTTCTGCTTGAGAAGATCGATGTCGAAATCGAGATCGCGGCTTTCCGGGTGTTTTTCCGGGTAACAGCCCACGGAAATCTCAAAGTCGCCGATCTCGCGGATGCCGGCGGCCAGTTCGGCGGCGTTGAAATACCCGCCTTCGGTCGCTTGGTAGGCTTCGCCGATGCCTTCAGGCGGATCGCCGCGCAGCGCCACGATGTGGCGCACGCCGGCATCCCAGTAATCGCGGATCACCTCGTCGACCTCGGCCTTGGTGGCCGACACGGTGGTCAGATGCGCCGCCGGCGCCATGTCGGTTTCCTGCACGATCCGACGCACGGTGCGGTGGGTGCGGTCGCGGGTGGACCCGCCCGCGCCATAAGTCACCGATACGAAGGCAGGGTCGAGCGGTTCCAGCCGGGCGATCGAGTCCCACAGCTTCGCCTCCATCTCCTCGCTCTTGGGCGGGAAGAATTCAAAGGAAACCGCGATATCGGCGCCAGCGCCCTTGGGATGTGCGAGACTCATCGACAGGCTCGTGATTGCTACATCTCACCATATAGCGCACAAAACGGTATAAAGATATCTTTATGTGATGATTTTTATGAGTTTGACGCGCACCCTGCGATCAGATCTATCGCAAAAGTCTCAAAATCTGGTTCTGGGCCTCCAAACCACATCTGACCTGCATCCAAGTTGGACATGCAGGATTGGTCTGCGTGCATGGTCAGCATTTGGAGAGGAAATCCATGACCCGCATTTTCCCTGTCACCGCTGCGGCGATCACCCTGGCGGCCGCCGCAGGCGCTATGGCTCTGCCGGCGGCAAGCGAGCATCCTGGTCCCGCCACCCCGCCGCCTGAGTTTTCAGCCCTGGTCGAAGCGGCCCTGGACGAGCATGCCATCCCGGCCCTGGGCGCGGCCTATGTGGAAGACGGCGCACTAATCTGGGCGGGGACGTGGGGCGCAGACCAGGACGCCTTGTTCAATGTCGCCTCGCTCGCCAAACCGGTGGCGGCGGAGACGATACTGCGCCTCACGTCACAGGGTCAGCTCGATCTCGATGCCTCCATGGCTGAGCATTATGTCGATCCCGACATCGCTGAGGATCCGCGCACGCCGGATCTGACGCTGCGCATCGCGCTATCGCACATGACGGGTTTCCCAAACTGGCGCTGGCAGACGGACGGCACGCTGGCCTTCACCGCCGATCCGGGCGCTCGCCCGACCTATTCCGGCGAAGGCTTTGAATATGCCGGTCGCTATACCGAGGCGGTGACGGGCGCCGATTTCGGTGAGCTGATGTCCCAGAACGTGATCGATGCGGTCGGCGCGACTGGCGAAATGTCGGTGGGGTCCGATGAAAGCCTCGACGCCCGGCGTCTTGGTGGCCACGATTCACAGGGCGCCGCCACCGAGCCAGGGATCAGCGAGACCTGGAGCGCGGCGGATGATTTGTGGACCACACCCACCGGCTATGGGCTTTTCCTGGCGTCCGTCATGCGCGGCGATGATCTCTCAGCCGAGCTGATCGAAGCCCGCGACATCTTAGGCATGGACCAGGCGGAAATGGCCTGCGCGGACCCGGCATTTTCCGACTTCTGCCCGGACGAAATCGGCTTCGCGCTCGGCCGGGTGGCGTTCACTTATGGCGACGAGGTTTTCATCTGGCATGGCGGCGGTGACAGCGGCGAAGCTGCGATCGCCTTCTATTCCAAGCAGACCGGACGCGGCCTCGTGATCATGGCCAACTCCGTCAACGGCCGGAAAGCCTTCCCGGCGCTCGCCGCCACGGTAACGGACAACGCGGACTTTGTGAGCTTTCTGCGCATGCAGGCGGGCGGTTAGGTTCAAAAAAGCCCGGTGCAGATGGCTGCACCGGGCTCCGTCGTTTTTGGCCCGCTGACCCTAACGCGCAAACTTCTGGAATTTCACACGCTTGGGCACCAGGGCTTCATCACCGAGGCGGCGTTTCTTGTCTTCCAGATAGTCCGAGAAGCTGCCTTCAAACCATTCCACATGGCTGTCGCCTTCATAGGCGAGGATGTGGGTGGCGATGCGGTCGAGGAAAAAACGGTCGTGGGAGATGACCACGGCGCAGCCGGGAAAGGCCTCCAGCGCGCTTTCCAGGGCGGACAGGGTTTCCACGTCCAAATCATTGGTCGGTTCGTCAAGCAGGAGCAGGTTGCCGCCCTCTTTGAGCATCTTGGCCAAGTGCACGCGGTTGCGCTCACCGCCGGACAGCACTCCGACCTTTTTCTGCTGGTCGCCGCCCTTGAAGTTAAACGCGCCCACATAGGCGCGGCTGGGCACTTCGCGATCACCGAGCATGATCATGTCATTACCGTCGGAGATCTCCTCCCAGACGGTTTTGTTAGGATCGAGCGCGTCCCGGCTCTGGTTGACATAGCCCAGCTTCACCGTCTCACCGAGCGTGACCTTGCCGTCATCGGGCTGTTCTTCGCCGGTGATCATCTTAAACAGCGTGGTCTTACCCGCGCCGTTCGGGCCGATGACGCCGACCACGCCGCCCGGCGGCAATTTGAAGTCGAGATCCTGGATCAGCAGCTTGTCGCCGAAGCCTTTGGAGACATGGTCGAATTCCACCACATTTCCGCCCAGGCGGGGGCCCGGCGGGATGTTGATGACGGCGGTGTTGATCTTCTCGCGATCGGCGGCGTCACGCTTTTCCTCGTACGCCTTGATACGGGCTTTCGATTTGGCCTGGCGCGCCTTCGGGGAAGACCGAATCCACTCAAGTTCCTGGGTTAGCGCGCGCTGTTTCGAGCTTTCCTCGCGGGATTCTTGCGCCAGGCGCTTGGCCTTCTGCTCCAGCCAGCTGGAATAGCCGCCCTCGTATGGGATGCCCTTGCCGCGGTCGAGCTCCAGCGTCCAGGTGGTGATGCTATCGAGGAAATAACGGTCGTGGGTGACGATCAGGACCGCGCCGTCATAGTTTTCGAGGTGATTTTGCAGCCAGGCGACCGATTCCGCGTCCAGGTGGTTGGTCGGTTCGTCGAGCAGCAGCATGTGCGGCTTGGACAAAAGCAGGCGGCAGATCGCCACCCGGCGCACTTCACCGCCGGACAGGTTTGAGACGTCCGCATCGCCCGGCGGGCAGCGCAGCGCCTCCATGGCCATTTCAATCTTGCTGTCGATATCCCAGGCGTCGCGCGCATCGACCTGCTCTTGAAGCTCGGTCATCTCCGCCATCAGCTCGTCGGAATAGTCTTCCGCCAGCTTCATGGCGATGGCGTTGTAGGCGTCGTAAATCTGCTTGTCTTCCGAGCCCTCGATGACGTTTTCCCAAACCGTCTTGTTCGGATCCAGCTTGGGCTCCTGGGGCAGGTAGCCGACGCGCACGCCCTTCTCCGCCCAGGCTTCGCCGGTGAAGTCGGTGTCCATCCCGGCCATGATGCGCAGCAGCGAGGATTTACCCGCGCCGTTGACACCCACCACGCCGATTTTGGCGTCGGGCAAAAAGTGCAGGGAAATTCCGGAAAAGACCTGCTTCCCGCCGGGATAGGTCTTGGCCAGATTGTCCATGTGATAAACGTATTGATAGGCGGACATGCGCGCAGCGCTCCTTTGAAAATGAGGGGAGGCGTTCGTATTTGCGCTGCATATAGCGGAGACAGGCGGGGCGGGGCAATCAGCGGCGCGCAATCACCGCCGACGCCGGTCAGACTCGCCCGCACCGCACTAGTAATATTACCGAACGTTAAACCACCTGGACTATCGCCTAGAAGCGATGAGGGGCGTGTGACCTAACCGGACCGATGCCCCCGGAACACTCGCGCAAAGCGACAGGGGAGCGGCCGAATGAAGGCCTTTATCGTCACCAGCATGGTCGACATGCTCGACCGCCAGCATGGCGCCAGCGAGGTCGATGCGATCTTGGCGAAGGCGGCTCTTGAAAGCCTGCGCGGCGCCGACCCCAATGATAATCTTCCCGTCCAGCACATGGTGCGCCTGTCCATGGTCGCTGCGGAGACGCTAAACACCGAAGTCGACGATCTGGTGGAGCAATTTGGCTGGTACATCTTTGGCGTCCTGGTCATCGAGTTTCCTGACCAGGTCTCACAGCCCGATTTCCACGCCTTCCTACAAGCGGTGAACACCAAGATTCACCCGGAAATGCGCCGCCGCTTTCCCAACGCCGAAGTGCCAACGGTGACGGTCGCGGAGGTGCAAGGCGACAGCATCCTCGTGCGCTATGCGTCCAAGCGGCCGTTCACGCGCCTGGCCTGCGGCATCATCAGCGCCGCCTCCGCCCATTTCGGCCTGATCAGCGCGGTCACTGTGAAGGAAAGCCGGTTTGACGAGGCGACCGGCCTTCATGAAAGCCTGATGTGGGTGCGGCCGCTGGGGGGTTAGGGCGCACTTGCGCCCTGCCACATTGCCTCCACGCGCCCAATCGCTAGGCTCCCGGCAGTTCTGCTTTTCGGGGAAAGCCATGCGCATCGCGACGACTGCACTCACCACCGTCTCCCTCCTGGCTCTGGCCGCCTGTTCCCAGGACACCGCCGCACCTGACGCCGAAGCGCCCGCCGCGCCGGAGCGCGCGGTGGACACCGCCGCGCTGACCATCGACCGGGTCTATTCATCGCCCTCCCTCTCCGGCCCGAGCCCTCGAAGCCTGCGCTTTTCACCGGACGGCAGCCGCGTCACCTTTCTGCGGCCCAAGGAAGAAGACCGCACGGTCTTGGATCTGTGGGCGATGGATGTCGCG
Organism: uncultured Oceanicaulis sp.; assembly: GCA_964484345.1. Taxonomy (GTDB): domain Bacteria; phylum Pseudomonadota; class Alphaproteobacteria; order Caulobacterales; family Maricaulaceae; genus Oceanicaulis. The sequence continues at coordinate 52,499 of CAZAGE010000012.1, read as the reverse complement.
GACGGGAACACCTATCGCCTGGTCGACAGCCGGGCGCTGGTCCCCGATGAAGGCGAATTGTCCGAAGCCGAGATCCAGTTCCGCGAGCGCGCCCGCATCTCCTCGTCCGGCATCGTGACTTATCAGTGGGATGAGGCGGGCGAGGCCATCCTCGCGCCTTTAGGCGGGGACGTGTTTTACATCGATGTGGAGACCGGCGACGCCCGGCGCTTGATGGAGACGGAGGCGTTTGAAACCGACGCCAAGATCAGCCCGGACGGCCGGCATGTCAGCTTCATCCGCAATCAGGATCTTTGGGTCCATGATTTGGAGACCGGCGAAGAGCGCGCCCTGACCACGGAGGGCGCGGGCCCGGTCAGCTGGGGCATGGCCGAGTTCGTCGCCCAGGAAGAGATGCGCCGCTATACCGGCTATTGGTGGAACCCGGAGGGCACCCATATCGCCGCTGCGCGCATTGACGAGACGCCGGTGGAGATCGTGCCGCGCTTTGGCATCAACGCGGACGGCGTCACCGTCACCGACCAGCGCTATCCGCGCGCCGGCACGCCCAACGCCCTGGTGGAGCTTTACATTATCGATGTCGCCACCGGCGCCCGCAGCCAGATCGATCTCGGCGAAGAGACCGACATTTATCTCTCCCGCGTGAACTGGGCCCAGGATGGCGCGACGGTCTATGTCCAGCGCCAGAACCGCGAGCAGACCGTGCTCGACATCCTGGCCGCCGATCCCATGACCGGGGCGAGCACAGTCGCGCTGACTGAGCGCACGCCGACCTGGATTAATCTGACCTATGACTTCATGCCGCTGGACGAGGGCGGATTTTTGTGGACCTCCGAGCGGTCCGGCTTCCGCCATATCTATCATGTCGGCGCGGACGGCGAGGCCCGTCAGATCACCTCTGGCGAGTGGGTGGTCGATGAAATCACCGGCCTCTCAGAAGACGGTCAAACCGTCTATTTTGAAGGCTGGATGGACACGCCCTTAGAGCGCCATCTTTACGCGGTGCCGTTCGAAGGCGGAGAGCCGACGCAGGTCACCAGCGGCGAAGGCTGGTGGAGCGTCTCGCTGGGCTCGGGCGCGCAGGGCTTTTTCGGCAGCTATTCCGATCCAAACACCCCGTCCCAGACCGGACTCTACGCCATGGACGGGACGCTGACGGCCTGGATTGAAGAAAACGCGCTGGATGAAGACCACCCTTACGCCCCCCATCTCGGCAGCCATCTGACGCCGGAATTCGGCACGCTGACGGCGGCCGACGGGGAGACGGAGCTTTTCTGGTCCATGCTTACGCCCGCGCACTGCACCGCCGAGACCCCCTGCCCGGCCATCGTGCAGGTTTATGGCGGCCCGCTGGTGCAGACCGTGCGCAAAAGCTGGACCAGCCCGCGCGACCAGCTCTTCGCCGATCGCGGCTATATCCTGTTCCGCCTGGACAATCGCGGCACGTGGAACAGAGGTCACGCCTTTGAAGCGGTGATCCACGATGTGATGGGCATTCCCGAGGTCGAGGACCAGCTCGCGGGCCTGGATTATCTGGAAAGCCTCGCTTTCGTCGACAATGACAGGATTGGCCTGTGGGGCTGGTCCTATGGCGGTTATATGACCTTGATGACCACGCTGCAGGCGCCGGGCCGCTTCGACGCCGCGGTGTCCGGCGCGCCGGTCACCGACTGGGCGCTCTACGATACCCATTATACAGAGCGCTATATGGGCACGCCGCAGGGCAATGCGGACGGCTATTTCAACGGCTCGGCCTTCGCCCATCTGGACGGCTATGAGACCCCGACCCTGCTGATCCACGGCATGGCCGACGACAATGTCACCTTCGACCACACCACCCGGATGATGGCGGAGCTTCAGGAACGCAATGCGGACTTTGAGCTGATGACCTATCCCGGCCAGCGCCACGGCGTACGCCCGCCGCCCCTGCAAAAGCATTTGTGGACGACGATCTTTACTTTCTTCGATCGCCGGCTGGCGGAGGGTGAGGACTAGCCCTTCTTCTCTTCCCCGGCGAAAGCCGGGGCCCAGGGGATGACAGATCTCAGAGCTTGATGGCTCTGGATCCCGGCTTCCGCCGGGAAAGAGAGCTGTAGGTCGGGCTCGCTACCCCGCCCGCTCCTCCAGCCAGATATCGAAGCGGTCCTGGCCCCAATACTTATTCTGGCCGTCCACCAGGAAGGGCACGCCGAACACGCCGTCCTGCGCGATCTGGTCGCGATTGGCGGCGAGCTTTGAGGTGATCGCCGCGTCCGCAGCCACCGCCCCGGCGTCATAGCCCTCCCATCCCGCCGCCGTGGCCGCATTGGCAATCACGGCCGGGTCGGAGACATTCTTGCCCTCGCCCCAGCGCGCGTCTGAGATCGCCAGCGCGAACGCCAAACCATGGCCGGCATTGTCCGCTGCAATGAAGGCCCGGTTGGCGGCGGTGAAATCCACGTCGAACGGATCGGGCAGCGCGATGGGCAAGCTCATGCGCCAGGTCATGCGCAAGACATCCTGCTGGTAATAGGCCAGCTTGTATTTATTCGCCGTCGGATCGGCGAAGGGCGCATCCTCCGGCGGGCCCGTGAAGGGGATGAGGTCCGCCTCAACGCCTGAAGCCGCCAGCTTGTGCAGGCCGAGCCGCGAGTACGGGCTTCGAAAGGCGAAATAACAGCGCGGGCGTTCACCCGTGTGTGTGTCGTCCATGCCGCGCCTCCCAGACCTTCGCTCCAGCCCAACTTAACAGCGCTGCACCGGCACGCTACCGTGCCAATCAATAACGCGCGCGCCCACGTGGCAGGCGGCGCGCCGGGATGGATCGCGAGGGGAAGCGATGACGTCTGAAGTCATGATCATGAACCGGCAAGCCGTGGTGCTCGCCGCGGACAGCGCCGTGACCTATGGCGGCGGACCAGAGCCGGTGGTGACCCTGGAGGCGGAGAAAATCCTCCATCTGGGGCCGAATATCGCGCTGATGGTGTATTCGCGCGGCGATGTGCTGGGCCGGTCCTGGTCCCATATCGCCCACGCCTTTACGCGTCAGCATGGCGAAACGGATTATGAAACGGTCGATGATGCGGCCGCCGCCTTCTTCACCTTCCTTGATCAAAACCGCCAGCTCTTCCCCAAACATGAGGAGCGCGAAGAGTTTGAAGGCTTGATGCGCGCGGCTTTTATGACCGTGCTCAACCACGCCAAATCCATGCGCAGCTATCCCGGCGGCGGGTATGAAAGCGATGAAGCCGCTTTTTCCGCGGCGCTTGAGCTTTATCTCAGCCATCTCGCCGTGGACGAGCAGGGCGTGGAGCGTAAACGGCTGGAGATTTTCGGCGGCCTCGACGCCAAGCGCTTCCATGAGCAATACGGCGCCATGCTCGACGGCTTGATCGCCGAAGCGCTGGGCGATTTCGGCATGGCCGAAGCCACGCGCGCCCAGCTGCACCGCTTCGCCTATCTTATCGCCACTCAGCCGGCCTTTCTGGAGCCCTATGCGGGCCTGGTCTTCGCGGGCTTTGGAGCGGCGGACGTTTTCCCGGTCTACGCGCACTACTACGCCTCCATCCTTGTCGACGGCGTCTTGAAACGCGCCCATGATGAAAGCACGGCGGTGGGCGTGGAGGATGGACCGAACGCTTTTCTGCGCACCTTCGCCCAGGCGGAGATGACCCACGCCTTCCTGCGCGGCGTGCACCCTTACATGTTCGATGTGATGATCTCGCTCAATCTCATCGCCAACGAAGCCGCTGCAGAAACCGCGCTCAAACAAGCTGGTGTCGACGACGCCCAGATCGACTCAGTGCTGGCCGTCATGCGCGAAGAGGCCTTGCCTCGGCTCGCCGGCGAATTCGCCCATGCGGTTCAAAACGTCTCCCAGGACGAATTCATAAATCCATTCATCAAAGTCGTCTCCGCCTCCGGAAAAAAGCAACTGGCTGAAACCGCAAAAGCTTTGGTCGAGCTCAACATCCTCAAGAGCGATCTTCACATGAGCCAGACCGGTGTTGGCGGTGATGTAGACGTCGCGATGGTCTCGCGCACCACCGGCTTTGAGTGGTATGCTAAGAAATCCTAAACGCGCGTTGAGCGGTTAGAGGATGGAGGCTGTCATGACCGAAGACACCACCCGCTTGAATATCGAGCGCGCCCGCGAAGCCTTAGCCCGCGCCCGCGCCGACCAAGTGGCCGCGGCCGTTCGCGCTCCGCGCCCGGCGGACCTGTCCCGTCTGCAGGAAGAAGAAGCGCGTCGCCAGTCCATCGACACCCGCGCCGGCGCGTTTCGCAGCCAGCTGCGCGAGCAGCTGGGCTTGGGCGAGTATCGCGGCCCGGAAACCCCGGCCTCGTCTTATGTCTCCAAGATGATCTCCGCCCCGCTATGCGATGCGGATGTCTGCGCGCCGGAGCCGCCAGCAAGACAAAGCGTGTCTCTGGAAGAGCCCGCAGCTCAGGCCGCCGATGACGTCATCCAGCTTGAAGATGAGAAGCTGGCGCCCGCACCTGAGCTGGTGGCTGAGCCCCATGCTTCGGAGCCGAAGAAGCGCAAGAAATTCCTCGGACTGTTTTAAGGCTCAAACACTCAGTTCCCACCTTCTCTTACCCGGCGAAAGCCGGGCCCCAGGGGAAGTCGATGTGCGGCATCCAATGGCTCTGGGTCCCGGCTTTCGCCGGGAACGAGGTTTAATCGTCTTAGTTAGGCCCGACGGTCCCTAGCCTTTGAGCAAGCCCGCGCAGATCGCTTCCAGACCCGCCTGATCGTCGGCGTCGAACGCATCGAGCTGATCTGAATCCACGTCCAGCACGGCCGCAATCTTTCCGTCGGCGTCAACCACTGGCACGACAATTTCCGACTTCGACCGGCTGTCGCAGGCGATGTGGCCGGGAAAGGCCTCCACGTCCGGCACCAGCTGGGTTACGCCGCTCGCGGCGGCCGCGCCGCAGACGCCCCGTCCAAACGGAATTCGCAGACAGCCCAACGTGCCCTGATAGGGCCCAACGACCAGCTCGGCCGGTTTGTCCGGATCGACGACGTAAAAGCCGGTCCAGAAAAACCGCGGGCCGAAATTGTGCGCCAGCAAGCAGGCCGCCGTGGCGTAGCGCGCGGTCGCGCTCGGCTCGCCGGCGACGATGGCGGCGATCTCCTTGCGGACGCGGACATAGGCCTCAGCCTTGGTTTCACCCGGTTCAGCGGTCGACATGGCTTCGGCCATCACACGGCTCCCTTAATGCGCAGGCGACACAGTTAGGCGCGCGAGCATCTTAGCGCCAGAGCATCCGGCGTTTACCGCTGAAGAAGATGTTTCACACAGCCGTGAGCCAAGCTCACAGCCTGCGCACGCAGGCGTGCTTCGTCGTGTAATGCGCCCCAATCAAGCATCGCCTACCTCTTCGCCCGTCGCATTCAACCGGCGGGCCGAACGCATGGCTCGTCTTTTTACTAAAGGACCGCAAGTCATGAAAACTGTCGCCCTCGCCCTCACCCTGGGTCTCGCCGCCGCCGGCGCAGCCGCCCTGCCCTCGAACGCCCACGCGGCAGACGATCTCATTTATACGGGTCTCTTCTCCAACACAGCCGTCTCTGGCTATGACGCGGTGAGCTATCATACCGAAGGCGCGCCGGTGCGCGGCTCACGTGACTTCAACACCGAGTGGCAGGGCGCCGAGTGGCGCTTCGCCTCCCAGGAAAATCTCGACCTCTTCCTGGCCGATCCGCAAGCTTACGCGCCGGCCTATGGCGGCTATTGCGCCTGGGCGATGGCGCAGGGCTACACCGCCAAGGGCGACCCGGAAGTCTGGCGCATTGTCGACGGCGTGCTTTACTTGAATTTCGACCGCTCGGTTCAGGAGATGTGGCTGGAAGACATTCCCGGATTTATTGAAGCGGCGAACGCCAACTATCCCAATGTGGTCGGGTAAGCGTGATGGCGCTCTTGTCCCGCCTTCGCATCCCGGCGGCCTACGCCGCCGGGATGTTCATCGCCGCGATCTTTCTCGATTCGCTGCGGTTTAAGTTCACTGGCCATCCCACGCCCCAACACATCTTCACGACGCTGCGCGACTGGTCGGGGATTGAGCTCTTCTACCCGGCCGGGCCCTGGATTATCGGCCTGTCGGAGCTGGGCGCGGCATTGCTCCTGCTGGCCGCCCCGCTGACCCTGCGCCTGATCGGCCAGGCGCGTTTCGCCGGGCTCGCCCAGGCGCTGGGCGGGCTCGCCGCGATGGTCATTATGACCGGTGCGATCAGCTTTCACCTTTTCACCCCGCTCGGGATCGAGACCCCGACGGTGTGGGAGAATGGCGAAATCGTTGAATCCGGCGCCTTCCTGTTCATCGCCGCGTGCATCACCTGGCTGTGCGGCGCGTTGGTCGTGGCCTTAAGAGGCCGCGAGGCCATGGCCGCTTTAAGCGGCGGCCTGGCCGCACCTTACAAAGAAGTAACAGTATAACCCTACCCTAGATGGGTTGTTCCTCCCGGATCGGGCCGTAAAACAGAGCGCAGGTTAACACTTGCGCCCGAAATGTGGCGCTGATCCGGGGAGTACCCATGAAAACCCAGCTTTATTTGTCCTCCGCCGCCATCGCGATAGCGCTTGCGGCCTGCGCCCCCGCCGAAGACACGGCTGCGCCTGCTGAAACCGAAACAGCCACTGAAACCGCCGAGGCGACAGCGCCTGCCGCTGAAACCACCGAGGCGTCCGCCGAAGCGACCAACCCGCTGCTCGTTGAGTGGACCACGCCCCATGGCGCCCCGCCCTTCGATCTGATCGAGGAAGCGCACTTCCTGCCGGCCTTTGAAGTGGCGCTCGCCAGCCACGCCGCAGAAATCGAGGCCATCGCCTCCAATCCGGAAGCGCCGACGTTTGAGAACACCATGCTCGCCATGGAAAACTCCGGCTCGGACCTGGGCCGCGTCAGCCGCGTGTTCTTCAACCTGACGAGCTCGGCCACCAACGACGAGATCCGTGCGATCCAGCGTGAGATGAGCCCGCGCCTGGCGGCTCACTCCGCCTCGATCACGCTGAACGCAGACCTGTTCGCGCGCATCGACACGCTGTTCAACAGCCTGGATGAGCTGGACCTGACCGCGCAACAGCGCCGTCTGATCGTCACCACCCATGAGAGCTTCACCCGCGCCGGCGCGCAGCTGGAAGGCGATGATCGCGAGCGCTTCGCAGAAGTGCGCTCTCAGCTCGCTGGCCTTTACACCCAGTTCTCGCAGAACGAGCAGGCTGACCGCGAAGCCTTCACCCTGCCGCTGGCGGAAGAAGACCTGGCCGAGCTGCCGGCCTACATCGTGTCGGCGGCGGCCGGCGCCGCTGCGGACCGTGACATGGAAGGCCATGTCGTCACGCTGGCGCGCTCCAGCGTCGAGCCTTTCCTGCAGACCTCGCCGAACCGTGAGCAGCGCGAGATCGCCTGGCGCGCCTGGAATAGCCGCGGCAGCAATGACAATGCGAATAACAACGCCGACACCATTCGCCAGATCCTGAGCCTGCGCCGGGAACAGGCGAACATGCTCGGCTATGAAAGCTTTGCGCATTACCGCACCGGCGGCACCATGGCGGGCACGCCGCAAGCGGCCCTCGACCTGATGGAGCAGGTCTGGTGGCCGGCCCGTCAGCGGGCGCTGGAAGAAGCCGCCGATATCGAAGCCATGATCGAGGCCGACGGCCTGGATCACGAGCTCGCCGGTTGGGACTGGCGCTACTACACCAGCCAGGTGCGCGCCGAGCGCTTCGATCTCGATGAGAGCGAAGTGAAGAATTATTTCGAACTCGAGAACATGATCGAAGCTCAGTTCTACGTCGCCACGCGCCTGTTCGGCGTGACGTTCAACGAGCGCACCGACATCCCGACCTATCATCCCGACGTGCGCGTCTGGGAGATGCTGAACGGTGAAGGCGAGGTCGTGGGCCTGTTCTACGGCGACTATTTCGCCCGCCCGGGCAAGCGCGGCGGCGCGTGGATGTCCAGCTTCCGCGCCCAGAACGGCATTTCCGGTGATATCCCGATTATTATCAACAACTGCAACTACAACAAGCCGGCGGATGGCGAGCCGGCGCTGTTGAGCTTTATCGACGCCTCCACCCTGTTCCACGAGTTCGGCCATGGCCTGCACGGGCTGTTGTCCAACACCGACTTCCCATCCCTGGCGGGCACCGCGGTGGACCGCGACTTCGTGGAATTCCCGGCGCAGATCTATGAGCACTGGCTCGAGCAGCCGGAAATCCTGGAGCGCTTTGCGGTCCACTATGAAACCGGCGAGCCGATGCCTGCGGAGATGCTGGAACGCCTCATGGCGGCCGGCACCTTCAACCAGGGCTTCGCCACCGTGGAATTCCTGAATTCCGGCTTTGTGGACATGGCCTACCACCTGCACGAAGACCCGATGTCCATCGACATCGCGGCCTTCGAAGAGGAGGTGCTCTCCAGCCGTCAAAGCCCGGAGCAGATCCCGATGCGGCACCGCTCCACCCACTTCCTGCACACCTTTGCGGGCGAAGGCTACTCGGCGGGCTATTACAGCTATCTGTGGGCGGGCGTGCTCGATACGGACGGCTTCGCCGCCTTCACCGAAGCGGGCGACATCTTCGATCCGGAACTGTCGCAGCGCCTGCTCGACAGCGTCTTCGCCGCTGGCGACTCTGAGCCGGCGATGGACGCCTATGTCGGCTTCCGCGGCCGCGAACCCCAGGTCGGCGCGCTGCTGCGTGACCGCGGCTTCCTGGATGCGGAAGGCTAAGGACATGGCGGAGCGGCCGCGCGCCGCTCCGACCATCCAAACACAAGAAGGCCCGCAGGATCATCCTGCGGGCCTTTTCTTTTGTCCGGCGGGGAAAGCGCCTAGCCCAGCGTCGGCGGGTTGGTGATCACAAGAGTGGCCAGATAGGCTACATAGCCCAGCGTGAAGATCGCTCCGATCACGCGGTCCACCGGGCGGCGCGCGAAAATCAGCAGGGTGATGATCCCCATGGCGCCCGCCATGACCCAGAAATCAAACTGGATAAAGGTGTCGTCAAACGGCGCCGGCTGACCGGTGGCGAGCGCAGCGCTGACGCCGGTGATGCCGCCCACCGCAGCGATGTTGAAAATGTTGGAGCCGATCACATTGCCGATCGCCATCTCGGCCTGCTTGCGCATGGCTGCAACCATGGCGGTCGCCAATTCGGGCAAGCTGGTCCCGATGGCGACGATCGTCAGACCGATGATGGCGTCATCCACACCAAACTGGCTCGCGATATCCACCGCACCGACCACGATCAGATGCGCGCCCAGCGGCAGCAGCACGAGCCCGGCCAGCATGAAGGCGGTGACCAGGACCGGCGTCTTGGGCAAGCCTTCCATATGGTCGACATCGGTGAGCTCGGACAGAATCGGGTCGTCGGCAGCGCCCCGTTGGGCGACGATCGCCAGATAAACGATGTAAAGAACGATGCCGACGGCCAGGGCGAGGCCTTCGTTGAGCGTCAATCCGCCGTCCAGCCCCATCCAGATGAACACGCCGGTGAGCAACAGCGCGATGGTCGCATTGCTGCGCACGCCTGTGACCTGGGTGGCCAGCGGCGCGACAAGCGCCGGCACGCCGAGCACCAGCAGGATATTGGCGATATTGGAGCCGACGATATTGCCGAGCGCCAGGCCCGGCGCGCCCTCGATAGCGGCGGCGGCGCTGACCACCATTTCCGGCGCGCTGGTGCCGAAGGCGACAATCGTCAAACCCACGATCAGGGCGGGAACACCCAGCCGTCGGGCCAAGGCCGTCGCCCCACGCACAAGCAGGTCGCCGCCATAAAGCAGAATGACGATGCCGACAGCGATAAAGGCGAAGGCGATGAGCGCGTCTGTCATGGAGCAAAGCGCGGCTCAGGCCTGCCGCGCGGCGCGCTAGTCGAGGCGCTTATTGTCGATGAGGTTCAAAACCGCAAACACACCGAAAGCCAGTCCAAGCGCAATAAGGGCAGCCATGTAACGTCTCCAAACTCGTCAGCGCCTCGCGGCGCATTTCGTTGGACGGGGATATAGCGTGCGTCACCGCCTGGTGGAAGCCATGCGGCGCCCGTTTTTTCTTCTGCATTGCGGCCGACTCCGGTTAAGGACATTCATAAGTGCATTCAAAAGGCGATTTGCTTTGCCGTCCTCATCCGCTCATCCCTTTCCCCCTCCCCGCCTCGGCGAGGTGCTCGCCACGCCCGCGATTGAAGCGGCCGGGCTTGGGCTATGGGAGTGGGAGGTTGAGGCCGATCAGGTCATTGTCAGCCCGACCCTGGCGGACCTTCTGGGGCGGCCGGAACTGGCGGGACGGCAATTCTCCTCCCAGGTCTTGACCGATCTGACGCATCCCGACGACCAGCAAATGGTTTCGGAGGCGCTCGAAAACGCGGTATCCAGCGCCGACGGGCAGTTTTGTGTCGAACACCGGATTGTTCACAGCTCAGGCGCAGAGCGCTGGTTGTGGATTCGGGCCTCTATTGTCCAGCGCAGCCCCGCCGGCGAGGCGCAGAAAATCGTTGGCGTGGTTCAAGACTGCACAGACAAGAAGCAAACCGAGATGGCGCTTGAACGTGAAAAGCGCCGCTATGATCTGGCCGTTTCTGGGTCAGAGATGGCGATTTGGGAATGGGACGCGAGCACGGAGCGCACCAGCTGGTCCCCGCGCGCCTGCGAGATGCTTGGCATGGATACCTCGATTTCATCTGGCGACCGCACGCTCTTGATTGATCGCATCCACCCTGATGATCTTGAGCGGGTCCGCGCCGCCCTATTCGACCATGTCGACAATCGAACGCCGTTCGATACTGAGCTGCGTTTGCGCCACAATGACGGTCATTACATAACGGTCCGCGCGCGCGGCCGGGCGGAATTCGATGATGCGGGCCGTCCGCTGCGCATGGCCGGCTCCACCGTCGACATCACCAAGGAACGCGAAGCAGAAGCCGCAGCCCGGCGCGCCGGTCTGCGCGCGCAGCTTTCGATCGCCGCCGCCGAGCTGGGCACCTGGGAGTTCGACGCGGCGGGCGGAACCGCAGTGATGGATCATCGGCTATCGGCACTTCTTGGACGACCGGAGCTGGCGGGCCTGCCGCTTGACCGTGACGCCATGTTCGAATTCAGCGCGCCTGAGGATATTGATAGGGTCCGAGCCGACTTCGCCGCGCTCAACAACGGCGATGTCGACGTCATCCATAATGAGCACCGGGTCCTGCACGCCGATGGAAGGCGGATTTGGATTCTGGCCCATGTTGGAGTCGCGGAACGCGGCGCCGATGGACGCCCTGCACGCTTGGTCGGGGTGACACAGGATTTGAGCGTCCATAAGGCCACCGAAGCCGCCCTGCGTAACGCGAAAGAGCGTGCAGAGGCGGCGAGCGCGGCCAAGTCCAGCTTCCTGGCCACAATGAGCCATGAGATCCGCACGCCGCTGAACGGCATGTTGGGCGTCGCGCAGTTGCTGGGTCTCTCGCAGCTGGATGAAAAACAACGCCGCTATGTCGACACGCTTCAAGCCTCCGGACGGGTTCTGACGGGATTGATCGAGGAGATTCTCGACATCTCCAGGATCGAAGCCGGGAAGCTGCATCTTAGCCCGGAGGTGGTGAGCACCGCTGACTGGCTGGAGGAAACGCTCAACCCGTTCCTCGCGACGGCGGCGCAAAAGGGGCTGACGCTGAGCTGGGAAACCGAAGCTGAAGCCGGGTGCGCGCGCCTGTTCGACCCAAGGCGCATGGCCCAGGTCGTCGGCAATCTGGTCTCCAACGCCGTGAAATTCACCGACGCGGGCGCCATCACCGTCACTGTGGCGGCGCCAAATGCGGATCGATTGCGGTTCCAGGTGACAGATACCGGTCCGGGTATCTCAGCAGATCAGCAAGCGGCGATCTTCGAGCGCTTCACCCAGGCCGATATGTCCCCAAGCCGCGAGCATGGCGGATCCGGCCTTGGTTTGGCGATCGCCCGGGAGCTGACAAAGCTTGCCGGCGGTGACATCGGCGTGCTGTCAAAGCTTGGGGAAGGTGCAAGCTTCTGGTTTGAAATTCCGGCGGCGCGCGCCGCGGCGACATCTTCGAGCGAAGCTACAGAAACGGCGAAACCCAGCCTTGAAGGTCTGCGCGCCCTGATCGTTGAAGACAACGCCATCAATCGAGACACATTGGTGGAAATGCTCCATCAGCACGCCGTGACGACCGAAGCGGTGGACTGCGGCGAAGCGGCCCTCGAACGGCTCGCCGATCGCAGTTTTGATGTCGTGCTTCTGGACTTGCATATGCCTGGCATCGGCGGCTATCAAACCTTGCAAAAAATTCGCGCTGGAGGGGCGGGGCGATCGGATATTCCGGTTTATCTCGTCACTGCAGATGCGACGCCGGCGGCGCGAGATTGGGCCAATACGCTCGGCGCTGACGGCTTTTTCTCCAAGCCGGTGGAGATGACGTCGCTGATCAGCACGCTGGCGAGCATGGCGCGTGCGAAGGACGGCGGCTGATGGCCCACCTGGCCCTGATTGATGATGACCCCACTGAAGCCCTTGTGCTGGAAGGCATGCTGGCTCATGGCGAAGCCGCCCACACAATGACTCATTTCCTGCGGGTCGAGGATTTTCCGGCTGCTCCGGCGAACGATGCGTTCGACCTGATCCTGCTGGACCGGAGAATTCCGCCCCATGACGGTTTTGAAACCTCATTACAGGTGTTGGCGGCTTCACAATTTTCCGGCGCGATCATTCCGATCTCAGCGGGCAGTATCGAGGGTGCGCCCTATGCCGACGGCCTACGGGTTGCCAGGCCCGTCATGAAATCAGACCTGCTGACGCCTGAAGCCGTCGCAGCGCTTGTTCAACGGGTCCTCGCTGGCGAATAGGCGGAGGCCTAGAGCGACGCCCCTTTCCAGAGACCGGGTCACCCCATAAGCGAGACGGCCGGCCGCCAAGCCCACCCGTTCACGCCACCCTATTTGGCTATCACTTGGACGCGATGGCGCATGGCGCGCTGGAGCCGCGTCATGGATGCTTGATCGGGCGAAATAGCAACACCGATTTCGCTCGCACCGGCCGCTCCGCCCCCCCTGTAAAGGCCGCACGCAACGCCCCACCGCGATAACGCGCCTTGATCGATCGATGCTAGAATCACGGCGATTTCACAGCAAAAATCATTGCAGATGACGAGTTTATACATCACGCGAGACCCCGAACGTTAACCTTTCGTGCGCGCCCAAGTAACATAGGTATTTGATTTATATGGCCATCATGGCCATTCACACTTAACTCTTCACCGGAGTGAAGATTTTTCTTTTCATCCGTATCCGGATGTATTACGTTTATGTGACAAATCGGTGACGAAACAATAATACTCATCCCTTACCCCTTTTGCAGGACGGGAGATGGGTGGCCAGTCGAGCTTGATTGCAGACGCACTCGCTCCACTAGCCCAACAAGAAAGAGACGACGATGAAAACGAAGATTTCCGCCCTGGCGGCCGCCTGCCTGGCCGTCGGCCTCGCGAGCGCCCCAGCCATCGCCATTGAGCCAGAGACTTTTGTGTTCCGCGTGAACGCCGAGGCGCTTGAGACCGACGGCGACGTTCGGGTCGCCTATCAGCGATTGAACAGCGAAGCGCTTCGCTATTGCCGCGCGCTTGATCTCGCGATGGAACGCGATCTGGCGGTGTGCCAGATTGATGTGGTGGACAATGTTGTTGAAGCGGTCGGTGACGCGCGCCTGAACGTCGTCCACCATGAGGCCACACGCGAGCGCCAGCTCGCCATAGCCGGCTAGCCGAGCGCTTAGAGCGCCACCCCGGCGTAGCGACAACACCGCCCGCTCGGCCCTTAGTGCGCCGAGCGGGCGTTTTGATTCAGGATACCGATGTTGGCGAAAAAGCTTGGAGCGCGCCCGGTTCCGCGCCTAAGCTATCGGAATGATCCTCCCCTTTGTTTTCACGCTCTTGCTAGGAGCGTCCACCAGCAGCGATCTCGTAGCGCCGCAGACTGTCTCGAACGGTCAAGCTGTGCGGCTGTGGTGCGCCTTGGAGCGACCGAACCGGTTTTCGATACGCTACGCCAATCTTGCATCATTGCCGGGTATCGACGGCGAGGTCGCCCTCACTGCGGCCCATGGCCTGCGCGACAACCAAGACTGTGAATTGCGCAGCGGCGCGCAAAGGATCGCCGCCAGGATCCATAGCATGGGCGACTCAGGCACCCCGGCGGAGGACTGGGCGGTGATACGTGCAGAAACGCGGTTCACCTCTGCGGTTGAGCGCTTTCCCGTTGCGATCACGTCGCAGGATCGCTTCACTGCGATGCTCAAATTGAGTTCGACCACGCACCCTTCCTGTGAGGTGTCTTCAGCGCCGGAAGCGTTTTGGTGGCCCGACACCGTCTTGCTTCATGGCTGCACCTCTTTCCCAGGGCGCTCCGGCGCCCCGCTGCTCGCGGCGTCTGAAGGAGAGACCTACCTCGTCGGCATTAATCTGGGCTCGATACACGACGCAGACAGGGGTCTTGGAGGGGTCGCTTATTGGCGGCGCGTCGACACGGAAATCGCCGAGGCGCTGCTGACGGCCGCCCATGCGGAGCCACGTCGGCCTTGACGCCGCCCAAACCGCCCGAAATGCTCCCCATCACACGCGACGAGGGGGCACGGTGATGGATCATATCAAGCGCGCGATCCGGACAATTCCTGATTACCCGAAGCCGGGCATACAATTCCGCGATGTCACAACGCTCTTAGGTGACGCGGCGGCCTTGCGGGCGGCGGTGGACGCACTGGTCTATCCTCACGCCGGGCGCAAGATTGACAAGGTCGCCGGCATCGAAGCGCGCGGCTTTATTCTTGGCGGCGCCGTAGCGCACCAGCTCTCCGTCGGCTTCATTCCAGTGCGTAAGAAGGGCAAGCTGCCTCACGACACCATCGGGCAGAGCTATGAGCTGGAATACGGCACCGATGAGGTCGAAATCCATGCGGACGCGGTGACGCCGGGTGAAACCGTGTTGATCGTCGATGACCTCATCGCCACCGGCGGAACCGCAGAGGCCGCCATCAAGCTGCTGCGCACCGCGGGCGCGGAGGTGATCGGCGCCAGCTTCGTGATCGACCTGCCCGACCTGGGCGGCGCGCGCCGGGTCGCCGCGATGGGCGTCCCGGTCACGCGCCTTGTGGCGTTTGAGGGCGCCTAGCCGCCCTGAAACCTTAGAGCGGCTGGTCACCGCCCACGCTGCAATAGCCAAGAATGCTCAAACTGTAGAACTGGGTCTCAGTACCTGTAATATTATCTGACACTTGGCCCGTCCAAGGGTTACACGACTGGTCATTATACCCGACGATGGTCGTCTGGGATGCGTCGGAGAAGTACACGTATGTATAATAATACGTCCCAGAGCTGGACGCCCCAACAGGGCCGAAACCGGCGCCGACCGCGACCAGGGCGAAGCCTGCTGCTGCGAGAAGCGTTTTCATGGAAAGTCTCCTTTTGAGGGGTTTGCACGCTTTTAGACTTGGCGCGCACGTGATGACGCAGAACGGTTGCGCAGACCGGATCGGCGACGCCGCCTTGATCGTCCGATTGTGCGCCTGATGGAGTTTGAAAGCGGCTAGGCCGGAGCGCCCCATGGGTGCGCCCTAGCGTCGATCACGAGCCAAAAGGCGGCGGCAGCGAGGGGCAATTCTCGCGCCCGACAACCACCATTTCGCCCTGGTCGCTGCCCCAAAGCAGAAGGTACTCGAACGGCATGTCGGCGCAGCCGACCTCACCAAGGCCGATCAGCGACGAGCCCATGTAGAATTCGACATAATATACGTCGAACGCGGCCGAAGCCGGGCTTGCGGCGGCGAATAGGGCGGCTGCGCTGACAACAGACGCGCAGGCCGTTTTAATGATGGACTTCATATGAAAGCTCTTTGTCTTGAGGACTGCAGGCCCTGAACGGACCCCAATAGGGGCGGCGCGGCTGCGCCGCCAAAGGCGGTTCTAGTAATCCCCGCCCTGGCCAGGACACCGACCGATGAGCTCGGCCGTGTAGAAGGCCGTCGCGGTTCCGACCGCCTGGCCCATGACGATTTGGCCGTTAATGCAGCGCTCGACCGCATACCCGACCTCGACCGTCAGCGTCGCATCGCTGAAATAGGTGTATTCAAAATAACGTGGGTTGCTCGGCGGGCTCGCAAGAGCGGCTGCAGCAAGGGCTGCCACTGCGACGACGCCGACTGTCGCCTTGGTAAGCGTAATACGCATTTTTATCCTCCATAAGAGCCCGCACAGCGATGCGAGCCCCAGGAGAACACCATTAATTGTTGAGTTGAGTCTATCCTTAAAGGGGATTTTTATTCGCTATAAAACCATTAGGGCTTCTGTCGGCTTAACGCGCCCTCGATCAACTCAATCGTTTGCGGCACGCCGTAGAGTGCGGCGAGGCCGCCAAAGCGCGGCCCCTGGCTCTGGCCCAGCAACACCTCGTAGAGCGCCTTGAACCAGTCGCGTAGATTTTCAAAATCATGTGCTTTGCCTGCAGCATAGACTTCTGACTGGATCACTTCCGGGTCATGCTCAGCCGGGTTGAGCGCCTTCAAACGCTCAACCAAATCCTCCATCGCCGCGCGTTCGCGTGCGTCAGGCTCGCGGAACACCTTGGCGGGTTTGACGAAATCTTCGTAGTAAGCCAGCGCGTAGCCCGCCAAACGATCGAGGAAAGGCTCCGACTCCGGGCTCGCGTCTGGCGCGTATTTCGCAATGAAGCCCCAAAGCGTCTCTTTATCGTGGGCGTTGGCCACGGAGACGAGGTTGAGCATCAAGGAAAAGCTGATATCCGCGCCCAGCTTGGGCGGCTCGCCGCTATGGATGTGCCAGGTCGGATTTTCGATCTGCTTGGCCGGCTCCTGCCCCGCAAACGCATTGGCGTGCTGGCGATACTCGTCCACCGCTTTAGGGATGACGTCAAAGAAGAGCCGCTTCGCGGTCCGAGGCTTCTGGAACATGTAGAGCGCCAGGCTTTCCTGGGGTGCGTAGCGCAGCCACTCCTCCACCGCCAAGCCATTGCCCTTGGACTTGGAGATCTTCTCGCCTTTATCGTCGAGGAAGAGCTCGTAGACATACTGCACCGGCGGCTCGACGCCCAAAATGCGGCAGATCTTGGAATAGATCGGCGCATTGGCCTGGTGGTCTTTGCCGAACATCTCAAAGTCGACGCCCAGCGCCGCCCAGCGCATGCCAAAGTCCGGCTTCCACTGCAGCTTCACATTCCCGCCGGTGACCGGCAGCGTGACGTCCGTGCCGTCCTCATCCTCAAAGGTGACGGTTCCCGCCTTGGGGTCGGTGGCCTTCATAGGCACGTAAAGCACGCGGCCGGAAGTCGGCGAGATCGGCAGGAAAGGCGAATAGGTCGCCCGGCGTTCTTCGCCGAGCGTGGGCAGCATGACGCCCATAATGGCGTCAAACTTCTCCAGCGCTCTCAGGAGCGCCTCATCAAACGCGCCGGAGCGGTATTGCTCGGTCGCGGAGTTGAAGTCGTATTCGAACCCGAAGCCGTCCAGGAAGGCGCGTAGGCGCGCATTATTATGCTGCGCAAAGCCTTCATGGGTGCCGAACGGATCCGGCACGTCAGTCAGCGGCTTGTCGATATAGCCCGCTAACATGTCCTGATTGGGCAGGTTGGAGGGCACTTTGCGCATGCCGTCCATATCGTCGGAAAAGCAGATCAGCTTGGTGGGATATTCGTCATTCGTGAGAATGCGAAAGGCGTGCTGCACCATGGTGGTACGCACCACTTCGCCGAACGTGCCGATATGTGGCAGGCCCGAGGGGCCATAGCCGGTCTCGAAGATCACCGCCCCGCCCTGCATGCCGGATTTCTCCACCCGTTTCTTCACCAGGCGCGCCTGTTCGAAGGGCCAGGCCTTGGCGGTTTGGGCGAAGGTGGAGAGATCGGTCATGAAGGAGGCTCAAACGGTTAGGGTGGAGACGCCCGCAAGTAGGCCCCTGCCCCGCTCCGGTCAACTCCAACTCTGTCTAGCCTCGATATGGCTCAACCGCCCTCATCGTCGAAAATCTGCTCGATCTGCAAGCCGAAAACCCGGGCGATCTTGAACGCTAGCGGCAGGGACGGGTCATACTTGCCGTTCTCGATCGATATGACGGTTTGGCGCGACACGTCCAGATGCTCGGCAAGTGCGGCTTGGCTCCAGCCTTTCTCAGCCCGAAGGGCTTTTAGGTGGTTCTTCACAATCCCCCCCGTTTAAGGATGGAGAGCGCGATGCCGTAAACGACGGCGAAGCCTGGAAGCAGGCTCCAGCCCGGCGGCTCCGGCCAGCCGCCCAGCAGCGAGGCCAGCACACTCCACGCGGTCGCCGCGACTAGGAGCGTTCCGCCCGCAATGGCGCTGGCGGCGACATATTGCGCGCGCTGATGCTCATCACTGCGCACCACCATTCGCACGAACTCACTGACCAAAACCGCCAGCAAGATCAGAGGGGTGGCGATGACCACCCCTTGCAGAACCGGACGGGTCAGGGTGGGTGCGTAGAGCTCCGCGAAGACGAAGCTCAACACGAAACCGACCGTCCACAGGCCCTGAAACTGCTCATAGCGCAGCAGAGCCTTTTCACCGGTAGACAGCCGGGTCCGGCCCGCAAGCGCTTCGCGCTTGAGGCCGATGGCCATGGCGATCATGCCCGCCCCCGCCACGACGGCCGCCAAGGCCGCGAAGATCCAGCTGATCCCGTGCGCGAAGAGTTGAGCTGAGACGACGGTTCCGATGACAAACGTCAAAAGACCGGCGAAGCGCAGGTTGGAATCTGCGGTCCTCGGGTTTTCGTCAGATGAGTCCATGGCCCGCTGGCTCCTTAAGCCATTCCGCCGGTGAGGCGTTTCCAGAGTCGAGCGCGGTTCGCAAACGCCGTCCAGCCCAGCACGATCGCGCCGATCCAGAACAGCCCCTCCGTGCTCACCGCCGCAGCGATCACCGCTGCGACAAAGATCGGTGTGGGCCAATCAAACGCCCAAGCCAAGCCCAGCGTCACCCAGGACGCAACACAGCCGAGGGCCACAAGGCCAAAGATCACACGGCGGGCGGTTTCTCCAAAACTCATGTCAGTCTCCATCTCTTATGGGGTTTCTGGGGAGGAAGTTTGCTCGCCGCCTTCGAACGGGCAGCGGAGCGGTTCGGCGGCATCCAGCACGCCGTCATTCTGGACGAAGGCGATCGGAACCGCCGCCGACCAATCGGTGAGAGCGTGATCGTCTGAGGCGATGAGTTCGCCTCGTTCGCCGATCACGACTCGGACGCCGGATAAGTCGACCTCGGCGACGAAACCGCCGGTCGGCGGCGCGCCCTCACCCTGTTGGATAATGCGGCTATCAGCCAACACCACCCATGCATTCGCGACGAAGCCGCCCGTATCCGGGTCGACACGCGTGAAGCCGTGATAGAGCGCGCCGCTGAGAAAGACCGGACGATCTGACTCGCCGCATGCTGACAGCGCGAGCGCTGTCAGAGAGGCGGATATCGTGAGCAGGCGGCGCATGGATCGTCCCTTCAAGTAAAGCGTGCTTGACCTTATGAGGCAAAGGCCCCTTTACGTCAAGCACCCTTTACCAAAAAGATGCAGATGCGATTTCCGGCTTGATCGGCGCAGCTGGTTATCCCGCTGATAACCGCGTGAAGCATCTATTGATGCACCTGATTTTTCAGCCGCTAGAGTGTGGCGATGACGCCGTCCTGGAAGAAGACATCAACCGCGCCGCGGATCCGCGAGGTTCGCTTGCTGTTCGGCGAGCGCGCCGCCTATGTGCAGCTCTCCGGCAGTCAGGGCCGGATAGAGTCCGTCACCCTGTATCAGGAAGTCGCGGACAAGCTGACAGAAGCCGGCATCACCGCCTTCCTGCTCGACATACGCGAAGCCACCTATCCGCCAAGCCAGGTGGCTGAGATCGTCGCGCGCGTAGAATGGCTCGGCCGCACCTATCCGCCGGGCCGCGCCGCGCTCTGGCATAACGGTGAAGACCCATACGTCGTCTCGCAACTCATAGGCGCGCTGAAGCGATCCGGCCATAACGCAGTCGACATTCGCAAAGCCATGCAGGCGCGCCGTGCGCTGATTCCGCGTGAGGAATCCAAGGCCGAAGACGGCGAGGTCTGGCTGATTGACGACGACCCGCGCAGCGCCACAGGGACGCGCTGAACGCGAAAGCTGACGGCCGTCACGCCCCCGGCAAGCCGATCGCCTTGAGACGTTCATTGAGAAACGCACCCGCCGTCACTGGTGCGGCGCCCGCCCCGTCACTGCGGCAGGACTCGAGCACCTCCAGCACCACGTCGGAGCGCGGCTGTACGAAAAAGGGCATCGAATAGCGGCTGACATTGGGCCCGGTCGGATTGACGACGCGGTGGGTCGTCGCCGGCAGGACGGTGTTTGTGATGCGCGCCATCATGTCTCCGGTGTCGACGATCAAATGACCCCGCCCGTTCTGCACCGGCAGCCACCGGCCGTCTTTGTCGAGCAGCTCCAGCCCGGCCCCTTCCGCCGCCACCAGCAAGGTAATCAGATTGATGTCCTCATGGGCGGCGGCGCGCACGCAGTCAGGATCCGCGCCATCGGGAATGGGCGGATAGTGCAAGAGGCGCAGCAGCGAAGTGCCGCCGGCGATGCGCGGCGTGAAATAGTCCTGCGGCAGGTCGAGCCCCAAGGCGACTGCCTGGAGCAGCAGGTCGCCGGTTTCAAACAAGCGCTCAAACAGAGTCAGGAAGGTGTCACGGAACGCGGTCGGGTTATCCGGCCAGACATTGGGATGCTCCCCGCCCGTCTCATGGCCGATCTGCCAAAACTCCTTCAGGTCCGGTGCAGCATGATCCTTGGCGTGCTCCACCCCGAACGGCGTGTAGCCGCGCAGCGCACCGGCAAAGCGGCGTTTCTCGGCGTCATCCTGAGCAAAAAACGCTTCCGCAGTGCGATAGCTGGCCTCGAGCAGGGCGTCATCGACCAGATGGCCCTCCAGCGTGATGAAGCCATGGCGTTTGAGCGCGGACATTAGCGCCTGAGTGAAGGCTTGGCGGTCCGCCGCGTCGCCGTCGCGGAACTGGCGCAGATCAAGATGGGCGATCGTATCGGTCATAGGCTGTCCCCTTAGATCAGGGCGTCGACATCTTTGCGCCGGGGCAAAGAGGGCTGAGCTCCAGCCTTGGTCGTCGCCAGCGCACCCGCAGCGCAGGCAAAGCGCAGCGCCGCCTCCGGCTCGCGACCCTCCAGCAAGGCCACCGTCAGCGCCGCCGTGAACGTGTCGCCTGCACCGGTGGCGTCGACGACGTCGACCGGCGGCGGTGCGGCGCGCGCAATCTCCTGCCCGTCACGATACAGCACAGCGCCCTTCGCGCCCAAGGTGACGGCGACCTGGCCGCCGGACGCCAATAATGACGCCTCGCCATAGAACGCGGCTTCAGTCTCGTTGACGATCAGCAGATCGGCGCGATTGAGGACCTCAGCCGAGGTCGCCATTGCGGGCGCCAGGTTCAGCGCGACGAAGCCGTCGCATCGCGCGATCGCTGCGGCCAGAGTCTTAAGGGGCGCCTCATGCTGGCCGACGAGCGCGCCGGTGATCGTCTCGGGCAGGTCGTCCGGCGTCAGCGCCGAATTGGCGCCGGGCGCGACCAGGATTTGGTTTTCGCCATCGGGCGCGACCGCGATCAGCGCCACGCCGGTGGGCTCGCGATCGCTGTGCTGGAGCCCGGACAAATCAACGCCGTCCGCCTTCAACAGCGCCAGCGCCTGGTCCGCGTTGGCGTCACGCCCCACCTTGGCGATCAGCGCAACGTCCGCGCCCAAGCGCCGCGCCGCCAGCGCCTGATTGGCGCCTTTGCCGCCGGGATGGCTGGCGAAGGCGCCGCCAAGCACGGTTTCACCCGGAGCCGGCAAGCGGTCGGCGGTCGCAACCAGGTCGAGATTGACGGATCCGACGACGGTGATCTGCGGGGTGATGTGCGGCGCGCTCATAGCCGGGCGATCCGCTCATAAAGCAGCGCGAACACCGCCTCTGCATCCACCTTTGTCGCCCACCGGGCGTTGGCGTCTTCGGGTTTGGCGTAGACATCCACCGAGGTATGGCCGCGGGTCAACCCGGCGCGGGTCTCGACCTCGACGAAGGCGGGTTTGGTTTCAAACAGCTCCGGCGCGATCAGGTAGGCCACCACGCAGGGATCGTGCAGGGCCGCGCCCTCCGCCCCGTAAATCTCGCCGTAGATTTGATTGACGTGACCGATCATCAGCGCCGCGATCGCACCCGCCTCATTGCCCATCGTCTCCAGCGCCGTGTGACGCCCCGGCGTGCATCGCAGCTGCAGCGTCGTATCCAGCCCGATCGCCGTGATCGGCAAGCCGGACTGGAAGACCACCCGCGCCGCGTGCGGGTCGGCATACATGTTAAACTCCGCCGACGCCGTGATGTTGCCGCCTTCGCTTCGCGCCCCGCCCATCAGCACGATCTCTTTGATGCCCCTGGCGATATCCGGCGCCTTGACCAGCGCGACGGCGATATTGGTCAGCGGCCCGGTGGGCGCCAGCGTGACCGAGCCGGCGTCAGCTGCCCGTAGCGCGTCAATGATGAAGTCCACGGCGTGGACGTCCGAGGCGGCATGGCTGGGTTCGGGCAGGCGTGCAGCGCCCAAACCCGTCTCGCCGTGGATATGCGCGGCGGCGACGGCTTTTTCGACCATCGGACGCGGGCAGCCGGCATAAACTTCGACATCGTCCCGCCCCAGCAGAGCGGTCAGCGCCAGCGCGTTTCGGGTGCACACCTCCAGCGGGACATTGCCCGCGACCGTAGAGATGCCCAGCACCTCAAAGTCCTCAGGCGACGCGAGCGCGGCCATCAGCGCGATGCAATCATCAACACCGGGATCACAATCAAAAATGACTTTACGGGACATAGGCCTAGCCAGGCAGGAAGAGCATGCCGGCGATGGAGGCGCTCATCAGGTTCGACAAGGTGCCGGCCAAAACCGCCCGCAAGCCGAATTTCGCGATATCGCCCAGCCGATCCGGGATCAGACTGCCCAGACCGCCCAGCAGAATACCGATGGAGCTCAAATTCGCGAAACCGCACAGCGCCACAATCAGGATCGCCTGGGTGCGCGGCGAAAACTGGTCCGTCACTTCGATGAAGGAGAGATAGGCGATGAATTCGTTGACGATGATTTTCTCGCCCACGATGGAGCCGGCCAGCTGCGCCTCTGACCACGGCACGCTCAGCGCCCACATCAGCGGGGCGAACACCCAGCCCAGGATCATCTGAACGGACAAACCCTCCACACCGACTGCGCCCCCGATCAATAACAAGATGCCGTTGAGGAGCGCGATCAGCGAGACGAAGGCGATCAGCATCGCGCCGATATTGAGCGCCAGATTCAGGCCGTCCTTAGCGCCCACGGCCGCCGCCATAATGACATTGGCGTGCCGGTCCGGGCCCACCTTGGGCTTCAGGATGTCTTGGGCTTTGTCCGCGCCCTTGTCGTCCGGCATCAGGATCTTCGCCATCAGAAGACCGCCCGGCGCCGCCATGAAGCTCGCCGCCAACAAATAGGTCAGCGGAATGCCCATCTGGGCGTAACCCGCCAGCACCGTGCCCGCGACCGAGGCGAGCCCCGAGGTCATGATGGCGAAAAGCTGCGGCTTGGTGATGCCGTCCAGATAAGGTTTCACCACCAACGGCGCTTCGGTTTGGCCCACGAAGATGTTCGCCGAGGCGTTCAGGCTTTCAACCTTGCCGGTGCCGAGCACCTTGTTGAGGAACCAGCCGACGCCTTGCACGACCCACTGCATCACGCCGATATGGTAGAGGACCGCCATCAGGGCGGCGAAGAAGATCACTACCGGCAGCACGTTCAGAGCGAAGCTGAAGCCGATATTCTCCGCCACCAGCGGGCCGAACATGAATTCGATGCCCGACGTGCCGTATCCCAACAGCCAGCCGACCCCGTCCGCCATACCCTGCAAGACGACCTGCCCGACCGGCAGGAAGAAGACGAAGACCCCGATGGCGACCTGCAGCGCCAGGGCGCTCACCACAACGCGCAGATTGATCGCGCGGCGATTGGTCGAGAAGGCGAACGCGATCGCCAGCAGCAAAAGCCCGCCCAACGCGGCGTGCATCATCTCGGTCATGTAGGACGGCCCCAAATTTCAGAGAGCGGCAAACTGCCGCGAGACGGTCTGTGGGGCAAGCGCAGCGCTGCGGTGGGGTAAGCGGTCGGCATGCCGGACTTGGGTTTCGGCCCAGCGCCCGGGCCACTCTCAGCTCCAGACCGGCCAAACCAACCTTACATCAAAACATGTTTACATTATAAACTTGTTTTGATAATGGTCTTTCAGAATACAAGGAGCCTGATATGTCCCAATCCTCCCCAGAACGCCTGCATGGGCTGGACGCATTGCGTGGCGGCGCTTTGCTGCTTGGCGTGGTTTTGCACGCCACCATGTCCTTTTTCCCGACTGACGGGGTCTGGCTGATCGCTGATGCGGACCGCAGCCCCGTCCTCTCGGCGAGCTTCTTCGTCATCCACATGTTCCGGATGGCGCTCTTCTTCCTGCTGGCCGGCTTCTTCGGCCGGATGGTGATCAACCGGATTGGGTCGATGCGCTTTGCGGCGAGCCGGCTAAAGCGGATCGCGCTGCCGTTTGCGATCTTCTGGCCAATCATGTTCGTGGCCTTCATCGCACTGTTCATCTGGGGGCTCTATGTCCAGCTGGGCTTCCTGCCTGAAGGGGGCGGTCCGCCGCCGCTGACTCATATGTGGTTCCTGTATGTGCTGATGATTTTCTATGTCGCCGCACTGGCCGCCCGCCCGCTCCTGTCGGCGCTGGATAAGATCGCGCCTTGGTCAAAGGCCGTCGATGGCGGCGTGGGCGCCTTGCTGGCGACGCCTCTGGGCGCGGTGATCCTGGGCGGAGCTGTGGCCGCGGCCATGGTGCTGGCCCCGACTGTCGTGCCGATCTGGTTCGGCGTGCCCTCGCCCGATCATGGCCTGATCCCGAACACGCCCGCCCTGACAGCCTACGGCCTGGCCTTCGCCCTGGGCTGGAGCATGCAGCGCAAAAATCACGGCTTCGCCGCGCTGAAAGCTCAGGCGTCGATCTATCTGATCGCCGCTGTGGCTTTGACCGCATACTGCTTGAGCATAGTCGGCTTTGCGCCCAACATGACCCAGCAGCTCGACGCCGCCCAGATGTGGATGTTCAGCTTCGCCTATGGTGTGGGCATGTGGGCCTGGATCTTCGGCCTGATCGGGCTGACGCTGAAGCTGTTCTCCGGTGAAAGCGCCGCCGTGCGCTATGTCGCGGATGCGTCCTACTGGATCTATATCATCCATCTGCCGATCGTGGTGGCGCTGCAGATCTGGATGTCGCAGTGGCAAATCATGGCGGAACTGAAATTCGTTCTGATCTTGGCCATGTCTCTACCAATCATGCTAGCCAGCTATCATCTGTTGGTGCGGGGCAGCTTTATCGGCTGGATGCTCAACGGCC
This sequence comes from uncultured Oceanicaulis sp., assembly GCA_964484345.1. Lineage (GTDB taxonomy): Bacteria > Pseudomonadota > Alphaproteobacteria > Caulobacterales > Maricaulaceae > Oceanicaulis. The sequence continues at coordinate 27,019 of CAZAGE010000012.1, read as the reverse complement.
GGATGCGCCGCAAGGCCAAGCCGCCCGCACCCCGAATGGAGATGCAAACCCCATGAGTCTGGACGCCGATACCGCCCGAGAAGATCTCGCGTTTTTGAAGGCCATCGTCGCCGAGCGCCCCGTCAACTTGCAGCTGGCGGGGCTGCTCTATGGATCAGCCGGAGCGATTTACGGCGCCCAAACGCTGATCTGCGCGCTGGCGCTGTCTGGTTACGCGCTCTTGGGCGAGGCCACCTATTGGATCAGCGCGCTTGTCGCCAATGTCGGCTATTTGGCCCTGGTCGCGATTGTTTCGATCTCCACTCGAAATCGTCCCCGCGGCAACAGCACGGCGGCGCGCGCCCTCACCGCCGCTTTCACCGGTGTGGGCCTGGCCAATGGGGTGACGGCCATCGGGTTCGCCCTGGCCAATCTGAATGGTTTCACCAGTGATATCTGGCTGCTCTTCCCGATCATCGTCTGCGCCTTACAGGGCGCATGCTGGTTCGTCGCGTCCTTCGTGATCCGGCGTCCCTGGACCTACGCGGTGACGATCGGCTGGTATCTCAGCGCCGCGGGCCTGCCGCTGCTGGTCGGCTCGATCATCCCTTACATGTACGCGCTGACCGCCATTCTGTTCCTATTGCTGGGCGCGCCCGGCTACATCATGTGGCGCGCGGGCCGAAACGGCTGACGATCAAACGATGACGTCCTTCGATCTGGATAAGCTGGACGATCTGATCCACAGCCGCCTGCGGCTGGGGGTGACGGCGTATCTGGCCAACGCGGAAAGCGCCAGCTTCACCGAGCTCAAAGAGGCGTTAGGCGTCACCCAGGGCAATCTATCGATCCAGCTGCGCAAGCTGGAGGACGCCGGCTATGTGGAGATCGACAAGCGCATCGTCGGCCGCAAGCCCCTGACCACCGCGCGCCTCACGGACCAAGGCCGGGCTGCGTTCAACGCCTATCTCGAGGCCCTGTCCGGGGTGATCGGGCAAAAGCCGGGCGAATAGTACGGCGGCGAAAATCGCCTCGCCGCCGTCCCAATCTCGCCTAGAACGGCATGCGCAGCTCAAGGCGCGCGCCATTGGTGGAGAAGTCATCTTCCCCGAGGCCGGAGAAGCGCGCTTCCGCAGAGACGACAGCGCCATTGCTCCACTGGCCGCGCAGACCCACCGAGGCGTCGGCGCGGACACCCTCGGTGTCGACGATGCGGCCGGTCTCATCCATCAGCCCGGAGGCGTCATAGTCCCAGACCGCACGCAGACGCGCATTCGGCTCCCACCAGCTGCCCGGCTTGGCGCCGTCCATCCGGTAAGCCACTTCCGGTCCGGCCTCAAAGCGGCCGATGGAGATGGTCTGTTCCGGGATCGCGATGCCCAGGCTGTCGGTGTAGGCGTCTTGAGTCTCCTCAAAATGCGCCCACGCCAGGCCTGGCCGGATCGTCAACTGGCCGGGGCCGGACGCTTCCGGCGTCCATTCGCCGGTCAGGTTGGCGCGCAGCATGTAGCGCGTGGTCTCGAAGTCGTCTTTGTAAAACCCAAGCGGGTTGATGGTGTTGTCCGATTGACCCCAAAGCGCCAGCACGTCCAGCGTCGTGCCCGGCGCGACCTCCCAGACCGCATAGGGCCCGGCCATCCAGCCGGTCCCGTCCAGCTCCGCCCCGGCGATGGCGCCGGCGGCTTCAACGACATTGTCCTGGGTCTCATCCATCTGGTCGACCTGAAGCATCAGGCCCACCAGTGCGTTGTCGGAGACCAGCCAGTCTGCGCCGATCTGGAACAGGCCAAAGCTGCTGTCGGCGGCGTCGCCGGCCCGGTCATCGTCAATCGCAGTGTAGCTCGCCGCGAACCAGACGTCGAAGCGGCTCTCATCAGGCTGCGCCGTATCCGGCCCGCCCGGCATCTGCCGCTCGTTCGCCTTGGCGTGGTTGCGCAGGCCGGACAGGCTGCCGGCGAAATTCATCTGAACATTGCCGCCGTCCACATCGGCCGAGAACCGGCCCGGCGTCGTGGACTGGCGATCGCGCAGGCGGGTCGACAGATCCGGCGCCTCGCTCAGAATCCGATCCGCCCGGCGGACCATGAAGTTATTGATCGCCCGCATCGTCGCCAGACGGATCGCCGCTTCATCGCGGGTGTTGGCGAAGGTGCACACGATGGTCTCATCGGCGTCGAGATCGATGTCCGCCGTACCGGCCTGGACGTCGATGACGGAGCCGCCGTCGGTGTCACCGGCGCAGGTCAGGCTGTCGAGCGCCCAGCCTTGCGGCAGGCTCTGCGCCAAATCGTAGGTTCCGAAAATCTTACGGAATGCGGCCGAGCTGGCCGTGCCTCCCGAAGTGGTCAGGCTAAGCCCGTTCAGATCGCTGTCGGACGAGGCATAGGTGAAGGTCTCATCCCCCTGGAGCCCGCCCGGCGTGGTCGCAACGATTTGCAGCGAGCCAAAGCGCGGCGCCACCGCGACGGCGACCGGAATGGTCGCGACGATCGTCGCCCCGGTCGACGCTGTATCCGCTGACGCCGTGCCGGCAGACGGCGCGGTGGAGACGGTGACCATGCCCAGATAATCGCCAGGCTCCAGATTGTCGGCTTCCGGCGTCAGAGTAATGGTGAAGTCCAGACTTCCCGAGCCTGGAATCGTGCCGCTGGTCGGGTCCACGGTCGCCCATGGCACGTCCACCGATGCGGTGAAGGCCAAAGGCGCGCTGCCCGGATTGTTCAGTGTGACAGCTTGGCCGACCCCGGTCGGATCGAGCACGGTTGCGCTCAGATCCAGATCTACATCGCTGCTCGGGAATTCGACGTTCAGCGAGGCGCTGCCGGCTTCCGACGCATTGCCCGCGCCATCCTGCGCAGCGCCGGCCGCGACCGCCACCGTCAATTCGCCCACCGTCTCAGGTGTGATGGTGACCGTGTAAACGCCGGCGCCCGTCATGGTCAGAGCGGAGGCGGCGCCATTGGTGACGGCGATATCAGCGAGGTCAAAGCCCTGTACGCCTTCTGAGAAGGTGATGGTGGCGGTGAACGGACCTTCCGCCGTCGCGCCCGGCAGGCTGACCGTGGTCGTCGGCGCGGTACCGTCAAAGCCGATGGTGAACTGCGCCGCCGCCGCGCTGGCGTTGCCCGCCGCATCTTGAGCGGCGCCCGCCGCCACATCGACGGTCACATCGCCATCCGCCGCCGGCGTGATCTGGGCGGTGTAAACCGTGGCGGAGCTGGCGACGAAGTTGGACGCCGCACCGTTGGCGACAGTGAAGTCGGCCATCTCAAATCCGGTCACCGCTTCAGAGAAAGTGGCCGTGATCGTGAACGCGCCGGACACAGGATCGGACGAGCTGGTCGACAACGCCACCGTCGGCGCGGTGCCGTCAAAGCCGATGGTGAACTGCGCCGCCGCCGCGCTGGCGTTGCCCGCCGCATCCTGAGCGGCCCCGGCCGCCACATCGACGGTCACATCGCCATCCGCCGCCGGCGCAATTTGGGCGGTGTACACCGTGGCGGAGCTGGCGGAGAAATTCGACGCCGCGCCGTTGGCGACAGTGAAGTCCGCCACCTCAAACCCGGTCACCGCTTCGGAGAAAGTGGCCGTAAGCGTAAACGAGCCGGACACAGGGTCGGGAGAGCTGGTCGACAACGCCACCGTCGGCGCGGTTTGGTCATTGGTGATCGCTAGGGCCGTCGCTGCTTCACTCGGATTGCCAGCCCCATCCTGTGCGGCGCCCGCGGGAATCGTGATCGTCACATCCCCGTCAGCCGCCGGCGTGATGGTCGCCGTATAGACGCTGGCGCTGACCATCTGCAGATTGGACGCCGCGCCATTGGTGACTTGAAGGTCCGCGCCGTCAAAGCCGGTGACATCTTCAGAGAAGGTCGCGGTCACATCGAACGCGCCCGCCACCGGCGACGTCGCCGTCGTGGTCAATTCGACGGTCGGCGGTGTGGAATCAAACACCACCGCGATCGAGAACAAGCCAGAGGTCGCAGCGTTTGGATTGCCCGCATCATCCGTGATGGCGCCTGAGTCCAATTCCAGAGTGAGCGTGCCGGCCACGGTCGGCGTGATCTGAAACTCAATCACGCTTTGGTCCGCGCCCCAGACCCAATTCCCGTCAAACGTTCCGCCGGTGACGATGAATTTGCTGGTGTCGACTTGCGAAGAGTCAGCCAAAACCTCGCTGACCGTCAGGCGGACGCCGAACGCGGCGTTGACCGGCGATGACGCTGTCGTGGAAGCGGTCACCGTTGGCGGCGTGGTGTCCGGTGTTGTGTCGACGCTGAGCTGGGTCGCAGCCGTATTGTTGTTGTTTGCGCCGTCTTGAGCCGCATCCGCCGCGACATCGACGGTCACGACGCCCAACGCCGTCGGCGTAATCGTCGCCGTATACACCGTTGCAGAGGTTGCATTGAAATTCGAGGCCGCGCCATTACCGACGGTCAAATCCCCAAGCGCGAAGCCCGTGACGTCCTCGGAGAAGGTCGCCGTGACCTGGAAGACGCCCGTGGTTTGATCCGGCACGCCATTCGTCAGCGTCACGCCGGGTGCGGTGTTGTCCAGCGTGTAGCTCTCGGTCGCGCCGGTCGCCGCGATATTGGTTAGAGCGTTGGCCGAGGTGTCCTGGATGGTCGGTGTGGTGCTGATCGAAAGCCCCACCGTGCCGTTAAACGACGCCAGATCGCCGCCGGAAGCGGTCACGTCGTAAACCGATGCAGACACCGCGTTGACCGCCGTCGCGCTGGCGCTGGAGCCCGACACGGCGAAGTCAGCGGCGTCGACGCCCTGCACGTCTTCGTCAAAAGTGACGCGCCAAACAAGCGAATCCGCATTGGTCAGCTGGGCCGCAGGCACGCTGCGTTCGATGCTGGCCAGGCGCGGGGCCGTGGTGTCGGGGGCAGCGCCGGGGCAATCGGAGTCGATGGCGTTCATGTCCACCTGGCCGGTCGCGAGGATGCGCGGATCGGAGAGGTCCACAACATCGCCGCCGTTAAATATTTTTGCGGATTCAGTGCTGTCGACGACGATCGCGGTGAACGGCGCGTCGACCGGGGTGCCAACTTGCAGCTGGAACGCATTGAAGCTTCGTTCGCCGCCCAAAGCGGTGGAGATCGCGCCGGAATTGGACCACACGACCGCGTTGGTGGAGTCGAGGATGTGGGTTTCAAACCGGTCGCTACCAGTCCCGGTGTCATCAACGGTCCCGGTGATCTTAAAGCGCAGACCAATTTGGGTGGGACTTGCCGCTGTACATGCGCCATCAATGAACGGAGACACCCCCTGGATTGAGGCGTTCTCCGCCGCCACCGCCGGCGCCAAAGGCGTCACCGCCGCAACGCCCGCCAAAAGTCCTAGAGTCGTCAGCTTGCAAGCAAACAGTTTGGAAATCGAAGTCATGTCAGTCCCCACATAGTCCACCGAGCCGCAAGCGCTTACCGCCAACGGCGCGCCAGCGCGTCTTGCGCGGCGCTGGTGCGCAAGACGCGTCACGCGCCGTTCGCACCTTCATTCTTGATCGAGATCCAGTCCCCCCAGAACCCAGCTGATGGGTTATTAGCGAATAATGCAAAAATTCGGCAAGCGAATTGTCCGCGACAGTTCGCCCAAGCCACATGAATGCGAGCTGAACCGGACGCGAAGCGAAGCGCAGATTTCGCCCCGGATGGCCGGTCATACAAGCCGCGTCGCCGGCTTTATCAGGACGGGTACGCCGCCTCCAGCGCCGCTGCACCCTCATCGTCATGGGCGGGCACGAGGATGAGGTCCGGCAAGCGATCCATCAGCGCGTGGATCTGGGCATAGCTGTGGCGCAGCGCCTCGGCGTCGCCCGTGCCGGGAACCTGGCCACGCTGAATGTAGTCCGCGCCATAGCCAAGATCTCCGGCCAGCAGGACCGGCGGTTTTCCTTCAGTCCGCACCAGCATCGAGATGGAGCCCGGCGTATGGCCCGGCGTCGGCAACAGGATCATCGATCCATCACCGAACAGGTCGAAACACTCTTCAAACATGGACAGCACCGGATCTGTCGGCGGCTCAAACGCGATCGGCCGCCATTTCGCGCCGGGACGTTCGATATGCTCGCGCAAGATCCACTCATGCTCGGGGTGCGGCTCAGACAGCTGATCCCATTCCGCCTGACTGACCACGAGGTCCGCCTGGGGAATATCCGCGATGCCGCCGATATGGTCGAAATGCAGGTGCGAGATCACCGCCGTATGGATATCAGCCGGATCAACACCGCGCTTTTCGAGCTGGTTGCCCAACTTGTCGTCCGGGGTGATCTGAAACTGGAAAATCCGATCGACGAGGACTTTGCCGATCGCCTGCTGGATATAGTCTGGATCGGTCTTGATCGCGGGATCCAGACCCGTGTCAAACATCACCAGCCCATCGCGATGGCGGATCAGGAAGGCGTTGATCGGCATCTCCACCCAGCTGCGCGAAAACAGCGCCCAAACAATCCGCGGCAGCCAGCTGCCTGAACGGTGCTCGTTATGCTGCGCGCCCCGGCCTGTGGGAATGACCTCAATGCTGTCGATGGCGTGCGTCATCGCGTGACCTCATCACCCGTGGATTTCGATCCTAGTCGAAATCGATGCTCGGCGGACTGCGCTCAATTGTCTGTGGCCGATCGCCGACGCCGATCACCCCGGTGCAGCGCCTGCTCGGCTACAGGACTTGGCGCGCTACGCCGCGCAGAATATGTCAGAGGAGCGAGCGAGACGGAGCAGACATGTCAGACGCACAGGCTTACGCCGAGGCGAAGCGCCCAAGCTCGCGCAATATCAGCGTGCTACGTGGGCTGGCGCCCTTCTTCAAACCCTACGGGCTAACGCTCGTCTTCGCGCTGATTGCGCTGGTGGTGACGGCGGGGGTCTCGCTAGCGCTGCCGCTCGCGGCGCGCCTGGTGGTCGACGGCTTCACCGCAGGCGATTTCTCCCAGCTCGACACATACTTTCTCGGCGCCTTCGGCCTCGCGGCGCTGTTCGCGGCGGGCACCGCTGTGCGCTACTGGATCGTCACGCGCCTGGGCGAACGGGTGATCGCGGACATCCGCAAGGCGGTGTTCGACCGGATGCTGGGCATCAGCCCGGCCTATTTCGAGCGCTTGTTGACCGGCGAGGTGTTAAGCCGGATCACCACGGACACCACGCTTTTGCTGGCGGTTGTCAGCTCGTCCGCCTCTTGGTTCCTGCGCAATATCCTGGTGTTGTTTGGCGGGCTGGCGCTGATGTTATGGACGACGCCCAAGCTGACCGGCCTGGTGCTGCTGATCGTGCCGCTCTTGATGCTGCCGATCATCGTGCTCGGGCGCAGGCTGCGCGCGCTCAGCCGCGAGAATCAGGACTGGATCGCCGCCTCGTCCGGCAATGCGTCCGAAGCGCTCCTGTCGGTTCAGACCGTGCAGGCCTTCACCCATGAGGGCGAGAGCCGCGCCGCCTTCTCCGACGTCACTGAGCGCAGCTATGACAGCGCGCGGCGCCGGATCACCGTGCGTGCGCAAATCACCGCGATCGTCATTTTCGTGGTGTTCTCCGGCATTCTCGGCGTGCTCTGGATGGGCGCGCGCGATGTCGGCTCGGGCGCGATGAGCCCGGGAGAACTGGTCCAGTTTCTGTTCTTCGCCGGCATGGTGGCGGGCGCCGTTGCGGCGCTGTCGGAGCTTTGGACCGAGCTGCAGCGCGCCGCCGGCGCGACCGAGCGCCTGGTGGAGCTTCTAAACGCCGTCGACACCGTCAGCGACCCGGAACAGCCCGTGCCCCTGCCCGCCCCCGTGCGTGGCGCGTTGGCGTTTGAGCATGTCACCTTCCACTACGAGTCGCGCCCGGAGGCGCCGGCCCTCTTTGACGTGTCGCTGTCGGTGAAGCCCGGCGAGACGGTGGCCCTGGTCGGCCCCTCCGGCGCCGGCAAGTCGACGATGATCCAGCTCTTGCTGCGCTTTTATGAGCCGCAGGCGGGGCGCGTGCTGCTGGACGGGGTCGACCTCTCTGACATGGCGCGGACCGAGTTTCGGCGCGCGCTGTCGCTGGTGCCCCAGGACCCGGTGATCTTTGCAGCGTCTGCGCGCGACAATATTCGCTTCGGCCGCCCCGACGCGACCGACGCCGAGGTCGAGGACGCCGCCCGCGCCGCCGCCGCGCACGATTTCATCGCCGCGCTGCCTGAGGGCTACGACACCTATGTCGGCGAGCGCGGCGTCATGCTGTCCGGCGGCCAGCGCCAGCGCATCGCCATCGCCCGCGCCATCCTGCGCGACGCGCCGATCTTGCTGCTCGACGAAGCCACCAGCGCCCTCGACGCGGAGAGCGAGCGCGACGTGCAGGCGGCGGTCGACCGCCTCGCCGAAAATCGCACCACGCTGATCATCGCCCACCGCCTGGCCACGGTGAAAAAGGCCGACCGCATCATCGTCCTGGACGAGGGCCGCATCGTCGCCGACGGCACGCATGAAAAGCTGGTGGCGGACGGCGGCCTCTATGCGCGTCTGGCGCGGCTGCAATTCACCGAAGGGACCGCTGCGGAGTAGCGGCCATCAGGGCCGGAGAGGACACCTATCGCCTAACATCCGTCGCGCTTAGCGATGGTCTCGAGCCGTCGCGGCCTGGTGAGGGGGACGACATCGCGCCCGAAAGCCCGGACGGGCTTGAGGAATATGAGAAAAAATGGTGGCGGGGGAGGGACTCGAACCCTCGACCTCAGGATTATGAGTCCTGCGCTCTAACCAGCTGAGCTACCCAGCCATCCAAACCCGAACGGGCCCGCGAACAGCGGAGGTCGGGCTATACCCGCGCGCGCGCGCCAATTCAAGCGCGGCGCGCGGGTGAGCCTCAGTGCGCCGTCCTACGCCGCGCGCACGCCTTTGAGGAATTCCGACACCGCCTTTTCCAGCCCATCGGATTCAGAGTTCAGCGCGCTGGAGGCGGCGTTGACCTGAGCGGCGCATTGGCCGGTCTCAGACGCCGCCGCATCGACGCTGGCGATCGTCTGGCTGACTTCACGGGAGCCGGACGCGGCCTCATGGGCGGCGCGGGTGATCTCGCTGGCGGCGGCGCGCTGTTCTTCCATCGCGGCGGCGATCGCGGCCGAGATGTTATTCATTTCCGAGATCACCTCGCCGATATTGGCGATGGCGGAGACAGCCTTGCCGGTGGCGCCCTGAATGCCGTTGATCTGATCAGAGATAGAGCTGGTCGCCTTGCCGGTCTGCTCCGCCAGCGTTTTCACTTCGCTGGCCACGACCGCGAAGCCTTTACCCGCTTCGCCGGCGCGCGCCGCTTCAATCGTCGCGTTGAGCGCCAAGAGATTGGTCTGCTCAGCGATATCGTTGATCAGGCTGACGATGTCGCCGATCTTGGCCGCCGCATCATTGAGCGTGGCGACATCGGTATTGGTCTGCGCGACCCGGTCAGCAGCATCCTGCGCGATCTCCGTGGAGCGCGAAATCTGCTGCGCGATCTCGGCGATAGAGCCGGTCATTTCTTCAGCGGCCGCGGCGACGGTGTCGACATTCTCGGCCGCCCGGCCGGAGGATGCGTTGACTTGAGCGGTGGTCTGCGACGCGCTGCGTGAGGATTGATCCAATGCGGTTGCAGCCGACTCCATTTCGCGCGCGGCGTCGCCGACGGCGCCAAGGGCGCGGCTGGAGACATCTTCAAAGCGGGTGATGAGCTCTTCAATGGCGCGCGAGCGCGCTTCGCGGGCTGCCTGGTCTTCACCCCGTTCCGCTTCCAGACGCTGGCGTTCAATGGCGTTGTCCCGGAAGACATTGACGGAGCGGGCCATGCCGGCGATCTCGTCCTTGCCGTCGGCCGCGAGCGCTTCACCGATTTCACCGCCGGCCAAAGTCTCCATGGCCGTGGAGATATGGGTTAAGCGCGCCAGCAAAGAGCGGCCAATATACAGCCAGGTAATGGCCGCGCCGACGATGATCGCGGCGATGGCGAACACGCCCATAATGGTTTGACCAAAGCTGATGGCGGAGACCCCCGCACTGCTGGCCGCCTGCTGCTCGGCGAGCGCGGCGTCGCGAGTTTCTTCAACCAGCTCAACGAGCACGGCGTCCGCGATGCGCGCCTCTTCAACAAGCGTTTCCGCGCGATCGGTCATGGTCAGTTCGCGCTCCCGCAGGGCGAACACATCGCCCGCGCCTTCCGAGCGGGCGATCAAGTCGTCCACCGGATTGGAGATCGCATCGGTCACGACCGCGCCCAGAATGGCGAGATTAATCGAGAGCTCGTCGACCGCGTATTCAAACTCGCCACGCACCGCATCGACATCGCCGGCGTTCGAGGCCGTCGACAGCTCGGCGACGCGCGCCACGGCGAGGTTCAGCGCCATGTTGGCGCGCAGCAGCGATTCCACCGCGCCCTCGTCTGTGGTCTCATCCAGCGCGGCTTCCAGTGCAGCAGAGGCTTCCGCCCGGGCGCGCAACACGTCGCGCATGCCCGCTTCGCGGTCTTCCTGCGCATCAAGCTTGGCCGTCACTGGACCGGAGGCGGCTTCAACCGAAGCGGCCACGTCATTCAGCGCGGCGGTCAATTCATCAGCCTGCGAAGCGCCAAGGCCTGCGGCGCGCAAATCTTCAATCGCCGTACCGGCGTCCGCGAGCAGCGCGCTCAAGCGCGATGCGGAGACTTGCTTATCGATGGAGTTGCCAGACCGGGCCAGTGCCGCCAGTTCGCCTGTGATTGCGCCGGATGCGGCCTCGAGATGTTGGGCGGCGGCCGCGCGTGGCGCGCTTTCTTCCACCACTTGATCAAGCGCGCCGCGGGCGCTGGAAAACGCGAAAATCCCCGCGGCGATGCCGACGAGGGATAAGAGGATCACAGCCGCAAAGGCTGCGATTAATCGCGTTTGGACCGAGTGAATGGACAGCGTCATGGTAAAGCCCCGGTAAGGTTAATCCCCTGTGTCATGAAAAAGCGGCGCGGGAACATCCCGCGCCGCTTGATCAAGACAATTAGTTGCCGAAGTTGAAGTCGAAGCGACGCTCGACACCCTCGGTCGTTTCGCCAGCCGCCTCATAGCGCCAGCCTTCAAGAGCGCGCATCACAGAGCGCTCGAAAACACCCGCCGGCGTGGCTTCGACGACTTCAACGCCGTCAATTGCACCGTCAGCGGTCACGTTGTAACGGACCACCACATGGCCCTCGATCTCGCGGCGTTCTGCAGCGCGCGGATAGCTCGGCGCCTCAGATTCAACGAGTTCGCGATCGTTCGCGGCATAAGCCGGCGCACCCGCCAGACCAGCAGCAACAGCAACAGCAGCGAAAACACCCAGATACTTTTTCATGGTCACACCCAAACCTGATTTGACGGCCACCCCATGCGGCCTGTTTCAAAACACCATCCCGGCTCAGATGGGCGTTGGCCGCCCTTTGTTTGAACCGTGACGAGGGTGGTTATGACGCAAAGGGATTGCCGTTCGCTTAACGCAGCGAACGGTTTGCAGTCTTATGAAGTTTCGACGGATTTCGGATTGGGTGAACCGGAACGCTGAAATGAGCCGCGCTAGGCTGAGATATGGATCGGATGGCCCAGAGCCGCCAACGCGCTCTCGGCGAACCCTTCCGTCAAGGTCGGGTGCACGTGAATGGCCCCGGCGATGTCTTCCAGGCGCGCGCCCATCTCCACCGCCAGCGCAAACTCGCCCGACAACTCTGAGACATGTCTGCCGACAGCATGGATGCCTAGAACGACATGGTCGCTCTCGCGCGCCGTCACGCGCACAAAACCGCCATCAGCGCCGCCTTCCATGGTCAGCGCCCGGCCGGATGCGGCGAGCGGAAACTTCCCGGTGATCACGGTTTCGCCCTTCGCTTTGGCTTCATCCGGCGTCAGGCCGACGCCAACCAGCTCCGGTTCGGTGAAGCAAACAGCGGCGATGGACACCGGATCAAAGCGGCGGCGATGGCCGGCGATAATCTCAGCGACGAGCTCGCCCTGCTTGGTCGCCTTGTGCGCCAGCAGCGGTTCGCCGACCAGATCGCCGATCGCGTAAACGCCGCGCATGCCGGTGCGGCACTGATCGTCCACCTTGATGAAACGACCGTCCATATCCAGGCCCATGGTCTCCAGGCCCCAGCCTTCGGTGACCGGGATGCGGCCCACGGCGACGAGCACCTTATCCGCCCTTAACCGGCGGCTTTCGCCTTGGGCGTCTTCGTATTCCAAGAAGGTCTGGCCGTCCTTCTCCACCAGCGACTTGGCGCGAGATTTCAGGTGGACCTCCACCTTATTCTTCTTCAGCCACATCTGGACCGGACGGATCAGCTCTTTGTCATAGCTGGGCAAAATACTGTCGAGCGCTTCAACGACGGCGACATTGGAGCCCATTTTGCGAAACGCGATGCCGAGCTCCAGGCCGATATAGCCGCCGCCCACAACCACCAAGTCTTCCGGCAACTCGGTCAGCTCCAGCGCCTCGGTGGACCCGACCACCGCGCCACCGAACGGCAAGGACGGGATTTCCACTTCCTTGGACCCGGTGGCGAGGATCACGTTCTCCGCTTCGATACGGACGGTTTCGCCATCATTGGTTTCCACGACGCAAGTCTTGGCGTTTTCAAACTTGGCCCAGCCGGCGATGGCTTCGACCTTGGCGGCTTTGAGCAGCTGGCCGACGCCCTTGGTCAGCTTGCCGACCACGCCGTCCTTCCAAGCCGTCAGTCCACCCATATCAAAGCTTGGCTCGGCGCTAAGGGTAATGCCCATCTCCGATTTCGCCGCGCTATGGCGCATCTCTTCAAACTTGGTTGCGGCATGAATGAAGGCTTTGGACGGGATACAGCCCCGGTTCAGGCAGGTGCCGCCCAGACCGTCCTTGTCCACAATCACCGTGTCCAGCCCCAGCTGGCCTGCGCGGATCGCTGCGGGATAGCCGCCCGGACCGCCACCAACAACAAGCACCTGGCATTTACGGACTTCAGACATGGCGAGCCTCCTTAAGGCGCGAACGTGTTTTCGCGGCGGGTTTAACGGCTCGTCGGGTGAAGGAAAAGTCCTAGGCTGCCAGCAGCCGGTTTAGCGCAGGAACGGCAGCAAGCTGACCTGACTTAAAGAGGCGAAGGTGCGCGCGGAAACCTCAACTGCGGTCTGGGCCTGGTTAAGGCGGCTCGCAGCCTCCGCCATGTCCGCATCTTCAATGTCAGCGATCATTCTGGTGAGATAGTCATACCGGGTCTGATGGCTCTGGATGCTCGATTCTATGCGGGCCTGCTTGGAGCCGTTTTCGCCCATCGCCTCGTTGATCGTTTCAAAGGCGCTGATGACATTGGCGATCTCGGTGCGCAGGAAGGTTTGCTGAGCGTCGGTGATCGGGCCGTCAAACGGGCCGCTCGGGCCGGCGTTAAAGTCCGCAATGCGCTCGAAGGAAGCCATCAGATCACCAACGACTTCGGAGGCCGTGCGGTTCATATCGATAGTGGTCTCTTCATCAATGCGCGCGGTTTGGCGCAGCGGCGCATTCTCAAAGACAGCCATGACATCGGGCACGGCCGCCTGCAGGTCCGCCAGGGTCGCCGCGTTGATGGGCGACACGTCGGTGCGCATGCCGGAGAATACGAAAGAATCGGCGAATTTGGTGTTCAGGGCCGCCAACGTCCGGTCGAAGGCCTCCTGAACCTGGTTCATCAACGCGGTGCCGTCTGCGGTGGTGAGCGCTTCGCGCAGATCGCTCGCAGCTTCGGACATTTCACGGTAGGCGAGATCTTGCACTTCCAGCCGCGATGCGAGGCGCTGATTGGCGTTTATGAAGGTTTCGGTCCGCACCTGCGCCCCCCGCGCCGTCATCAGAGTTTCAGCCTCGTGGGCGAACCCCTTAAGGTCCGGGGCCTTCTTTCCGCTGGAAAGCTGGTCGCGCGCGTCAAACGCTTCACGCTGCGCGCGCATCAAATCCATCAGGGCGGATTGGGATGCGGCTTGGGTTGAAATGCGCATGTTTAAGCCCTCCCCTAAACGATATTGAGAAGCGTGTCGGTCATTTCACGCGACGCCTGAAGCAGCCGCGCGGACGCGTTATAGGCTTGCTGATACAACGTCATCCGGGCCAGCTCTTCGTCCAGGTTGACGCCTTCCACATCGCTGCGCTTTTGGTCGGCGGAAGATTGCACCGATTGCGCCGCGAGCTCGGCGCGTTCCGCCCGCGCCGCGCGCGAGCCGACATCGCCAGCCAGGCGCGCGCCATATTCTTCAAGCCCGGCCATCCCGGCGGCCAAGTCGCCAGCGCTGTCAAACTGCCGCTTGGCGGTGAGCGACGCGACGAGGTCCTGGCCGCCGCGATTATCGCCCTCATAGACGATCCGGTCACCCGGCACGCTGGCGGCATCGAGGTCCATGCGCGCAAAGGCGAGGCGGGAGGAATCCGAGCGAATTTCCGGGGCGACGTCCAGGGATTCGGCTCGGTTCATACGCGCCGCATCGCCCAGGCCAAACAGCTGACTGAAGGATTGCCCGCCAGAGGCGCGCAGGGTGGAGTCACTGACCACCGCGACGTCAAAACGCTCATAACCCGCCGCCGGCGTGAAATTCAGCCGTCCCGACGCGTCGAGGGCGTATGTGCCATATTGCCCAATGCCCGTAGCGACATTGTTCAGCGCTGCGATCTGATCGCTGAAGGAAGCGCCGGCAACCGGCACAGCGACATCAAGCGCCCGGCGGCCATCAGGCGTCATAATCCGGAATCCGATCTCGCCGCCCGGGGCGAGTTGATGGAAGCTGGCGGCGTCAAGCCCGGTCTCAAAAAAGCTGGGACGAGCGGCGTCAACCAGATCGTTGAGCCCGAAGAAGTGCGAAAAACCGCGCCCGCCAATGGACGAAGGCGTGGTGTCGTCCTGAACCACCGCGACACCATTGGCCGGGTTTGTGGCGGTCAGCGTCAGCCGGCCATCGACAAAGGTGGCGGTCGCATCGCCAGCGAACGCTGCAGTGATCTGAGTGGCGAGATCGAACACCAACGGCGCACCTGTCCCATCCACCGTGAAGCCGCCGCCCCCCACATCAACCTGCACCTCGCGCACCAAAGTGCCGTCCGCCGCAACAACTGCGAGGCGCGCCGTACCGGACCCGGTGAGGATGTCACTGGGCACAAGCCCAGTCTGACGACCCTCAAGCGAATTCGGCGCCGGATAAGCAGTGGCGTTGTTATGCGCGGCGTTCATTCCGTCGGCGACGCCCGCGCCAAATTCCGCCAGACCTGCGGCAATGGCCGGCAGCTCTTCATCCCGCAGATCCAGCAAGCCGCGCAGCTCACCCGACCGGATCGCAGGGGTCATGTCCACCGTAGCACCGGACGCTGAGACCACCGCCGTGATTGACCCGTAATCAATCCCGTAAGCGCCGGTGCCCGCGGGCGTGTATTGGAGCTCCAGCCGGGAGTTATCCAACAGCGAATTGCCATCGTCCGTGCGGACGAAAATCCGACCATCGGGCTGAATGTCCGAGCGGATGTCCATATATGTCGCCAACTCGTCTAGAAGCTCAGACTGGCGATTAGCGGTGCCGGAGGTGTCCGAGGCTGTCGCGTTCAAGCCCTGGGCTTCGGAATTCAGGGCCTGGAGTTCAGCGAGGATCTCATTGACCCGCTCAACGCCGCTGGCGATGCGCTGGTCAGCTTCATTGCGCATGCCGCGGATTTCCGTCGACAAACGCTGGACTTCATCAAAAAAGCTTTGCAGATCGCTGGCTGCAGACAGCCGCGCGACGCGCTCAGCGCTATCGGTGGCGGCGGAACCCAGGGATGAAAAAGCCTGATTGAGGCGGCCAAACAACGCCCCCTCATCATCCGGCGCGCCGAACTGAGCCTGGAGCCGATCAAGCGTCGCGGCGACGGCTTTGGAGTTGGCGGCGTCTGACGCTGCACGCAGGGAAGCGGCCTGCAGATAGCGATCGGCGACCCGCTCGACGCCGACAATCTCTACGCCGATACCTTGGCCCGCAGCATTTCGGGCCGTCTGATTGATCTCCGTGCGCGCATAGCCGGGCGTATTCACGTTGGCGACATTGTTCGACGCCGTGCGCATGCCCAGCTGAGCGGCTTGAAGGCCGGACAGCGCGCTGCCGACAATTCCGTTCAGTGACATGGCGCGTCTCCTTGATCAGCCATTCGGCGCTTCCTGCCGGGTGCTGGGAAAAACCTGCCCGCCTGAGACCAGGAGTCTGCAACACCGCAAGTCGCAGCAGAAACCTCCCAACCTCCTAAGATCGCTACACTTTTCATCTCGTATCCGACTCCCGGGCGCATTCCGCCCTAACCGGCTCGCGATGAATATGCGCAAGCGCCGGGCCAACCCGATCCAGGCGCAACACGACGGAAAAATCCGCCGGGCCAGGCGGCAAAGCCTGCCGCTTTTTGCCGGTTAAACTCCCTAAACAAAGTTTTAATTGTTGTTTTTATTGAAGTTTTTTGACCGGGAAAACTGGCGCGCGCTTTGCACCGACTTCAGTCCGACGCGCCGGCAAAAGGCCAGCAGCGATCGAGACGCGGCAAAATGCGCGCATCCCGACATAAGGTCCCTTTGAGGATATGAGATTTGCGCATGCTGTCCCCAGCTACGCCAATACCGATCACGCCTGCCGCCCAACCGGCGGCCCAAGCGCGCCCCGCATCAAGCGGCGCGAGCGAAGCCTTTGCCGCGCTGTTAAGCGAGGCGGCGGACGGCGAGGCCGCAGCACAGATCAACCCGGCCGAGGGGCAAACCGCACCTGTTATCGATAATCTGAAGCCGGAACCGAGCACCGATTTTCAGACTCCTGAAGAAACCGAGGCTCGCTCGGCCGCTGAGCCGACCCCGGATGCCCCGGCGCCAGACACCGAGCTGTCTGACACCAGGTCTGATCTGATCGGGGAAGAGGCTAACGGAGAACTTGACCCGAAACCGGCTAACTCAAGCGATGTGGCGATGACCGACGGGGAGCGCGCGCCAATCGCCAAAGCGATGACGGGTGAGACCACCGCACCTGTTATCGATAATCTGAAGCCGGAACCGAGCACCGATTTTCAGACTCCTGAAGAAACCGAGGCTCGCTCGGCCGCTGAGCCGACCCCGGATGCCCCGGCGCCAGACACCGAGCTGTCTGACACCAGGTCTGATCTGATCGGGGAAGAGGCTAACGGAGAACTTGACCCGAAACCGGCTAACTCAAGCGATGTGGCGATGACCGACGGGGAGCGCGCGCCAATCGCCAAAGCGATGACGGGTGAGACCGCGGCCTCTACGGATAATACGACGGCGCCGGTTGATGCTGTAAAAGCGCCGGCCAACGCCAAGACGACGCCAGCTGATGTTGAAACGACGTCGGCTGAAGCCGAGACGAAGCCGGCTGGCCCTGAACCCTCGGCAGCGGGCGCCCAGAAGACACCGACCGAGGCTGAAACGACGCCAGCTGATATTGAACGGGCGCCGGCTGAGATCAAATCACAGGCGGCAGCACTCAAATCCGACGCAGCACCGGCGCGTGAGGCTCCGGAGGTTAAAGCCCAACCGGCCGCAAAAGCGACCGGGATTGAGAGCCAACCGGCTGAAAGACTTCGTCAGCCCGCCGCCGATACGGCTGATATCGACACGGTGAAGCCTGAAGTCGCGGCCAAGGCCGCTAATCAGGCCCGCGCGCTTGACCTGGCGGACGACGCTATGGCGGCGCTCGCCCCGCTCAAAGAGGCCCGCCCGGCGACGGAGCGCACACCCGGCGAATTGCTGCGCGGTGAGATTCGCGACGCGCGCGGCGCGGCCGCGGGCGTCGATGGCAAGCCCGATGCAAAGGCGATGATGGCGGACGCCAAATCGCCGGCGGCGCAAGCCGCGCAGACGCCCCAAGCGTCGGCGACGGCGCCCGCTTCGGCGCCCGCTTCGACCTTGCCAGCGCTCGAGAACGCGCCCGCTTTCGAACTCTTGCTGGCGCAGATGAAGAGCGCCGCGGCCGTTGAGCCAATGCTGGCGGATGCGCCGATCGATCCCGCACTGACCAAGTCCGACGCCGCTTTTGATCCGGCCGCCCTGCGCCTGGATGCGCGCCAGGAGATGCGCACCGCCTCCACGCTGCAGTTTGCGCAAGGCCCGCGCCTTACGCCGCATAGCGCTCAGACGATGGCGGCCCAGATCGCCCAGCGCTTCAATGAAGGCAGCCGCGTCTTTGATATCCGTATGGATCCACCGGAGCTCGGCCGCGTCGAAGTGCGCCTTGAAGTCGGATCAGATAACTCCGTCCGCGCGCTATTGGCTGCAGAGCGCGCGGAGACTCTGGCCGAATTGCAGCGCTCCGCGCGCGATCTGGAGCGGGCGCTGGCTGAGGCCGGGCTGGAGCTGGGGGAAGACGCCCTCTCCTTCTCCCTCACCGATGACGGCGCCGGCGCTGAAGACTTTGGCGATGAGGCCGCACCGGATCAGCCGATTTTCGTTGACGGCGACCCTCGCCTGGACCCCCTCGCCGGTCCGCTGGCGCCATTGTCCACCTATGGATTCTTACTGACACGGGCTGAAGGCCTGGATGTGAGCGTTTGATGTTCGAGCTAAATCCCATAGGCGCCGCCCTGCCGGGCGCCACGACCAACAATGATGCGGCCGGAGCGGCGGCGGATCTTGCCGATAACTTCGACACGTTTTTGACGCTGCTGACTGAGCAGCTGCAAAATCAGGATCCTCTCAATCCGATGGATTCTCAGCAATTCGTCAGCCAGCTGGTGGAGTTCTCCAGCGTCGAGCAGCAAATCAGCTCCAATCAGGCGCTGGAAAGTCTGTTGGCGCTGCAATCTGCGGATGCGCGCATGTCCGCGACAGAATTCGTCGGCCGCAATGTAACGGTCTCAACGCCGAACCAAGCTCTGGCAAACGGTCAAGCGAGCTGGAACTACTCGCTGCCGCGTGGCGCTGAGACGAGCGAACTAATGATCACCGACGAGCGCGGCGCCGTGGTCGCCACCTTGCCGGGCGAAATCGCCGCCGGGGAGCATGATCTGAGCTGGGACGGTCGGACCAATAGCGGCAGCATGGCGCCGGACGGGGTCTACACTCTTAATGTGGTCGCCCGTGACGCCGATGGCGCGGCGGTCGACGCGAGCGTCCGCATCACCGCCCGCGCCACCGGCGTGGAGATGATCGGAGACGAAGTCATGGTCGAGATTGGTGCGCTACGCGTGCCGGCTGGCAATGTGATTGCTGTGCGCGAGAGCGCCAGCTGATGAAACCCGCATCGGCGGACAATCCGCCAGCGTGAATATTCGCTCGGGCGCGCAGCAGGCGGCGGCCGGGCCTGAAACAAGACTTAACGGGAGACTGGGATGAGCATCAATTCCGCCTTGGCCGCCGGAGCCTCCGGCCTGATCGCTAATTCGTCCGCACTGGCGGCGATTTCTGACAACATCGCGAACGTGAATACGGTCGGCTACAAGCGCGTCGAGACGCTTTTTACGCCGAATTACAAAATTGGGGGCGGTGGAGAAGCGCGCTACTCGTCGTCAGGGGTGACCTCAAACTCCCGCCTGGATGTCAATACAGCTGGATTGCTCAATCCGGGCTCTGCTCCGACGGATATGGCGATTGACGGATCAGGTTTTTTTGTGGTCCGCCCGACTCCGACGAACGCGACAGGATCTGATGCTGTCATGTTCACAAGGTCGGGGAGCTTCGAAACAGACAATGAAGGGTTTTTGCGAAATGATGCGGGGCAATATCTTTTCGCATGGCCGGTTCAAGCGGACGGCTCGGTCAGCCTCAACCCGTCCAACCTCAACGATCTTGAAGCGGTGAACCTCACCAATATTGGTGGTACTGCTCAGGCCACAAGTTCTGTTCGAATCAATGCAAACTTACAGGCTAGCCAGGCGGTCTCACCAGCAGCAGCGACCTATGCTCCGGGCGTGTCCGGAACCAATATGGCATCCGGCGGTGTCACTCCCGACTTTCAGCGCACGATCCAACTCTATGATACACAAGGCGGCATCCGCACGGTTACGATGTCTTTGCTGAAGTCCACCACCGCCAATCAGTGGCATGCAGAGCTTCATGTGAATCCAGCAAGCGATGTAACCACCGGTGCGGGACTCATCGATGGCCAAATTGCGACGGGAATCTTAGCCTTTGATACGAATGGCGTCATCGACACGGCAAATTCAACGCTTCCAACGACACTAAGCTTTCTAGGCTCGAACAACGTAGCACCGTTGGGCGCGACAGATTTCCAGTGGGATGCTGGCACGGGCATTGGCGGACAAACTGTGACTTTGGATTTTGGGACGAGTGGCTCACCTGGCGGCGTCACGCAGTTTGACAGCCCCTCCACATTGAATTCGACTGTCGCAGACGGCGCAATCTTTGGCGCGTTTGCCGGCGTCGAGGTGAGTGCTGATGGTTTCATATCGGCCCGCTTCACCAACGGCGTTGTTCGCCAAGTCTATCAGATTCCAGTCGCTACGGTGTTTAATCCAAACGGGCTCGCATCCACGGGTGGCGCAAGCTTCCAAGTCACCGAAGATAGCGGCGCATTCACCCTCAATGCGCCTGGGCTCGGGGCATCGGGCACAATATCTGCGTCGACCCTGGAAAACTCAAACGTGGATATCGCGACCGAATTCGCCGATCTGATCGTGACCCAGCGCGCTTACTCGGCCTCATCGCGGATCATCACCACGGCTGACGAAATGCTCAACGAAGCCATCCAGATGAAGCGATAAACCCTTCAACACCCGCCGTCCCACGGCCCACCTTGACCCCGGCTCGCCAGCGCGCGCCGGGGTTAATTTTGTCTAAAGGTCTGATTTATTGAAGATTTACCTTGCACTTTAGACATTCTCTAACACCCCTCGCGTATAACCTGCCCCATCAAGAGAGCACGTCAGATGCTCTCGGATAACAAGGATGGGTCGGATGGAACGTCGAGCGAAGAAGGAAAACTACGTGATTGGACCGGACGGAAGTCCGCTGACGATCGCGGATCTGCCAGCCCCGGAAACCCAGCGGTGGGTCATCCGGCGCAAGGCGGAAGTGGTTGCGGCCGTGCGGGGCGGCCTTTTGAGCCTGGATGAGGCGTGTGATCGTTA
Organism: uncultured Oceanicaulis sp.; assembly: GCA_964484345.1. GTDB lineage: Bacteria > Pseudomonadota > Alphaproteobacteria > Caulobacterales > Maricaulaceae > Oceanicaulis. The sequence continues at coordinate 6,015 of CAZAGE010000012.1, read as the reverse complement.
TCGCCTGACGGTGGAGGAATTTCTTTCCTGGCAGCGTGCGATCGACCGCCATGGCCTCGCAGGCCTGCGCACCACGCGCATACAGCAATATCGCCAGTAGTTTGGCGCCGCCCCGCGGGTGCGGGGCATTGGGTGAATCCCCCCTCTGAACGCAGGCGCGCACTGAACAGGGTGCGCGCCTGCAGTGCGTTCTGATTCAATCTGTTAAGACCTCGTTTACGCGGGCGGTGGGAATAATTTGCCTACCGGTTCGCCACACGGGCGCGTCCGGTGCTGTGAATTTGCGCTTTCGCCGGAGACCGCGTCGCTGTGAACGCCTTTGTTGAGCAATTGGCCCGTTTTGGCTGGGGCCGCCTCGCCGCCATTCTCGGCCTGACCGCCGGTGCGGCCGCCGCCCTGGTCATGTTCACACTGACCATGAATGGTTCCGGCCAGGCGCTGCTGTACTCGGGGCTCGCACCCGCCGACGCCGCGTCGGTCACCGAACGCCTCAGCCAGGCCGGCATCACCTACGAGCTGCGCGACGGCGGAACGGCTGTTTATGTTCCGACCGCCGATGTGGACGACGCACGGGTGCGCGTCGCTTCCGGCGGCGCGCTCGGCTTTGGATCGGTCGGCTATGAAATCTTCGACCAGAGCGATGCTCTGGGCACCACCAGCTTTGTCCAGAACGTCAACGCGCGACGGGCCCTGGAAGGCGAGCTGGCGCGCTCCATCAATACGCTCGCCAATGTGTCTGCCGCCCGGGTCCACCTGGTGCTGCCGGAACGCCGGCTATTCTCCCGCGACGCCCAGGAGCCGTCGGCGTCGGTCGTGATCTCGGTCAACGGCCAAATGTCGTCCGGCGGAGTCGCCACGATCCGCAACCTGGTCGCAACGGCCGTGCCCGGTCTTTCGCCGACGCGGATTACGCTGGCGGACGACACGGGGCGTCTGCTCGCCAGCCCGTCCGATGACAACTCCGCCAGCGGAGCAGCCCTGGAAGATCGCCGGGCTGATGTCGAAGAGCGCCTGCGGGCGCGCATTCTCAACATTGTCGAAGGGGTCGTCGGCTCAGGCGCTGCGCGCGTCGCCGTGACGGCGGAATTGGGCCGGGAAAGCAGCACGGCGACCTCGGTGGTCTTTGACCCGAACCTGCAGGTCGAGGTCAGCCGCCGCAGCACCTCGGAGAGCAGCGAAGAGCCGCTCAATGACGGCGCGGTGTCCGTGTCGGAAAACCAGCCAGACGCAGCGGACGCGGCCGACGCTGACGCCGCCCAGCTGGCGCGGTCCTCAAACGAAACGAGCGAACGCAATTTCGAGAACTCCTCCACCCGCACCACCACAGTCCGCGAGGCTGGGGAGTTGGCGAGCCTTTCGGTCTCCGTCGTCGTCGATCAGATCGCAACGCGCGGCGAAGACGGCGTCTTCTCGTTTGAAGAACGCAGCCTTGAAGAGCTGGATCAAATCCGAAACCTCGTGGCGGCCGCCGTCGGCTTCCCGCTTGACGTTCAGGCCCGCACCGAGAACCAAATCCTTCAGGTCGAACAGATGCGCTTCTCGCGTCCTGACCTGTCGTTGGGCACCCCGGCGCCGAGCGGCTTCTCCCTGGCGCAGCTCGATGTCATGCGCATCGCCGAAATCGCCGTTTTGTTCATCACCGCCATGTTGATCATCTTCCTGGTCGCCCGCCCGCTGATTAAAGGCGCCATCGCTGGCGGCGGAGGCGCAGCGCCGGCTCTGGCCGGTGCGGGCGCAGTTGGAGGCGTCGCGGCCATTCCAGGCGGTCAGGCCGCCGCGCTTCTGCCGGAAGACGGTCCGGGCGCGGCCATGATCGAAGGCCCCGCCGGGGAGTTGGAAGAGAATATCGACATCGCCCAGATCGATGGCCAGGTGAAGAAATCCTCCCTTCGCAAAGTCGCCGATCTGGTTGAGCAACACCCTGATGAGTCCGTGAGCATTTTGCGCACCTGGATGCATGAGAACGCGTCATGAGTGCTCGCAAAGGTCGCCGCATCGATGATCCCAACGAGCTGGCGGGCCCGGAAAAGGCCGCCGTCCTCTTGCTCGCCCTGGGCGACGAGCAGCGCAGCGTCTGGGAGCAGATGGACGATGAGGAGATCCGCGTGGTCTCCCAAGCCATGGTCGGCTTGGGCAATGTGACGGCGAACGCGGTTGAAAAGCTCATCATCGAGTTTGTCGGCTCCATGTCGTCCACCGGCTCCATCGTCGGCTCGGTGGAACAAGCGCATCGCCTGCTGACCTCCTTCCTGCCTGAGGAGAAGGTCGACCAGATCATGGAGGAGCTGCGCGGACCCGCCGGCCGGACCATGTGGGACAAGCTCGCCAATGTGAACGAGACCGTCCTCGCCAACTATCTGAAGAATGAATACCCGCAGACGGTGTCCGTGGTGCTCTCCAAAGTGCGCCCGGACCATGCCGCCAGCGTGCTCGCCGCCCTGCCCGAGGACTTCGCGCTGGAAGTGGTGATGCGCATGCTGCGTATGGAGCCGGTGCAGCGCGAAATCATTGAAAAGATCGAGGAGACGCTGCGCAACGAATTTATGAGCAATCTGGCGCGCACGTCCAAGCAGGACAGCCATGAGCTCATGGCGGACATCTTCAACAATTTCGACCGCCAGACCGAGAACCGCTTCCTGGCGAGCCTGGAAGAGCGCAATCGCGACAGCGCGGAGAAGATCCGCTCTTTGATGTTTGTCTTTGAAGACCTGGGCAAGCTGGATCCGCAAGGCGTTCAAACCCTGCTGCGCCAAGTCGCAAAGGACCAGCTGGGTCTGGCGCTGAAAGGCGCCTCGGACACGCTGCGCGACATGTTCTTCTCCAACATGTCCGAGCGGGCCGCGAAAATCCTGCGCGAAGATATGGCCTCGCTTGGCCCGGTGCGCCTCAAAGATGTCGATGGCGCGCAACAGGCGATGGTGAATCTCGCCAAAGATCTCGCCGCCAAAGGCGAAATCCTCATCGCCGAGGGCGGCGGTGAAGACGAGCTGATCTATTAGGGAGGCGCAGATGAGCGATAACGCAAAGCCCTTCGCCTTCGACCGGGAATTTGCTCCGGACGGCACGGTGCTGCGCGATGGCGATGCCATCCGCCGCGTCCTCACCGAGGATGAAGCCCAAGCCATGGCCGCCAGCGCCGCCGAACAGGCACGCGCCAGCGAAGAAGCCGAAGCCGCCCGCGCAAGCGCCGAGGCGCTGCGCCAGGTGAGCGCCAAGCTGCAAGCACTGATCGCGCAGCTCAACGCGGAAAGCGAAGCGCTCCGCGAAGACGCCGCCCGCCTGGCTGTCGCCGCGGCGCGCGCCATCGCCGGAAAAGCTCTCGAGCAATATGGCGCTGAAACCATTGAAGCGTGCGCCAAGGAAGCCCTAACCGATCTGCGCGCGGAACCGCGCATCGCCGTCCGCGTCGCGCCCGGCCTCGCCGACGCGATCGCCGAGCGCCTTTACGCCTTTGCGGAAGCCGAAGGCCTGGACGGGGCGGTCGTGGTGCGCGCCGATGACGAAATCGCTGGCGGGGACTGCGTATTGGAATGGCGCGCCGGAACCGTCGAGCGCACCGCCTCTGAGATTGAAGCGCGCATCACCGAGGTGGTGAGCAACTGGCTCACCAACCCCGACCGCGACGCCGCGCCGGACACCGAAACCACACCTGATGCGACCCATGCGGCCTAAGGATTAAGCCATGAGCGAAGATGATCTGAGCCTGCCCGATCTGGGAAATGACGCCGCCACAGCGCCGGCCGATCCTGGCGTGCCGATGGATACCGCCGGGGACCCGCCGCAAGCTCTGATCGAGGAAGAAGTTCGCACCGCGGTCGATCTCGCGCCGGTCTTCGATGTCCCGGTCAATATCTCCGCTGTACTGGGCAAGGCGCATGTGGATGTGAATTCGCTGCTGCGCCTGACCTCCGGCTCGGTGCTGGAGCTCGACCGCAAGGTCGGCGAAGCTATTGATATTTATGTGAACAGCCGTCTCGTCGCCCGCGGCGAGGTGGTGGTCGTCGACGATCGCCTGGGCGTGACCATGACGGAAATCATCAAGGACGGGGATACGGGTTGACCCCCGCCCGGATGAAGGAAAAAGGACTTAAACGATGCGCGTTCTGATCGTCGGAAGCCTGGGCGGCCAATTGTCCACCGCCACCAAGATCGCCATGGATCGCGGCGCCAAAGTCGCCCATGTCGACACCGTGGAGCAGGCGACCGCCTATCTGCGAGCCGGACGCGGCGCCGACCTTTTGATGGTCGATGTCAGCCTGGATGTCGCCGCTCTGATCGCCGCCAACGAGATGGAGCGGATCACCGCGCCGGTCGTGGCGTGCGGGGTGAATGTTCAGCCCCAAGCGGCCGCAGGCGCCATCAAGGCTGGCGCAAAGGAGTTCATCCACCTGCCGCCAGAGCCGGAGCTGATCGCCGCCGTGCTCGCCGCGGTGTCCGACGATGACCGGCCGCTGGTCGCGCGCGACAAGGCCATGCTCGACGTGGTCCAGTTGGCCGAACGCATCGCACCAGCCGAGGCCAGCGTGCTGATCACCGGCGAAAGCGGTGTCGGTAAAGAGGTGATGGCCCGCTATGTGCACAAAAAGTCCAAGCGCGCGGCGAAGCCCTTCGTCTCGGTGAACTGCGCCGCCATTCCGGAAAACCTGTTGGAATCCGAGCTATTCGGTCATGAGAAAGGCGCCTTCACCGGCGCCCTCGCCCGCCGGATCGGTAAGTTTGAAGAAGCCGACGGCGGCACGCTGCTGCTCGACGAAATCAGCGAAATGGACGTGCGCCTTCAGGCCAAGCTGCTGCGTGCGCTGCAGGAGCGCGAGATCGACCGGGTCGGCGGCTCCAAGCCGGTGAAGGTGAATATCCGCATCATCGCCACCTCCAACCGCGATCTGCGCAAAGCGGTCGCCGATGGGGACTTCCGCGAAGACCTCTTGTTCCGCCTCAATGTCGTGAACCTGGCGGTTCCGGCCCTTCGCGACCGTCCGGAAGATGCGCTGGCGCTCGCAGACTTCTTCTTAAAGAAATACGCCAAGGCCAACGGCGTGGAATACCGCCCGCTGTCTGACGGCGCGAAAGTGCAAGTCACCGCGCGCGATTGGCCAGGCAATGTGCGAGAGCTGGAAAACGCCATGCACCGCGCCGTGCTGCTGGGCGCCGGATCTGAGATCACGCCGGACGCGATCCGCATGCCCGACGGCACGCCGTTCGCTGGTGGCGGTTCCATCGCCCAGACCGTGCGCACTGCAGCCGATGAAGCCATCAACCAAGTCGGCAAGACCGTCGCGGAAGTTGAACAGGGCCTGATCCTGGACACGCTCGACCATTGCCTGGGCAACCGGACCCACGCCGCGAATATTCTCGGCATCTCGATCCGCACGCTGCGCAATAAGCTGAAGCTCTACTCCGATCAGGGCGTCAGCATCCCTGGCCCCGGCGAAACCCGGGCGGCGGGGTGATTAAGCGTCCGCACTCGATGTCTCCCCCTGCTTGCGGGGGGAGTGTCCCGAAGGGACGAGGGGGGCCTGCAACGTCGCAATGCCCCCTCCGTCCCGGATCAGGTCCGGGACACCTCCCCCGCAAGCAGGGGAGGACACCCTCGCCTCAACCGCTCCAGGTGATCCATGGCTGACGCCCCCGCCTCCTCCAGCGCCTCCGGGTTTAGCCTGGGCGGCTTCGCTCAGCGCCTCATGCGCGGCGACGTCGCCATGGGCGTGGGCGTTTTGGCGCTCTTGGTCATGTTGATCTTGCCGATGCCCAAAATGCTGCTGGATGTGGCGTTGGCGGTGTCGATCTGTTTTTCCGTCCTGATCCTGATGACGGCGCTGTTCATCCGCACGCCGTTGGAGTTCACCGCCTTTCCCGCGATTTTGCTGGTCGCGACCATGCTGCGCCTGGGCCTCAACGTCGCCTCGACACGTTTGATCCTGTCGGAGGGCTCCACGGGGACCGAAGCGGCCGGCGACATTATCGAAGCCTTCGGCAATTTCGTGATGCAGGGCAATTTCGTCATCGGCATCATCG
>CAZAGE010000011.1:0-69319 GCA_964484345.1 uncultured Oceanicaulis sp. | reverse complement strand
CGGCTTTTTCCAGCACTTTGCGCATGGCCGGGACCGGCGCAGTGGTGAAGTAAGCCGGCTCATGGGCGTGGGCGGCGGTGGCGGTGATTTTCGCCAGCGGGGTCAGGCCCCGGCGTTCCGCTTCGGAGAGACGCATCATGACCAGCGCGGCCGCGCCGTCGGAGATGGCCGACGCGTTGGCGGCCGTGACCGTGCCGTCTTTGCCGAAAGCGGGGCGCAGGCTCGGGATTTTCTCCGGGCGGGCTTTGCGCGGCAGCTCGTCGGTGTCCACGGTGATATCGCCTTTGCGGGTGGAGATGGTCACCGGGGTGATTTCACGCTTAAAGCTGCCGTCTTCGGCCGCCTTGGTGGCGCGGGCGAGCGTTTCCAGGGCGTAGGCGTCCTGATCTTCGCGGGTGAACTGGTTTTCCTGGGCGATCATGTCGGCGTAAACGCCCATCGCCTTTTTCTCATACGCGTCTTCCAAACCGTCCTGGGCCATGTGGTCCTTGACCGTGTCATGGCCGTATTTAAAGCCCGTGCGGTGGTTGGGCAGCAGGTGCGGGGCGTTGGTCATGGATTCCATGCCGCCCGCCACAATCACGCCGGCGTCGCCGGCATAGAGCGCGGAACGCGCCATGATCGCCGCCTGCATGCCCGAGCCGCACATCTTGTTCAGCGTGGTCGCTTCGACCGACTTGGGCAGACCGCCGCGGATCGCCGCCTGGCGGGCCGGCGCCTGGCCCTGACCGGCGCCGAGCACATTGCCCATATAGAGGCTGTCGACATCTTCGCCGGGCACGCCGGCTTCGGCGAGCGCGGCCTTAACCGCTTCCGCGCCCAGCTCATTGGCCGACAGCGCAGACAGCTCGCCCAAAAGGCCGCCCATCGGGGTGCGCGCCATTCCGACGATAACGATCGGGTCTTCAGAACTCATGGTTCCGTCTCCTAGTGTTTCAATCCCGCGCCAGGTAAACCCCGGCTTCTTGTCTTGACCGGAGACATGTGACCCCGGCGAATTGGGCGCAAGATGAGACCGTTGTTTTGCACCGCGTCAAGCCTCCTCGCAGTCGCAGCACTTAGACTGCGCACGCCGCCGCACCTGCGCGATGGGCTGGAAGCCCTTCTGATGCTGGCGCTTCTGGGCGTTCTGGCGCTGGGGCTAGCGAATTGGTCGGAGGCGCTGTCCTGGAACCCTGCCCTGCCCGGTCTCACGCAGAGTTTACCGGGCTTTCTCGGTTTGACGGCCGTGGCGGTGCTGGTACCGGCGCTGAGCGAGGAGCTGGTGTTTCGCGGCATGCTTCAACCCGAAAGGCTGTCAGGGCCGCTCAGCTATCTCGGCGCGGGGGCGAGCCTCGCCCTCTTCATCCTCTGGCATCCGATCCAGGTCTGGACAGGCTGGTTCACCGGGCAATCCGTCTTCCTCGACCCGGCCTTCCTGATCGTCGTGGCGGGCTTGGGCCTCGCTTGCACGATCAGCGTGCATCGCAGCGGCAGCCTTTGGCCCGCCGTCGCGATGCATTGGGTGGTCGTGGTGGTTTGGAAGACGGGCGGTTAGCGCACCTTCTCCGGGTCGTCGCGATCCAGCGCCGCGGCGGCTTCGATCACCGCGTCCACCGTGGCGTCCAGATCACCCATGGTGCGCAGCTTGACATGGCGCAGCTGGGCGCCCGCGCCTTCCACGCGCGGCGTGACATGAGTCAGGCGGTTTCCATTCCACAGTTGCAGGTTCACATGGGCCTTCTGCGCCATGATGGAGAAGACGCGTTCATGGCCCGTGTAACAGGGAAAGCCCCAGGCCAGACCCTCGCTGAGATGCGGCGCCAAGGCTTTCACCCGCTCGCGCAAACCCCGGGCGATGGCGGCGAGACCGTCGTCGACGAGACTGTCGAAATAGGCGTCGGGCGTTTTCGCTTTCATGAGCGGAGGAGGATAGCGGCTCCGCGCTTCATCTTGAAGCTCCTTCGAGGCTCCCTCGGATCAAGTCCGGGGCCGCAGCTCAGGATGAGGGTGATAGAGAGCTCCAACCTCCCTCATCCTGAGGTGCTTTTCGCCAGAAAAGCCTCGAAGGACGCACGCCCTACCCCGTCGCCTTGATCCACCCGCCGCCCAGCACCCGGTCATGGTCGGGGGTTGAGTAAAAGACGCAGGCCTGGCCCGGCGCGACGCCGTCTTCACCCTCGTCCAGCAGGACGAAAACGCCCTCGTCTGATACTTCCAGCACGGCGGGCGCCGGCGGGCGGGTGGAGCGGACTTTGACGCCGATGGCGGCGCCGTCGGCCTCGCTAAGGTCGCCGTCACCGATCCAGTTGGGCTCCGCTAGAGTGATGCGGCGCACTTTCAAGGCTTCGCGGGGGCCGACAATGACCTGGGCTTTCTCCGCATCCAGGCGGATGACGTAGAGCGGTTCGCCCGAAGCAATGCCCAGGCCCCGGCGCTGGCCGACCGTGTAGCGGATCACGCCGTCATGCTGGCCCAGGACCCGGCCGTCGAGATGGACGATTTCGCCCGGACGCGCCGCGCCGGGACGAACCTTTTCGACGACAGAGGCGTAATCGCCGTCGGGCACGAAGCAGATATCCTGACTGTCCGGCTTGGCGGCCACCACCAAGCCCATGGCGGCGGCGAGCGCGCGCACCTGGTCCTTCTCGAGATGGCCCAGCGGGAAGCGCAGATAGTCTAGCTGTTCGTCCGTGGTGGCGAACAGGAAGTAGGACTGGTCCTTGCCGGCATCGGCCGCCCGGCGCAGCTCGGCGCGATTGCCGCTTTTTTCCCGGCGGATGTAGTGGCCGGTGGCCAAAGCATCCGCGCCCAACTGCTTTGACGTCGCCAACAAGTCGGCGAACTTCACCGACTGGTTACAGCGCACGCAGGGAATCGGCGTCGAGCCCGCCAGATAGCTGTCGGCGAAATCCTCGATCACCGCTTCGCGAAAGCGGGTTTCGTAATCCAGCACATAGTGCGCAAAGCCCATGGCCTCGGCCACGCGGCGCGCGTCGTGAATGTCCTGACCTGCGCAGCAGGCGCCTTTGCGGTGGATCGCTTCGCCATGGTCATAAAGCTGAAGCGTCATGCCCACGACTTGATAACCGGCGCGGTGCAGCACGGCGGCCACAACGGAGCTATCCACCCCGCCCGACATCGCCGCCACCACCCGGTGATCTTCCGGCTTGCCGCCCAGATCCAGGAAATCGCCCACAAGGCCGTAGTCGGCCATCAGGGCGTCGACGCGGCCGGCGTTGAACGCCTCCACGCCAGGCGCAGCCGGCGCAGCGGCCGGCGCGTTGGAAATCAAAGTCGCCATTTTTCCTCTCCCCCGCCGGGTCAAGGCCGGCGGCGAATGAATAAGGCGCGCTACATAAGGGATTTGGGCGCGGATTTAAAGATGAGGCGCTTCTAACTGGCGCCGAGGGGTGTCTCCCCCTGCTTGCGGGGGGAGTGTCCCGAAGGGACGAGGGGGGCTTCGCATCGGCGCAGCCCCCTCCGTCGGCTTCGCCGCCACCTCCCCCGAAGGCGGGGGAGGACACCAAACACCTGCGTGACGATCCACCTAGACTCACAACCGCTCCAGCAACCCGCCCATCGCCGCCTGGTAGGCCTTCAGCGCGCTGCGCCCGTCCTCTGTGATGCGCAAGGTGGAGCGCGGCCGGTTGTCAGCGAAGGCTTTCTCCATCTCCACCAGCCCCGCCTCGGTCAGCTTGGTCAGGTGGGTGGAGAGATTGCCGCCCGTGACCGCCAGCGTTTTTTGGACATAGACAAAGTCGGCCGACTCCACGCTGGCGAGGATGGCCAGCACGCACAGGCGCACCGGCTCATGCACGCGGCGGTCGACCGCCAAAACATCGTGAAGCGCTTTCACCTTACGCCTCCGGGTCCTGTCCGGATTGGGCCAGAAAGCGGGCCAGAAGCACCGCGCCGATGCCGATCGGGACGAGCGCCGCCAAGGCCAAGTCCGCGCCCGGACCACTGGTCGTCATCAGATGAATGATCACCGCCGAGACCATGAAGGCGGCGGCGTAGATCAGGAAGCGGTTCAGCCGCAAAATGGCGAACACCAGGATCGCCGCGACACCGATCACCAACCCCGGGACCATGAGATAAGCGGAAGCGGGAATATCGCTTAGCGGCCCGAGCCAGCCCTCGACGGCGGCGAACGCGACTAGCCCCATAACTGCGCTGAGCGTGAACAATACGCCGAGCCAGGACAGACCCTTGCGGGTCTTGCCCGTCTGGCGCTTGGTGAAGGCGACCGCACCCTGACGCGGCGTGATCAACACCTTACGGAAAGCCGGCCATAGGCCGGCGATAATCACCGGGCTGACGGCGGCCAAGGTCGGCGCGTTGAGCATCCACCCCAAGCCGACACCCAAAGCCGCAAATCCAACCATCACATCCAACAGGCCGTCATCGAATTGGCGGGCGAACAGCCTCGCCTCCAAGGTCGCAGCAGACATCCCAACACCTCCGTATCCAAATCATTCATCTGATATTGTTTGTATCACAAACTTATCTTCAGCAAAGTTACATCTTTGAAACAAATGGCGTGCTATCGCTTCCTCACCGTCTCGTGACCGGACGTGACTGGAGACATGCGCCCTGCCGGCTAAATATGATGAGGCCAGCCGATGAAGGATCACGCTTGTGCTCGACCGCCGTCTATTTCTGCTTTCCGGTTTCTCTCTCGCCGCCTGCGGCGCTCAAGGACGCGCCGATGAACCGGTCTCTGGGATCGGGGCTGAGATTTTCGAAGCGGACGGCGTGGTTCCCTGGGGCGCGGAGACCATCGATTACGCCGACCAGCCCAATAGCTGGTGGCGCGAGCGCTTAAGCCCAGAAGCGTTTGACGTTTTGCGCCGCGAAGGCACGGAACGGCCGGGCTCCAGCGAGCTCAACTACGAAAACCGCCCGGGGCTTTATGTCTGCGCGGGCTGCGGCCTGCCGCTGTTCACCTCGGCGACGAAGTATGAAAGCGGCACCGGCTGGCCCAGCTTCTGGGCGCCGATCGAAGGTGCGCTGGACACCAGGCCGGATTACCGGCTTTGGACGCCGCGGACCGAGTATCATTGCATGCGCTGCAAGGGCCATCAGGGCCATGTCTTCAACGACGGGCCCCGCCCAACCGGAGAGCGCTGGTGCAATAACGGCATCGCCCTCAACTTCATCGCGGATCCGCGGATCTAATCGGGCGCTTCGATCTGCTGGGCGACCATTAAGCGGTGACCATCGCAGGTGTGCACCGCCATTTCACGATAGCCCCAGGGCTGGCTGCGCGGCGGAAACTGGATCTTGGCGCCCTTTGCGACGATCTCGGCGTGCAACGCATCGACATTTTCGACAAAGACGAAGGCGAAGAATTGATGATCGCCCAGCTCTGAGGGCGGTATCGCGTCCGGACATTCGCCCAACCGAATGACGAAATCGCCACGGGACAGAACGCTCCAGCCCTCCACTTCGAAATCGAGCGTGAAACCCATGACATCGCGCCACCAGGCGGTGGTTTGGGCGAGGTCGGGCACGGCGAGGACAAATTCGGGATCGGTGAAGGTCATGGCGCCAGCCTAGCACCCGCCGGGATTGATCTCGACCAGCGTTCCCCGCCTGTCGCTTTTCAGGCTAAGGTTTTTGCCCACTTGGAGGCAGGCCATGGCGAAGGCAGAGAATAAAACCCAACCCACCGACGTCACGGCGGACACCTTTCTCGCCAGTGTCGAGCCGGAACGTAAGCGCGAGGAAGCGCACCAGCTCGACCAGCTGTTCCGCGAGGTCACCGGCTGGAAACCGGTGATGTGGGGCCCATCCATCATCGGATATGGCCAGTATCACTATAAATACGCCACCGGACGCGAGGGCGATATGTGCGCCACGGGGTTCTCCCCGCGCAAGGCGAACCATTCCCTCTACATCATGCCGGGCTATGCCGATTTCGGTGAAATTCTCGACCGGCTGGGCAAGCATTCGACAGGCAAGAGCTGTCTTTACATCAAGAAACTCGACGATGTGGATCTGGACGTGCTGGCCGAATTGATCAAAGCAGGCTTGAAAGATCTGGGCGAGAAATTCCCGGTCACAGCCAGCTGAAGGGATCCTTGTGGGCCAAGTCATCATTCACACCGACGGCGCCTGTTCGGGCAATCCGGGTCCGGGCGGCTGGGGCGCGATCCTGGAATATAATGGCCACGAAAAAGAGCTCTCCGGCGCCGAGGCCGACACCACCAATAACCGCATGGAGCTGATGGCGGCGATCGCGGCGCTGGAGGCGCTGAAACGGAAATCAGAGGTGCGCCTGGTGACCGACAGCGTCTATGTCCGTGACGGCGTCACCAAATGGATCCATGGCTGGAAGAAAAACGGCTGGAAGACCGCCGCAAAGAAGCCGGTGAAGAATGAAGACCTGTGGCGGCGCCTGGACGCCGTCGCCTCAAAGCACAGCGTTGAGTGGGAATGGGTCAAAGGCCATGCCGGCCACCCCGAGAATGAGCGGGCGGACCAGCTGGCCAGAGACGCGATCCTAACGCTCAACGACTAGTTCGCCGGTCCGCCCTCAAACTCATAGCCCTCAGGCCAGAGATGGATGGTGAAAGCCATGTCGACATCGCTGATATAACCCGCAACGGATCGGCCGAGCTCGTCGCGAACCTCAAAGTGGCCCGTCCCTTCAAACTCGCAGATCACAGTCGGCTGGATATCCTCCGATGCGGGCTCGCAGCTTGTCTGCCCGCCCTCGGCCCAGAGACTGTATCCGCCACCATCAGCGACTTCTTCGACGGTCGAGGGGAACCAAGGTGGATCGATGAAACAGATCATCTGGCCAGCGCTGGCGAACCAGCAGAAGTCTCTTGTGTACCAACCATCGTAATCGATCGGCGCGATGGCGCGTCCGTCCAGAAAGCGCAGGAGGGTGGGCTCTTCCACCTCAAGGGCAATCAGCGCCTCGCCATTAATCTGGGCGATGACGCGGCCCTCTCCGCCCATGCGGCAAAGGACGGTGTCTTCATCAAGCACGTCGCACGCGATGGTGATGCCGGGACCGGCTTCAACCGTGTACGCCCCAGCTTCCAGGATCCTGTCATCAGCGGGCGAACAGGCCAGCGCGAGCGCCGCGAGGGCGCTCGCGCTGCCAAAACGGATGAAACCGAAGCTCATCCTTAAAGGTTGGCCAACACGTGGTCAGCGCTGGAGATTTCAAAGCCGCCCGCTTCATCCACGAAGAGATGCTCGACGACGCCATCATTGACCACCATGGCGTAGCGCTGGGAGCGCTTGCCCATGCCGAAGGCGGAGCCGTCGAGCACCAGGCCGAGACCCTCAGCGAAGTCGCCATTGCCGTCGGCCAGCATCACCACGCCGTCCGCCTTTTGGTCGTCCGCCCAAGCGCCCATGACAAAGACGTCGTTCACCGAGGTGCAGGCGATGGTCTCGACGCCTTTGGCTTTGAGCTCGTCCGCTTTCTCTACAAAGCCCGGCAGGTGGCGCGCGGAACAGGTCGGCGTAAAGGCTCCCGGAACCGCAAACAACGCCACGCGCTTGCCGCCGAAGACATCCGCCGTCGCGATCGGCGCAGGGCCATCGGCGGTCATCGTCATGAAATTCGCATCCGGCAGGCGGTCACCAACTTTGATCGTCATGGAAAGGCTCCTTTCAAAAGAGCTTTGGAGGGGAGTTCACCGCTGAGTTAACCAGCGCACTCGCGCACGGCAAGCGCTCCCGCGACGAAAGCAGCTCTGGACAGGAGTGAAAACAGGGCGGAAGCTCAATGCATGACTGAAGCGCGCACACAGACCGGCTTCCTGGGCGGCAAGCTTCTCATCGCCAGTCCGCTGATCGGCGATCCACGTTTTGACCGTGCGGTGGTCTACATGTGCAGCCATGATGACGAGCAAGCCATGGGCCTGATCATCAATCGGCCGATGGAAGGCCTACGCTTGCCGGATTTGCTGGAGCAACTCGAAATCGCCCATTGGGAGCGCGCGGTGAACTCGCCCGTGTTTGACGGCGGGCCGGTGGACCGCGATCGCGGCATGGTGCTGCACACCGACGAGTCCGGCTGCGGCCCCGCCACCCTGCAGGTGGAACCCGGCATCGGCCTGACGGCGACCAAGGAAATGCTCGATTGCCTCGTCTCCGAGACGCCGCCGCGCAAGGCGCTGATGGCTTTAGGCTATGCGGGCTGGGCCTCAGGCCAGCTGGAAGATGAGATCGCCGCCAACGCCTGGCTGGTCTGCGATGCGGACGAAAGCCTTCTGTTCGATAACGAGTGCGACGCCAAATGGACCGCGGCTCTTTCCAAGCTCGGTGTGACGCCGGAATTCTTGACTGCGTCCAGCGGCCATGCGTGAGGCCTTGCGCTGAGGCCGCCGCGCGCTAACTGCGTCGTCATGCCGCCTGTTGTTTTCCATGACGCTTATGTCGCTCGCGACGTGCCCGCCGGGCACCGCTTTCCCATGGGGAAATTTCGCGCTGTCGCCGAAGAAATCGTCCGCGCCGGCTTGGTGAAGGACATGCAGAGCTTTTTCCGCCCGACGCCGGCGCCCGCGGCCTGGCTGCAGCTCGCCCATGACGCCGGCTATGTCGATCAGGTGCTGACTCAAACCGTGCCCGCGCCTTTAGAGCGGCGCATCGGCTTTAAGATGACCGAACCGGTGGCGATGCGCTCACGCTGCGCCGTGGCGGGCACCGCGCTCGCCGCTCGGCTGGCGTTGGAGCATGGCGCGGCCTGCAACACCGCTGGCGGGAGCCATCATGCTGCGTTCGACGGCGGGGCGGGCTTTTGCGTCTTCAATGATGTCGCCGTCGCCGCCCGGCTTCTGCTCAGCGAAGGCGTAGCAGCCCGCGCGCTGGTGATTGATCTGGACGTCCATCAGGGCGACGGCACAGCGCGGATCTTTGAAAACGACGCCTGCGTCTTCACCCTGTCGGTCCATTGCGAGCAGAACTGGCCGCGCCGCAAGGCGGTGTCGGACCTTGATGTCGGTCTTGAAAAAGGAACCGGCGATGACGCCTATCTCGCCGCGATCCACGACGCTATCAGCGAGGCGTTGGAGGCAAGCCGGCCTGATCTCGTTTTCTACAACGCCGGCGTCGATCCCCACCGGGAGGACCGTTTGGGCCTTCTGGAACTGACCGATCAGGGCTTGGCGGCGCGTGACGCCTTGGTCTTTGATGCTGTCATGCGCCGAGGCATTCCAGTCGTCGGCGTGTTGGGTGGCGGATATTCCAATGACATCAGCGCGCTCGCCAAGCGCCACACCCTGCTCCACCGCGCGGGCGACGCCGCTTTGAAACAGCACGCCTAAAAAAAGCCCCCGCCCAGCGCATGGGAGGGCGCTGAACGAGGGGAGGGGAACGGCTCGTGAGCAATAAGCCGTTTTCGGGTAGAGGAGCCCGAACTTGGGATTAGCCTTGGTCCTCCTCGGTGGCTGTCGCTTCAGCGAAATAGCGCGGCTCGAGGGCGGCGATTTTCTGCTGGAGCTGAGCTTCGGCGCCTGCGATGGCGTTGGCGATACACGCGCTTTGCAGGCGGCGTTCGCTCAAGGTGGGGCGATGGGGCGCGACGCAGACGGTCTCAGCGGCGTCGTGGATCTTGCCTCGAAGAGCAGAAAGGCCGGCCTGCGAAGTCAGCTCGGCGGTTCCAAACTCTACGACCGCTTGCGGATCGTCTTCGGCAAAAGCAGCCGGAGCAGCGATCAGCGCGGTTGCACTTGCAGCTAGAAAGATGAGGGATTTCATAGCGGTGACCTTCTCTTGTTTCGACCAAGAGACCGATCACCCGACACAATCATGGGCCGTTGCGCCATCGCGCCGATCTCTGAAAACAAAGATCGCTCAGCTCAGATAACCACAGCTTTTCTACAAGATGAGAAGTGTGCAATTTTTCGGTTAGAATTTGGAAGGATTTGGTCAGCGTTCGTCTTTCGCCGCGCCGACACAACGCTTGGAGCAATATTTCACCTGCTCCCAGTCACGCGCCCATTTCTTACGCCAAGTGAAGGGTCGCCCACAGCTGACGCAGATTTTCTCTGGCAGATCGGCTTTGGCGGTTCGCCGGCCTCGATTGACATTCTTCGCCATCGCCCGCGCCTTCAAAAATCAAACTTGGCTTGGCGCGGACCTTCCGACTGGCGCGCCCGGCGTCGATTGGAGGCGGAGCCGGTTTGCTTCAGACCGGACTTCCGGCTGCCATGTTTGACCTGGATTGCTGCTGCGGCGGCGCGGTGATCCTCGCCTTTGCGCAGCGCCCCGATCCGGGCACGCGCTTGGCGAGCGGCCTGTTCGTGGTCGACGATGCGCTCGGGATAGTCTTCGCCCAGCACGATGCCGGCCTCCGCCACGACAGGATTCGGCGCTTTCCAAGGTTCATGGATGAAGGCTGCGGGAAGCTTCGCCAGCTCGGGGATCCAGCGCCGGACGAACACCCCGGCAGGGTCCTGGTCCAAGCCCTGTTTGACCGGATTATATATGCGTGGCGTGTTCACCCCTGTCGTGCCCGACTGCATCTGGAACTGGGGATAATGAATGCCCGGCTCGAAGTCGACAAAGCGGCGGGCCAGGGCTTCGGCCGGCGTTTTCCAATCGACCCAGAGGTGGTAGCTGGAAAACGCCGCGACCATCGCACGCATGCGGAAATTCAGCCAGCCAGTGGCGTTCAGCGCACGCATGCAAGCGTCCAGGAAGGGAAAACCGGTGCGTCCCTCAATCCAGCGCGCCACCGTTTCAGGCTCCGGGTCCGGGCGCGCGCCGCGATAGGCCGGGTGCAAGTCCCGGTGCTCCATGGCGGTTTCATCCTCGAATTTCTGCATGAAATGGCAATGCCAATGCAGGCGCGAGATGAAGCTGTCGATGGACCGGGCATAGCCGGTATCGCCGAGCGCACGGTGGTCTGCGCGAGCGCGCAAGGCCGCCTGGCTCGCCTCCCGGATTGAAATTGACCCCAGCGCCAAATGAGCGCTCAGCCGCGAACAGGCGTCAAAGGCGGTGAGCGGCGAGGACATGGCGCGCCGATAATCCGCGCCGCGATGATCCAGAAAACTCCGCAAATCGGAAATTGCCGCCCGTCGTCCGCCGCGCTGGCGCTGCGGGCACGGGTCAGGCGCCAGGCCCAGCGCCTCGGGATCGGGCGGAGCATCGGAGGCGGCCTTGGCCGTCTCAATGCGATCGGGCGCCGAGATCACGGGCAAAGCCATCATCTGATCCCAGCGCTTGGCCCAGCCATTGCGCGACGCCAGCCCTCGGATGACGCCATGTTGGGGCGTTTCGACGAAGTCTACGCCCTGCCCGCGCGCCCAATCCGCGACTGCGACGTCCCGAGCCCAGGTCCAGCCCAGGCCGGTTTCCTCATGGGCGTGAATGGCGGTGATCGGCTCGGCAGCATGCAACGCGGCGAGGACATCGGTGACCGGTCCGACCCTGACGGTCAGCGCCCCGCCGCGCTTGCGCAATGCGGCGTCTAGATCGGCCAGCGTTTCAGTGAGAAAGGCAAAGTGGCGAGCAGAATACTCGGGCAGCGCCCAGAGCTCCGGCTCGATGACATAGAGGCAGATCACCTTTCCGCCAGACCGGCAGGCGCGCCTCAAAGGCGCATGATCATGCACCCGCAAATCACGCTTGAACCAGACCAGCTCTACCGCCATCAGTGCGCCCGGCGGACCACCTTTTGAAGGCTTGGGCGGACAATCAAGAAGAGGCGGTACAGCCCTTCGGCGATCCAGACGACCGGCGGGACAGCCGCGATATGGCCCAGCCACCGCCAGCCGGGCGTCGCCTTCCACAATTCCGCGAATGCCGCCGCGCCCGAAACCAGCTCGCCGTCGGCTTTGCGCACGTGAAAGCGCTTGAGCGCAGCGTCCTGTCCGATTTCCTCGGGGGCCGCTCCGGCCTCCGCGACATTGGTGAACTGCGCGTCAGCGCCGCTGCGCTTATAGAGGCTGATTTCAGCGCGGCAAAGCGGACACTCGCCGTCGAAGAACACCTCGCACTGCGGCGGTGTTTCCGCAGCTGATTCAGTCGTTTTTTGCTTTTGGCCTTTCATATGCGGTGACATAGGATTGAAGGCGAACGAAAACAGGCCATGCGCATGAATGTCGCGGTGATTGGAGCAGGTTTGGCGGGGGCGGCGGCGGCGCGCGTGC
This sequence comes from uncultured Oceanicaulis sp., assembly GCA_964484345.1. Lineage (GTDB taxonomy): Bacteria > Pseudomonadota > Alphaproteobacteria > Caulobacterales > Maricaulaceae > Oceanicaulis. The sequence continues at coordinate 57,215 of CAZAGE010000011.1, read as the reverse complement.
TCAGCAAGGCTGGTGCAACGGTCACTCTGTTCGACAAGGGCCGCGGTTTGGGCGGCCGGATGTCCAGCCGCCGTGCGGAAACCCCGTTGGGCGAAATGCGCTTTGACCATGGCGCGCAATATGTCACCGCCCAGTCGGACAGCTTCGCCGCCTTTCTTTCCAGCGCCGTCGACGCGGGGACGGCCAGCCTATGGCAGGCCCGTCTGGTCAGCATTGATCGGGGCGGCAATGCCGCGCCGCTAAGGGGCGGCGATCGCTGGGTGGGACAGCCGGGCATGAATGCGCTGGTCAAGCACGCGCTTGACGGCTTCACCGTGCAAACCGCCCGCCGCGCCAAGCGGTTGAAAGGCGAGCCGGGCGCCTGGATGATCAAGTTCGAAGACGGCTCGAAAGAAGGCCCGTTCGATCGCGTGGCCCTCACCTTGCCCCCGGAACAGCTGATCGACTTTCTCGCCCGCAGCGAGGGGGTTTTCGCCCGCCTGATCGCCGGGACCAAATCCGTTGAGATCGCGCCGTGCTGGACGGCGATGGCGGCGTTAGAGCAAGCCTTCGACCCTGGTTTTGACGGGGCCAAGCTGTTGGGCGGCGCAGTGCGCTGGATGGCGCTGACCGGCGCCCGGCCCGGCGGCAGCGAGAACGGCGTGGTTCTGCAAGCGTCTCCGGACTGGTCGACCGCCTTCCTGGAGGATGAGCCGGACAAGGTCGCGCAAGCCCTATGCGAAGAAGCCTTCGTGCGCTTCGGCATGCCGCAACCGGTCTGGTCCAGCGCCCATCGCTGGCGCTACGCGATGGTCACCACGCCTGCCGGCAGCCCCGCGGAGTTGAGCGATAGCGGAACGGTGGGCGTCGGCGGCGACTGGCGTCTCGGCGGCAAGGCGGAAAGCGCCTGGCTGTCCGGTGAAGCTTTAGGTCAGGCTCTCATCGCTTAGCCGCTCGCCAACATCGCGCCGAGGCGCTAAGCGGGACGGATGACCACCGCCGCCCCTGCCCTCACCCGCCGCGCGCTGTTGGTGCGCGCCATCCCGATCATGGGGGCGAACCTCGCGGCGCCGCTGGTCGGGCTCGCCGACTTTGCGGTGATTGGCAATACCGGCGACACGGCCGCTATCGCCGCCGTCGGCCTGGGCACGCTGGTTTTCAATACCTTCTACTTGTCGCTCGGCTTCTTGCGCATGGGCGCCACCGCGCTCACCGCTCAGGCGGACGGCGCGGGCGCACCGGGCGAAGTCGCCGCTGTCTTCTGGCGGGGCGTCGCCGTGGGCGCAGGCCTGGGCATTCTCATGCTGATCGCCCAAATCCCATTGCGCGAGGCCGCCTTTGCGGTCTTCTCCGGCGCCGCCGATGTCGAGGCGGCCGGGCGCGCTTATGTCGATGCCCGCATCTGGGGCGCGCCCGCGGCTCTGGCGGGCTTCGCCATTTACGGCTGGTTGATCGGGTTGGGCCTGACGGGCCGTGCGCTCATCCTTCAGATCGCGCTCAATCTGGCCAATATCGTTTTGTCGCTCTGGTTCGTCCTGGGGCTGGATTGGGGCGTGGCGGGGGTCGGGGCCGCCAGCGCGCTCGCCCAGTGGCTCCATCTGGGCCTGGCCGCCGTGCTCCTTGCGCCGCTTTTGCGGCGGCGCGGCCGGCCGAGCCGGGCTCAGCTTTTCGACCGCGGCTCAGCCCTGCGGTTGTTTGCGGTCAATCGCGACATCTTCCTGCGCACGCTGGCGCTGCTGGGCGGCTTTGCCTGGTTTTATGAAGCCAGCCTGCGCGAAGGCCCGGCGGTGGCCGCCGGCGCGGCCATCCTGCTGCAATTCATCTCCATCACCGCCTTCTTCCTCGACGCCTTCGCGCATGTGGCGGAGGCGGAGACCGGCCGGGCCGCCGGGGCGCGCAATTGGCCCACCCTCACCCGCGCTTTCCGATTGACCAGCGAGCTCGCCGCGGGCGCGGCGGTGGCGTTGGGGCTCGCCATCTTCCTGTTTGGCGACGCGTTCATCAGATGGATGACCACGGATGAGGCCACGCGGGCGGCCGCCAGCGCAGCGCTGATCTGGTGCGCCCTGGTGCCGGTGCTCGGTTGGCCCAGCTGGCAGCTGGACGGGCTGATGATCGGCACGACGCGCGGCGCGCTGATGCGCAACGCCATGATCGCCTCGCTGCTGATCTATCTGGCGCTGGACTTTACCCTACGCCCCCTATTCGGCGTCGATGGGCTGTGGGCGGCCTTCCTGCTTTATTATGTGGCGCGCGCCCTGACCCTGGCGGTGGGCTGGCCGAGCCTCAAGCGGGATTTCACCTAAAGGTCCGCGCCCACCGCGTCGGCCAGGCGTTCGAAGCCACCCGCTTTTAGAAGATCCGCCAAGCCATCACGAATGCGCAGCGCCAAACCCGGACCCTGATAGACCAGCGCCGTGTAAAGCTGGATCGCGTTGGCGCCCGCGCGAATCTTGGCGTAGGCCGCCTCGGCGCTGTCTACGCCGCCCACCCCGATGATCGGCAGGTCAGGGCCGGCGCTTTGGCGAAAGCGTTTCAGCAAAGCCGTAGAGGGATCCAGCAAGGGCGCGCCGGACAGGCCGCCCTGTTCGCCTTTATGCCTGGACTGCAACGTCTCGGGCCGGGCGAGCGTGGTGTTGGACACGATGAGGCCGGAGATGCGATGCGCCGTCACGCTCTCCAGGATCGGGTCGACATCGTCCGCAGTCAGATCCGGCGCCAGCTTTAAAAAGACCGGCTCCGCCCAACGGGCGTCATTGACCCGTTTAAGAAGGTCATCGAGCACCGTTCCGCTCTGCAGCCCGCGCAGGCCGGGCGTATTGGGCGAAGAGATGTTGACGGTGAAAAAATCAGCAAGGCCCGCAAGCGCTTTGAGAAGAATCGCATAATCCGACGCAGAGTCGCCCCGCTCTACGCTGTCTTTATTGGCGCCCAGATTGACGCCGACAATGCCCGGCGCCGCGTTGTCCTGGCGCGCTTCTAGGCGGGCTTTGATCGCGTCGAGCCCCTCATTGTTAAAGCCCATCCGGTTGATCACGGCGCGGTCTTCGCGCAAGCGGAATAGGCGCGGACGCGGGTTGCCGGCCTGAGGCCGCGGCGTCACCGCGCCCACCTCCACAAAAGCGAAGCCAGCCTTAAGCAGGGCGTCTGGCGCCTCGGCGTTCTTATCAAAGCCGGCCGCCAGTCCCACCGGGTGGGCCAGCTCCATGCCGGCGAGCGCCGTACGCAAAACCGAATCGGCTGGCGTCGTCGCCTTGGGGCCGACGCCCTGCTTCAGGCCCAGAATAGCTGCGCGGTGCGCCGTCTCAGGCGGCAAAAGGGTGAGGAGTTTGGCGCCGAGATCACTCATGCGGTGAGCTCCTCAGGCAAGCGCCAGCCGTCCTCACTTTTCTTAAGGAGGTGGACCGCAGTCACCGCGTTCCAGGGCAGATCTCCGTAAATATGGGGAAATTTCTCACCGCCGCGCGAGACTTCCCAGCGTAGGCTCTCGCCCAGCGCCGCCGCCTCGATCACCGCGACAGCCAAGCGCTCGGCGTCGGCATAGTGCACCGCCAACGTGCCGGCGAGCTGAGCGCGGGACGACGCGTGGATGAAGCCGTCGGCTTGGTCGAAGACCTCGCCACGGTAAACACCCTCAAGCGAAGCGGAAGCCAGCGCCTCTGGCGGCGCGATGCGATAAATCATGCTGTCCATGAGAGCTCGCCTACCCCGGCGCACCGACCCTGACAAGCAGCCAGCCGCGCCAAAACGCGCACCATCAAGTCTAGAAAGAGGAAAATTTTCCTGTTAAGGATGTTTCAGTCCCAATCTATGGCCGCTGAGGCGCAAAAACCATGCTGACCCATGCGCAGATTTGGCGCGGAATTGACCGCCTCGCCCAGCGTTCAGGCCTAACCCCCTCAGCGCTGGCCCGCCTGGCCGGCTTGGACCCCACCACCTTCAACCCGTCCAAGCGGACCAGTGCGAACGGCTCAAAGCCGCGCTGGCCATCGACGGAAAGCCTCGCCAAAGCCTTAGCCGCCGTCGATGTGCGGTTTGAAGACTTCGCTGCGATGGCGTCCGGTTCGGCTTCCGGTCGCTCCGTGCCGCTGATCGGCATGGCGCAGGCGGGTGATCAGGGCTTCTTCGATGACGCCGGCTTTCCGGCAGGAACGGGATGGGAAGAGGTCCACTTCCCCGGCGTTGATGATGAAAACGCCTACGCGCTGGAAATCTCCGGCGATTCCATGGCCCCGCTTTATCGGGATGGCGACCGCATCGTGGTGGCGCCCGACGCCGCGCCGCGCCGGGGTGACCGGGTGGTGGTCAAAACCCGCGGCGGGGAAGTCATGGCCAAGGAATTGGGCCGGGTCACCGCCAAGACGATCGAGCTGATCAGCCTGAACCCGGCTTATGACAACCGGGTGCTGGATACGGCGGATGTGGTGTGGATGGCCCGCATCGTCTGGGCCAGCCAGTAGGCTGGACCAGACATGCCGAGGTGATATCCAATTGTCTGGGCCAGCCAGTAGGCTGGCCCTAAACTGTTACGGCTTTGGTTCTCCATACTGAAACACCTCTTCCAGGCCGACCCCGAACACCGCAGCGATCTGGAAGGCGCTCTCGAGAGATGGCGAGTATTTGCCCTGCTCGATGGCGTTGACGGTCTGGCGGGTCACACCGATCCGGCTGGCAAGGTCCGCCTGGGTCATTTCATCAGAGTGGAAGCGCAGCTCGCGGATCCGGTTGCGGATTTTCGTCGGCTTTCCCATGGCGCTTACATACCCCGGCGATAATCGATGGCCCGGAACACGCCCTTGGCTAGCTCGCTGAGCACCAAAGCGGCAAGCAGGATGTGCGCGATCCAGAACACATCCGCGTCCAACAAAGCCAAGCCCATGGCGAGCAAGGCGCCGGCGCCGATGAGATAGCTGGTGCGCGCATCGGCCCGCATCTCAATCAGCTTGTCGCGCTCGTCCGCAGCGTCGGTGTCTTTGGGCGATGCGACGGCGATTAAAATGTGCGCAACCACACCGCCAACGACCAAAAACACTACCGCGCCGAACAACAGCCCTTTCACCGCGTCCAGCGAAGCCTCGCCCGCCAGCGCGGGCGGCAGCACGGTGGCGAAATACGCCCCATAGACCAGCGCGAAAATCACCGTCATGGCGAGATTGCTTTTCTCCTGAAACGACATGTCCAAATTCCTTTCGTTCAAGTCGAAAATCTCTGACACGCAGAGAAGTAAAAAATCACGGACCTAATGTCAAATATTTTCGACATAGAAATTTGAGCGCTTAATGGTCAGGGCCGCCTGACGGTCGGCCCCATCGCGGGCAAACCAGCGATTCGCTATTGCTCGAGGCGCTCTATCGCCAAGGCTTGCGCCTGATTAGAATCCTGCTCCAGCACCGCCCCCAGACTTACCGCCAAGTCCCGCGCGATTTGGTCAAAGGCGCCGTCAGAGGTGTCGGCGGCGACTTGAACCAGCAAGGCGTCGATCTCTTCACGGTGCGCCACCGGGTCACGGGCGGCGAGGGCGAGCGCGAAATGATAGGGAATGGCCGGCTCGACCCCTTGTGCGGCCACCGCGGCGCGATAATGAGCGAAGCCTTCGGTGAGACTTGAATCGAGCCGCCCCTCACCCGCGCGCCGGACAACTTCGAAATGCCAGGCGCCCAGCATGGCCGGCCCCCACGGGTCGCCAGGATCCAGCGCCATCGCCTGTTCGATATGCTCGCGCCCGTTTTGGGGCAGCCGCAAAAAGACGGCGCGGAGCGGGCTGACATAGCGGCCTTCATAGCCGAGCCCCGCCGCCAGACGAAGATGCGCCGGCGCATACTCGGGATTGATATCCAGCGCAGCCCGGGCATGAGCTTGGGCGCGGCGGGCGGCGGCGCGGCGGTCCCGTGCTGGTTGATCGGCGAGCGATCCACTCATCAGCTGCGCCAGCACAGCCTGAGCGGCGAGCGTGCGTGAACTGGCGTCCGAGGCCGTCACAGCCAACTGCTCGGCCCGTTCCCAGTCGCCAGCCCGATAGATCGCCGCAGCGCTCAAAGGCTCAGCCGGATCGGCCAGCACGGCTCCGGAAAACAGGACTGCGAACAGAAGACCCAGACCTCTCATGATTTGTAGGATACGGGACGGGCGGACTTTGGGAAACTCCCAGCCAGGCTGCGTTGCGTCTGAGCGAGCCGACTGCAAAGATGCATGCCTGAGTTGCCGGAGCTCCAAATGATTATCGCAACACTTGTATCTGCACTTGCCAACCTGACCGTAGCCGAAGCGGTTGAGGATGAGGTTTCCTGGGTTGGCCAGCCGCCCTGCAGCCGGGTGGACCGTTACGAACCGAGAGGCGATCCACTGAGGGACGCTGCGGTGACTGCTGCACGCATGGCTTGCCGGACCGGAAGGCCAGTCACCCAGGAAGAGGCCGACGCCTTGCTCGGGCAGGATCGGTTCGCCTTCGAGGTGGACCTTGAGGCCGGCGAAGTGCTGGTCGCCGCCCGCCCGGCCTCCGGCACCCCCGGCCGCAGCCTTGGTGCGCTCAACGCAGACCTTGATGAAGTCAACAGCGGGCTCTACGCGACGCGCTTCCGGCTGGCCCATCTCGATGAAGCCATGCTGACCTTCTACCTGCCGCCGTTTCTGCAATCTGATCCCAGCCTGGGCGATTTCCAGACCCAGTCATGGCGCGGACCGACGGCGCCGACGATGTCGATCATAGACCCCGACGCCGGCGTTGAGATCGAAGAGACCACGCTTTACAGCGAAGCGCTGGGCGAAACTCGGCGCCTAGTGATTTATACCCCGCCAGGCCATGATCCAGCCCAGGGCGATTATCCGGTGTTGCTCGTCGCAGATGGCGGCAAGGTGAGCTATTACGGTCGCCAGATCGACGTCTGGATCGCGCAGGGGAGGATCGCGCCAATGATCATGATCGGCTTGGTCTCGGGCCGCGAGGGCATCGTCGAGGAAACCGAAGACGGCGTCGATTACCGAAACGCCGACTATCTGCCGGACTTTCTGGAGCCGCGCGAGCGCTTTGACCGCCATCTGACCTTCGCCGCGCAGGAGGTGCTCGCCTTTGCGCGTGAGCGCTATGGCGTTTCAACTGACCGGAACAAGGTCGGCGTCAACGGCCGGTCCAGCGGCGGCGGCTTCGCCTATCACGCCGGCGTGCGGCGGCCTGATGTCTTCGGCCATGCTCTGGTTCATTCGCCGGGCGCCACGGTCCCCGGCGACCCGCCGCCCGCGTCGGACGCGGCGGCGCGCTTTCATATCGTCGCCGGGCGGTACGAAACCAGCTTCGTCGCGTCAGCCCGGCGAGCGGCAGCGGCGCTGGAGGCCCGCGGCTATCAAGTCGAGCTGACGGAGCTGTCCGCGGGCCATACGATGGAGGTCACCCAAGTGACCTTAGCGCCCACATTGGAGCGCCTGTTCCCAGGCCCCGCCGCACGGGTCGCTCAGGATTGACCCGCGTCGCGCGCGAACAGACGCCCGGCGACAGCGTCTAGCTTGGCCAGAAGGTCAGGGTCGCGATGGTCGGGCGCGGTGAGAATGGCATGATCGAGCGCTGTCTCAATGCCTTGTGGGCTGGGCGTGCGCGGCGTGTCGGCCAGCATCCGCGCGAGACGCCGGACCAGATCATGGGCCCGGGCGGTGTTGATGCGCATCACCTGCAAGATTTGCGTCACGTCCACATCTGAATCCGGCGCGCGCCAGCAATCATAGTCGGTGACCATGGCGAGGCTGGCATAGGGCAGCTCGGCTTCGCGGGCGAGCTTGGCTTCAGGCATGTTGGTCATGCCGATGACATCCAGCCCCCAGGACCGGTAGAGCTGGCTTTCCGCCCGCGTGGAGAATTGCGGGCCTTCCATGGCGAGATAGGTCCCGCCGCGTTGCACCGTTTCGACACCGGCCTCGATCGCGGCGTCGGCTGCAAATCCGGAGAGCCGCCGGCAGACCGGATCCGCCATCGCGACATGAGCGACGCAGCCGGCGCCGAAAAAGCTCTTCTCGCGCGCAATCGTGCGGTCGACGAACTGGTCCACGGCGACAAACGATCCCGGCGGAAGCTCCTCCTTCAGGGACCCGCAGGCGGAGAGGGAAAGCAGATCGGTGACGCCGGCCCGCTTCAGCGCGTCGATATTGGCGCGGTAATTGATCTGGCTGGGCGGGATGCGATGGCCTTCATCATGGCGAGGCATGAAGACCAGCTTCAGCCCTTCCAGCTCGGCATGGATCATCGGCCCCGACGGCGCGCCCCAGGGCGTAACCACCCGCTGCTTGCGCACATTTTCAAGTCCGTCGAGAGCGTAAAGCCCTGACCCGCCAATCACACCGAGAACCCATTCGCTCACATATCGCTCCTTCATCTTTGAGCCGCATCAAACGGATTAATGGGCGCGCGGGCAAGCGCTGCAACGCAGGCGCGCCGATGCAAAAAGGGCCGCCCGTTTCCGGGCGGCCCAATTCATAGTCTAGGTCGCGGAAAGCTTAGTGCTTCACCTTCGACCACAGCGTCCGGTAGGCGGCGTAAAGCAGACCGCACAGCAGCAGCAGATAGATCATCACCGCCAGGCCCATGCGCTTGCGCGCTTCCATGTGCGGCTCCGCCGCCCAGGCGAGGAAGGCCGTGATGTCGGCCGCCTGCTGTTCAACCGTCGCCGGCGTGCCGTCTTCATAGAAGACGCCGTCTTCAAACAGCACCGGCGGCATCGCGATCACCTGACCGGACATGTACGGGTTGAAGTAATTGCCCGGACGCACTTCGACATCGGCGGGGATTTCATAGTCGTAGCCCAAGAGCAGCGAGCGGACATATTCCGGACCGCCTTTGCGCGCTTTGACCATCACCGACAGGTCCGGCGGATAGGCGCCGCCATTGGCCGCCCGGCCCTGCTGTTCGTTTTCGAACGGGTAGGGGAAGCTGTCAGACGGACGGCCCGCGCGCTCGAACATATCGCCGAACTCGTTGGGACCGTCTTCAACAATGTATTCCGCCGCGATCGCCCGGATCACCGGGTTTTCGTTCGGGTTGGACGAGAAGTCGGTCGGATAGTCTTCGCCCGGCAGCTGGACCTGGTCGAACGGACCGCCGGCCATGCCCAGATGACGGAAGTCGAGATGTTCCAGACCGTGACAGGCCGCGCAGACCTGCTGATAGACGGTGAAGCCGCGCTGAAGCTGGGCCCGGTCATAGGTGCCGAACGGCCCCTCGAACGACCAGGTATATTCTTCAGGCGTCTTATACTTGCCCGCCGCCCAGGCCGCGACCGGGAAGCCGACCGCCACTGCCGCAGCAGCCGCGATGAAGGCGCGATGGATGGTTTTCATATCTCTCGCTCCTTACTCAGCCGGGGCCGCCGCGGGCGCGGCGCTCGAGCTCTTGCCTGTCACCGACGCGTCGATGGAGGCGGGACGCTCGGTGGGTTTTTCAACGAAGCCCAAGACCGGCAGGATCACCAGGAAGTAGGCGAAGTAATAGATCGTCAGGACCCGGCCCATGAGCAGGAAGTCCACGCCGATCGCGCCGAGGATCGGCACTGGGTTGTCCGGCAGCTCCGCACCGGCCCAGCCCAGACCCAGGCAAGCCACCACGAAGAACAGGAAGAACCAGCGGGCCATCGGGCGGTAGCGCATGGAGCGCACCTTGGAGGTGTCCAGCCACGGCAGGATGAACAACACGCCGATCGCGCCGAACATCAAGATCACGCCGCCGAGCTTGTCGGGCACGGCCCGCAGGATGGCGTAGAAGGGCAGGAGATACCATTCCGGCACGATCAGGGCCGGGGTCACCAGCGGATCGGCCTCGATATAGTTATCCGCATGGCCCAAAGCGTCCGGCCAGTAGAAGACGAAGAAGGCGAAGATCACCAGGAAGACCGCGATCGCGAAGCCATCTTTCACCGTGTAGTACGGGTGGAAGGGCAAGGTGTCGTTCGAGCTCTTCACCGTCAGGCCGGTCGGGTTGTTATTCCCAGGCACGTGCAGCGCCCAGATGTGCAGGCCAACAACGCCCGCAATCAGGAATGGGATCAGATAGTGCAGCGAGAAGAAGCGGTTCAGCGTGGTGTTGCCCACAGCAAAGCCGCCCCACAGCCATTCAGTGATCGGACCGCCGACCAGCGGCAGCGCGCCGAACAGCTCGGTGATCACGGTCGCGCCCCAGAAGGACATCTGGCCCCACGGCAGCACATAACCCAGGAAGGCGGCCGCCATCATCAACAGGTAGATGACCACGCCGAGGATCCACAAAACCTCACGCGGGGCCTTGTAGGAACCATAATACAGGCCGCGGAAGATGTGCAGATAGACCGCCAGGAAGAACATCGAGGCGCCGACTGCGTGGATATTGCGCAGCAACCAGCCGAAATTCACATCCCGGTCGATGCGCTCAACGCTGGCGAAGGCGTAATCGACGTGCGGCACATAGTGCATGGCCAGCACGATGCCGGTAAGGATCTGAACCATCAGGCAGACGGTCAAAATGCCGCCGAAGGTGTACCAATAGTTCAGGTTTTTCGGGGTCGGGAAATCGACGAAAGAGTCGTAGCCCAGCCGGATGATCGGCAGCCGGCTGTCCAGCCAGCGCTCAAATCCGGACTTAGGATCATAAGTGCTTGGTCCGCTCATATCTCTAACTCCTAGCCGAGACGCAGAGTCGTCGGCGCCGTGAAGGTCATCGGCGGGACGGGAAGGTTTTCCGGCGCCGGGCCGCGACGGATGCGGCCAGCGGTGTCGTAGTGCGAGCCATGGCAGGGGCAGAACCAGGCGTCATAATCGCCTTCGCCTTCAGTCGGCACGCAGCCCAGATGGGTGCAGTTCGCGCCGGTCACCAATAGGGCGGTGGCCAGCGTTTGATCGACCTCAACACCGTCGGCGACAGCGGCGGTTAGCGCAGAACGATTCTCCATCGTGGCCGGCGAACCGTCCGCAATGTTGACGTTGCGCGCGTCGCTGTCCGGCAGGCTGTCGACATTGGCTTCAGCCGCCTCGGCGACTTCGGCGGCCGTCCGGCGACGCACGAAGTGCGGGCGCGAGCGGAACATCACCGTCAAGCCTGCGCCTTCGTCGAGCGAACCGACATTCACTTCGGTGGTGGCTTGAGCCAACGTATCGGCGGCCGGGTTCATCTGGTCGATGAACGGCCACAGCGTCAGCAAGCCGCCGACCGCGGCGGTGCCGCCTGCAGCGATATAGATAAAATCACGGCGGGTGGTCTCGTCACCGCCGTCGGGGATTTGGGTCTCGTCCGTCACGTGCCGACCTCTTCTTTAACTCGATCACCAAACACGACGCGCTTTTAAAGACGCACCATGTGATCGCAATGCGGGACATAGCTCTGCAGGTCAGCGGTCCAGTGCGGCGTGCTGACGCACGACACTGGCCCGGCAAACCTTGATGACCCACTAACCATGCTGGGGGCGAATTAAAGCGACCCACGCATATTTTCAACTGGATTATCCCGTAGAGGCCGGGCTTTCCGGTGGAACAGTTTGCCTCAGGTGAGAAATACCCGTCAGGTCATGCGGCTGGCGCCTGCTCGAGTGCAGCGGCGCCCGCCGGCAGGATCAGGACCGTCGCCGTTGCGACCAGCTTCTCGCCCGCCTCCCCCTCGGCGTAGACATCACTGCGCACGGTGACTTGTCGGCGCCCAGCTTTGACAACCTCAGCACGGGTCCGAAAGCTCTCACCGACACCCGGGGACAAAAAATTCAGGGAAAACTGAGCTGTAAGCACGTCCCCCACGACTGTTGCGGCCGCGTAGGCCGCGGCGTTATCCGCCAAAAATGCGACAAGGCCGCCATGGAGGAAGCCATGGTGCTGGGTCATATCGTCTTTGCGCAAAGTCAGCCGCGTCTCGACCACACCGTCTTCGGCCTTGAGCACTTCAAGGCCGGTCCAGCGGGTGAAGGGTTGGATCTTGATCACCTGGCGCAGGAGCTCGGCATCGACCTTGGGCGTCGCAGCCGTGTCTGCAGACCGGGCGGCCGCTGCTGATGATTCTTCTGCATTTGTCATCGTCTCGCTCCATACCAAACTCTAGACCGACCGGTCTATATAGACAAATCACGCTATGAACGGCAATGTGAAATCAGACGATCACAATTCTATTGAAGGCCCGAATGTCGGCGACTGACGGTACTGACGGTGCAGCCCCCCTCAATGCGCGGATCCGGCTTATTGCGGCGGCGGCGAAGCTGTTTCAGGAAAAAGGCTATGCCGCGACAGGATTGAGCGACATCCTTACCGCGGCGAGCGCGCCTAAGGGTTCGTTATATCATCACTTTCCGGACGGAAAGGCCGAGCTGGGCGCCGCCGCGATGAAAGCGGCGGGCGCAGGGATGGTCCGCTCGCTCCGCGCCTGCCGGGCGCAGACCGAAACGGCGGAAGCCGCGATCCGCGCCTATGGCGAGCTGTTGGCGGGCTGGCTGGAGCAATCCGACTTCACACGCGGCTGCCCGGTCGCGACGGTGGCGCTGGAAGAGGCGCCTGGTTCGGGACCCGTAGCGATCGCAGCGCGCGACGCGCTGGCCGCGACCGAGCAGGCGCTTATGGAGATTTTGGTCGCTGACGGCCTGCCGGAGCCGGTCGCCAGACGGCGGGCTGGTCATGGATTGGCGGCCCTTGAGGGCTCCCTCATTCTGGCGCGGCTGTCCCGCGACGCCCGTCCCGTGCGGGATGCGGCGGACGATGTCGCGAGCCTGGTTGAGCAGGCGAAGACCCGCTAAATCAGCTCCGCCCGCTCCAGCGCGGCCTCAACTGCGGCGAAGCGGGATCCGGCGCGATCATGGACGCCAACCGGGTCGGATTTAAACACGCCCGCCTGCAGCCAGGCCTCCGCTCCCGCAGCTTCGGGATCCACGCCGACAAACTCGCAGACCGGTTTGAGGGCGCCGGCCGGGTCTGCGGCGAGGTCTTCGTAGCGCACGGTCATGAAGCGATCCTCGAACAAGGACCGCCAGCGCTCGCAGAGCTGGTTATGCGTGACAAGCACGCGGGCGATGTCGTCAGGGTGGTAGCTCCAGTGGCGGCCTTTGCGGAAGCGACGGCGATAGATCGCCCAGGCCAGATCGCGCGGATCACGGGTGATCTGGACGAATTTGGCCGCTGGCAAACACAGCCCGGCCGCACCCCCGGCGATCTCCGTCAGGTTAGACGGATCAATGACCCGGCGCGCCTCACCGACCTGCTCGTTCAAGCGATCTAGATAAGAGCGGCCGACGTCCGCAAGAACATTGGCGCCGCCGGTCAGAAAGGCCTTGTGCAAGTCCTCCGGCGTATGGTCGCCCAGCGGGCTCGAGCACATCCAGAACAAGCCGTTATTGCGTTCCAGCGCGGTGGCATCCTCAGCAGCACCGAGCGCGCGGGCCATCCAGCTCGCTGCGCAAGCCGGTGGCGCCAAGATGAAAACCGGGCGCGCGTCCAGCATGCCGGCTTCGCTGTTGGCGCGGGCGAAACGGGAATCGTAAATGCTCAATAGCTGGCGCATGCCTTGTTCGTGCCGGTCAGTACTGAACGGCGCCTGCTCGCGATAGAAGGCGGCGCCCTCCGCCACCCGGCGGCCGGCCGCTTCAAACTCGCCGATATCGTCATAGGCTTTGGCTAGCGCGTAGGAGAGGATGCCCCGCTTGTCCGCCGGCGTACCCTCCGGCCAGTTGATGCGCACTTCCTCCATGCGGGCGAGGTCGGCGTCCCCGCTTTCAAAGGTCTTCGATTGCGCGAGCCCTTCAAACGCCAGGGCGTCTTGCGGATCGAGCTCCAGCGCCTTGCGGAAGCACAACTCCGCAGTATCCGGCTGGCCCAGCTCCAGCAACGCGCGGCCGGCGCGCCGGTGGAGTGAAGGATGGGAGGGGAAACGCTTCATCTGGCCTTCCAAGAGGCGCAGCGCTTCCTGGTGCTGCCCGAGCGCGCTATGCACGCTGGCGACCCAAAGCCAGGAATCCGCGCTTTGCGGCGCCGCCTCGCTAAGCTTTTCAGCCGCCTTAAGCGCGGACACTTCGTCGCCAGCGGTCAGAGCCGCCCCTGCGACTTCGGCCCATCGAACGCCCAGCGGCGCATTCTGAGCCAGAAGGGTACGGACCTGATTGGAGACGTCGAGCAACTGCTCGGATTGGATCGCGGCTTGAAGGGCGTTGAGACTGTCAGACATTGAAATTCACTCGGTGGAAGGACGGCGCGGACCCTAGCCAAGCTGCAAAGCGCGCGCCACCGCGACGACTGCGCCTCTTGCATGCGCCGCGCGGCGGGGCTCTTCTTAGCCAAACTGTCGATAGAGAATTGATTAATGTCCGAAACCGCCCCTGCCCCCGCCGACCTGGACGTCCGCCGCACACAAGCGCGCAGCTGGTTTGAAAGCCTGCGTGACCGGATCGTGGACGCCTTCCACACGCTTGAAGACGCCGCCGATCCGGATCTGTACCCGGGTGAGGCAGGGCGCTTCGAACTGAAACCCTGGACGCGCGGCGACGGCGGGGAGGACTTAGGCGGCGGTGTCATGGGCATGATGCATGGCCGCGTGTTCGAGAAGGTCGGCGTGCATGTCTCGACCGTTTACGGCGAATTCAGCCCAGAATTTTCAAAGCGCGTGCGCGGCGCGGAGGAGGATCCGCGGTTTTTCGCCACGGGCATCTCGCTGATCGCGCACCAGCACAATCCGCATGTCCCAGCCGTTCACATGAACACCCGCTTCATCACCACCACGCTGAGCTGGTTTGGCGGAGGCATGGACCTCAATCCCACCCAAGACTATCAGCGCGACAAGGGCTTTGAAGACAGCGTGGAATTCCACGCTGCCGCCAAAGCCGCCTGCGACGCCCATGGCGAGGATTATTACGAGCGCTTCGACAAATGGTGCGACGAGTATTTCTGGCTCAAGCATCGCTCGGAACCGCGCGGCACGGGCGGCATTTTCTACGATCATCTCGACACCGGCGACCATGAGGCCGACTTCGCCTTCACGCGCGATGTCGGCGAGGCCTTTTTGAAGGCCTATCCCGCCATCGTGGAGAAGCGGATGCATCAACCCTGGACTGAGGCGGACCGGCGCGAACAGCTGATCCGCCGCGGGCGCTATGTGGAGTTCAACCTGCTCTATGATCGCGGCACGACGTTCGGTCTGGCGACCGGCGGGAATGTGGAGAGCATCCTCTCCTCCATGCCGCCTGAGGTGATCTGGCCATAGGCTGCCCGCTAGCTTCGCACCAGACCGCGTCTAGCCGATATCGATGCTGACAGCCGGGTTACGGCTGACGGCGGCGACCAGGATCTGGTCGCGGCGGTCTTCAATCTCATCCAGGGTCAGGAAGCCCAGCTCGGGGTAGCGCCGGCGGGGCGCTTCTGGGGCGTCTGAAAATGTGTCGCCAGAGGCCGGCGGGATGAGCGGGCGCTCTTCAGGTGGATCGCTGAGATCGATCTGGGATTCTTCCACCCGGTATCCCACAGCGGTCGCCGGGGTCGGCGCCTCCATCAAAGATCCGCGCAGCTCGCCCTCACCCCTGCTGAACAGGCTGTAAAAGCCCAGCTGATGCTCTTGTAGGAAAGAAGCGCTGGTCTCCACCTCGTCCGGCACGCCTTCAGGGAAGACGATATCCCGCGCTGCAGGAGAAATCCCCTCTTCGATCATCTCGGCCAGAACGTCCGGCGAGAAATCAGAGGACAGCACAAAAGTGTTGATGCCGCTGGCCGGAATCACATAGCCCCCGCGCACTACAAATTGACCGCGACGCTTGCGGATTTCCGCCGCGCGTACGATGGCGCCGTCCTTGTTCAGGCTCATCAGAAGCAGGCGCCGCTCCACATAGGTCGCGTCCGGCGGCACCACATAGACGCGGTAGAGCCCGGCCGCGCGGAACACCCGCTTGGTGTCTTCCCATTTCAGCTTTTTGTCGTGGTCATAGGCGAAGCGATAGAGGAGACCGCCGGTCAGCACCGATAGGGCGGCATTGCGTTGCATCGGCGTGCTCGGCGCATCATCAGGCTTGGCCTTCGGCGCCCCTTCGCCCTTTTCGCCGACCAGGCGGACCGGAAAACCCGTCTCCTCCAGGCCGGACTTGCGCAGAAATTTCGCAATGCGCTTGAGATTCTTTGCGTCCGCCGTCTTAAGCAGGCTCTCGAGGCTGCGGGCGCCCGGCCCTCGCCGGCGGCCGTGTAAGGGAAGCCCGGTCGACGGCGCCGGGATGGTGTTGAGAAGCGAGCGCAGCAGACCGGCATTCACCTGAAAGGCGCGCTTATCTCGCGGGTCCCGCTTCGCCATCGGGTTCTGAGAGCGGTCGATGTCAGACTGACGAAATGGATATGAAACCAGCTTGGCGAGCCAGATGAACGGCATGAGCGGGGCCAAAGCGACCCACACCATCGGGTGCGGCCCATTTCGCTCGTTCGTCTCATTCGGCTTATAGACGTCCCAGAAAAAGGTCTCGAACGCGGACAATATCCAGGCTCGGTCCACATAGCCAAACGCCTTAATGCGCTCGAGCGTGGTTTTGATCACCGCTTCGGACTTGATGTCCTCCTTGGGATTGTCCTCGCTCATGCGCGCCCTCCCCGCGCCTTCGCCAGGAGCGCCTCACGATCCAGCGTGAACACGCTGTCGATCCAGACACGCTCGAGCTGCTTGAGCAGCGCGCCCAATTCGGGCCCGCGCTCAAAACCCGCCTGGATGAGGTCGCGGCCTTTCAGGGGAAAGCGTGGCGGCTCATAGCCGTCCACGAAGTCGAGCGCGGCTTGCGCATCGCCGTCGTGCGCCGATTCGGCAAGACGCAGCCGGCCTTGCACGGCATCCGATCCGATTGCGTAGACGGCGCGCGAGAGAGTCTCATGATCCGCATCAGCGCGAAGGATGAGGCCGTCCAAAGGCTGGGTCAGCGCCTTGGCCCGCGCCGCTTCAGCGTTGGAAGCTTTCATCTGCTTGCAAAGCGCCAGCATCGCCGCCTCGTCCCCTCCCGAAAGCGCAACGAGCCGCAAAAACGGGTCGGGCGATCGGGCTTTCCCTCGGTCGGCGTTAATTATGTCAAAGAATAAGTTGAAGTCGATACGCCCTGTTAAGACTTGCTTAAGGACGTGACCTTCCTGCATCGCCTTAACCGTATCTGACGGGTCCGGCGCGGCCAAAAGCTTCTTCAACTCCTTCCAAACCCGTTCAACCGACAAGGCTTTCAGGGTCTCCGCCATCTCGACGCACGCCCTGTGGCCTTCGGCGTCTATCTCGCGGCCATACCAGGCGGTGAAGCGGTAAAAGCGCAAGATGCGCAAATGGTCTTCTGCGATGCGGTCGCGGGCTTCTCCAATAAAGATGATGCGCCGCGCGTAAGCATCTGCGATGCCGCCAAAGGGATCAAACACCGTCCCATCGGGCCGGGCATAAATGGCGTTAAGGCGGAAATCCCGGCGCAAGGCGTCTTCGCGCCAATCGGTGGTGAAGGCCACCACCGCACGCCGGCCGAACGTCTCGACATCCTTGCGCAGGCTGGTGACTTCAAACGGTGCGCCGTCAACGATGGCGGTCACCGTGCCGTGCTCAATCCCCGTGGGCGCAACCTTGATGCCGGCCGCTTCAAGGCGCGCCACGGCCTGGTCCGGCGTTAAGGTCGTGGCGATGTCCACATCGTCGACCGGCACGCCCAAGAAGGCATTGCGCACGCAGCCGCCGACAAAGCGCGCCTGATCCCCGTCCTCGGCGTTGAGCGCGCCCATAACCCGACGGGTCGGCGGCGCCGTCATCCAGGCATGGTCTGCAGGATCCAGGCGAGTCTCTGTCATGGCCCGGGCCGGCTCATCGTGACGGCGGATCGTCGGGCTGTTCGGGTTCTTCCGGAACAAAGCCGCCCGGCTGAACCTCGCCGTCGACCACCCGCGCCGGCTCGTAGCGCCCGTCGCGCGACACGCCGGTCCCGCCGATCAGCGCCAGGACCATGGATGCGCCGATCGCCAACACGGCGCCGGTGACGGCCAGCCCCAACAGTGGCGCCGCCGGCGCTTCGCCCTCCTTGGACGGCGCGACCAGCCGCCAGGCGTGCCAGGCGATGAATGGCAGCACGAACATGGCCGACATCAACAGGATGAAGCGCAGCATGGCCGGTAACGTCTCCTCTAATCCTTGGGCCGTCCCACGGCCCAGCGCTGGGACAGGGCTTTAAGCATGCCCGCCGTCGCGCCCCAGATATAGCGCCCCTGCCACGGCATTGAATAATAACGCCGCAGCATGCCGCGAAACTCGCGCTCCTCCAGGCGGTGATTGGCCGGGTTCATCAGGAAATCAAACGGCGTGCAGAAAATCTCCGCCACTTCGCCGGGATCGGGGGTGAACTCAAACCCCGCTTCCGCCACGCCTAGAAAGGGCGTGACCTCGTAGCCCGTGACCGTCTCATAAGCTTCCCATCGCCCAATCAAGGCGATGCGGTCGGCCGGCAGCCCGATTTCCTCTTCAGTTTCCCGCAGCGCGCACTCGGCCAGGCTCTCCCGTCCGACATTCTGCCGCCCACCTGGAAAGCTGACCTGGCCAGCATGGGCCTGAAGATGATCCGCGCGCCGGGTGAGCAATATGTCGAGCTGATCGCCATCGCGGATCAAGAGCGCCAGCACCGCCGCCGGCTTCAGCTTGCGCCCGGTCGGGGCCGGCGCGCCGTTCAGATCGCCGTCGCCAAAGCGCGGCGGCGCTGCGCGCATCTCCACCGGGTCCAGGACGTCGCCAAGGCGATCCAGGATTGCGCCCGCCCCGGCCGCCATCGCTCTGGCTGCACTCACGCTTTCGGCCCCAGCACAAAGAAAGCGCCATTGCTCCACACCCCCATCACCGGCTCGCCGTCAGGACCCTCGCCCTCCACCGCCAGTTCAGCGAGATCGTAAAAGGCGGCGCGCGTGATCAGCGCTTCCAAGCGCCCGCGGATGTGGACGAAAGGCGCCGGCTCGCCATCCGGCCCCAGCTCAACCCGCAAGGGATGATCGGGTCCGGCGACGACGGCGTCGTCCATATTGGTCAAAACCGCGATGCGCTGGTCCTGGCCTTCGCCTGTGGCGTCCACCCTCACGCCCAGGAAAGGTGCGGCCTCCACGGTGATGCGGATCTTCTCCACCGGGGTGACCAGATAGGTGTGGCCATCTTCATCCTTGCGCATGATGCGGCTGAACAAGCGGATCAGCTTTTCCCGCCCGATGCGCGCGCCTTCATGCCACCAGGAGCCGTCCCGGCGGATCACCAGATCCATTTCGCCGCAATAATCCGGCTCCCAGCGCTCCACCGGCGGATAGCCGGTTTGCGAGCTTGTGCTTTCCGCCGCCTTGAGCAGCGACTGCATTGCATTTTGTTCAGGCACTGCTCGAGCCATGGACACTCCACAGGGCAGCGGCCATGTTTGCTCCATGGCCCGCGTGTCAGGAGAAGGATGTAAGCCGATGGCGCAAGAGATGAAAGACACAGACCTCGCCTCCAAGGCCGATCAGGCGACACAGCGCCTGGCTGAGGCCCGCGCCTCGATCGCCAAATCCATTGTCGGGCTTGAGGATGTGGTCGAACAATCGCTCGCCGTGCTTTTATCCGGCGGACATGGCCTCTTGGTCGGCGCGCCGGGCTTGGCGAAGACCCGCCTCGTTCACACCCTCGCCATCGTCACCGGGCTTGACGACAAGCGGGTGCAATTTACGCCCGACCTGATGCCCGCCGATATTCTCGGCTCGGAAGTCTTGGAAGAAAGCGACGCGGGCAAGCGCGCCTTCCGCTTCATCCCTGGTCCGGTCTTCTGCCGGCTCTTGATGGCCGATGAAATCAACCGCGCCAGCCCGCGCACCCAGGCCGCCTTGCTGCAAGCCATGCAGGAAGGCTTCGTCACCGTCGCCGGCCAGCGCCACGACCTGCCCAAACCCTTCCATGTGCTCGCCACTCAAAATCCGATCGAACAGGAAGGCACCTACCCCCTTCCCGAAGCGCAGCTGGATCGCTTCTTGATGCAGATCGACGTGCCCTATCCCAGCCGCGAGGAAGAACGCGCCATCCTGCTGGCGACCACCGGTGTCGAAGACGCACAGTCTGAAGCCGTCCTGAATGTGGAAGAGCTCTTGTCGCTCCAACATCTTGTGCGCGCCATGCCGGTGGGCGAAGCGGTGATGACCGCCATCCTGTCCCTGCTGGAAAGCGCCCGACCGGACCGCTCGGAGAATAGCGATGTCCGCGACGGCGTCGCCTGGGGCCCGGGTCCGCGCGCTGGTCAGGCCCTGATGCTCGCCGTGCGCGCCCGCGCGCTGATCCAGGGCCGCCTGGCGCCCAGCACGGAAGATGTCTTGGCGCTGGCCGGTCCGGTCCTCAAACACCGCATGGCCCTCAGCTTCGCGGCCCGCGCCGATGGGTTGGAGCTGGACGATCTGATCAGCCGGCTCGCCGCAGAGGCGGCCTAACCCCGCCATGTCGCCCAGCCGCGCCTCCTCTCGTTATCAACCGCTGCGCCATGACGCTGAGCAGGCCGCTGCCCGCTTTCCGGCCTTGTTGGCCGAGGCCGAGCGCATCGCCGCAAGCGTCGCACATGGCGCGCACGGCCGCCGGCGGGCGGGCATGGGCGAAACTTTTTGGGAGTACCGCCAACACCGCGCGGAAGACGGCGCCGGCGCGGTTGATTGGCGCCGCTCCGCTCGCGGCGATCAGCTCTTTGTACGAGAAACGGAATGGGAAGCGGCCAACGCCGTTTATCTCTGGCGCGACGGCTCTAAGGGCATGGCGGCAAGCTCGAAAGGCCTGCCCACAAAACGCGACCGCGCGGCGGTCTGCCTGATCGCCGTCGCCAGCTTGCTCACGCGCGGCGGCGAACGGATCGCAGCGCTGGGTGAAACCGGACGCGCCCGCAGCGGCGGCGTCGGGCTCGAGCTGGCGGGCCGCGCCTTGGCGGACGGACCCGGCGCGCTGACCAGCGTTGAATCCCCAGACCTGCCGCGCCATGCCCGGGCGGTCTTGGCCAGCGATTTCCTCGACCCGCCGGAAACCTGGGAACGCCGTCTCGCCGCGTTTAACGGCATGCAGGCGCGCGGCATCCTTTTGCGCATCATCGATCCCGCAGAAGAAGACTTTCCGTTTGAGGGCCGGACGCGCTTCACTCCGCCCGGCGCCGGGGAACCGCTGGTGTTCGGCAAGGCGGAAGAGGCCCGCCGCGCTTATGGCGAGGTGTGGGCGCGCCATGGCGCCCGGCTGCAGGACATGGCCCGCCGTTTAGGCTGGACGCTCGTGACCCACCGCACCGACCGGCCGGCAGCGTCAGCGGTGCTGGCGATCTATCAAGCCCTGGCGGGAGAAACGCCATGATGGCGTTCGGCCCGCTCGCCTTCGCCGCACCCTGGGCCCTGGCGGCGCTGATTGCGCTGCCTGCGCTCTGGATGCTGTTGCGCGCGACGCCGCCCGCGCCGCAAACGGTGATCTTTGCGCCCATCCGCTTGCTGCAAGAGCTCGCGCGCACGCCGGAGACGCCGCAAACCACACCCTGGTGGCTGATCGCATTGCGTCTCTTTATGGCGGCGCTGATCATTCTCGCTTTGGCTCAGCCGATCTGGCGGCCCGACACCACGGCTGACACGGACGCCCCGCTTCTGGTGGTTGTGGACGACGGCTGGGCGGCCGCCCATGACTGGCCCCAAGTTCAGGCAGCCGTCCGCGCGCGGCTGGAAAGCGCCCGGGCCGATGGCCGGCCGACCGCCCTGGTCTTCACCGCCAGCGACGCGCGCTTTGCCGAGACACCCCGTTTCACCAGCGCGGCAAACGCCCTCGCCCGACTGGACGCGCACGATCCAATGCCCTGGGCGCCCGATCGCGCCGCCGCCGCCGCGCGCATCGAAGCGGCCATGGAAAGCGTTGGCGCACCGGCCCGGGCCGACGGGGTTTGGTTCACCGATGGGGTCGCTGGCGAGGATGACTCCGCGCTCGCGCGCGCCATTAACCAGGCCGGTTCGCTGCGCGTGGTTCTTCCCGAGGAGGCCAGCCTGCCGCTGGTTCTCACAGAGCTGGCCGCATCCGCCGACGGCTTCATCGCCACAGTCAAGCGCCCGCTGGGCGCCGGGGCCCGTTCCGTCTCGATTACAGCCTTCGCCAATGACGGGCGCGCTGTCGCCCGCGCGCAAGGCGCGTTTGACGCGGACGCCACGCAAGTGGGCCTCAATGCGCGCCTGCCTCTGGATCTGCGCAATCGGATCGCGCGGGTGGAAATTGACGGCGCGAATTCCGCCGCGGCCGTCCACTTGACCGGCGACCGCTGGCGCCGCCCGCGGGTCGGCGTCCTACGCCCTGAGGGCGGCGACGATGGCCAACCGCTACTGTCCGATTTGCACTATGTGCGGGAAGCGCTCGGCCCCAGCGCCGAGCTGATCATCGGTGACCTTGACGCCGTGATGGAGGCGGAGCCCGCCGCCTTGATCGTCGTGGATTCGGCCCCTGCAGACGCCCCCGAAGTGTCCAGCTTCGTGGATGCGGGCGGATTGGTGGTCCGCTTTGCAGGTCCGCGCCTCGCCGCCAATCCTGACGGCCTTTTACCGACCCCGTTGCGGGAAGGCGGGCGCTTGTTCGGCGGAGCCCTTGCCTGGGACAACCCGCAGGGTCTTGGCGCCTTTCCCGATGACAGTCCGTTCGCAGGCCTGTCAGCGCCCGACGAAGCCCAAGTCACCCGCCAGGTGCTGGCCGAGCCAGGACCGGCGCTGGACGACCGGGTCTGGGCGCGGCTGGAAGACGGGACGCCGCTCGTCACCGCCAATCGGCGCGGCGAGGGTTGGCTCGTGCTCTTCCATGTCACCGCCAGCCCGGACTGGTCCAGCCTGCCGCTGTCGGGGCTCTTCCCCGCCATGCTGGAACGCACCTTAGCGCTTGCCGACAGCACCCGCGCGCCCACCCCCACAGGCGGCGCGTGGAGTTTGGATCAGGCTCTGACCGGCCGAGGAGCGCTTACCGCGCCGACCGCCGGCGCGGAGCCGGTCTCCACCGAGGCCTTCAGCACCGTCGTCGCTGCGCCTGAAACGCCGCCCGGGCTTTGGGCGCTTGGCCCTGCGGGCGCGGCGCTCAACACGGTGGGCGCCGAGGATAGTTTCACCCCGCTCGCCCGCGATTTGCCCGGCGCAGTCATCGAGGCGCGCGGTGCAACGCTGGATCTGCGGTTCGCCGGTCCTTTACTGGCCGCTGCGCTGATTCTTCTCGCACTCGACGCGTTGATCGCGCTTTGGCTCTCCGGGCGTATGCCGCGCCTGGCGAGGGCCGCCCCCGTGGTCTTGTTTGGCCTGCTTGGAGCAACCCTCGCTCCCGGCGCTCTGGAGGCCCAGACGGCGGGCGAGGTCGAAAGCGCCCTTGAAGTGCGCCTCGCCTATGTGGCGACAGGTGACCCCGCCATCGACCGGCTGAGTGCCGCCGGCCTGTCCGGCCTTGCGCTTGAAAGCACGCGGCGCAGCGCCGTGGAGCCGGGCGATCCGGCGCGCGTTGATATCGAACAGGATGAGATCTTGTTCTTCCCGATGCTTTACTGGCCGATTGCGCCAGATGCGCCAGCCCTGTCCGAGGAGGCGGCGGCGAAAGTCTCCGCCTATCTGCAATCAGGCGGCCTGATTGTCTTCGACACCCGCGACGGCGGAGAAGCCGGGCTGCGACGCGCGCCCCATCCAGGTCTGGCGCGGACGCTGGACGCGATCGACATGCCGCCCCTTGAGCGGATCCCCGGCGATCATGTGCTTGGGCGGACATTCTATTTGCTCAGCGAATATCCCGGCCGCTATCCAGGCGGCGAGGTCTGGGTGGAAGCCGACAGTCAGGGCAGCGCCCGGGACGGCGTCTCCGGCGTGGTGATCGGATCGGCGGACTGGGCCGCGGCCTGGGCGGTGGATGAGGCTGGCCGGCCGCTCGCGCCGGTGGAAGGCGGCGCCCGTGAGCGCGAGCTCGCCATCCGCTTCGGCGTTAATCTCGCCATGTATGCCCTCACGGGAAATTATAAGGCGGACCAGGTCCACGTGCCGGCCATTCTTGAACGCTTGAGGCGGGACTGATGGACGCCACGACCCTCGCCCTGTCGCCTCTGCTCGCCCCCCTGGCCATCGCAACCTTCGCCGTCCTGGCGATCGCGGCTGCGGTGTTCGCCCTGGCGCGCGGCCTGAAAGGCTGGCTCTGGCGCGCCCTGGCGGCGCTGGCTCTGGCCGGAGTGCTCGCCAATCCCGCCCTGGTCCGCGAACAGCGTGAAGCCTTGAGCGATATCGCCCTTCTGATTGTAGACGACAGCGCCTCGATGCAGATCGGCGCGCGCGCCGAGGCCGCCGAGGCCGCCGCGAATGCGCTGCGCGAAGACGCTGCGGCGGATCCTAGTCTGGAGCTGATCGAAATCACCGGCGGCCGGGCGCCCGACGGCACGCGCCTGACCCCCAGCCTGCAGGACGGGCTTGGCCGGATTCCGCGCGAGCGTCTGGCGGGCGTGGTCATCGTCTCCGACGGGCAAATCCATGACGCCCCGCAGGATGCGGAAATCTTCGGTCTGAATGCGCCGGTTCACCACCTCGTGGCGGGGCGTGCGGACGCCGGCGATCGCCGCCTGACCGTGTCGGAAGCGCCGCGCTATGGCCTGGTGGGCGAGGACGTCACCTTCACCTTGCGCGTCGACGATGAAACCGAGCCGGACGGAACAGCCACCGTCCAGCTCTCCGTCGACGGCGGAGAACCGATCAGCGCCCGCGTGCGCATCGGCGAAGACGTTCAAGTGCGCGCCACCATCCAGAATCGCGGCTCCAACACCGTTCAGATCGATGTCGAGCCCGGGCGTGAAGAACTCTCATTGGTCAACAACACGGCCGCTGTGACCGTCACCGGGGTGCGTGACCGCCTGCGGGTGCTGCTGGTCACCGGCGAGCCGCACAATGGCGCCCGCGCCTGGCGCAATCTGCTCAAGTCGGATCCGAGCGTGGATTTGGTTCACTTCACGATTTTGCGGCCGCTGGACAAGGATGACAGCGTTCCGCCGAACGAGCTGGCCCTTATCGCCTTTCCCACCGTCGAGCTGTTCCGGCTGCGCCTCAACGAGTTTGATCTGGTGATCTTCGATCGCTACCGGCGCCGCGGCATTCTGCTTCCGACCTATCTGGATAATGTCGCGCGCTATGTGGAAGCAGGCGGCGCCTTGCTGGTCACCACCGGGCCTCCCTTCGCCGGCGGGGCGAGCCTTGCCCGCTCCCCGCTTGCGGCCGTTCTGCCCGCAGCCCCCGATGGCGACATCATCGAGGGCGCGTTCACGCCCGTCGTCAGCGAAGCGGGCGCGCGTCATCCCGTCACCGCACCCTTATTGGATCAGCAGGACAGCTGGGGTCCCTGGTTCCGCCAAATCGGCGCCCGCGAATTGTCCGGCGAGACAGTGCTGGAAAGCGATGACGGCGAGCCGCTCCTCACCCTTTCGCGCGCGGGCGAAGGCCGTGCTGCGGTGCTGCTGTCAGACCAGGCTTGGCTATGGGCGCGCGGCTATGACGGCGGCGGGCCCCATGACGAGTTGTTTCGCCGGGTGGCCCACTGGCTGATGGGCGAACCGGAGCTGGATGAAGAACGCCTCACCGCTCAAGTCGCCGACGGCACGCTGTCCGCGTCGCGAACTACGCTTGAGGATGAAGCGCCGCCGCTGGAAGTGGAATGGCCCTCGGGACAGATTGAGACCCTGACCATGAGCGAAACCGCACCCGGTCGCTTCACAGCGCAAACCGAGGCGTCGGAGCAAGGCTTGGTGCGCCTGAGATCGGGAGAGCTGACGGCGGTCACCGCGTCGGGACCGCTCAATCCGCGTGAATACGCCGACCTGGCCCCGGACCCGGATCGCTTGCTTGCGCTCACCGACGCCAGCGGCGGCGGCGCGCGGGCTCTGGAAACCGCCAGCGATGTGCCGGACGTACGCCGCATTCGCCCGGATACCCAATCGGCCGGGCGCGATTGGATCGGCTTGCAGCGCAATGACGCTTATGTGGTCACGGATGCAGAGCGGACCCCGCTCGCGCCGGGGCTGCTGCTCGCCGCCTTGTTGATGGCCTTGCTGGCGGGCGCCTGGCGGCGCGAGAGCGCGTGAGCGCCGACATTTTATCCACCGATGAGGTCCAACCACTCATCCTCGGTCAAAACCGTGACGCCCAGCTCGACCGCCTTTTTCAGCTTTGATCCAGCGCCCGGCCCCGCGACCAGATAATCGGTTTTCCCGGAAACTGAGCCCGCCACCTTGGCGCCCAGCCCCTGAGCGCGCGCCTTGGCTTCATCGCGGGTGAAGCGTTCAAGTGCGCCAGTGAAGACGACAGTTTTCCCGACGACGGGACTATCCGTGCTGGCTTGCTCTGCATCTTCGATCATCACCTCGGCCAGCAGGGCGTCGAGGGCCTCGGCGTTGTGGCGTTCAGCGAAGAAGGTGGTGATGGAGGCCACCACGGTCTCGCCCAATCCATCAATCGCCAGCATCGCCTCACGCTCAGATGAGCCAGCTTCAACGGCCGCCTCCGCCGCTTTTCGCAACTCGACCCAGCTGCCATAGCTGGTCGCGAGCAGGCGGGCGGTCTCTTCGCCCACATGGCGGATGCCGAGCGCATTGATGAAACGCGCTAGCGCTATGGTCCGGCGCTCGTCGATCGCGGCGAAAAGATTGCTGACCGAGGTTTCGCCCCAGCCGTCCCGCTCCGCCAGCGGCGGGGTCAACTCACCAGCATCATTGCGCTGCTTCAAGGTGAAGATGTCGGCGGGGGAGCGGACTTCCCCAGCCTCGTAAAACGCTGCGATCTGTTTTTCGCCCAGCCCCTCAATGTCGAAGGTTTTGCGTCCCACAAAGTGCTTGAGATGCTCCACGCGCTGGTAGGGGCATGCGAACTCCCCGGTGCACCGCCGCCTGACATCCGTGGCGCCGCTCTTTTCATTAAACTCCCGGACCGCCGGTGTCTTGAGCGGGCACGGACAGGTCGTCGGAAAGGCGAAGGGCTGAGAGTCCGCCGGCCGCTTGTCGAGCACGACTTCAACGATTTGCGGGATGACATCGCCGGCGCGCTGCAGCACGACGGTGTCGCCGATGCGCGCGTCCTTGCGGGCGATTTCATCCTCGTTGTGGAGCGTGGCGTTGGCGACAACCACGCCGCCCACCGTCACCGGCTCCAGCTTGGCGACCGGGGTCAGCGTGCCGGTGCGGCCGACTTGGATCTCGATGTCCCGCAAGATGGTCGTGGCTTTTTCCGCCGGAAATTTGTGCGCGATGGCCCAGCGCGGCGCACGGCTGACAAAGCCCAGCCGCTCTTGCAGATCGAGGCGGTCGACCTTGTAGACGACTCCATCAATGTCATAGCCAAGCGCCGCACGCTTCGCTTCCAGGGCGCGGTAATGAGCCAGGATCGCCGCGACGCTGTCGCAGCGCGCCATGTCTTCATTCACAGCGAAGCCCAGCTCGCCCAGACGGGCGACCGCGCCGGTCTGAGTGTCGCTCAAAGGCTCGGACAGCTCCCCCCAGGCATAGGCGAAGAAGCGAAGCGGGCGCTGCGCGGTGATGGCGGGATCAATCTGACGCAGCGAGCCCGCCGCGGCGTTGCGGGGGTTTTTGTAGGCCGGCTTGCCGGCTTCTTCCTGGCGCGCATTGAGCGCGGCGAAATCGGCATGGCTCATATAAACCTCGCCGCGCACCTCCAATATGTCCGGCGCGCCCTCCAGCGTGTGCGGGATATCGGCGATGGTGCGCAAATTGGCGGTGACATTTTCCCCCGAGCGCCCGTCCCCCCGCGTCGCACCCGTCATCAGCACGCCACGCTCATAACGCAGATTGGCGCTCAGCCCGTCAATCTTGGGCTCAGCGGTCAGGGCTGGAGTCTCATCGAGATTGAGAAAGCGTTTGATCCGCCCGACGAACTCTTCGACATCGTCGTTAGTGAAGGCATTGCCCAGCGACAGCATGGGCACGGCATGGCGCACTTCTGAAAACTGCTCCGACGGCGCGGCGCCGACCCGGTCCGTGGGACTGTCAGGCCGCTTCAAGGCGGGAAAGTAAGCTTCGATATCTTGATTACGCTGGCGCAGCGCGTCATAGGCGGCGTCGGAAATCACAGGCGCATCTTTGGCGTAATACGCCTTGTCATGCTTGGCGATTTCTTTGGCCAGCCGCTCCAGCTCCAAGGCCGCTTCCGTCTCTGTTAGCTGGTCGATGTCTTTCAGCGCCGCGTTCATGCGATTCCCCATTTCATCGGGGCAAAGGTGGCGGAGCGGGCTCTAGGGTCAAGCCTTTCAGGCTGCGCTAGCCGTCCATCAACTGATCGGCCGCTGCGCGCGCTGCGTCCGTCACCTCGGCGCCGGAGAGCATGCGCGCGATCTCTTCACGGCGCTCGAGCGGGCCTAGCTCACGAACGGTGGTGCGAACCTGATCACCCTTTTCACCTTTCTCGATGCGGAAATGGGCGCCGGCGCGAGCCGCGACCTGGGGCGCGTGGGTGACCACTAAAGCCTGGCCGGTTTCCGCCAAGCGTTTAAGCCGCGACCCGACGGCGTCGGCGACCGCGCCGCCCACGCCCTGATCAACCTCGTCGAACACCATCACCTTGCCCGCCTCGCCCACCAGGCAAACTTTCAGCGCCAGTCCGAAACGGGACAGCTCGCCCCCAGATGCGATCTTGTCGAGCGGACCGAAAGGCGCGCCGGGATTGGTCGCGACTTCAAACGCGATGCGGTCCCAGCCGTCCGGCCCGCCCCGGCTGTCATCCGCCTCGACCGTCACCTGAAAGCGGGCCTTGTCCATCTTCAGCGGCGCTAACTCGGCTTCGACCGCCTTGGCTAACGCCTTTGCGGCTTTGCTGCGCACCTTGGACAGCTTGCTTGCGGTAGCCGCATAGTCGGCTTCAGCGGCCTTGCAAGCAGCCTCCGCCTCGTTGAGGCGGTCATCGGCGTTCTCAATGAGATCGAGCCGGTCCGCGAGACCCTGGCGCAGGTCCGCCAGGCCGTCGACTTCGACATTATGCTTGCGGGCGGCCGCGCGCAGGGCGAACAAGCGCTCTTCCACCTCGTTAAGCCGACCCGGCTCGACATCAAAGCGCTGTGCGGCTTCGCTGAGGGAATCTTCCGCTTCATTGAATTCAATGAGAGCGCGGTCGAGTGCACCGGCGGCTCGGTCCACGGCGCTGCGCGCGATCGCAGCGTCGCCCTCGGTATCTTCGCCTTCACTCCCGAGCGCGCCGCGCACCCGTTCCAATCCGCGCAGGGCGGTGTTCAAACGGCCCGACAGCCCCTCCCCGCCGGACAGCGCGTCGAGCGCGTCTTGCAATTCGGTGAGCGCCGCTTCGGCCTGCTGCAGGAATTTGCGCTCATCGGCCAGCCGCGCCTCTTCACCAGCGACCGGGTCTAACGCCTCAAGCGCCTCCACGCTGTCGCGCAGGAAGGCTTCCTCTTCGGCGGCCTTGTCGCGGGCCTCGGTTAGCTCTTCGACACGCCGGCGGGCCGTGCTCAGAGCCGTCCAGGCCGTGCGTGTGGGTGCGAGATCTACGCCGGCATAGATATCCAAAAGTCCGCGATGGGTCTTGGGATCCATCAACCCCCGGCCGTCATGCTGGCCGTGAATTTCGACCAGAGTTTCAGCCAGACGCGCCAGCAAACCAACGCTGGTGGGCTGATCGTTGACGTGGGCGCGCGATCGCCCGTCGGCGCTCAAGGCGCGGCGCAGGATGACCGCTTCGCCCGGCTCCGCTTTGATGCCGGCTTCATCGAGAATGGCGTAGCAAGGATGATTGGCTGGCGGCTCGAAGAGCGCGATCGCCTGGGCCTGATCGGCGCCGGCCCGCACCAAGCCGCGCTCAGCCCGGTCACCGCAGGCGAGCCCCAAGGCGCCTAGCAGAATGGATTTGCCCGCGCCAGTTTCACCGGTGAGAGCAGAAAGGCCCTCGGCGAAGTCCAGCTGCAGCTGATCGATGAGGACGATGTCTTTGATGGATAGGGAGGCCAGCACCGGCTTCGCATACCCTCCGCTTAGCCGAAGACACGATCCAGAGCCCGGCGCAGGAGAGTCGGGTCGCGCTCGAAATCCTCAGCGCCCGGCAAAGCCACCCCGCGCTGCGTCATCAGCTCATAGGTGTCCTGATACCAATCAGACCCCGGGAAGTTATAGCCCAGAACGGACGCCACCTGACGGGCCTCCTCGTCGATCCCAAGCGCAACATAGCTTTCCACCAAGCGATGCAAGGCCTCAGGCGTATGACTGGTGGTCTGGTATTCGCGGATCACCGTCTGGAAGCGGTTGATTCCGGCCAGATAATAGCCGTTGCGCAGATACCAGCGCCCGACATCCATTTCCTTGCCGGCCAGGTGGTCACGGGTCATGTCCAGCTTCAGACGTGCGTCCTGGGCGTACGGCGTTTCAGGGAAACGGCGCACAACCTGCTCCAACGCCTCCATCGCGAGCTGGGTCGTCGACTGGTCCCGGCCGACATCATAAATCTGCTCGAAATGACAGACGGCGATCAGGTAGTAGGCGTACGGCGCGCTGGACGAGCCGGGATGCAAAGCGATGAATCGTTCCGCGTCAGAAATCGCTTCGGGGTAGCGGCCCGCCTCATAGTTGGAATACGCCGCCATGAGCATGGCGCGCCGCGCCCATTCGGAGAAGGGATGCTGGCGTTCAACTTCATCGAAATAAAGCGCGGCTTCGGTGAAGCGGCGGCGCTCCATGGCCGTGAAGCCCTCATTGTAGAGACTCTCAACCGGCGTCTCCACATAGGTCAGCTCTGCATTTTGACGCGTGCCGCAGGCGGCAACAGTCAAGGCGAGCAGGCTGAGTACGGCGGCGCGAAGGGCGAAAGTCATTATCAGGCGACCTCTGACGTCGAAAACGGCCGGCGCGGCCATTGATCCGCCAATGGTGTAGCCGATCAAAGCGCAGCGCAAAAGCGCTCTGTCATTTGATCAGGATTGAACCCGAACGGCTTCGGCAGTTTCGTCTTCGCCGATATTGGTCCAGCGCCAAGCGGAAGCGTCCGATAGCAGGGCTTCAACCGCCTTGGCGTTCAAGCCATGGCCCGGACGTACGGCGCGGTAGAGACCGAGAATCGGCGCACCGGCCAGGTAGAGATCGCCGAGAGCGTCGAGCGCCTTATGCCGCACGAACTCGTCGGCGAAGCGCAGGCCTTCCGGATTAGCGACCTTGCCTTCATCAAGGACCACTGCATTGTCCATCGATCCGCCCCGGGCGAGGCCGTTCTTCAGCAGCATGTTGAGGTCGCGGCGGAAGCCGAACGTGCGCGCCGGCGCGACCAGATCGGCGAACGCCTCACGGCTGACTTCGAAGGCGAAGTGCTGACGGCCGATGGCGGGATCGTCAAAGTCGATCTCGACGTCAATCGCTGGCTTCAGTGAGGGCAGGAAGACCGCGCGGCGGGCGCCGTCTTCAACCTCGACCGGCTTAAGGACCTGGATCGCCCGGCGCGGCGCGGGCGCCGTGGTCAGACCCGCATGCAGCATCAGCGCCACGAAGGGCGCGGACGATCCGTCCATCGCGGGCACTTCAGGTCCGTCCAGCTCGACGATGACGTCGTCGACATTCAGCCCTGCGAACGCCGCCATGAGGTGTTCAACCGTTGCGGCGGACGCACCCGCCTCATTTACGAGCGTCGTACCTAGATCGGTGGAGCGCACATAATCGCGCTGGGCCGGCACACGGCGGTCGTCCAAATCCAGGTCGGAGCGTTCAAAGACGATTCCTGAGCCGACCGGAGCCGGCTTTAGGACCATGCGCACCCGGGCGCCTGTGTGCAAACCAATGCCGGCGCAAACCGCCGGAGCGCTGAGCGTGGTGCGGTGCATGACCATCCAGCCCCAATTCCAATTCGTTAATACTTGCGCCCAGACGGCCAAAGCCGCCAACTTGCCGGAACAAGGGCGCAATCCCCTCATTCGCATGCCATGCTAGCGGGCTACGCAGATGCAGCAATTAAACGATTGTTGCGCCGTGTTACGGACACGAAGCAATCGCCATACGGCTTGAATTGTGAGGTTCAGTTGGCCTGGCGACGAAGGAAAGCCGGGATTTCCAGCTCGCTCTCATCAAGCTGATTGCCGAACAGGTCTCCATTGGAGCTGGCCGCCGGACGCGGGGCCGGACGGGCCGTCGGCTGCGGCTTAGGCTCAGCGATCCGGCTGGATAGAGGGTCCGGCCGCTCTTCCGGCGCGGGTTTGGGGCGCCGGCCGAACAAGGACAAGCCCCGGCGCTTGGGCGCAGGCTCAGGAGTCGGTTCCGGAGCCGGTGCAGAGGCGGCCTCCGGCGTCGGGGCCGGCGCTTCAGCATAATCCGTGGGAGCGAACGCGCCGCCCAATTCGCGCTCAATGCGCTCCTGAGCCTCAACGACAGCCGGCTTTGCTTCGGCATGGCTTTGGCTCGCCGCCATCGCCTGGGCGTGCTCGGCGGCGCGCGCCGCCAGCTTTTCCGCCATGTTGGGCTCCGGTGCAGCCGTCGGCGTCGGCGTGACCGCCGCCGGGCTTGGTGTCGTGGTCGTCGGGGTCGGCGTTTCGTTCACAGCGACAGCGTCCACTTGCGTGCGCACCATCGGCTCGGGCCGGCGGGCTGGACGCGCCTCGCGGCCCTTCCAGGCCGCCGTGACGTTCTCGGGACGACGGACCGGCTGGCTCACCGCTTCGGCGTCGATGCCGGTGGCGACCACGGAGACGCGGACCGTACCTTCAAGCGTTTCGTCAAACGTCGAACCGACGATAATGTTGGCGTCCGGGTCGACTTCATTGCGGATTTCAGTGGCCGCTTCGTCGACCTCATACAGCGTCATGTCCATGCCGCCGGTGATGTTGATCAGCACGCCCTTGGCGCCCTTCATCGACACATCGTCGAGCAGCGGGTTGTTGATGGCGTTGTGGGCGGCCTCAACCGCGCGCTTGTCACCGGTGGCTTCGCCGGTGCCCATCATCGCTTTGCCCATCTCATTCATCACCGTGCGAACATCGGCGAAGTCCAGATTGATCAAGCCCGGCATCACCATCAGATCGGTGATCCCGCGGACGCCGGAATGCAGGACCTGGTCGGCCATGCCGAAGGCTTCGGCGAAAGTGGTCTTCTCAGTCGCGATTCGGAACAGATTCTGGTTCGGAATGATGATCAGCGTATCGACATGTTCTTGCAGGCGCTCAATGCCCGCTTCGGCGATGCGCATGCGGCGCGTGCCTTCAAAGTGAAACGGCTTGGTCACCACGCCCACAGTCAGAATATTCTGCTCGCGCGCCGCGCGCGCAATCACCGGGGCCGCCCCGGTGCCGGTGCCGCCGCCCATGCCGGCGGTGATGAACACCATGTGCGCGCCCTGCAGATACTCGCTGATCTCCGCGATGGAGTCTTCCGCCGACTGCTCGCCCACCTCCGGGCGCGCCCCAGCACCCAGGCCTTCGGTGATCGCAGCGCCCATCTGAATGCGGCGCTCCGTGCCCGAGCGGGCGAGCGCCTGTGCATCCGTATTGGCCACCGCAAAGTCGACGCCTTCCAGCTCCGCGTCGATCATATTGTTGACGGCGTTGCCGCCTGCGCCGCCGACGCCAAAAACAAGGATGCGAGGTTTCAGCTCCGTGGTTTCGGGAGCGGAGAGAGTCAGGGGCATCGGGCAGCTCCTAAGGCGCGACGTGGTTAAGGGGCGGTTATCGTGCAAGCCTGCCGTGCTGTGATTAATCGCCGGTTAAGCCAAGCTACCAAAATGCAAAGCGTTTTCGGGAACGCTTCGGGAACGAAGCATTAAAGAAAGGTTGCCGATTGGAGCCCCACGCAAGAGGGCTTCGGGCTGGACACCGCCCGAGCACATAGGCCTTTGTTTGCATTCACGGTTTCGCAGCAAGCATCAAGTCTTGCAGAGGAACGCCCTGAGACCGGCTCCCGCCGGCTGCTTTAGAAGCTTTCCGCGAACCAGCGCCAGATTGCCGCAGGTCCGCGCTCCCCGGCCGGCTCAAGGCGGCGACGGGCACGGGCACGTTCAAAGCGCGGCGGGCCCGAAATCGCCTCGATCGGCCCGTCGACGCAGCGATGAATCACTCCGGCGCAGGCTGAGAAGCCCGGACCCGCAACCGCGTCGCCAAGGCCTGACAGCGCATCCGGGCGTCCGACCCGCGCCTGCTTGCCCAATACGCGGCCCGCCAGCTCGCCCGCGCCGGGCAACTGACTGGCGCCGCCGGTAAGCACCAGGCTGCGGCCGGCTGCGCGGTCCGCGCCGGCGGCTTCGAGCCGATCGCGTATCAACTCAAAGATCTCTTCCAGACGGGGACGGATAACCGCGTTGAGAAGCGCGCGAGGTTGCTGGCCCATCGTGGCGCTGTCGCCGCCCGCCACAGGCGGGGTTTCGATCATCACCTGATCATCATCCGGGCTGTCGAGGGCGCAGCCATAAAGCGCCTTGATCCGTTCCGCCGCCTGGATCGGAGTGGACAGGCCGCGGGCGATATCGCTGGTCACGTGCGCTCCGCCCAGCGGCAAAGCGTCGACATGCTGCAGTGCGCCTTCGGCGAAGACCGCAAAGCTGGTCACATGCGCGCCCATATCGACCACCAAAGCCCCAAGCTCGCGCTCATCGGGGGCGAGGACACTAAGGCCCGCCACATAGGGCGTCGCCGCCACACCGGTGACGGTCAGCTGGCAGCGCTCCACACAGGCGGCTAGGTTTTGGATCGGATCCGACGCCGCGCTGACGATATGGAGGTCGACGCCGAGCTGATCGCCGAACATGCCGCGCGGATCTTTGACGCCGCGATGGCCGTCGACGCGCCAGGACAAGGGCAAGGCATGGAGCAGGACGCGGTCAGGGTCACGATGCTCGTGCAGGGCTTCAGCCAGAATCCGGCGCAGATCGCGGTCCGTCACCTCGCTTGAGGCGAGGTCCATATCCACGCTGATGCGGGCGCTGGCCGGCGCGCCGGCGGAGGCGGACAGCACCACTTCGCTCACGGTTTGACCCGCCATGCGTTCGGCGTTTTCAACGGCCGTGCGCACGCTGTCGGCGGCGGCTTCCATATCGACGACCGCGCCCGCCCGCACGCCGCGGGTGGAGACATGGCCGACGCCGATCGCGCGTGGACGCAGGCCCGCCAGGGTTTGCTCGGTCCGCGCGAGGAAGCACACGGTTTTGGATGCGCCGACGTCGACCGCCGCGTAGACACCCGGCTTGGGCTTGGCCGCGGACGCCGACTTAGGGCCGAAGACACCCATCAAACCCATGACTTAAGCTCCCCGACCGGCGGCTTGAGCCGCCCGGTCCGGCCAGGGGCGCATGACCATCTCGCCCTCATTGCGCAAGTCGAGAATTTGGGCGTCATAATCAAGCACGCCGCGATCCGCATGCATCCGGCCGAGCAGGCTCAACGCCCCTTCCGGATCAGATTGGGGCAACAGCACTTCCCCGCCGCTGACCAAGCGCAGCGACCAGCGGCGCTCGCCGACAAAGATCAAGTGGCTGACCCGGCGGGCGATGTCGTCATGGCGTAGCAGAAGCGAAACCATCTCGCCCGCGTTGACATTCGCACCTTCGCCGACCACGCGCGGCAGATCGGCGAAATCGGTCGGGTCCGCAGACGCGATCACCGTGCCCGTCGGATCGATCACGCGGTGCACGCCGTTTTCCTGCCACAGGGCGAAGGGCTGACGTTCCTCGATTACCACGGCCAGGCGGTTCGGCCACATCCGGTGCAGCCGGGCGGACGCGATCCAGGGATCCGCCTCCAGCGCCTGGCGCGCGGCCTCGAGATCGAAGCCGGCGAGGCTCGCACCCGGTTCAGCGCCAATCAGCGCGGCGACATGATCGTTGGACAAACGGTTCGCGCCCGAAACATCGACCCAGTCAACCGTGAAACCCGCGAGCGTCAACTGGCGATCGGCGCTGCGGGCGAGCTCGGCCCGGGCGTCGTCCAGACCACCGGTGAAGGCGTAGAGCGAGAGGATCACGCCGAACAGCGCCGCCGCCGCAATCGCGCCCAGGCGCAAGGCGGCGCCCACGCGGTGGCGCGCGGCGCGAAACTGAGCGGCGACCCAGTTGGCGGTTTTCGTCCCGCTCTCGCGGGACTTGGATTTGGATTTGCGCTGCGCGCTCGCTTTTGCGCCTTTAGAGGAGCTGCGAGCGCCCGCGCGTCCTACCTTGGACAAGACGCATCCTCCACCATCCACTCGACGAGATCTTCAAACGAGATTCCGCAATACGCCGCCTGTTCCGGCGCGAGGGATGTAGGAGTCATGCCCGGTTGGGTATTAATTTCGAGTAACCAAACTTTACCGGTTTCAGGGTCGTAGCGAAAATCTGACCGCGTCAGACCCGCGCACCCGATCACGCGATGAGCGCTCAATGCATCGGCTTTGCACTGCGCTGCGACATGGTCCGGAATGTCGGCGGGGATTTGATGCAGCGACCCGCCGTCGGCGTACTTGGCTTCGTAGTCGTAAAATGCAGTTTTCGGGGTGATTTCAGTGACTGAGAGCGCGCGGTCTCCGAGCACGGCGACGGTCAACTCACGACCGGGGATGAAACGCTCGATCAGCACCTCATCGCCATACGGCCAGTCGTCAGACGCCAAAATGGCGGGCGGCGCGTTGGCGCCTTTGGGCACGATCACCACCCCGACGGAGGAACCCTGGGCGTTGGGTTTGGCGACATAGGGCGGGTCCATGACATGGGTCTTCGCCGCCTCAAACCGATTGACGATGACGCCCTCGGGACAAGCCACGCCCGCTTCGCGCAGCACCGCCTTGGCGCGCTGTTTATCCATCGCCAGGGCCGAGGCCATCACGCCGGAATGGGTGTAGGGCAGCCTCAGATACTCCAGCACGCCCTGAATACGCCCATCTTCACCCCATTCGCCATGCAAGGCGTTGAAGGCGACATCCGGCTTCGCGGCCTTGATCTGGTCGGGCCAGTGCGGCTCCGCCGGATCGATCTCAATGAGGGTGTGGCCGCGCGCGCGCAACGCTTCGGCGACCTTCTGACCAGAGACCAACGAGACATCGCGTTCAGGAGACAAGCCGCCAAGGAGGAGAGCGATCCGCTTGGTCATGGCGCAGGCTCCCCAATGCGACGTACCTCCCAGTGTAAATCGACGCCGAACTGCGCTTTGACGTCCGCGCGCACGCTTTCGCCCAGCGTTTCAAGATCCGTCGCCGTCGCCGTGCCGTCATTGATCAGGAAGTTGGCGTGCTGTTCAGAAAAGCGCGCCCCGCCCACGGGCCTGCCGCGCCAGCCGGTTGCATCGACCAGCTGCCAGGCCGACTTGCCGCCGGACTGGTCGGGATCGGGGTTTTTGAACGTGGAGCCAGAGGTCTTTTCCCGGATCGGTTGGGTGCGTTCACGCTTGGCGGTGATGGCGTCCATCCGCTCGGTGACAGACGCGGGATCATCCGCCTCGCCTTGAAACAGGGCTTCGACGAATATCCAGTCGGCGGGCGCGTCGCTATGGCGGTAGGCGTAGCCCAATTCGTCGAGCGGCGCGATGGTGCGGCGGCCTTTACGGTCGATGGCGACCGCTTCAATCAGCACATCTTTCGTTTCCGAACCATAACAGCCCGCATTCATGCGCAGCGCGCCGCCAATGGCGCCAGGAACGCCGACAAAAAACTCCAACCCGGCCACGCCGGCTTTCGCCGCCGCCTTTGCGACCGCCTTATCCAGAGCCGCAGCGCCCGCGCGGACTTTGGCGCCGTCTTCCACGCTGACCTTGCCGAAGGCCGGGGTCAGTTTGATCACCACGCCGCGCACCCCGCCGTCACGCACCAGCGTGTTGGAGCCTGCGCCCAGGACATGGACCGGAATATCGCGCGGGGTTTCCGCCAGGAAGCGGGCAAGATCCGCCTCGTCGGCGGGCAGGAACAACACGTCCGCCGGACCGCCGACCCTGAGCCAGGTGATGTCAGACAGCGGCGCGTTTTCAATCAGCTTGCCGCGGACCGGGGGAAGGCGGGAGAGGAGGCTCATGAGGTTGCACCTCCCTGATGTCCTCCCCTGCTTGCGGGGGAGGTGTCAGCGAAGCTGACGGAGGGGGCGGCGCAAGCTGTCGATGGCGCACGCCCCCCTCGGTCCTTCGGACCACTCCCCCCGCAAGCAGGGGGAGACAACAGGTCTATGCTGAACGTCACGCCAGCGCCTCCAGCTCGGCAGGCAGTTTCGCGGCCCAAGCGGTGATATCTCCAGCGCCCAGGCAGACCACCAGATCACCTCCCGCGATCTTTTTCTTCACATCCAAAGCAAGAGCGTCGCGCGAGGTCATCGCAGCATCGCGATGACCGTGACGGCCCAGCCCCTGGACCAAATCCTCTGCATCTGCGCCCTCGATCGGGTCTTCGCCAGCGGCGAAAACCGGAGCGACCAGAACGCTGTCCGCGTCGTTAAAGCAGGTGCAGAACTCATCAAAGAGGTCGTGCAGGCGGCTATAGCGGTGCGGTTGCACCACCGCATGAACACGCCCCTGCCCGGCGCGCTGGCGCGCGGCTTTGAGAACCGCAGCGATCTCCACCGGGTGGTGGCCATAATCATCAATGATCGTTGCGCCCAAAGCTTCGCCCACCAAGGTGAAGCGTCGCTTCACGCCGGAAAAATCAGCCAGTCCCGCGCGCACTTCCGCTTCGTCGCCGCCCAGGGCTTCAACGACAGCGATCGCAGCGGCCGCGTTGAGGACATTGTGCTCGCCCATCATCGGCAGTTGGAGCTGGTTCCAAACCTTGGCGTCTTGTCCGCGTCCTTGAAAAGTCAGCGAGAAATTCGCACCCGAACTATCCATGACAAGGTCACCGATGCGGACATCCGCCTGAGGTGATTGGCCATAGGTGATGACACGGCGATCCTCGATCCGAGCCGCCAGCGCCTGAACTTCCGGGTGGTCGATGCACAAGACCGCAAAGCCGTAAAAGGGCAGGTTCTCGACAAATTGGTCAAATGCCGCGCGCAAGGCGTCAAAGCTGCCGTAATGCTCCATATGTTCAGGATCGATATTGGTGATGATCCCGACAGCGCCACGTAGCTTGAGGAAGGACCCGTCGCTTTCATCGGCCTCGACGACCATCCACTCGCCGCCGCCCATCTTCGCGTTGGAGCCATAGGCCGAGATGATGCCGCCATTGATAACGGTCGGGTCAAAACCCGCAGCGTCCATCAAGGCCGCCACGAGGGAGGTCGTGGTGGTCTTGCCATGGGTGCCCGCAACCGCCACGGCCTGTTTAAGACGCATCAATTCAGCAAGCATCTCAGCACGGCGCACCACCGGGACGCGGCGCTCACGCGCAGCGACAAGCTCGGGATTGTCCGGCTTCACCGCACTTGAAACCACCAAGGCGCCCGCACCCTCAACGTTCGATGCAGCGTGGCCGATGTGGATCACGGCGCCTTTGTCGCGCAGGCGCTCGACATTGGCGCTTTCCTTGATATCCGAGCCGGTCACGGCATAGCCCAGATTCAGCATCACCTCGGCTATGCCGCTCATCCCGATGCCGCCAATTCCCACGAAGTGGACAGGGGCGACGGTGGCGGCGAGTTCAATGGGGGGCATAAAATTCAGTCAGTCCCTGCAGCAGCGATAATCAGCTCGGCCAAGCGCAGATGAGCGTCCCGGCGCCCGGCGGCGCGGGCCGCTTCGGCACGGCTCGCAAGAGCTTTGCCATCTGTCAGGGCTGATTCAAGGCGAGCTGACAGCGATTGTGCGGCGAAGTCAGCTTCTGCGATGGCCTCAGCCGCCCCCGCCTCCACCAGGCTTTGCGCATTCGCGCTTTGATGGTCATCCATGGCGATGGCCAGCGGGACAAAGATGGCGGGCCGGCCCAGCGCCGCAATCTCGCTGACCGAGCTGGCGCCCGCCCGGCTGATCACAAGATGCGCCTTCGCATAGAGCGCGCCCATATCGGTGAAGAAGGGCTGCAGCTCGGCCTGGATGCCGGCCCGGTCGTAAATCGCCTGCGCTTCTTGCAGGTTCTCGGCCCGGGTCTGCTGAACGACGCTGAGGCGTTTTCGCAGGGTTTCGGGCAGCGTTGCGATCGCTTCAGGCGCCGTCAGCGATAAAAGGCGCGCGCCCAAGCTGCCGCCGATGACCAAGACATGGATCGGGCCGTCAGGCTCTGGCGGGACATAGTCGATCGCCGCGCTCAGCACCGCCCCACGCAAGGGATTGCCGGTGACTTCATGGCGGACGCCTGGCTTGAGGCGGTCGAGGCGGTCAAAGCCGGACGCGACAGCGAACGCGGAGCCGGCAAACAGCCGGTTCACCCGTCCTAGAACCGCGTTTTGCTCATGGATGATGTGGGGTGTGCATGACAGGCGCGCCGCGGCGAGCGCCGGGAAAGCGGGATAACCACCAAAACCAGCGACCACATCCGGTTTGAATTCCGCCATCAAGGCTTGGGTCGCACCAAGGCCTTTGGCGAGACTGAACAGGGCTTTGACGGCGCGGAACGGGTTCTTCTGGAACGGGCTGGCGGCGTCTATTACGACCGGCGGCCCGCCGGGAAAGTCCTCAGCATGTTTCAGCCCGCGCGCGTCGGTGACCAGGCGCACCTCCCAGCCGCGCTTTATCAGCTCGTCTGCGGCGGCCCGAGCGGGAAAGATATGACCGCCGGTGCCGCCAGCAGCGAATAGCGCGCGCCCCATCAGGCCACCGCCGTGCGGCTGGCTGGCGGCGCATAGGCGCCGGGCCGCTTGCGAGTCAGCGCCAGCAGCAAGCCAGCGGAGAAGCAAAGGGCGAGCATGGACGAGCCCCCATAGGAGATGAAGGGCAAGGTCATGCCGGTGGGCGGAGCGATATCCAGATTGACCGCGATATTCACCAGCGCCTGCAGGCCGAACAACAGCGCAAGCCCGGACGCGGCCAGCTGGGAGAATGGGTCTTCCAGCCGCAAGGCGAGCATCCATGCTCGCGCAAACAACAAGCCGTACAGCCCGATGATGGCGAGCGAAGCGATCAGGCCGAACTCCTCCGCCGCAACAGAAAAGATGAAGTCGGTATGGGCTTCAGGCAGCACATGTTTGATCTGCCCCTCCCCTGGCCCGGCGCCCCAGAAGCCGCCGCGCGAAATGGCGTCGATGGCGATATCGGTTTGCGTGCGCGCGGCGTGCGAGCCGCTCGGCGACAGAAAGTCAGCGACGCGGGCGCGGACATGCGGCAAGGCGGAATAAGCCGCCGCAGCGCCGGCCGCGACGAAGCCCGCCAATAGCGCGGTATACTTCCAGGCAAGCCCGCCCGCCCAAAGAAGCGCGCCAAAAACCAGCGTGATCAATACGGTTTGACCAAAGTCGGGTTGAAGCAACAGCAGGCCCGCCGCGCCTAGATACAGCGCAAACGCGATCAGACGACCGGGCGCCGGTGCGCCTTTATCCTCTTCGGCGAACAGCCAGGCGATGAATACGACGAAGGCGGGTTTGAGGATTTCACTTGGCTGCAGGGAGAACTGCGCGATCC
The DNA here is from genome assembly GCA_964484345.1 of uncultured Oceanicaulis sp. Classification (GTDB taxonomy): domain Bacteria; phylum Pseudomonadota; class Alphaproteobacteria; order Caulobacterales; family Maricaulaceae; genus Oceanicaulis. The sequence goes on along the minus strand of CAZAGE010000011.1, from coordinate 15,886 downwards.
GAAGCCAGCGCTGCGCGCCCTTGACGTCGTGCCCGATGATCAGAACCAGGACGAGCGTGACGAAGCTGAACAAGAGCGCCAAGCCCGCCATACGGCGAACACCGACCAGGCTGAGCGCACTTGTGACCGCGAGAACGCCAAGGCCCGCGGCGGCGAACACGATCTGGCGCTTAAGGTAATACCAGGGATCAGCTGCGCTGGAGACGGCAGGGCTGGCGGCGAAGGCGAGCACCACCCCGATGACCATCAAGAAGAGGATGGTCGCCAAGATGGAGCGGTCGAGCCCGCTCCAAAACCAAACTTGGCGGGACGACCGGGTCATGCGTCGACTCCCGGCTTCAGCGCAGCGATCAGGCGCGAGAGCCCGGCCGTAACTGTCGCGGGATCGACCCCGCCTTCGCAGCCGGGCGCGATGACGATGCGGGTGCCCGGCCCGGCCTTCAGCGCGGTGAAGACCGCGCGCGCGGCCAATAATTCGACATCCCGTGCGGTATAAACTGGGCAAAGACGGGCTAGAGACTTGGCAGCCTTGCGCTTATCGCTGGTGAGATAGACCGCAGTGGGAGTGAGTCCGGACGCTTCCACGAGCGCGCCCGCGCCTTTCTCAAGAGCCGGGCCGGCGATCCAGATAACAGGGCCCGGCGCTCGGAGCGCCTCAAGAGCGTCGCGCAGGCTCGCAGCATTGGAGAAATCCAGTATGGGGACAGGCCCGAAACGCATCAGCGGCGCGCCCCAACCCGCCAGGCCTTCAAACGTCTCCAACGCGTCGCGGGCACGCTCCGGTGACAAAGTAGCGGCGCGCAAAACGGCGTGCGCCATGGCGAGCAGGCCGGGCGGGGTAAAGGCGACGCCCGCGGACTCACCCGCCATTGTGATTCGGCGTGGCGCACCGTCATACCCGTCGAACACGGCGCCAGCGCAGACGAACACCCCGCCGCCGAGCGACTGGCGACCGGAAGCGAGCACGGCGCGATCCGGCGCTCGGGTCGCCAGGCGCGCGGCGCCGCTATCGTCGGCGTTCAACACGACCGGACCGGTCATCGCGGTGATGGTGTCCGCGAGCGCGGCCGGCGCGCCCACCGTGTCGGTGACCACCAAAAGATCTGGATGTGCCGGCAGATCGCCGCGTTCAACCGCCATCAGCGCCATCGCGCCGGAGCCCGTTGCGGCTTCTATCTTTGAAGGATCGGGTCCAATCACATCCATGCCGATGCCGCGCAACAGCGTGCGCACCAGCTGGGCCGTCACCGTTGCGCGCGACCCAGTGAACACGCACAGCTTCCTTGCGTAATCGGTCTTCAATGCCTCCGCGAAAAGCGCATGAGGGTCGACGATGGGGACATCCAGCGCCTGCGCCATCTCCACCGTTCGGATGGACACCGCCTCATCCAGCATGGAGCGCTCTCCAACAACAAGAAGCGCAAGATCGGACCAGTCGCGCGTAGACGGGTCTTCGACCCTCAGCCCGGCAGCGCTCGCGGCTTCGCGGCGGGCCTCGTCCTCATCCCAAACCGTAACCACGGCGCCGCCCGCGTGCAGCGCCTTGGCCGCGCCGAGCCCCGCTTGGGTCAGGCGCAACACGGCGACGCGGCGTCCGGCATGGGCGCGGACCGGGATCATAGCCTCTCCTATCGCAGTTTCAGCGTCGAAAGCCCAATAAGGGCGAGCACGAAGGCGATGATCCAGAAACGGATCACGATGGTGGGTTCCGCCCAGCCCTGTTTTTCGAAGTGATGGTGGATCGGGGCCATCTTAAAGACCCGCTTGCCGGTCAGTTTAAAGCTGGCCACTTGGACCATCACCGAGAGGGCTTCCAGCACGAACAGCCCACCGATGATGACCAGCACGATTTCGTGCTTCACCGCCACCGCAATCGCGCCGATGGCGCCGCCGAGTGACAGCGAGCCGGTATCGCCCATAAATACCATGGCGGGCGGCGCGTTGAACCAAAGAAAGCCCAAGCCTGCGCCGATCATGGCGCCGCAAATCACGGCGAGTTCGCCGGTGCCCGGCGTGAAGTTTAGGAAAAGATAATCGGAGTAGACCGCGTTGCCGACGAAATAGGCGATCAAGCCAAACGCGCCCGCCGCGATCATCACGGGCACGATGGCCAGACCATCCAGCCCATCGGTGAGGTTCACCGCGTTGGACGCCCCGACAATCACCACCATGCCGAACAGGAAGAAGCCAAAGGAAAGCGGGATAAACAGGTCTTTGAAGAAGGGCACGGCCACCGAGGTCGCAAAGCCCTCCGGCGCATCGGGTGCGTTGGACAAGAGCTGCACCATCCAAACAACGGCGATAAAGGCGACCGCAAACTGAAGCACCAGCTTGCCTTTGCCCGACAGGCCCTTGTGGGATTTCTCCGTGACTTTGCGCCAGTCGTCGATGAAGCCGATCGCCCCAAAGCCCGCGGTTACAAACAACACGACCCACAGATACTGATTGCCCAGATCACCCCACAGGATCACCGACGTCACCACAGCGGCGAGGATGATGAAACCGCCCATGGTGGGGGTGCCGGCCTTGCCAACGATATGGCTTTCCGGGCCGTCATCGCGGATCGGCTGACTGCCTTTGGTCTTCAGCCATTTGATGAACGGCTCGCCGATGATCAGCGCAATAATGAAGGCCGTCATCAAGGCGCCGCCCGTTCGAAACGTGAGATAATTGAACACGTTGAACAGTTGGAATTGTTCAGCGAACGGCGCGAGGAACTCGTAAAACATTGAAAATCAAGCCTTTGTGGTCGCTTGGCTGCGAACCTGGCGCAGAGATGCGGCAAGAGTGTGTACGCGCGAAGCATTCGACCCTTTGATTAACAGGACGTCTCCCGATTGGAGCTTCGCGTGCAAGTCGCTTTTCGCCTCGTCCGAAGTGGCGAACCAGGCGCGCTTGACCGATTGAGGCAGCGCGTCGAGCAAGGCCTTTGCACCCGCGCCGATTCCGATCACCAGCTCAGCCCCAGCCGCGGCGAGCGGAGCGGCGAGATCGGCATGCATCGCCTCTGAGGCAGGGCCCAACTCCAGCATTTCGCCAATCACCGCCACCCGGCGGCCACGTGCATCGGGTGTCCGGGCGCCGAGCGCGCTAAACGCCGCGCGCATGCTGGCAGGGTTGGCGTTATAGCTGTCGTCAATCACCGTCACGACCCGGTCGCGATCAAGGGCGGCATGAAAGACTGAGCCCCGGCCCGCCGCTGGCTCCAGGTGGGCCAACGCATCGACGGCCTGCTCCGGCTCGACGCCCGCCGCCAAGGCCGCTGCGACAACGCCGGCGGCGTTGACCGCCTGGTGCGCGCCGGTCAATCTCAGGCGGAAGGCGATCCGGCGGCCCATTACGTCGAGTTCGCCTACGCCACCGTCAGCGCCGTCCTCATAGCGGACCACCCGCACCGCCGCCTTCGGCGCTTGGCCAAAATCGATCAGGAAGCCGGCTTTGGAGCGCTTCACCGCCTCGGTCAGACGCGGCGCGAACTCATCATCCGCGGGCAGGATGGCCACGCCATCATCATTCAGGCCCGTGAAAATCTCCGCCTTGGCGTCGGCGATCGCTTCCATGGAGCCCAGATTCTCAAGGTGCGCCGGCGCGATCTTGGTGATCAGCGCCACATGCGGGCGAACCATGGAGACGAGATCGGCGATCTCACCCGCGTGATTCATGCCCATCTCAAAGACGGCGCGGTCCGTGTCGGCTGGCATCCGCGCCAGCGTCAGCGGCACACCCCAATGATTATTATAGCTTTTCTCGCTCCAATGCGCCCGGCCGGCGGCTCGGAACACAGCGGCGAGCGCTTCCTTGACGCTGGTCTTACCAACCGAGCCGGTCACGCCGACGCGCACCGCTTTTGACCGGTCGCGCGCCGCAACGCCTAAGCTGCGCAGCGCCGTCAGCACATCATCGACCACCAGGCGCGGGCCGTCGGCGCACGCGGCGTTGGAGACGAGGACCGCAGCGGCGCCGGAATCGAGCGCGGACTGTGCGAATTCATGCCCGTCGCGCTTGTCCGCCAACGCTACGAAGAGATCGCCGGGTTCAAGGCTGCGCGTGTCGATCGATACGCCGCTGGCGGCCCAACCGCCCTCGGTCAGCTGACCATGGGTGGCGCGTGCGGCCTCGGCGGCGCTCCAAAGGGACGGCCGGTTCATGGCGCCTCCTCCAGAATGCGGGCGACGATGGCGGCTTCATCAAAGGGTATCACCCGGTCGCCGACAATTTGCCCGGTCTCATGGCCTTTGCCGGCGATCAACAAGACGTCGCCTTCCTCAAGACCGCCGATCGCCGCGCGGATCGCATCTTCACGATCGGCGATCTCGGTCGCGTCCGGCGCGCCTTCCAGGATCGCCCGGCGGATCAGCGCCGGATCTTCAGAGCGCGGGTTATCGTCCGTGATGACCACACTGTCGGCCAGCTTTGCGGCCACCGCGCCCATCTTGACGCGCTTAGTGGGATCGCGATCCCCGCCAGCGCCGAACACAACGACAATCCGGCCCGGCGTATGCGGGCGCGCCGCGCGCAGGAGTTTGTCGAGGCCATCCGGCGTGTGGGCATAGTCCAACAGGATAGGCGCACCCTCTTTGGTGCGTCCGACCGCTTGAAGCCGCCCAGCGACGCCGGACAGATGCCCTAATGCAGCAAAGGCGGCGTCAGCCTCAACGCCAGTGGCGATGGCGAGCGCCGCAGCGACCACGGCGTTGGCGCTTTGAAACTCGCCGATCAGCGGCAGCGAGACCTCGTAGGGCTTGCCCCGCCAAGTAAACTGCATCAACTGGCTGGCCGGATGCGGCGTGATTTCCGTGATGGTGAGATCGCGGCCCCGCCATCCCACGGTGATCACCTCCAAGCCCGCGGCATGGCAGGCCTCGGCGACCTTCTCGCTCCAGTCGGAATCCATGTGGATGACCGCCGGTGCGCCGTCGACCGCCAGCGCGGAGAACAGCCGCATCTTGGACGCGAAATAGTCCGCGAAATCAGGGTGATAATCCAAATGATCCTGAGTCAGATTGGTGAAGGCTGCAGCGCTCACCCTCACGCCATCCATGCGCTTTTGCTTTAGACCATGGCTGCTCGCCTCCATGGCGAGATGGGTTACCCCCTCCCCCGCCAAAGCGTCGAGTGAACGGTGCAGCGCAATCGCATCCGGTGTCGTGTAGCCGACATCCGTCCGGCCCGAAGCGCGGGTGACGCCGAGCGTACCGAGGCAAGCGGCCTCAAGCCCCGCCGATGCCCATATCTGGCGCAGGAATTCAACGGTGGAGCTCTTGCCGTTGGTGCCCGTGACGGCGGCGATCATACCAGGTTGGCGGGGGTAAAAGCGCGCAGACGCTGCGGCCAAGAGGCCGGCCGGATCTTCGCTTCCGATCACTGGAACCGACGCTGGTGTGCCGGTGGGAGCAATTACGGCGACGGCGCCCTTCTCCACGGCCATCGGGATGAATTTGCGGCCGTCCGTCTGGACACCGGGCAGCGCAGCGAAGACATCGCCGGGCTGAACTTTGCGGCTATCGAGAGCCAGGCCCGAGACCTGCAGGCTTTCCGCGCCCGTCGGGACTGCAACGTCCGCCGGAAGAAGCTCGGACAGGCGCCGCATCATTGCCGCTCTCCAGCGCTGTCGGGAAGCGGCGCCGGCTCTTCCGCAAGCACGGTCGCAGCCGCGCGCTCACGCGGCGAAAACAGAGCCGCGACGGTGGAGACCCGTGCTTCGGGATCGATCTCGCGCCGCTCCAAGTTTAGAACGCCCGCCAACTGCTCCATAATTTCGCCCGCCGCCGGCATGGCGGTCCAGCCCGCCGTTGCAAAGCCGTGGGTTTGAGCAGTCGGGCGCGGCCGATCAAGGCTGACGGTCAGCACGTATTGCGGGTCATCGAAGGGAAAGATCGCCACAAAGGTGTTGAAGCGGTCATCTTCAGAGTAGCCGCCATTATAGGCGCTCTCCGCCGTGCCGGTCTTACCCGCGACTGCCAGGCCCGCGATATCAGCGGATCCGGTTTGAGACCGCACGATGTTTTCCCGCATTACACCCAAGACCTGAGCGGCGACTTGGGGCTGCATGACCGGCTCGCCAGCCACGATTTCGCCCGGCGCGACGGGGCGGATGGTCGGCGGGACATAAACCCCGCCATTGGCGAGCGCCCCGTAGGCGGCGGTCAGCGCCAGCGGGCTGACCCCGAAGCCATGGCCGTAGGACGCGGTCATGGTCTGGATACGGCCCCAGCGCTGGGGCAGTTGGGGCATGGAGGATTCCGGCAGCTCGATCGGCGCGGGCTCGAACAGGCGCAGGGCGCGGTAGAAATCAACCAGCACCTCTGTGGTGATCTGATCGCTCATGCGCGCTGAGGCGATGTTGGAGGAGTAAAGGATGGCTTCGCGCGCAGTGAGCGGGCGGTCTTCGCCGCGATAATCCCGGATCACATGGCCGCCGATACGGACGGGCTCGGATGCATCGAAGACATCGTCCAGCGTCACCCGCCCACTTTCCAGGCCCGCAGCCAGCGCCAGCGGCTTGAACACCGAACCCAGCTCCGGCGCGCCGGAGCTGGCCAGGTTGAAATGGGGGTGCTGGGCGTCGGCGCGGGACGGCCGCGCCTCGCGCCACAGATTGGGGTCGTAATCGGGCAGCGAGGCGAGCGCGAGAATTTCTCCGGTGCCCACCCGCATCAGCACGGCCGCCGCACCGGCGGCCTGATGCTCCGCCATGCGCCGGCGTAAAATGCTTTCCACGCGGTGTTGCGCGGTCAGGTCGATGGACAGCGCAACCGGGGCCGCCCCCTCGGCGAGCTCGGCTTCGAACGCCAGCTCCGCGCCGGCCAAACCCTGGTTATCATCGCCGACATAGCCGATCACATGGGCCGCCGCGCGCTGCTTGGGATAAACGCGGCCAGGTTCTGACCGGAAGAAAACGCCGGGCAGGCCGAGCATGTGTAGCGCCTGGCGCGTGCGCGGAGACACCCCCTCGGCGATCGGCACATAGCGGGTGTCGGACTGCAGCCGCCGCAACAGGCGGTCGCGATCAAGGTCCGGCAAGACCGTCACCAGCTGATCGGCCACCTCGACGGGATCCCAGACATAGTGGGGATCGGCAAAGACGGTATGAAAATCCATCGTCGCAGCGAGGATCTCACCATCGCGGTCGACCAGCATCGCGCGGCGCACTTCGGGTGCTGTGGCGCGGGCGACCGCTTGAGGCGCATCGCCGACCATGGCGACTTCCACAGCGCGCCCGGCGGTGATCAGGAAGCCCGCCGCGAAGACCAGGCCGATGACGGACAGGCGGCGACGCTGGCGCTCCGGGGCGCCGGCGCCTTGCGCCGAGAGATGGATTTTCCGGGTCGCGCGCGCCGGCGCCGTCTCGCCAGGGGCCGGCGGAGTTTGCCGGGCCGTCCCGCGAACGGTGACCTGTCTGAGGAGCCGGCGAAACTGCTTCACGGCCGCAACGCGCCTCCATCACTCAAGCGCAGCTCGGCGCGGGTGAAGACGGGTTCGCCCGGGACGGCTTCCGGCGCCTCAAAGCGAGGCAACTCGGTAAAGGCGATTTCCTGGTCGCCGCGCACCGGCTCAAAACCCAGATAAAGCCGCGCGAGGCGGCGGAGATTATCGCCGTCTTCCTGATGCGAAATCTGCAGGCGCAGCGCGCTGATCCGACCGCGCTCACGGGCCAGCTCCGCTTGCAGATTGGCCAACTCGGCCTGATCACCGGCGGCGCCGGTCTTGGCCACATAAAGCGCCGCCAACAGGGAGATGGCGACAATGCCAGCGAGGATTTCAGCAAGACGGATCATGACGCGATCTCCAGCAGGCGATCATAGGATGGCGCGCCAGGAAAGGCGCTTTCAGGGCGAGGAAATGGCGCCGCTGCGGTACGAATGGCGGCGCGCAACTTGGCGGAGCGGGCGCGGGGATTGTCTGCCGCTTCGCGCTCGGTCGCCGCTTCGGCCTTTTTCGAGACCAGCGAGAAGCTCGGCGCATGTTCAGGCAGCCGCTCCGGCTGATAGCGCGAACCGCCCGGCACCAGGCCCGCGCGCTCGCGCAAGAAGGTTTTCACCAGCCGGTCTTCTAAGGAATGGAAGGTGACCACGACCATTCGGCCGGCCGCACGCAAGCCGTATTCGGCCGCGACCAAACCGCGGGACAACTCGCCCAGCTCGTCATTGACGTAGATGCGAAGACCTTGAAAGGCGCGGGTGGCGGGGTGGATACGGCCCGGCTTGCCGCCGACCGCCTTGGCGATGATTTCAGCCAGACGCAGGGTGGTGGTGATCGGTTCTACGTCGCGTTCGCGAACAATGGCCTGGGCGACCCGGCGCGCCTGGCGCTCTTCGCCGTAGACCTTGAAAATCGCGGCGAGCTCTGACGCTTCAAGACCATTGACCGCATCGGCGGCGCTGGGACCGGATTGAGACATGCGCATATCCAGCGGGCCATCCTTCTGGAAGGAAAAGCCCCGCTCCGCCTGGTCCAGCTGCATGGATGATACGCCCAGGTCGAAGACAATCCCGTCTGCGCCGGAGCTGTCCGCCTCCTCCAGCACCGCCTCCAGCATGGAGAAGGGCCCGAAGGCGAAGGCGAAGCGGCCGGGGTAGAGCGCCTTCATTTTTTCCGCCGTCTCGCGGGCGCCGGGGTCGCGATCAATCCCGAGGACACGGCAGTCTGCGGCGTCCAGAATGGCGCGCGAATATCCGCCCGCCCCGAAGGTGGCGTCGATATACAGGCCGCCGTCGCGCGGCTGCAGGCCGGCGAGCACCTCATCGAGCATGACGGGGATGTGCGGCGCGCCCATCACACGCCCTCCCGCCGACGGCGCGGGGTGCGCAAGGCCGCCTTATTCTCGCGGGCGAATTTCAGCGCATCTTCGGCTTCGGCCTGGTGTGATGCTGGATCCCAGATTTCGAACCGCTTGCCCAGGCCGATGAAGACCGCCTGCTTTGACAGGCCCGCGTGATCGATGAAGGGCTTGGGCAAAGAGACGCGGCCGGTGGAGTCGAACATCAGGGGCTTGGCGCCGCCGAAAATCACCCGCTCGAACGCCGTACGCGCATCGTCATAGGGGTCCATGTCCTCGATGGCGTCGGCGTAATCCTCCAAGAGGCGCTGCCCGCCCCCTTCCAGAAACGCCCCATTAAAGGACGGCCAGACATAGATGCCCGCGAAGCCCTGCCCGGTCACGACCGTGCGGAAATCGGCCGGAACGGAAACCCGTCCCTTGGCGTCAAGTCCATTCGTGGTCGTCGAGACGAACATCGTTTCTGGCAGGCCCCGCTTCGCCACACACCCCGTTGTGCGGTTAACTATGGGATACCATGGGATAGCATGGGAAACAATGCCGAAAGGCGCATGACGCAGGGGTTTTGCAGGCTTTTTCAAGTAAAGCCGAGCGGCCCTCCGCATTAACCAATAGAACAGATAAAGAACTCGATAAGAGCCGCCGGCCTGGGTGGGCGGCTCGCCCGCCAGACCGCGCCGGTTCAGCTTCCGAGCGCCCAGGCAAGCTGCTAGGCTTTCGCCAAACCTATCTTGGGAGCGCACCGATGATCCTGCGAAAGTCCGCCGCCGCTGCGGCCGCCGCTTTGACCCTGGCCGGAGGGGCCGCCGCCCAGGGGGCGGACCCCGCGCTGGACGCCCGCTTGCGCCTGGCGGAAGCGTGGGTCGAGCGGCAAATGCTGGATCATCTGATCCCCGGCGCCAGCTTGGCCGTAGTGCGCGACCAGGATTTGATTTGGGCCGCAGGCTTTGGCTACGCCAATCGCGAGGGCGAGGTGGCGGCCACCTCTGAGACGGCATATTCCATCTGCTCAATTTCCAAGCTATTCACCTCCATCGCGGTGATGACGCTGGTGGAACAAGGCCGGATCGAACTGGATGCGCCGCTGAACACCTATGTGCCGGAGCTGGATTTGCCGGCCCCGGATGGGGTCATCGCCGAGCCGATCACCGTGCGCGCCGCGCTGTCCCATTCCGCAGGCCTGCCGCGCGAAGGCGCGACGCCCTATTGGGTGGAGATTGACTTTCCCACCCGCGAGGCGCTGCTCAACGGGCTGACCGATCAGGAACGACTCTACACCCCGCAGGACACCTGGCAGTATTCCAATCTGGGCATGGCCATGCTTGGTGAAGCCGTCGCGCGGGTGTCGGGCGAGGATTTCGACAGCTATGTGCAAGACGCCATCCTCGACCCGCTCGGACTGGAGGGCGTGACCACCGATCTGCCTAATGACGAACACGGCGCGCGCTTCGCCGTTGGCTATTACATGCATGACGCCCAGGGAAACCGCGCACCGCTGGAGCCCTATTCGATCAACGGCATCGTGCCCGCCGCGGGCTTTGCGGCGTCGGTGGAAGATCTCGCCCGCTTCGCCAGCTGGCAATTCGCCCTGCTGGAGACCGGCGAAGGCGGCGTGTTGGAGCGTCAGACGCTGCGTGAAATGCACCGCGTGCAATGGGCCGACCCCAATGATCCTGACAGCCCGATGTGGGGGCTGGGCTTTCAAAACAGCCGCTTAAACGGCGACGCGGTGGTGGGCCATGGCGGCTATTGCCCAGGCTATCGCGCCGATCTGCGCCTGCGTCTGCCCGACCAGATCGCGGTGACGGCGATGGTGAACACCAATGATGTAGCGCCTTCCATGCTGAGCGCCGGGCTTTACGCCATCACCAAGAGCGCGCTGACCGCAGATGAGCCGCCGGCCGAGCTGGAGTTTGCCGAGTATGAAGGCGTGTTCGGGCGTGAAGGCTTCACCCGCCAGGAGTATGTGCTGCCCACCGCAGACGGGCTGATGCTGGTGCCGCTGTTTTCCGCGAGCCCCATGGAGAACGCTGCGACGCTGGAGCATGTCGAAGGCGACGTGTTCCGCCGCAAGCGCGATGAAGGCCCGCTCGGAGAAACCATCCGATTTGAGCGCGATGAGGACGGGCGCGTGGTCCGCTTTTGGCGCCATGGCAATTACGCGCCGCGCTTGGACGGTTAGGCGAAACAGGAACGACGAAGAAGTGTCAGGCGGCCTGTAAGCCGGGTTCTGTGCCGGTCGTTCCAAACTGCAACGACCGCGGCGACCATTCCTCTGGGACGCCGCTTGCGCGGCGCCTCAAGCAACCTACCCGGATGCCGGCGCGGAGGCGCGCTTGCCCCAAGGGGCGGTGCATCCCTATTCGGTCTTGCTCCAGGCGGGGCTTGCCGTGCCCCCTTCCTTGCGGTCGGGGCGGTGGGCTCTTACCCCACCGTTTCACCCTTGCCGCGCTAGGCGCGGCGGTTTGATTTCTGCGGCGCTATCCCTAAACCGGTTTGACCCGGCCCGCCGGGATTTCCCCGGCGCCTCGCCTCCGTGGAGCCCGGACTTTCCTCTCCTGCGGCCTTTCGGCGCTTGCAGGAGCGGCCGCCCAGCCGCCTGACAATCCTTAGGTCGGATACCCGTCGGTCTAGGTCAAGAGGCTGGAGTCCTAGTCAGCGAATTTGGATGCGCACCGAAACCGGTTCGGCCCCGATATCCAGCTTGGCGTCGTCAAACTCGGGCGGGCCGAAGAGGGCGCGGGGATTGTTCGACATGGCGGTCGGCTCCAGCGGCTGCCCCCACATGCCTCGGGGCATCTCGCCATCCGAATTCGCGTCCCGCCACACCATGGCGGCCCACTCGCCCGGCTCGACGCCTTCGAAGACGAAAGCCATCTCCGCCTCCGCCTCCCGGCGCAGCTGGTGAAGACAGCGTGAGGTCATGAAGCTGGAGCGTTCGCACAGCTGGACATACATCACGCCTTCGGGGTTTTCGGTCGTGACGGTCACGGTGACCGGGCTCAGCGCAAGAGCGGCGATAAGGGACAACATGACGGGCCTCCTTTTCATCGCCGGGGACATCCCGGCAGTTCGCAAAGGATCACCCGAGGGGCCTTGAAAAGCCGGTGCCAGATGTCACCCAAGCGCCCTGTCAGGCGTCAACGATGGGCGGCTTTGCGATAGGCCTGGTGGACCTGGGCGATGCGCTTGGTGGTTTGCGCATCCAGAACGCCGTCGACCCGGCTTTGGCGGAAGCGGCGCTGAAAGGCCGTGATCACGTTCGGACACAGCCCCTCGCCTTCAACCGCGTAGCCGATATCCGCCAAGGCCTCCGCCGCGGGAACCGCCGGGTCGCCGGGCGCGTCTAATTCCGGCCAAAGCCCGACGCCGCGCTGCGCCAACTGGTCCCAGGGAAAGCGTTCGCCAGGATCTTCCTTGCGGTCCGGCGCCATGTCGGAATGGCCGATAATATGATCGGCCGCGATGGCGTGACGGCTCAAAATGTCCTGACACAAGGCGATCACCGCCTGCATCTGAATATCGGGGTAAGGCGGCAAGCCGAAGTCGTGACCGCCATTGACGATTTCGATCCCGATGGACGCGGAGTTAAGATCACTCTCGCACGCCCATCGCCCCACGCCGGCATGCCAGGCGCGGTCTTGTTCCGCCACCAGCTGAAGGACGGATCCATCTTCCTCCACCACATAATGGGCGCTGACGCCGGCGACCGGATCGCAAAGGCGCTCAATGGCCGCCTCGCCCGTCTCCATGCCGGTATAGTGCAGGATCAAGGCCGAGATAGGCCGTTTGCGGGCGTTGAAATTCGGCGACGGGCGGTGGGTGACGATCAAGCTCACGAAACACCCCTAGCGCGGTCTGCGGACGACGTTTTCAGGCGGCAGGGTGCGTGAGCGGCGGGCCGCCACGACTGCGACGCCGGCCAGCGCCAACGCACCGCCCAACACCAATTGCCACGTCACCGGGTCGCCCAGCAGGACCACGCCGAAAATCACACCCAGCAGCGGCGCCATGAGGGTGAGCGGCGCGATCAGCGAAGCGTCATAGCGGCGCAGCAAGAAGTAGAACCCGCCATGGCCCACCACATTGACCAACAGCACGGTGAACACCAGCGAGGCCACGAAGGGCCAGCCGCCGGCCATGGACGAGGCGATCTGATCGCTCTCAACGATCAAAGAGACCGCCAGAAGCGGCGGCCAGGAGATCAGCCCGATCCAGGCCTGCAGCGCCATGGCTGGGGTGTCGGCGCGCTTGACGAAAATCGACCCTGCCGCGGCCGCCAGCGCCGCGCCGACCCCGGCCACCAGGCCGATGGTGAAGCTGAACTCGGCGGGTTTGAACACCACTAAGGAGGCGCCAAGAAAGGCGAGGCCCATGCCCAGCCCGCGCACCCAGCCCACTTTCTCCGATAAAAAGATGATGGACAGGACCGTAGTGAACGGCACGGCCAATTGCACGATGATCGCAATGGCGGACGGCGTCGCGTAGCGCAAGCCGATGAAAAGCAAAGCAAATTGCAGCGCACCCATAGTCAGCGCCGCGCCGATCACCGCGCCCATATTCTTCGGGATCGGCCGCAGGAAGGGCGCGAGCAACGCATAGAGCAAAACGAAGCGCAAAAAGGCGAAGAAGAGCGGCGGCGCGCCCTCAAATCCCTCCACAATCACCGGCGTGCCCGACAGAGACCATTTCGCGACGACGAAATTCAGACCCCAAATCAGGCAAATCACGCAAAGCAGGAGGAAATGGCGCGCATTCATAAGCTCGGGCATAGGCCCAAGCCGGGGCAGTCGCAAGCGATGAAATTAAAAGGCGGCTATGCGCTTAGGAGGCGTCGCCGGCGTCACCATCAACGGTCCAGCCATGGGGGCCGCGACGCGCCACCAAAATCGAGGATTTCCGCTTGGCTGTCCGGCCGCGCACCTTACGATAGAGCCACCAGGCCGACGCGCCGAGCGCAGCGACGCCCGCAGCGACAAGCGCGGCCATGGTCAAGAAGGCGGCCAGGAAGAAGACCAGCCCAATAAAGGCGATGGCGATGACCGCAGCAAGACCGGCGCGAACGAAGTTCACAAAACCTGCGCCAGAAAATGCCTGTTGATTGGTCATAACCTTCTCCTCTTGCACGGATGCGCGTTAACGCCTCGTTATTCAAGATTTGGGCTTTCGGCGCGCTGGGTCAATGCTGCACGCGCAAAATCCAGATTACCAATCCGCAATTCAAACGCGGTTTACGCATCTTCAAGGGCTTGGCGGCGCTGAATTTCGCGATAGGCGGTGTTGATCGCCGCCATCTTCTCATCCGCGATGCGCTGCAGCTCGGCCGGCGCGCCCCGCGCAATCAGACGATCAGGGTGATTCTGCGCAGCCGCCCGGCGCCAGGCGCGCTTGACGGCATCCGCATCGGCGTCGCGGGCGACACCCAAGATCACAAAGGGATCATCTTCCGGCGCGCCCAAATGGGCCACCCGGATCCGGTCGTATTCGCGCGCCTTGAAGCCAAAGATTTCGGCGACCCGTTCGAGATATGCGGCCTCGTCCTCGGTCACCCGGCCATCGGCTTTGGCGATATGAAACAGGCCGTCGAGCACATCTTCCAGGACAGCGGGGTGATGGCGGAAGCGGCGGGCGAGCCGACGCGCATAGCCGTCAAAGCCCAGCGTGGTCTGTTTCGCCAGATCGAAGGCCCGGCGCAGCGGCTCCTCGAACTCGCGCGGCGCCCGGAAGACCTGCGCAAAAGCGGCGACCTCATCGCGGGTGACCTCGCCATCCGCCTTGGCCATTTTCGCGCCGAGCCCGATCAGCGCCATGGCGTAATCGGCGTCATCGACGCGGTGACCCGGCTGGCAATCGGGTCCTTCGCAGTCGAACGGGTCCGGCCGGCCGGTGATGAGATCCATCAAAGCGCGCCAGAAGCTCATAGGCTCACCCTGCGCAATCTGCGCAGCCCGCCGCAGCCTTCCATTATTCGTCCTAACTGCTTCATCACAGCATCGATGCTAAAGCTCCGCGCGCCCGCTGGCCACAACACGCGGCCCTATGTTGCAGAGGCTCACCGCCTTGCCAGACAGCGCCGCGTTGTGCAGATGCTGCGTCGCCTATGTCACCGCTCGTTATTGGACCCGCCCGTTGACCACCACCCCGTCTTCACAGACCGCCTGGGAGTTCTGGATCGATCGCGGCGGCACCTTCACCGACGTGCTGGGCCGCGCCCCGGACGGTCGGCTGCATTCCGCCAAGCTATTGTCTCAATCAGACGCCTACGAAGACGCCGCCAGCGAAGGCGTGCGCCGTATGCTGGCGAACGCGGCTGAGCCGGGCGCTGCGGTGACCGCGGTCAAAATGGGCACGACGGTCGCCACCAACGCCCTGCTGGAAGAATGCGGCGCAGCGACGCTGTTCATCGTCACCGAAGGCTTTCGCGATGTCTTGCTGATCGGCGATCAGACGCGGCCGGACATCTTTGCGCTGAATATCCAGCGCCCCCGCCCGCTGCCCGAGCAGATCGCCGAGGTGGCGGGCCGGGTCGGCCCCCAGGGTGAGATCGTCGATCCGCTGGATGAAGCTGCCGTTCGCGCGGCGCTGGCCGGCGCTAAAGCAAGCGGCATCGAAGCGGTCGCCGTCGCGCTGATAAACGCCCACGCGAATGGCGCGCAGGAAAAGCGCGTCGCAGCGCTCGCCCGCCAAGCGGGGTTCACCCACGTGACGCTGTCCAGCGAAGCCAGCCCGCTGATCAAATTCACGCCGCGCGCCTCGACGGCGGTGATCGACGCCTATCTCACGCCGGTCTTGCGTGACTATGTCGCTCGGGTCGACCAAGGCCTCGAGGGCGCGCCGCTTTACTTCATGCAGTCCAATGGCGGCCTGTCGACGGCGGAGGCCTTCGCCGCGCGAAACGCCGTGCTATCGGGTCCCGCCGGCGGGGTGGTGGGCATGGCGATGACCGCGCGCGCCAGCGGCCACGATCAAGTCATCGGTTTTGACATGGGCGGCACCTCCACCGACGTGTCGCGCTTTGACGGCGAGGATTACGCCCGCACCCACACAGCGGTGCTGGACGGCCGGGTGTTGCGCGCGCCCATGCTGGACGTTCACACAGTGGCGGCC
>CAZAGE010000010.1:0-71369 GCA_964484345.1 uncultured Oceanicaulis sp. | reverse complement strand
GTCGCGCTCTCACCCTTATTGCGCGCTAACGATCCTTCGGATCGATCGCGTCGCGCTCTCACCCTTATTGCGCGCTAACGATCCTTCGGATCGATCGCGTCGCGGAGACCATCGCCGATGAAATTAAAGCAGAACAGCGTGATCATCATGGTCAGCGCCGGGAAGTAGAGCGTCCACGGCGCGATCTCCATGTCGCGCGCGCCATTGGCGATCAGATTGCCCAGAGAGGTCAGCGGCTCCTGAACGCCCAGGCCCAGGAAGGACAGGAAGCTCTCCGCCAGAATCACCACCGGGATGGTGAGGGTCACATAAACCACCACCGGACCCAGCACGTTCGGCACGATATGCCGGCGAATGATGGCGAGCTGGCTCACGCCGGCGGCATGGGCGGCCTCGACGAACTCCATGCCTCGAAGGGCGATGGTTTGCCCGCGCACGATACGCGCCATGGTCAGCCACTCCACCGCCCCGATGGCCACGAAGATCAGGATGATGTTCCGACCGAACACCACCATCAGGATGATCACGAAGAAGATGAAGGGCAGCGCATAGAGGATATCGACGATGCGCATCATGATCTGATCGACGCGCCCGCCGATAAAGCCCGCTGTGGCGCCCCACACCACGCCGATCGCCAACGACACCATGGTGGCGACCACGCCGACCATCAAACTCATGCGCAGCCCAACCAGCGTGCGCGCAAACAAGTCACGGCCCTGCGCGTCGGTGCCGAAGATATGCCAGTTTTCCAGCGTCGGCGGAATTTGCACCCGGTCGCGATAGATGAAGGCGCTGTCGTGAACCCATAGAAGCGGGCCGATGAAGGCCAGGAACACGAGAAGGCTGAGCAAGATCAGGCTGAACACCGCCGCCTTGTTGCGCAAAAGGCGGGTGCGCGCATCATCCCAAAGCGAGCGGCCTTTGACCGCCGCGCCTTCCATCATTTCGCGCTTTTCAGCGGGTGTGGACGTCAGGCTCATGTTTCGTACTTCACTTTCGGATTTAGCACCGCGTAAAGCAGATCGGCGACCAAGTTCAAAACGATGATCAAGGTGGCGTAAAGGATCACCACCCCCATCACCACCGTATAGTCACGCTGCAAGGCGGCGAAGACGAATTGACGTCCGATCCCGGGCAGGGAGAAGACCTGCTCGATCACGATGGACCCTGTCAGAAGCGCTGCTGACGCCGGGCCGAGATAGCTGACCAGCGGCAGGATGGCGCTGCGCAGGGCATGGCGCACGATCACCGCCGGCGCCGACAAGCCTTTGGCGCGCGCCGTGCGGATATAATTCGACCGGATCACCTCGATCATCGAGGCTCGCATTAAGCGTGAAATGATGGCGATCTGCGGCAAGGCCAGCGTGATCACCGGCAAAACCAGGCGCTCCGGCGTCATGCCCAATCGCGGATCAAGCCCGCCGGACGGCAACCAGCCTAGATAGATACCGACGACGAGAGCCAGGATCGGCCCCACCACAAAGGGCGGGATGACGATCCCCACTGTGGCGAAGGCGACGACGCCGTAATCGGCGGCGGTGTTCTGGCGCAGCGCAGCGATCGAACCGAAGATTGTTCCGATGAACACTGCCAACGTAATCGATAAGAGGCCGATGGTGGCGGACACAGGAAAGCCTTCGGCGATGATGTCGGCGACGTCTTTATCGCGGAACTTCAACGACGGGCCCAGATCGCCCTGAACCAGGCCACCCATATAGTCGAGATATTGCTTCCAGACCGGCTGATCCATGCCGTAAGCGGCCATGATATTCTGGCGGATCTCCTCCGGCATGGGCCGTTCCAGGTCGAACGGGCCGCCAGGCGCGATGCGCATCATGAAAAACGCCACGGTGATGATCACGAGGATCGTCGGGATCGCGATCAGGATGCGGCGAAGAATGTATGCGGGCATGGATGAGCCAGAAGCCAGATAATTGGAGTGTGGTTTTGTGGGCTTTACTGGCCCGGCGATCAAGAACGGCTCGCAGTAGGAGCGATTTGTGAAGCTGGCTCAAGGGTCATTGGCCAAAGCCCCTGTCAGGGAGTGCGATTTAGCTACTTAAACGTGGCGCCGATGCTGCTGCCCGTAATCTGAACCGAGGCTGAAGGCGGCGCGACCGGCGCCAGGGCGAAGGCCAGCGTCTTCACGCCCAGCACAAGCGCAAGAGCGAGAACCGCCAGGCGCAAGCGGCGGCTTATTCCGGCAATCCAATCACCAGCGGTCATCGCGGTCAGCGTCTCCGTTTGGGGCGGCCCGTCCGATCACGCGCAAGCTTCAGGCCGGTGTCAGTCTCGTGAGCGCGACGTGAATTGCTTGAGCAGTCCGGGCGCGTATCCTTGGCGACGATCAGCAGGAGCGAGTCTGATGGCGGCCAGCGCGTGGTGGCGGGATTTTGGACTGAACGGCATGGTCTTGCATGTCCGCAAGACCGGCGCGCGCGTTCCTGTCGAGCCCGGGGTGATCGGCGAGTTTCTCGCCTGGTTGCACTTCTATCTCGAGGTGGAGCTAGAACGCCGCGCCCTTCGCGCAGACGGGCCGCGCATCTGGTTTTCCCCCGACGCCCCGCGTCCTTGGTACCTGATCTGGCCGGCGGTCCAGCTTTCCG
This sequence comes from uncultured Oceanicaulis sp., assembly GCA_964484345.1. Classification (GTDB taxonomy): domain Bacteria; phylum Pseudomonadota; class Alphaproteobacteria; order Caulobacterales; family Maricaulaceae; genus Oceanicaulis. Next base: position 68,763 of record CAZAGE010000010.1, on the reverse strand, counting down.
GCTTGCGGGTCGCCCGCACGTCTCAAGAGGCGGATCTGGCGATGTTTTTCGAAGATCGCACATCCGGCGATCCGCCAAGCGTCGACCTGCCCGTCATCAACGCGCATTGCCCAGACACCTCCAAGTCCGCCGTCGGCCGGGCGTTTGAACAAGCGAGCGGGCGCGCGCTCAGCATTGATCCGGCAAGCTTTACCGGCCCTCTGGTGGAGAAGGGCGAAGCCAATGGCGTCCACGACGGACGCGTGGTGGACGGCCCCTGCCCCGCCATCGACGGCAAGAGCTACCAGCGCCTGATCGACAATCTGGCCGGTGACGGTCTGGTGGAGGATCTGCGCTGTCCCACCGTAGATGGCGAGGTGGCGGCGGTCTTCCTGAAACGCCGTCCGGTGGAGACCCGCTTTGCCAACGTCAACGACGAGGTCCGCTTGCTGAACGCCGACACCGTCTTCACCGGTGAAGAGCGCGCCCTGATCAAACGCTTCTGCCAGGCTTTAGGCCTAAATTGGGGCGGATTGGACGTCTTGCGCGATAAGCGCGATGGTCAGCTCTGGATTGTTGACGCGAATAAGACCGATATGGGTCCGCCGACCGCCTTGCCGCTGCGTGACAAGCTCGCTGCGACCCAGGCCATCGGCGACCGCCTGCGCCGTTATTGTGAACGCCTGATTGAAGACCCGCCCGGAGCCCATGCATGAGCGCCATTCCTTTTGTCCGCCAGTTCGAGTTCGAATATGGCCGCTGCGACCGGCTCAGCGAGCGGGTGCGCCGCATCGTGGCCAATAATCCCGGCCCCTTCACCTATACCGGCACCGGCGTCTACATCATCGGATCCGGCGAGGTGGCCGTGATCGATCCCGGCCCCGCGCTTCCCGACCATGAATCCGCGCTGGACGCCGCATTGGAGGGCGAACAAGTCACCCATGTCCTGGTGACTCATCACCATCTCGACCACTCTCCGCTCGCCCATACCCTCGCGAAAAAACATGGCGCCCATGTCTACGCCATGAGCCCGCCCTCAACTCTGCCGGAAGGCGGCGAAGTGCGCATGGAGGCGGGCGACGACACCGGCTTCAAGCCTGATCTGGAGGTTGAGGACGGCGATGTCTTCGAAGGCCCGGACTGGACGCTGCGCGCCCTTCACACGCCCGGCCACACCTCCAACCATGTCTGCTACGCGCTTGAGGAAGAGCGCACGCTGTTTTCCGGCGACCATGTCATGGGCTGGTCCACCTCGGTCGTGAGCCCGCCAGACGGATCCATGGGGGATTATATCGCCCAGCTGAAACGTATCCGCGCCATGGAGTTCAACATCATTCGCCCGACCCATGGCCCGGCGATCGAAGCCCCGCAGCCTTTCCTGGACGCTTATATCGAGCACCGTCTGGTCAGGGAGCGTCAGATCCTCGCTGAGATGAGTGCGGGCAAAACCGATATCCGCTCCATGGTCACGAGCATGTATGCCGACGTGGATAAGCGCCTGCACCCAGCCGCTGCCCATTCCGTCCTCGCTCACATGATCCATCTGGTCGAGAAGGGTGAGGTCGTCTGCACCGGCGAGCCGGGGCTGGAGACGGTCTATACGCTCAAAGCCGCCTAGCACGGGTGCAGTCGCCCAAGCCTCAGCGATACTGCGGCGAGGCTTGACCTTTGCTCCGGCGCACCGGAACACAAAGCTATGACGGATAACCCGCCCCGGCCTGACCCAGGGGGGCCAGACGGCCCCAAAGAGGTCGTGCGCGCCGGCCCGCGCCGGGGCTGGACCTGGGTGAAGATGTCGGTTCGCGACGCCTTCGCTGACGGGCGTTCCGTGACTTTGTGGCTGGCGGCCATCGTGGTGGGGATCGCTGCGGGCTATGGGGCGCTGGGCCTGCGCTGGGCGATTTCCGGCGTGCAATTCATCGCTTTTGGCGAAGCCGGCGAAGCGCTCGCCAGCGCCGCCGGCGCGCTGCCGGTTTGGAGCATCCTTCTCGCGCCTGTGGTCGGCGGTTTCGTCGTCGCCGCCTTGCTGTGGCTGGGCCAGCGCATGGCCTGGCTCAATGAGACCCGCGCCGAAGGCGTCGCCGACGTAATGGAGGCGCGCGCGGTCGAAGGCGGTCAGATGAAGGTCATGCCGGGTCTTTTGTCCGCCGTGATCGCCACGGTGTCGCTCGGCTCCGGCGCCTCGGCCGGCCGGGAAGGCCCGGCGGTTCATCTGGGCGCGACGCTCGCCAGCCTGGTGACCCGCCCGCTGGGCCTGCCGGCGCGGGCGGCGCGCATCATGCTCGCCTGCGGCGCCGCAGCGGCTGTGTCGGCGAGCTTTAATGCGCCGGTGGCCGGCGCCTTGTTCGCCTTCGAGGTGATCCTGGGCCATTACGCTCTGCGCTCGATCGCGCCCGTGGCGGTGTCCAGCGTTATCGGCGCGATCCTGTCCCGCCTTCATTTCGGCGCCCAGCCGGCCTTCCCGGTCCCGCAAATCGATCCGGCCCGCCTGGTCGATTACGCCGCGATGGTGCCGTTAGGCGTGGCGGCGGCGGGCCTGGCCATCGCCTTCATCCTGGCCGTCACCACCGTTCCGCGGCTGGTGGCGGACCGGGCCAAGGCCCTCCAGCTGCCGCTGTGGGCCTTGCCGCCGCTGGGCGGTCTGCTGGTCGGCGCGATCGCGGTGTTCGCCCCGGAAATCCTGGGGGTGGGCTATGAAGCCACCGCAACCTCGCTCGCTGGCGGCTACGCGCTGGCGACGCTAGCGGGCCTGATCGTCCTCAAACTGATCGCCACCGTGATCACCCTGTCCGCGCGGTTTGGCGGCGGCGTGTTTTCACCGTCGCTTTATCTGGGCGCCATGCTCGGGGCGCTGTTTGGGCAGCTGGCGATCTTGCTGTTTGGAGAAACCGAGACGGGCGCAGCGTTTTACGCCGTGGTCGGCATGGGCGCGGTGTCCGGCGCGGTGCTGGGCGCGCCGCTGTCCACCACGCTGATCGTGTTTGAGCTGACCTCCAGCTATGAGGCCTCGATCGCGCTTCTGGTCGCGGTCTCGCTCGCCACCGTGATCACCCAGGCGATCACCAAAGGCAGCGTCTTCCACCGCCAGGTCGAGCGCCACGGCTATGACCTGACCAAGGGCGACGCCCGCGTCATCCTCCAAACCATCCGCGCCCGCGATGTCATGACGCCGCTCACCGCCGACGAAGCGGCGGCGGAAATGGACGCCCCTAGCCTTTACGAAGATGACTATCTCGGCCGGGCGCTGGGCTTTTTCGCCGCCGAGCGGCTGGACGGCGCCCCGGTCCGATCCCGCACCGGCGAACAGCCGATCATCGGCTACCTGACCAAAGCCGACGCCCACGCCGCCTACGCCGCCGCGCTGCAAGCCCGGCATGAGGAGGAGCATGGGTGAGGCTTAAGCCGCTTCGCCGCCGCGCAGCTTCGCCCAAACCGCCAGGAGGATCGCAACCGCCGGGATGGCGACCGAATATATGATGGCGATCCTTTGCGCGACCGCGTCGCCCCACACCGCGTCGATCGGGAAGAGCGCACCGGCCAGGAAAAGGCTGGTCAGCAGCAAAAACACCGTCGCGCGACCGGCGACAGCGGTGCTGAAGAGCAAAGCCGGCACCGAGTAGTTCGGCGTGGGACGCGCCTGAAAGAGCCAGAGCCCCAGCGCGAATAGGAAGCCGCCCAGCCCGACAAGGCTGGCGCCGATCGGCGCCCGGTCAATCGGCGCCAAGACCCAAATACCAGCATAAGCGAGCCCCGTGATGACCAAGGCCCAGCCGGCCAGCCGGTCCGCGCTCGCATAAGCGGCGGCGATCTCGCGCCCAAGCTCCAAACGGCGCGCCATCTTAGGCAGATAATTACCGCATACGGCCAGCATAAGCCCCATCATGGCTGCGGCCCCGCGCTTGCCGGCGTCCATGTCCAAAAGGCCGGCCTCTCTCGCTATGGCGAAACCGAACATGCACACGAACAGCGCACCGAAGGGAATGGCGAAGGCTTTCACCAAAGAAGGTTTTAGGGCGGTCTCACTCATAGCTTTTCCTTTCCAACATCCGATGCTGAGCCGGTCTCCTGGTCTTTCAGCTCCCAGCCAAAGCCCTGGGCGAAGCCCAGCAAGGCCTCTTCCAGAACCGACATCTGAAGCTCGTAAATCACCGATTTGCCCTGCTTTTCGCTGGTCACCAGACCGGCTTCGCGCATCACCGCGAAATGCGCCGACATGGTCGGACGCGAGACATTGAACTGCGCGGAGATCTCACCGGCGGACAGCGGTCCCTTGCGGAGCAGCGACAACACTTCCCGGCGGGTGGGGTCAGACAGCGCTTTGAAAACCGAACTCATGGGACGACATTTAGCTAAATGTCTAAATGACGTCAAACTCGGATATTCCTCCTGCCCCCGCCCCCTGCCCTTCGCTTAACCGTGTGCTAGTTTCGTTCTCCTGATCGAATCGTAAGCAGGCGGCCCCGCGTCATGGCGTCTATTCCCTTGTCTCAACAGGCTATGGCCCGCCCCCAGGGCGGCGAGCCGGATTATCTTCAGGGCCTCAACCCGGAACAGCGTCAGGCGGTGGAGGCCACCGAAGGCCCGGTTTTGGTGCTGGCGGGCGCCGGCACGGGTAAAACGCGGGTGCTGACCACCCGGCTCGCGCACATATTGCGCACCGGCAAGGCTCAGCCCTGGCAGATCCTGTCTGTGACCTTCACCAACAAGGCGGCGCGGGAGATGAAGGAGCGGGTCGGCAAGCTGATCGGCGAACAGGTCGAAGGCCTGCCCTGGCTGGGCACCTTCCACTCCATCTCCGCCCAGATTTTGCGCCGCCATGCCGAGCTGGTCGGGCTAAAATCCAGCTTCACCATTTTGGACACCGACGATCAGCTGCGTCTGATCAAGCAGATCCTGGAAGCGGAAGGCGTCGACGCGAAGCGCTGGACGCCGCGCTATTTCGCCAGCCTGGTCGATGGCTGGAAGAACCGCGCGCTGACCCCGAAAAACATCCCGGAAGAAGACAAGTGGAATTTCGCCGACGGCAAGGCGGGCGATCTCTATGCGCTCTATCAGGAGCGCTTGTCGGTTCTCAACGCCTGTGATTTCGGCGATTTGCTGATGCACTGCATCACGATCTTCCGCGACAATGAGGACGTGCTCGCCGACTTCCACCGGCGCTTCCGCTATGTGCTGGTCGACGAGTATCAGGACACGAACGTCGCGCAGTATTTGTGGCTTCGCCTGCTGGCGCGCGGCTCGAATAACCTCTGCTGCGTAGGCGATGACGACCAGTCCATCTATGGCTGGCGCGGCGCGGAGGTGGACAACATTCTGCGCTTTGAGCAGGACTTTCCTGGCGCGCTGGTGATCCGGCTCGAGCGCAATTACCGCTCCACCGGCAATATCCTCGCCGCCGCCTCCGGCCTGATCACCGCCAACAAAGCGCGCCTGGGCAAGACGCTGTGGACCGAAGACGAGGCCGGCGAAAAAGTCCAGATTTCCGGCCTGTGGGAAGGCGAAGCGGAAGCCCGCTTCGTCGCCGACGAGATCGAAGCTCATGTGCGCCGGGGCGGCCGGCACAGCGATATCGCCGTTTTGGTGCGCGCGTCCTGGCAGATGCGCGCCTTTGAAGACCGCTTCATCATGCTGGGCCTGCCCTACAAGGTGATCGGCGGACCGCGCTTTTTCGAGCGCGCGGAAATCCGCGACGCCCTCGCCTATCTGCGCCTGGTGCGGTCTGAAACTGATGACCTGGCCTTTGAGCGCGTGGTCAACACGCCCAAGCGCGGCATCGGCGACACCAGCGTGCAGAAGATCGCCCAGGCGGCCCGCGGCGCGCGCGTCTCCATGGCCGAAGCTGCTCGGCTGATGACCCAGACGGACGAAATCCGCGGTAAGGCGCGCACCGGGCTCGCCGCCTTCCTGCGCGATCTCGATCGCTGGCGCGAGCAGTCCGACACTATGCGCCATGACGAGCTGGCGGAAATCATTCTGGATGAAAGCGGCTACACCTCCATGTGGCGGGAAGATAAGAGCCCGCAGGCGGCCGGCCGGCTGGACAACCTGAAGGAACTCGTCCGCTCCATGGGCGAGTTCGACTCGCTCGAAGCCTTCCTGGAGCATATCGCCTTGGTCACCGACGCGGATCGCGCCGAGGATGGCGACGAGGTGTCGGTGATGACGCTGCACGCGGCCAAGGGTCTGGAGTTTCCGCTGGTCTTCCTGCCGGGCTGGGAGGAAACGGTGTTTCCCTCCCAGCGCTCCATGGATGAAGGCGGCACGGCCGCGCTCGAGGAAGAGCGGCGCCTGGCCTATGTCGGCATCACCCGCGCCCGGGAAAAAGCCATCATCAGCTTCACCGCAAACCGGATGATTTTCGGCCGCTGGCAGTCGGTCATCCCGTCGCGCTTCATCGATGAATTGCCGGCGGAGCATTGCGAAGCCAAATCCGAGACTGGCTATTACGACGCCGGACCGGGCTTCCAGGAGTCTTCGGTTGCGGCCGATCCTTTCAAGTCCAGCTATGAAAGCCCCGGCTGGAAACGGTTCCAGGCCAGCAAGGCGGCCGGCCGGCGATCCGACCCCGGCGTCATTGAAGGCAAGGCCCAGCTGATTGAATCGGGCGACGCCAGCTCGGTCGGCGGAAACTCCAAATGGAAACCCGGCGACCGCGTCTTCCATCAAAAATTCGGATATGGTGTTGTCAAAATCGCCGATGGCGCGAAACTCACCGTGGCGTTCGACAAGGCAGGGACGAAAAAAGTGGTTGCGAGCTTTCTGGAAGATGCGCCTTGAGCGCGGCCGCGCTGGGCACCCTTGCGCTGAGCCTGCTCACGGCGGAGCCTGTGGCCTGCGCCATCCCTTCTAACATCCTGGCTGAACCGCCGCTGTATTCCGGCGCCGTTGAGTATTTTCCCCAAGACACGCTCGACGCCCTCGACTGTCACTGGTTTTCCCGGCACCTAGCCAGCCTGGACGAAGTTCAGCTGACCAGTGACGGCGCGCTGTTCCGCTTGCGCTTCCTGGAGCTTCCGGCGCTGGATTACCCCATGGCGATCACCGTCACCGCCTTCACCGACGGCATGGCGCGCATCGAAGCGCGGGCGAGCAACGGGGTCGGCGGGGGCGAGCCGGGCAAGCTGGTCTATCGCCAGCTCGGCGCGCTATCCCAAAGCCAGATCAGCTATCTGACCGACGAAGTCGCGCGGGCCGAGGTCTGCGATCCGGCTTCTGAAGGCGGTAACGGCGCCAAACCCGCCGCGGCGGAGGGCACGCGCAACGTCTTCGAATGGGCCAGCGGCGATATCTACTGCCTGCGCCACGCCGATGCGCGCGAGGATACGCCGCTGAGCAAGCTCGCCATCTGGCTGGTCCAGCGCGTCTACCAATTCGAGGTCCCTCCGCCGCCGCTTCGGCCTTAGGCTGACGCTGACCCTTCGCTTCGCCTTGTTCCAAGACCACGGAAGATGCCGCCCATGTCTCTGCGCCTGCTCGCCCTTTCCCTGCCGCTTGTCCTGACCGCCTGCAGCGCGGAAGCCCCTGTTGAGCGCGCGCCGTATCCCACGGTTGAAACTCTGGCCGCGAACGACCCGTATGCGTCGGAGCGCCCGATCGGCTGGCAGGCCCTGCTTGGTCGGGAGCGCGAAGCCGCCGACCAGCGCATCGCCTATGGCGACGGTGAGGAGCAGTATGGCGAGCTGTGGCTGCCGGACGGGTCGGGCCCGCACCCGCTGGTGATCATGGTCCATGGCGGCTGCTGGAATGCGCAAATCCCCGGCACCATCCTTCAGGACCAGCTCAACGCGGATTTACGTCAGCGCGGCTTCGCTGTGTGGAACATCACCTATCCGCGCGTGGGGCATGAGACCGGCGGTTATCCCGGCACCTTCACCTCGGTCGCGATGGCGGTCGACCATGTCCGAACCCTCGCTGACGATTACCCGGTCGACTTGGACCGAACCGTCATCATGGGCCATTCCGCCGGCGGGCATTTGGCCCTTTGGGCGGGCGCGCGCGAGCGGCTGGACATCGGGCTGCTACGCCCGGCAGACCAAGATCCCTTCATCCCTGGCGCGCTGATCACGCTGGCCGGCATCAATGATCTCGCGCTCTATAATGCAGAAGGTCCCGGCCGCTGCGGCGAACCGGACATCGTAAACGCGCTGGTCGGCGCCGACACGCGCGCCGAGCCCTTCGCGGACACCAGCCCGGCTGAAGGACTGCCGCTGGGCGTGGAGCAAGTGATAATTTCCGCAGAGCTCGACCCCATCGTCCCGGCGAGCCTGGGCGTGGCCTACGCCGCGCGCGCGGGCGAGGCGGGAGACACGGTCCGGGAAATCACGCTGGAAGAGGCCGGCCATTTCGAGCTGATCGACCCCACCGCGCCGGCTTGGGCGGTGATCCTGGGCGAAATTGCGCGGCTGACGGAGTAGTCTATTGAAACCCCGGCCAAGCGAAGCGCAGAGCCGGGGCCTCCATCCGCGTGGAGCGCCATGATCTGAACCAGGTCCCGGAGCTTCGCTGCGCTCGTCCGGGATTTCAGACGTGGATGTTCCCAAACCGCCCCTCACCCCCTAAACCCGCGCCAGCAATCAGGAGCATCCCATGTCCACTGTCTGGCGTCTCACCGTGCGCGGCCCGATCCAGCCTCTGCTCGCCGCCGGCGAGCGTTTGAACGCCGCAGATCCCGCCCCGGCTTTGGGCTGGTCGGTGTTTGAGGATGAGGGTGACGAGACCCACGGCTATATCGAGGTGCTGTTCGCCGACCGGATCGACGAGGACGCCTTCCTGGTCGAGGCCGGCCTGACGCGCCCGGATCTTGACGCGATCTTCATGCCGCTGCCGGAAGAAGACTGGATCGCCATGAGCCTGGCCGGCCTGCCCAGCGTCGAGGCTGGCCGCTTCCTGGTCCATGGCGAGCATACCCGCGAAGACCTTCAGCCCCACCATATCAGCCTCTTGATCGAAGCCGGCCCCGCCTTCGGGACCGGCCATCACGGCACCACGCTGGGCTGTCTGAAAGCCATGGACCAGCTCGAGCGCGACGGGCTGACGCCCGCCACTATTCTGGACCTTGGAACCGGCACCGGCCTCCTCGCCATCGCCGCAAAAAAGCTCTGGGCGGAGGCGGACATCCTCGCCACCGATATCGACCCTGTCTCGGTGGAAGAGACGCTGATCAACGCGGAAAAGAATGGCGTCAGCTTCGCCGCAGAAACCGCCGACGGCTTTGATCATCCCGCCTTCAAGGACAAGAGCTTCGACCTCATCCTCGCCAACATTCTCGCCGGTCCGCTGATCGCGCTGGCGCCGGAGGTGGTCAAACGCCTCGCGCCCGGCGGCACGGTCGTGCTGTCCGGCTTGCTGGAAGAGCAGGCGGACAAGGTGACGGCGGCTTATCTGGCGGAGGGCCTCACGCTGAAAGACAAGGGCGTGATTGAGGGTTGGGGGACGTTGGTGTTGGGGCGCTAAAATTTGAATTCCCGGACGAGCGAAGCGAAGATCCGGGACCTTAAGCAGAATTTGGCGCTTATCGCGGATAAAGGCCCCGGCTCTGCGCTTCGCTTGGCCGGGGTTTCATTCAGAGTCGTTGCCGCAGATTTCCGTATAAAGATCTCGCCATTCGGGGTTCTCTTTTTCGATCAGCGCAATCTTCCAGGCTCGGCGCCAGCGCTTCATTCGGCGTTCCTGACCCGCTGCAGCATCGACATCGGTGAACGGCGCAACCCAGACCAAGCGATGGCAGTTGTATTTCCAGGTAAAGCCCCGCGTCGCGCCAGTTCGATGCTCCCAGATGCGCCGGCAAAGATCGACGTTGGACATGCCGATATAAAGCACGCCGTTTGGCCTATTGGTGAGCATGTAGAGGTAGGCGCGATCCACAATTTCCCCTAGGCGGGGAATTTGAACAACACTGGGTCCCGGATCAAGTCCGGGATGACGAATGGAGGAGTTGGGGAGTGAAACACCCCCGAGCGCGCAGCGCTCGCAAGGGCGACCGCCCGCCCGCAGCGGGACGGGCTTGCCCCGTTTAAGCGAGGACCGACCGAACGGATGTGAGGGAGGACAAGAGGAATTGACTCCCATCAATATATCTGGTTTTCTCGATTCATGGATAAGACCTCCGCCATCGACGCCCTGTCCGCCCTCGCCCATGACGCGCGCATGGACATTTTCCGTCTGCTGGTGCGGGCGGGCGGCGGCGGGCTTCCGGCCGGCGTAATCAGTGAAAAGCTGGGCGCCCGCCAGAACACCACCTCCACCAATCTCGCCATTCTCGCGCGCGCTGGCCTCATTTCCTCGCGGCGGGAGGGGCGCAGCGTCATCTACGCCGCCGACTTTGACGGTCTGCGCGGCCTCATAGGCTTTTTGATGAAGGATTGCTGCGCCGGCGCCGATGGGGATGTCGCCCCGCTGCTCGCCGCTATTCGCTAACCAAGGGAGGCCGACATGGCCCGCTTTCACCTCGCCCTCACCGTCGCCGATCTCACCAAGTCCGTGACGTTTTATTCCCGCCTGTTCGGCGCGGAGCCGACCGTGCTGAAAGATGATTACGCCAAGTGGATGCTGGACGATCCCAAGATCAATCTCTCCCTGTCCACCCATGGCGACATCAAAGGCGTCGACCATGTCGGCCTGCAGGCGGACAGCCAGGATGAGTTCGACGCCATGAAGGCCGCGCTGATCAAAGCGGAAGGCCCGCTCTTAGAACAGCCTGACACCACCTGCTGCTACGCCCGCTCCACCAAAACCTGGACCCACGATCCCGACAATGTCGCCTGGGAAACTTTCCTCACCCATGGCGAGAGCGTGATTTATGGCGATGGCGACGAAGAGCGGGCGCGGCGGAATGCGAGCGAACAGGCGCAGGCATGTTGCTAGGGACATGAAACCCCGGCCAAGGCGAAGCCGCAGAGCCGGGGCCTTCATCGGTGTCGAGCGACTTATCCTGATGGAGGCCCCGGATTTCCGCTTCGCTCGTCCGGGGTTTCAAAGCAGGATTAATACGCCGCCTCGCTGAACACCGGCTCGACGCTGCCGCCCCACTCGCCCTCAAACCGCTCGATCAGACGCTCCGCCGGACACACGCCGCTTTTGGCGATCTCGTCGAGATCGTCGAGGAAGAGCGCTTCGTGTTCGCCGTGGGCGTTGAGGCGCGCTCGCGCTTTCAGGCCCGAGCGGGCGATGGCGAGGACGTCTTTGGCGACGTCTTGCAGCGTGCGGCCGCGGAAGGGCGTTTTCAGCGCCTGCTTGGCCGCGCCGGTGCGAAGGGCGGCGCGTTCGTCCTGGGTCCAGTCTTTGACATAGTCCCAGGCGGCGTCGAGGGCAGACTGGTCGTACAGAAGGCCGGCCCAAAACGCCGGCAGGGCGCAGAGCCGATTCCACGGCCCGCCATCGGCGCCGCGCTGCTCGATAAAGGTCTTCAGGCGCACTTCCGGGAAGAGCGTGGAGAGATGGTCTTCAAAGTCTGAGATGACCGGGATTTCGCCGGGCAGAGCGGGCAATTCGCCTTTCAGGAAGGCGCGGAAATCCTGGCCGGAGGCGTCGAGGAAGACGCCGTTTCGCTTGACGAAATACATCGGCGCATCCAGCGCCCAGTCGACATATTGCTCATAGCCAAAGCCGTCTTCGAACGCGAAGGGCAAATCGCCGGTGCGATCCCCGTCCGTGTCGGTCCAGACATGGGCGCGGTAGGACATAAAGCCGTTCAGCCCGCCATCCTTGAACGGGGAGTTGGCGAACAAGGCCGTCGCCACCGGCTGCAGCGCCAGGGAGACGCGCATTTTCTTGACCATGTCGGCTTCGCTGGAGAAATCGAGATTGGTCTGCACCGTACAGGAGCGGAACATCATCTGATGGCCTAAACCGCCCACCTTGGGCATATAGGCCTTCATGATGTTATAGCGGTCCTTGGGCATCATCGGGGTCTCGTCTAGAGACCAGAGCGGCGAAAAGCCCAGACCCAAAAAGCCCGCGCCGATCTCATCGGCGACTTCGCGCACTTCGCGCAGGTGGGAATTCACCTCGCGGCAGGTCTCGTGGACATTGTCCAGCGGCGCGCCGGACAATTCGAACTGCCCGCCCGGCTCCAGGGTGATCGAGCCGCCTTCACGTTTCAGCGCCACCGGCTTGCCGTTTTCTTCAATCGGCCGCCAGCCGAAGCGCGTGAGGCCTTCAAGCATTTTGCGCACGCTGGCGCCGTCGCTCTCATAGGGCAGCGGGCGGTGGCCGTCCTTGGTGAAGCCGAATTTTTCATGCTCGGTGCCCAGCTTGAATCGGTCGGCGGGTTTTTCACCGGCGGCGATATGCGCGATGAGCTGGGCCTTGTTTTCGATCCGCGGACCTTCGCCGCCCTGGTTATACGTGCCGCTCATCGAATGTCCCTTATAGGCCTAGGCTTTTGTTGAACCCAGAGGTAGGCGAGCCCGCGCGCTGCGGCAAGCGATGAAGCGCGACCGGCTTCACAAGGCTGTGAGGGCTAACGCCAATCGCCGCATAGCGCCTGCCACACGCTCATCGCCGCGACCACCGCCGTATCCGCCCGCAAAATGCGGGGCCCCAGCGTGACGGGCAGCACGAAGGCCTGGCTGCGCAGCAAAGCGCGTTCTTCCGGCGCAAACCCGCCTTCCGGGCCGATCACGATGGCGCAGGGGCCCGCCTTGGCGTCCGATAACGCCCCGGCGATCGGCGCCGCCCGCCCCGCCTCCCCGCCCCAGGGCTTGCTGTCATCATCGCCGCCTTCATCGCAGAAGATCAGGGTGCGGCCCGCCTCCCAATCCTTGACCAAGGCGGTCAGCGAGACCGGCTCGCCGATCTGCGGCAGCTCCAGGCGCTCAGTCTGTTCGGCGGCCTCACGGGCGATCAAAGCAAGGCGCTCCGTCTTTACCCGCTCCGCGATGGTCCGCGCAGTCATCACCGGCGTGATTGTGCGGGCGCCCAGCTCGGTCGCCTTCTCAACGATGAAGTCGGTGCGCGCCTTTTTCACCGGGGCGAAATAAAGCGCGAGGTCCGGCGGGCTGACTTGCGTCCGGGTTTGCTCGCCGATGGCGAGCATCGCATGGCGGCGGCTCGCCTCGGCGATCGTCGCGCGCCATTCCCCGTCCCGGCCATTGAACACCCGCACCCGGTCACCGGGCTTGCGGCGCATCACGGTCAGCAAATAATGGGCCTGGTCCTTTTCCAGCGGCAGGCGGGCGCCGGCGCTGAACGGCGCATCCAGATAAAGGCGGGGGTCGGTGCTCATGGCCTCGCTTCTAGCCTTCGTGCAGCCGCTCCGCCAAGCCCGGCTTTGCGCCGCGGCGCGTCCGCGCTATCCCTCACGACATGAGCGAACCCCTCAACTCCGACCGCCGCGTCGCCGATTCCCTTCCCACCAGCTGGGTGGACCGCGCGCCTGAGACCTGGCGGCCCTATCTGCGCCTGGCGCGCTATGACCGGCCGGTGGGGTTCTGGCTATTGGCCCTGCCCTGCTGGATCGGTCTGGCCGCGGCGCGGGTCGAGACCGGTCTGGGCTGGATGGACCTGTACTGGGCGATCCTGTTCGGCATCGGCGCGGTGGCGATGCGCGGGGCGGGCTGCACCTATAACGACATCGTCGACCGCGACCTTGACGCCCAAATCGCCCGCACCGCCGACCGGCCGCTGGCGGCGGGCACGGTCAGCCTGAAGTCCGCCTGGGGCTTTCTGGTTGCGCAGTGCCTCGTCGGCCTTCTGGTGCTGATCCAGCTGCCCTGGCCGGCCATCCTGACCGGGCTCGCCGCGCTGGCGCTGGTGGCGGCCTATCCCTTTATGAAGCGGATCACCTGGTGGCCCCAGGCCTGGCTGGGCCTGACGTTTAACTGGGGTGTTCCGGTCGCGGGCGCAGCGGCGCTCGGCACGCCGTTTGCGCCGGAAATCCTGGCGCTTTACGCCGCGTTGATCGCGTGGACGGTCGGCTATGACACCATTTATGCCTGCCAGGACATGGAAGATGACGCGCTTGTCGGCGTGAAATCCTCCGCCCGCGCCATGGGCGATCACATCTATCGCGGCGTGCTGGTCTGCTATGGGATCAGCGTCGTGCTGGTGCTCGTCGCGGGCGTGATCGTCGGCGCCGGCCTGTTCTTCGCGTTGGGATTCGCACTCTACGCCGCCCACCTGTTCAGCCAGCTCTCCGGCTTTGATCCAGACGATGGGGTGGGATGCCTGAAGCGGTTTAAAGCCAATCAGATGACCGGGCTGATCCTGGTCGCGGCCTTCCTGCTGGGCGCGGTCTAAGCTGCCCGCAACCGCACCTCAAACGTGCTGCCGTCCTCGCCGGTCTTCGCCAGCGTGACATCCCCGCCCATGGCGCGCGCGAGTTCGCGCGCGATGGACAGGCCGAGGCCCGATCCGGACTTCGTGCCCGAGACGCCGAAGGGCTGAAACAAGGTCTCCTGCACCCGGCCCGGCACGCCCGGCCCGGTATCGGTCAGGGTGACGGTCAGCTGACCGTCGTGCGCCGCGGCTGTGACAGTCAGGCGGGACACCTCACCGCCCTCCATCGCCTGCACCGCGTTACGCACCAGATTGACGAAGATGCGGTGCAGGTGATCGGGATCGGCGGACACCGCCAGGCCTTCATCAATTTCATTGATCCACTCCGCCACCCCGGTGGCGGCGAAGGCGTCGCCCGCCGCATCATCGACCGCATTGCGAAGATTCAGGGTCTGAAACTCCGGCGCGCGCTCCTGGGTCTTGCCGTAATCCAGCGTTTCCTGACACAGCCGGATGCCCCGATCGACGGCGCGCACCAGACGCGCGCCCATGGCGGCGACGCGCTCATCCTTGCTCATGGCGAGCCGGTCGGAGACCAGCTGCGCGCTGGCGAAAACATTGCGAAGATCGTGATTGATCCGCGCCACCGCGCCGCCCAGCGCCGCCAGGCGTTCACGCTGGGCAAAGGCGCTGCGCACTTCGCTCTGCATCGCCGCCAGCGCGGCTTCCGCTTCACCGATCTCATCGGTCCGGCTGCCGGCGATCACCGTGCGCGCGGGGTCGGTGGGATCTTCCTGGAAGCGGGTCATCGCCTTGGCCAGCCGGCGCATGGGCCGGACCAGAATGAACAACAGGACGAGGTATAACAGCCCGCCCGTGACCGCCGCGATAAAGAGCGAGAGCCAGATGATGTTGCGGGAGTATTCAAACAAAGCCGCTTTCAAGCCCGCTTCGGGAATGATCACGCTGATCAGCTCGCCGGCGCCTTCCCGGGTCCGCGGCGTTGCGATGATGCGCACATAGCGGCCCTCGGGCGCGAGAAAGGTGTCGCCCGCCGCCATAAGGCTGTCGAAAAAGCTTTCCTTGGTCAGGTCGGCGGTGATCAGCTTGCCGCCGCGCAGCGTGCCGCCCAGAACCAGCTCGTTCACGCCATCAGTCACCCGCGCCACCGACACGGCGTCGGCGCCTTCAAGCAGCTCGCGGACCATGTCTTCGCCCAGCATGACATCCGGCGCGCTTTCCGCCGCCAGCGCCGCCAGGTGGGCGGCTTCGGCCCGGTCCATCAGCCATTCGGTGCGGAAGTTCGACGCGCTGGGCACGAAGATCAGAACTTCCGCGATCAGCACGAAGACCACGGACAAGCCGAGCAATTTACCGGGCAAGGAAAAGGCCAACGCGCGCGCACGCGAAAGCCCGGCGCGCAGGCGCACCGCTCCATCCTCTCTCGTCTCGTCTGCGTCCCTCAAGCGATCTCCCCGAAACGCTTTTCGCTAGTGGAAAGCGGTCAGTATCCCGGACCAGGCTTTGGCGAAGGGGCCAAACACCGTGGGTTCATAATACTTGCCCGCGGCGCGTTTAAACACCTCGCCGCGCGTGGGATAGGCGGGCACCGGGCTGGTCAGGTCGCGCACCGTGCCGCCAGAGGCCATGACGCCCTGGGCGATTTGCAGGATGTCGTCCGCCCGCCCGCCAGCCGCATGGGCGCCCAACACCTTGCCGCCCTTGCCGATGATCAGCTTGACCCCGCCGCGGATATCGCCCTCGGCGATGGCGCGGTCGTTATCGTCAAAGCCGAACTCCGCGACGGTGATCTTGTCGCCGAACTGCTCGCGCGCCGCGGCTTCGGACAGGCCGACGCTGGCCAGCGGCGGGTCGGTGTAGACGGTTTGCGGGATGGGCTGGCTGGACTGCTTGGTCGGCACGCCGAAATACAGATTGCGTACGATGACCGAGCCATGCCAGCCGGCCAGATGGGTCAGCTGGCCTTTGCCCGCGATATCGCCGGCGGCGTAGATGCGCTTATTGGTGGTGCGCAGCTTGTCGTCGGTGACGACGCCGAACGCGTTGGTCTCCACCCCCGCCTTGTCGAGATCCAGCCCGTCGAAGATCGGTTCACGGCCCGCCGCGACCAGCAAGTGGGAGCCGGTCACGGTCTCGCCGCCCTCCAGCGTCAGCGTGATGGAGCCGTCTTCGCCCTTGGCGACGCTTTGCGCCATCGCGCCGAGCTGGAAGTTCACGCCGTCGGCTTTGAGCGAGGCGATGGCGAGTTCGGCGTGTTCAGGCTCTAAGCGGCCCAGCGGCGTTCCGGCCTCCACGATGGTGACCGTCGCGCCCAAACGGCGAAACGCCTGACCCAGCTCCATGCCGATCGGGCCAGCGCCCAGGATCAGGAGATGTTCCGGCAGATCCTGCAGCGACCAGATGGTCTCATTGGTCAGATAGGGCACGTCTTTGATGCCCGTAATGCCGGGAACCCGCGCGCGCGTGCCGGTGGCGATGACGATGCGCTTGGCGGTGACTTCCACGCTGTCCGAGCCGATGGTGCGCTCGCCCTCAAACCGGGCGAATTCGCGGATCACCCGTACGCCCAGGCCTTCAAACCGCTCCTGGCTGTCATTGGGCTCGATGGCGGTGATGGCGGCTTGAATGGTCTCGCGCACCTTGGCGAAGTCGATCACGGGATCGCCCGCCTTGATGCCCCATTTATGCGCTTCGCGGATATCATGGGCCTTGTGCGCCGCGGTCAGGATCGCCTTGGACGGCACGCAGCCATAATTGAGGCAATCCCCGCCCATCTCGCCGGCTTCAAACAGCACCACCTTGCGGCCCAGCATGGCGGCGCCGGCGCTGGTCACCAGGCCGCCCGCGCCCGCGCCGATGACGGCGAGATCGGCTTTGATCTTTTCCCGGCTCATGCCGCCTCTCCTTCAGATTTCCCGGCAGACTTGGACTTGCTGAAGCGCTTGTAGACGATCGGCAAGATCGCCAACACCAGGAAGGCGACGATCGCGCCGATGAGTTGCGGTGTCAGCAGGGAGGTGAAGGAGGGAATGCCTTCAATCGCGGCTTGAGCGGCCGTGTCGCCCAGCGTCGCATAGACATAGGCGCCGGGGATCACCCCCACCAGCGTGCCGAAGAAGTAAGCGCGCACCGGCACGTTCAAAACGGCGGTGGCGATATTGATCCCGAAAAAGGGCAAAGCCGGGATCAGGCGCAGGATCATCACATAGCTGAAGGCGTCCTGCTTAAAGCCGTCCTGCAGCTTCTTGATATAGCCGGGGAATTTGTTGCGCGCCCAATCGGCGAAGGCATAGCGGGCGGCGAGGAAGATGATCGTCGCACCCACGGTCGCGCCAAACACCGCAACGCCCGTGCCCAGGAAGGGCCCGAATAAAAAGCCCGAGCCGATGGTGAACCACAACGCGCCCGGCACCGAGATCGACACCGCCAGGGCGTAAAAGATCATGTAAGCGAGGACCGCGAGCCAGAGATTGGCCTGCACCCAGTCATTCATCCCCTGCAACAGCGCCTGAGCCGTCTCCAGATCGAGATATTGTTGCCCGCCCAGCGCGAAGAAGGCGGCGAAGCCCGCCGCCAGCACCGCCAGCGGCGCCAGCCGGGCAAGCAGCGATTTCTTCTTGGGCGCCGCCTCGGGCGTGTCGGTCGAGGCCGCCGCCTCCGTTTCGATCGGGTCGCTCATGGCTTAAGTCCTGTCATACGCAAATGCGATCTTCGTTTGATGTGCGCGCTCATATAGCCTTGCGATCGCAGGATTAAGAGTCACGAGGCGATCACCCCGCCTCACCATGGCGTGAGTTGGTCGCGAAGGGGAGCGTGTCATGCGTTGGATGTTAGGGTCATTGGCGACCGCCGCAGCGCTGGGCTTGAGCGCGTGCACCCAGGAGGACAGCGCGGACGCGTTAGCGCGAGTTTCCGCCGCCATCGGCGAGACCGCCGATGATTTTGGCTCGGCGGGCCAAGTGATTTTTGTTGAAGGCTCACAGCTTCCCATGTCGCTGTCGATCGCCCGGCCCGCTTCTGGCGGCGCGCGCTTCACGCCCGACGCCACAATGCGGATCGCCAGCAACACCAAGACTTTCGTTGCGGTCGCGGCGCTAAAGCTGGTCGAGCAAGGTCAGCTGGACCTTGATGCGCCGATTTCCCAGACTTTGCCCTTGCATCTGCAAACCCTTTTGTCGGACGGCGGCTATGATGTCGACGCGATCACCGCCCGCATGCTCCTACGGCACACCTCAGGGCTCGCCGACCACGCCCAGCTGCAAGTCTATTTCGATCAGGTCATGGCTGACCCGCAGCGGCTGTGGAGCCGCGAAGATCAGGTCTCGCTCGCTATGAGCGAGGGTGAAGCCGCCGGCGCGCCGGGCGAGCGCTTCGCCTATTCCGACACCGGCTATGTCCTGCTCGGCGCGATCATCGAAAATGTGCATGGCGCACCGATGGCCGATGCGATCAGGGAGCTTTCAGGCATCGACCAGCTCGGCCTCAGAGCAACATGGTGGGAGGCTTTCGAGCCGGAACCGGAAGGCGCGCCCGCTCGCTTCCCGCAAGTCGCCTTCGGCTTGCCGCTGAGCGACATCAACCCAAGCGTCGATCTGTATGGCGGCGGCGGGTTGATCTCGAACCTGGATGACCTTGCGCAGTATCATCACGCCGCTGCGTCGGGCGCTCTGTTTGAGGATGCGACGCTCAACGCCGCCTTGATCAGCCCGTCTCCACAAAGCCAAGCCAACGGCCAAGGCGGCTATGGCATGGGCTTTTTCATCCGCGAATACGCCGGAGAGACCTGTTATGAGCATTCCGGCTTCTGGGGCACGCTGGCGGTCTATTGCCCGGAGACGGACATCACCGTGGCCGCCGCCGTGACCGACGCCGAGGCCGGCTTCGCGGCGCTCTGGCCAATGGTCGAGGCGATCGTCATCGCTGCGCGATAACCGCTACTCCACAGCGACCGGCGACTGCGCCTCGCTCCACGCAGCCAGCTTTCCCAACACGCCTAGGGCAGAGCGACCGAACGGGGTGATCTCATAGGCCACCGCCACCGGACGATCGCTGATCACCTGGCGAGTCAGAAGGCCGTCCACCTCCATCTCTTTAAGGCGCTGGGCGAGCATTTTCTTGCTGGCGCCGGACAGCATGCGGTCAAGATCATTAAAGCGCACCGGTCCCTCGCGCAGATGCCAGAGGATGGAGCCTTTCCATTTCCCGCCGATCAGCCGCATGCCGCGCTCGATCGGACAAGGATGGTCACAGCCCGCCCTTACCTGCTTGCGCTTTCCCTCAGCGCTCCAATGGACTTCCGCTTCCAAGACATCGGCTCCGCTTATAAGTTACAAAAAGTATACTGGTTGCACTTGGTGCCCACAAGGCGCAGATGTCTGTGCAATAAGATCAATCTTCTCCCGCAGGAGACCGCTCCATGAGTCAGCCTGATATCGTGCTTTACACCGCCTCGACCATGAATGGCTGGAAGCCGGTCATCTTCCTGGAGGAGGCTAGGGTCGATTATGAGCTCGCGCCCATCGATTTTTCCCAAGAAGGAGCAAAAGGCGCCGGACTACATGCAGCTCAATCCCAATGACGGCATCCCCACCATCGTGGACCGGTCCAATGGCGATTTCGCGGTGTTCGAATCAGGCGCCATCCTTTGGTATCTCGCGGAGAAATACGGGGCGTTCCTCTCCGACGATCCCAAGCTGCGATCTGAAACGCTGCAATGGCTGATGTTTCAGATGGGCGGGATCGGCCCGACGATGGGCCAGGCGATGTATTTCCAGCGCATCGCCGCCCAGAATGGAGAAGACAATCCCTTCTCCATCAAACGCTATGTCGATGAAAGCCGCCGCCTCCTGGGGGTGCTCAACACCCGGCTGGAAGGCCGCAGCTATTTCGTGGGCGAGGCCTACTCCATCGCCGACATGGCCACTTATCCGTGGGCGCGGGCTTATGACTGGGCGCAAGTCGATGTCAGCGACCTGCCCCATCTTCAAGCCTGGTTTGACCGTATCGACTGGCGCGACGCCACCCAGCGCGCGCTGACCATCCCCGAAGCCGTGCCGGCCTTCTTTGGCCAGGGCGATGTCGACGCCATGCTGAAGGAAAACGCCGCGCGCTTTAAGAGTGATGTTAAGATGCGAGCCAGACGCCTGTAGGCGAGGGTGAGAAACCCCGCCACAGCGCTTGACTTGGCGCGTCCTCACCCGTATCAACCGCGGCTCGAAATTTGAAGCGCCGAACGTCCGGCCGCTCACACGCTTTGGAGCGATCCTGTGAAACGTACATTCCAGCCGTCCAACCTGGTCCGCAAGCGCCGCCACGGTTTCCGTTCGCGTCTCGCCACTAAGGCTGGCCGTCAGGTATTGGCGCGCCGCCGCGCCAAAGGCCGCAAGCGGCTCTCGGCCTAATCGGCTCGCCGACCCAAACGCCTGTTTTTCCAGATCGCGCCGCGCGGATAACCCTGCGGCGCGATTTTTTACGTGCGCGCGACGGCGATCGCTTCGCGCGTCCCGGCGTCGTCATTCAGATGCGCCCCCGGCCCGAAGACCCGGACGGCCCCGTCCGAGCAGGCTTCACCGCCACCAAGAAAATCGGCAACGCTGTGCAGCGCAATCGCGCCAAGCGCCGCCTGCGCGAAGCTGCGCGCCTGCTTCTGCCCCTCCACGGACGGGTTGGAAGCGACTATGTGTTCATCGCACGCGGTGCGACAGGGACGCGCGCCTGGTCAGCCTTGCTTGACGATGTCGAAACCGCATTGATAAGCCTCGCCCGGCGCGCCGACGCGCGCACGGAACCCAAAGACGTGAAGGACCCCGATTTCCATGGGTGAACATCGCAATATGATTCTGGCGATCGTCCTGGCGATCGGCATCCTGCTCGTCTACGACTTCTTCGTTCTGCGCCCCGCTGCGGAAGAGCGCCGGGCCGCCGCAGAAGCGGCCCAGGCCGAGCTGGCGGAAGCCGAAGACGTCCAAAGCGATGACGCGCCGGTGGCCACAGCAGAAGGCTTTGACGCCATCACCGACGGCGTCGGCGATCTGACCCGCGAGCAAGCGCTGGCCGCATCCCAGCGCGTTCAGATCCAGACCCCGTCCCTGTCCGGCTCCATCGCGCTGACGGGCGCCCGGTTCGACGATCTGCAGCTCCTCAGCTACGAAACTGAAGTCGGTTCCGGAGAGCCGGTCACCCTGCTGACCCCGGAAGGCTCGGAATTCGGCCAATATGTCGCCGCCGGCTGGCTGGGCCAGACCGAAGGCTTGCCGGGCCTGTCGACCGACTGGGCGCTGGTGGAGGGCGATGTCCTCACCCCGGACAGCCCGATCGTGCTTGAAGTGCGCGCTGGCGATCTGTCCTTCCAGCGGCGCATCACGGTGGATGAGAGCTATCTCTTCACGGTCGAAGAAACCGTCACCAATAACGGCGCCGGCGATGTCTCGCTGCAGCCCTATGGCGTGGTGCGCCATGAAGACTTCCCGGTGCTCGACCCGAACCAGTTCATTCTCCATGAGGGGGCGGTCGGCGTCACCGGCGACATTTATTTCGACCGCAAGTTCAACTGGCTGGAAGACGAGCGCGATCGCGAGGACGTCCAGGAAGGCCAAGGCGGCTGGGTTGGCCTGACCACCAAATACTGGCTCGCCGCCATCGTGCCCGATCAGGGCGAAGAAGTTCGCGCCCAATTCCGCACCCTGCCGCGCAATGAGTTGGTGTTTGAAGCCAACTATCTCTCCCGCCCGGTCGCCATTGCAGCGGGCGAGACCGCAACGCGGACGATGCGCGTTTATGCCGGCGCCAAGGATCAGCCCGTCCTCGCCGCTTACCAGCGCGACTATGATATTCCGCGTCTGAATGCGGCGATCGACTGGGGCATGTTCTGGTTCTTCACCCAGCCCTTCTTCGCCGCCCTGCACTTCTTCTACGGCCTTCTGGGCAATTACGGCCTGGCCATCATGGTGGTGACGCTGGCGATCAAGCTGGTGCTGTTCCCGCTGAATAATCGCGCCTTCGCCTCGATGGCGAAGATGCGGGCCGTCGCCCCGCGCATGCAGGAAATCCGCGAGCGCAATAAAGACAATCCGCAGGCCCAGCAGCAGGCCATGATGGAGCTGTACCGCAAAGAGAAGATCAATCCGCTGGCCGGCTGTCTGCCGATCCTGCCGCAAATCCCGATCTTCTTCGCGCTGTATAAGACGGTGTTCATCTCGCTGGACGCGCGCCATGCGCCCTTCTTTGGCTGGATCACCGACATGTCCGCGCCGGACCCCACTTCGATGTGGAACTTGTTCGGCCTTTTGCCTTACGATCCGGCCGGCATTCCGATCCTGGGCGGCGTTCTGGCGATCGGCGTCTGGCCGATCCTGATGGGCCTGTCCATGTGGGCGCAGCAATCGCTGAACCCGCCGCCGCCGGACAAGATCCAGCGTCAGATCTTCGCCTTCCTGCCGATCGTCTTCACGATCGTGCTGGCGCCGTTTGCGGCCGCTCTGGTGATCTACTGGACCTGGAACAACTTCCTGACCATCCTCCAACAATACTACATCATGCGCCGCCAGGGCGTGACGACGGAGCTGGACAAAAACATCGCCCGCTTGTCGGCCCGTATGAAGGGCGAAGCCGCGCCGGTGTTTGAAGATCCCTATGCGCCGAAGACGGCGGATGCGGCGATCAGCGACCGGTCCGGTGACGCGAAGGCGGAAGACGCCGCAACAGCTGACGCCAAGCCAGCCAATGCGGACGCCGCCGCCGCCTCGGAGGGTGATGGTGACGACACGCCACCCAAACCCACCGGCGGCAAGCGCGTGACGTCCAATCCGGCGGCGAAGAAAAAGCGCGGCGGCCGGAAGAAGTGATGGATCAGGACGACAGCGGCTTTAGCCAAAGCCAGCTGGAAGCCGGCCGAAAGCTGTTCGCCGGTCCCTGCGACTTCATGCTGGGCGTCGTGTCCTTGGACACCTTGCCGCCGCCGGACCTGCCCGAGATCGCGTTTGCGGGCCGGTCGAATGTCGGCAAGTCCTCGCTGATCAACGCCCTGACCGGGCGCAAATCGCTCGCGCGCGCCTCCAACGAGCCCGGCCGGACCCGGGAATTGAATTTCTTCAATCTCGGCGACCGCCTTCGTATCGTCGATTTGCCAGGCTATGGATTCGCCAAGGCCCCCAAGCCTGTGGTCGAACGTTGGACCCGGCTGACGCAGAACTATCTCCGGGGCCGGGTGAATTTAAAGCGCGTGCTGTTGCTGATCGATGCGCGGCACGGGCTGAAAGCAGTGGACGAAGGCATCATGAAAGCGCTCGATGAAGCGGCGGTGTCCTACCAGGTTGTGCTGACCAAGGCCGACAAGCTGAAGCCGGCGGAGGCCGCGGCGCGCGTGGACGAAGTGTCCAACGCCATCAAGCGCCGCCCCGCCGCCTTCCCAGTGGTGGCCTTGACCTCCAGCGCCAAAGGCTACGGCATCGCCGAAATGCGCGCCGCGATCACCGACATGGCGGAGGGAGGCCGGGTATGAGGCTGTGGCTCTTCGCCCCGCTCCTGGCCGCCTTCGCCCTGTTGGCGACGCCGTCGCAGGCGCGCGCGGGCGAGGTTTGCAACGAAACCAGCTTCGTCGTGGAAGTCGCCAAAGCTTGGCGCACTGCAGAAGGCTTGCGCGTGGAAGGCTGGACGCGGATTTTGCCGGGCGGCTGTGCCGATATGGGCCCGGATACCGATGTCGAGCAATATCTTTATGCGCGCTCCACCGCCGCCTATCTGGAAGGCGTGCGTGAATGGCGCGGCGGGCAAGCCGCCTGTGTGGATGCAATCGACTTTGAGATCCTTGGCGTTGGCGATTGCGCAGCTCTAGGCCTGGAGGAGCGCCCTTTTCGCCGGCTCAGCGAGACCGAGCGTGAGCGCGCCGTGCTGTCTGAGCTGGCCAATTATGGCGATCGTGCGCAGGAAGCCGGCCTTCAACGCCTGCTTCAGTCGGCCGGCTATGACATCCGAGAGATTGACGGCTATGCCGGCCGGCGCACCCGGCGTCAGATCACCGCGTTTCAAAACGATGTCGACGCCAATTTCGGCAATGACCGGATCGGGCTTTTGGAGGCGCTGCACGCGCGCGCCCTTGAGCGCAACGCCCAGGCGGGCCTGGAGGTCTGCAACGACGCCCGCGCGCCTGTGGCCGCGGCGGTCGCCCGGGCGACCGGGGAAGGCTTTGAAGCGCGCGGCTGGTGGCGGATCGAGCCCGGCGCCTGCGTGCGCCCGCTGGCGCTGCGCCTGACCGATGGCGAGGTGTTCGTCCATGCCCGGCTGATGGAAGACAGCGGAGCCCGCGCCATCACGGCAGGCGATGAGATATTCTGCGTCGGCGCCGGCCGCTTCACCACCGACCGCCGCGAAGCCTGTAACGAGACGGGGTTCGAGGCCGCCGGCTTCCGCCCGGCCCCGCCGCCGGAAAACGGCGCGGCGCGCCTGGCGCTCAGCGACGATGATTTTGGCGAGCCCTTGTGATGAGCGACCCCGTCTACCTGCCCCACGTCGACACCTGGGTCTATGACCTGGACAACACGCTCTACCCCTCCGACGCCAAAATCATGGCGCAGGTGGACAAGCGCATGACGCAATACGTCATGAAGCTGTTGGACCTGCCCTGGGATGAGGCGCGCGCGGTCCAGAAGAAATACTGGCGCACCTATGGCACGACGCTCAATGGTCTGATGAGTAATCACACCGTCGAAATGGGCGAGTTCCTCGACTTTGTGCACGATGTGGATCACTCGGTGATCACGCCGGATCCCGAGCTGGCGCGCCATATCGGCCGCATGGAAGGCAAGCGCCTGGTCTTCACCAACGGCTCGCGCAAGCATGCGGAAAAGGTGATCGACCGCTTGGGGCTCAATGGCCTGTTTCACGACCTCTACGACATCGAGGCGGGCGAATTTTTGCCCAAACCGCACCGGGAGAGCTTTGACCGTTTCACCCGGCATTTCGGCATCAATGGAGACAGCTCGATCATGTTCGAAGATTCCGCGCGCAATCTTGAAACCGCCGCCGAGCTGGGCTTCACCACCGTTTTGGTGCGCGCGGACGAACACGACCCCCACGGCGAAAGCGCCGGACCGGGCGACCATCCCGACCATGTGCATTATGCTGTCGACTGCCTGCGCAGCTTTCTCGCGCGCGTCCGCTGACCCCTTCATCAAGGACTTCTCCCATGACCTTTGACCCCGCGCTGAAATCCGCCATCGAACGAGCTTGGGACGCCCGCGAGGAGCTGTCCCCCAGCACGCAAGGCGAGATGCGCGAGGCGGTCGAAAGCGCCATCGGCGCGCTCGACAGCGGCTCTGCCCGCGTCGCCACCCGCGAAGCTGATGGCGACTGGGTGGTGCATGAATGGCTCAAGAAGGCGGTGCTGCTGTCCTTCCGCCTCAACCCCAACCGCCTGATGGACGGCGGCCCGGACGGCGGCCCTTGGTGGGACAAGGTCGACAGCAAATTCGCCGGTTGGGGCGAGGCGGAATTCGCCTTCTCGGGCTTTCGCGCCGTACCGCCTGCCGCCGTGCGCAAAGGCGCCTTTATCGGCCGCGGCGTCGTGTTGATGCCGTCCTACGTCAATATCGGCGCCTATGTCGATGAAGGCACGATGGTCGACACCTGGGCCACCGTGGGCAGCTGTGCGCAAATCGGCAAGAATGTGCACTTGTCCGGCGGCGCCGGGATTGGCGGCGTCTTGGAGCCGCTGCAGGCCAGCCCCACTATCATTGAAGATGACTGCTTCATCGGCGCGCGCGCCGAGGTCGCCGAGGGCGTGATCGTGCGTGAAGGCGCGGTGCTGGCCATGGGCGTTTATCTGTCCGGGTCAACCAAGATCGTCGACCGCGCCACCGGCGAAGTGATGCGCGGCGAGGTTCCGCCTTACTCCGTCGTGGTGCCGGGCAATCTGCCCGGCGAAGACGGCAAGCCGGGGCTTTATTGCGCCGTCATCGTCAAGCGCGTCGACGCGCAGACCCGGGCGAAGACGAGCATCAACGCGCTGCTTCGCGATTAAGCCAGCCGCTCGACCAGAAACGGCAGGCTGACATCCATGCGGTAGTCGATGCCGGAATGGTCGTCGGGAAATTCCTCATAGCGATGCTCGACGCCCAGCGCCTTAAGGCGCCGGTGCAGACGGCGGGCGCCATAGACCAGGTCATACTGGTCGACATCACCGCAATCGATGAACAAGGCTCTGAGCCCTTTCAGGGTCTCAAAATGCGTCTCGACCAGGGTGAGCGGGTCGAAGGCGAGCCAATGGTCCCACAGATCCGCATCGCGCTCGCAGGTCTCTAAGTCGACCGGCAGGCGCACGCCGAAGGGCTGGTCCGGGGCCGGGTCATAGCTCGCCGCCATCGCCAGCGTCATCAGGACATGAATATCCCCGCCGCTGGGCTTGGGATTAGCCTCCAGCTTGTCCATGAAACCTTGCACGCCGCCAGTCTTGGCCAGCGCCCGCAAGGCCGCCGGAAAGTCGCGCGCATAGCACAGCTCAAAGCCCATATCGCCGCTATGGCAGGCGGCCGCCGCCCAGAAGTCCCCATGCTTGAGCGCGTGATAGATCGCGCCATACCCGCCGGAGCTCTTTCCAAAGACGCCGCGGCGCCCCGCTCCGCCACAGGACAGCTCGGTTTCGATCGCCGGTATGAATTCACCGATCAGGACGTCTTCCCATGGCCCCATGACGGACGAGTTTACGTATTGATTGCCGCCCAGCCGGGTGAAACAGTCCGGAAACGCCACCACGCAGGGCGCCATGGCGCCCGAGCCGACCAGGCGGTCGAGACGCTCAGGGACATTCTCGCCGAAATTCTTCCAGTTGGTGTGGGACAGCCCGCTGCCGGTATAACCGGTCAGGTCCACCAGAAGCGGCAGTCCGGCCCCGTCATGACCCGCAGGTGTCCACACATCGATCGGGCGCACATGCGGATCGCCGAGGAAGTTATCCTTGAGCCGCCGGCTTTCGACAGTGAAACGCGTCAGCGTGCCGGCGGGGTAGTTATGGCGGGCGGTCATGGCGGCTCCTTTAGGCCGGACGGCGGCTTCTAAACGCCGCCGACAGCGTGCCATCGTCGAGATAATCCAGCTCACCACCGACCGGCACGCCGCGGGCCAGCGTGGTGACATCCACACCCGCGCCAGCCAGCTTGTCCGACAGGAAGTGAGCCGTGGTTTGCCCGTCCACCGTGGCGTTGAGCGCCAGGATGACTTCCTTGGCCTCGTCCTGGCGCGCACGGTCGACGAGCTTGGCGATGTTGAGGTCTTCCGGGCCGACGCCGTCCAGGGCGGACAAGACCCCGCCCAGCACGTGATAGCGGCCCTTGAAGGCCCCGGCCCGCTCCAGCGCCCAGAGATCGCCGACGCTCTCAACGACGCAGATGACGCTGTCGTCCCGGCGCGGATCGGAACACACCGCGCAGGGGTCATTGACGTCGAGATTGCCGCAAGTCGAGCAGGCCTGGATCTTGTCCGCCGCCACCGCAAGTGCTTCGGCCAAGGGCCGCATCACGGCGTCGCGCTTTTGCAGCATCTGCAACGCCGCCCGGCGGGCCGAGCGTGGTCCCAGGCCCGGCAAACGCGCCAGAAGCTGGATCAAACGTTCGATTTCGGGGCCGGCGGCGGACATGGTCGTCCCTTTCCACGAATCAGGCAGCGCAAGGCTGACCGCAGACTAGGACGAACCCGGCGCGCGGCGAAAGTAGAGGGCCTCATTCGCGCGCAACTGTTTCAAGGCGCGCTCTGCTCGCCATCACGGAGCTGGCGGTATCGGGCGATGATCCGGTTCGCCGCCTCATTAAGCTCGGCCTGAGCGGTCGATGAGACATAGGGCGTCACAAGAAAGATCGCGAGAGCCTCGCGCGGGTAGACGGAGGCCCAGGCCGACGTGCCGAAAGTCCCGCCCCCATGGTAGAGCTGACCCTCTGTGTCGAGCTGAAAAGTGTTCCAAACATAAGCGCGCCCGAGCCCATCGCTATCGCCAGCCAACAGCGCCATAGCCCGGTCAGCCAAGGGATCGCCACTGCTGACATAAAACGCCAGATATCGGCCCATATCCGGCGTGCTCGCTTTCAAGCCGCCCGCCGGATTGACATAGTCAGACGCGTCAGGGACCGGCAGCCCGTTCTCATGAGATCCGATCCGCCAGCGCGCACGATCCTCTGGGCTGAGGGTGACATGCGTGTCGATCTGGCCCGTCCGGGCGAACACGATGCGTCTGACAAGCGCGTCAAACGGCGCGTCGTACAAATCCTCCAGGACCGCGCCCAAAACCCGTATGCCTGGATTGGAGTAGCGATACTCCGCCCCAGGCGTCGCAAGTAGTTCTAAGTTGGCTAGGCGCGCCATAAGATCAGCCCGGTCATGGGCCATGAAACAGTCCAGCCTCGCCTGAGGCGCAAGCTCGGGCTCGCCGCACGCCAGATCGGTGGGCATCCCAGACACATGGGTCGCCAGGTGCCGAACGGTCACAGCGACGCCATCGCGCTGGAAGACGTCCGGGTCGATCCCGGGCAGATAGCGCGCGATCGGGTCGTCCAGACCGATCAATTCGTCGCTCACCGCCTGCGCCAAAACCAGACCGGTATGGGTCTTGGTCAAAGAGCCCATGTCATAGAGCGTTTGGTCATTCGGAGCGCCGCCCTCGGCCAGAGCGCCAAAATGGTAGGTCGTGATGTCGCCGCCCTCCACGAAGGCGACTGAAACCACCTCGATCTCTGTCTGGGCTCGAAGCTCGCTGACCTCGGCGGCGATGATGCTCTCCAGAGAGGCCGGCGGCGTGTCTGAGCAGGCCGTCAGACCGATCGCAAGGGCGGCTATACCTAAGGTTTGAAAGGTCGTCATGGACGCGTCGCCTCCAGTCATCGGGCTTGGATGCAATCCTGGAAAGAAAAAGGGCGCGCCCTTGGTCAGACACGCCCCTCATTCAGGTCGTAAGGCTGGACGGCGTATTAGCCTTCGCTGTCGTCTTCCGTCGGCGCATCGCCGGCATCCTCGACCACCTCTTCAACGGCGGTTTCGGCTGCGTCGACAGCCTCGGTGATCTCAGCCGCGGCTTCTTCCACCACCTCAGCGGCCGCCGCCAGCGGAGCCGGCAGATCGATCGGATTGTCCGACAGGGTGCGCATGTAAGCAATGATGTTGATGCGGTCGGCCTGGTCGCGCAGGCCGGCGAAGCTCATGGCCGTGCCTGGCACATAAGCCGCAGGACGCTCCAGATAGTCATACATATTCTGGAAGCCCCAAGCGATCGCGCCGCCTTCGGAATACTCTTCCATGGCGCCGGAATAGCCATAGCCGTCCACGGCGGCGACGGCGCGGCCCATCACGTCCCACATATAGGGGCCGGTGCGGTTGTCGCGGCTGTCGTCGAAGGTGTGGCAGGAGGCGCAGCGGCGCGCCACGCGTTCGCCGGCGGAAATGTCTGCGCTCGCCAGCAGCAGGCCGAAGTCGACCGGGCCGGCCTCTTCTTCCTCTTCGGCGGCGGCGACGGCGACCGTGGCCGACAGATCCACAGTGTACGCCAGGCTTTCCGGCGTCTCAGAGTGGACCAGATGGTTGGACAGCTCCATCAGGCCCATGATGATCAGGCCGATGCCGATAATGGCGCCAGCCACTTTATTGAAAAACAGGTCGCCCATCTGCGTTCTCTTTCCCGGAATCCTATGCGGTTCGTTGCGCGGCTGTTTGGCATGCTGCGCCGCAACTGGCAACAATTTCAAGCGGTGCGAGGAGGTAGCCCATTCAGCGCGGCAGTCAGCGTGTCACAGGGTCGCGGAAGCCCCTAAACCTCACCGGTGAGCCAACGCTCCACCAAAAGGCGAGAAATGGAGAAATGCTTGGGCGCCCAGCGCGCCATTTCCCCCTCATATAGCGCACGCACTTCATCGCGGGTGAACCAGCGCGCATCTTCCAAGTCGTCGTCCGGAACCAGCTCGCCTGGCTCAATCTCAGCCATCAGGCCGATCATCAACGAGGACGGAAAGGGCCAAGGCTGGCTGGCGACATAGGTGGCGCTGATAACCGGCCGGTGGATTTCCTCCATGGTCTCGCGCGCGCAGGCTTTTTCGATGGTTTCACCCGGCTCCATGAAGCCGGCGAGCGTCGCATACATGCCCTCCGGCCAGCTCGCCTGGCGGCCGAGCACGCATTTATCGCCCGCATAGGGCAGCATGATTACGCTGGGATCGACGCGCGGAAAATGCTCCATGCCGCAGGAGGGGCATTTCAGACGCGCTCCGCCATCGGCCGGCTTGTTTTCGGCTCCGCAATTGGAGCAAAAGCGCCGCCGGCCATGCCACATCAGCAAGGAGCGGGCGCGGCCGAAGATGCAAGCGAGGTCCGGATCAGCCTGCATGGCGCTGATGCGGAAATCCGGCCCTTTCTCCGCGACACCGCGCTCGAGAACACCCGCGAACCAGGGCGCGCCGTCCTCCAGCCCTAAAAACACCAGCCCAGGCGGCTTGAGCGGAAGCATCCGAGTGCGCCGGGCGGGTACGATCATCGGCTCGCCGTGCTCGTCCAGCGCCAGGTCGGGGCCGGCGAACAGCACAGCCTTGGCCGACTTTTCAAACACTTGGTCGGCGATCCAGTCCTCATCGCCGCGCTGAAGGCCGGCGAAATCGAGCGGGGTGTCGGTAAAGGTCAAACGCATGAGCGCCTAGCTAAACCCTTCCCGGCGCAAGGGCCAGTGTGCGTGAGGCGATTCACACCGCGACGGACGCGCGACTCCCCTTCTGGATCAAGCGCCGCCGAACCACGCCTCGGTCAGTGCCTCCACCATGGCGTCCGCGCTGACGGTATGCTGATTGGCCAGCGCCACGATAACGACGCCCTGGTCCGAGAAGTCCCGCCAATGCGTGCTGAAGCGCCGGCTGCCGCCATTATGCCAATAGATCCGGCCCAGCTGGGGCAAGTCCTCGACCACTAGCCCGTATCCATAATAGCTCGGCGCGCGCCCTTCCTGCTGGTGCGGCGTGTGGGCGAGGACATAGGCGTCTTGGGACATCAGCTCGTCGTCCGAATAGGCCGCGCGCCAGGCGACCAGATCACGGGCGGTCGACGCCAAACCGCCATTTCCGATCAGGTTCCAGCCCGGCGCATGCCCGCCCCAGGAGGTGTCGATCAGACTTTTTCCATCCGCAAACCGGATCATGTGCGCGTCATCAATCGCGCCCATATAGCCGGTCGAATGCGCGCCGGCGCGGCTGAAGGCGTCGATCACCAGCGCTTCATAAGTCTGCCCGGTCACCTGTTCGAGAATGCCGGCCAGAAGGCCGTATCCCAGGTTGGAATAGTAATACCCCTCCCCCGGCGCGTGCCGCAGGGACGACGCGAAGGCGCGCGCTCGCAAGGTGTCAAAATCAAGCGCCTCATAATCGTCACCGACATCCCCGCGCAGGCCCGCGCTATGGGTGAGCAGCTGGTGCACCGTGATCGGGGCCATCTCCGGCGGCGCGCCATCGAAGAAATCCGCCAGCGTGGCGTCTGCGGCGAGCTCGCCTGACGCGATCAACTCGGCCGCCAACATCCCGGTCACACTTTTGGTGATCGACGCAATGTCGAATTGGGTTTCCAGATCAATCGGCTGACCCGTCTGAGGATCGGCCTCCCCCACCCCGCGCGCATAGACGATCTCGCCTTCGACTGCGACCACGGCGACGCCGGCGAAGCCGTCTGCCGCCAAAGCCTCCACCGCCTGATCAGCGCGGGCGATGCCTGGATGCGCATGGGCGCCGGCGGCCAGGACCACCACACCCGCCCACGCCTTAAGCGCCATAATTGACCCTGCCTTGAACGTCCGACTCATCACACTCGCCTTTTTTGCTAGAACCTGGCCTCATGGATGACGGACCATCCGCGATCTCACCTGACGAAAACCTTTCGAAAACATGCCAGATACCTCATCCGCCCCCCGTCGCGTCTTGGTCGGCCAAGCGGTCTGCGACTTTGATCAGCTGACCCTTGAGGCGGACGGCGACGTCACCCGGCTGGAGCCCCGCCTCGCCGGCGTGCTCGCCGTGTTGGTCCAACACGCAGGCGCAACGTTGAGCCGGGATGAATTGCTGACCCTCGCCTGGGAGGCCGACGCCTCCGATGAGGCGTTGACCCAGGCCATCTCCCGCCTGCGAAAGCTGCTGGGAGATCGCAAGGCGATCGAAACCATCCCACGGATCGGCTACCGCCTGACCGCGCCGGTCACACCCGCCCCGGCGACCATTCCCGCACGGCCGCCTGCCCCAGCTGCTCCGCCCGCAGCGGACGGGCTTGCGTCCTTTATCCGTCAGCGCTGGCTGAGGAGCGCCGCGTTGTTGATCTTGGCTGCGGCGACCGGCGCGCTCCTGGCGCTCTGGCTGTTCGGCGGCGGGCGGACCGTCGAGCGGGAGTTTGAGGTTCAGCCCGCTGAGGACAGAGAGATCGAGTTCATCCCTCAGGATGAGGCGGAGCCCTAAGCGGACGGACCTACTAACCCGGTCCGGCCGCGGTCGATGCGCACTTTCGTCGCGCTGAAGGGGATGGACAGCGCTCGATTTATTGCGAATGATTTGCATTATTGATTTGAGTTTGGAGATGTCTCATGGCCTGCATCCTCGCCCTGCCGTCCGCGCAACGCAGCCTGCCCGAACACACCGGCCCCGCGCTGGAGCGCTGGCTCAGCGGTCAGCAACATTTGATCGAAGGCTGGATCGAGCAGCTGGTGTCGGAAAACGGTGATGTGCAGCTGATCGGCGTGCTGGACCAGCATTTGCGCTTCCTGCGTGAGGCGCAGACGGCGGCTTTATCCGCCTAACGGCTCTAAGATCGACGCCGAGCGCAGAAAGCCCTGCCCCCTCGCCTTGCTTTCAGGGCTTTGGATCGCGATATTGGGAAGTGGAAGATCGGCGGTGGACGAGCGCCTCGCCAACCCGGTCAGGTCCGGAAGGAAGCAGCCGTAACGAGTTTCCGTTCGGGTCGCTGTCCGGTCTTCCACTTCTCTCATCGCGCCAGCGCCGCTGTTTGACCCCCGTGCGCTATCGCGCACCGCGCCCGGGAGCGTTCGCCGACCATGATGGATGAACACACCCCCGACAGCGCTGAGGACGAACCCGTCGTCCATGACGGCCCGGCCCTGCCCGGCTTTGAAGCGCCCGAACCGGCCGGCGACGCCGGCTATCAAGTGCTCGCCCGCAAATACCGGCCCCAGAATTTCGACGATCTGATCGGCCAGGAGCCGATGGTGAAAACCCTCACCAACGCCTTTGCGTCCGGCCGGATCGCCCATGCCTATATGCTGACCGGCGTGCGCGGGGTGGGTAAAACCACCACCGCCCGCCTGATCGCGCGGGCGCTCAACTATGAAACCGACAGCGTGGACGCGCCGTCCATATCGCTGGACCCGCCCGGCCGGCATTGCGAGGCGATCGCCAAATCCTCCCATGTGGACGTGATGGAGATGGACGCCGCCAGCCGCACCGGCGTCGGCGATATCCGCGAAATCCTCGAGGGCGTGCGCTATTCGCCAGTCAGCGCGCGCTACAAGGTCTACATCATCGACGAAGTCCACATGCTGTCGACCTCGGCCTTCAACGCGCTCTTAAAGACGCTGGAAGAGCCGCCGGCGCATGTGAAATTCATCTTCGCCACCACCGAAATCCGCAAAGTCCCGGTGACGGTGTTGTCGCGCTGTCAGCGCTTTGACCTCAAACGCATCGATCGCGAGGTGCTCACCGACCACCTCGCCGGGATTTGCGACAAGGAAGGCGCAAACGTCGAACGCGACGGCCTCGCCGCCATTGCGCGCGCCGCTGAGGGGTCGGTGCGCGACGCCCTCTCCCTGCTCGACCAAGCCATCGTTCAAGCCGAAGGCGACGGACCGGTCACCGCCGATCAGGTCCGCGAAATGCTCGGCCTCGCCGACCGCACGCGGGTGCTCGATCTTCTTGAAGCCACGCTTGAAGGCCGCGCCAAAGAGGCCCTTGACGAGCTGCGCCATCAATACGACAGCGGCGCCGATCCCCAGGTGGTGATGCGCGACTTGCTCGATCACCTGCATAATCTCAGCCGCATAAAAGCGGTGGGGCCGGAGGCCGATCTGGGCGAAGCCGCGGACACGGTGGCGCGCCTGTCCGCCCTCGCCGAACCGCGTTCGCTGGGCGCGCTCTCCCGGCTATGGAAGCTGGCGCTGAGCGGCCTTGATGATGTGCGCGCAGCGCCCGATCCCGTGGCCGCCGCCGAGATGGCGGTGATCCGCCTGATGGCCGGCGCCAACATGCCCTCGCCGGAAGACGCCGCGCGCTTGCTCGCCGCAGCGAAAGACGGCGGGTCCGCGCCAGCGCCATCGGCGCCCGCACCCGGCGAGAATCCCGCTCCGACCGCCAGCCTCGCGCCCGCGCCGCCGCCGGAACCGGCAGGTCCGGCTGGCCCCAGAGATATCGACGATCTGATCGCGATGATCGACGACGCGCGCGATATCGGCCTGAAGCTGGACGTCGAACGCTATTTCCGCCCGGTCAGTTTCCGCCCCGGCGCGGTGAGCTTCGAGCCAGGCGAAGGCGCGCCGGTGACGCTGGGCGGACGGATCGCCAGCTTCCTTAACGAAGCCACCGGCCAGCGCTGGCTGGTGGACGCGTCGGCCAAGCGGGGCGGCGAGACCCTTAATGAGCGCCGCAAGCGCGAGCACGAAAAGCGCATGGCGGAGATCATGCGCGATCCGGCGATGGTGAAGGCGCTGACCGTTTTTCCGGGCGCGGAATTGCTGCGCGTGGAAGATACGACGCCGGCGGAGCCGCCGGCCGAGACCGAAGACACCCCCGAAACCCCGCGTCAGGAGACGTCATGATGAAAGACCTCGCTGGTCTGATGAAGCAGGCCCAGGACATGCAGCGCAAGATGAGCGAAGCCCAGGCCAAGCTCGACAGCCTGGAAGTCGAGGGCGAAGCCGGCGCCGGCCTGGTGAAGATCACATTGACCGCCAAGGGCGAGATGGTCGGCGTCGCCATCGACCGTTCGCTGGCGGGGCCCGACGATATCGAGGTGATCGAGGACCTGGTCAAAGCCGCCCATGCCGACGCCAAGCGTAAGGCGGACGAGGCGCAGCAAAAGGCGATGGGCGACATCACCCAAGGGCTCAGCCTGCCGCCGGGCATCGACATGCCCTTCGGCATGAAGCCCTAATCGCCCCATAAATTCGCACACAAAGTAAAAGGCCGGGCCGCTTTCGCCGCCCGGCTTTTATTTTATTCGGATGCGATGTTTCTACCAGCCGCCCGTCCAGGTCAGGTCGATCCTAAAGGAGCGGCTCGGCTCGGACACGCCAGCGAAGACGCGCTCATAGTCTTCTTCAAAGACATTCTCCACGCCGACATCGATGCGCACGCGCTGATCCTCAAACGGACGCCAGCCTGCATAAAGATCGACCACCGCATAGCCATCGCGCTCTGCGGCGGGATCGGTGGTCTTGTCGAACTCCCCCGCAAAGCCGAGACGGCCGCCCACGGTCAGGCGCTGGGGCTCGAAGGTGTAACGCGCGGTGAGGTGACCGATGATCGGCTGCAGCGCGCCGATGGGATCACCCGTCGCAGTATTCTCGCCATCGACCTCGTAGAGCGCGCCGGACAGCTCAAACGGCCCGTTCACATAGGCGGCTGCGATTTCAAACCCGTCCAGCTCCGCCGAGTCGAGATTTTCCGAGAACGACGTGCCGGCCGAGCACGGCTGGAAGAAGGGCGGCGCGAAGCAGGTCGGAGAGAAGGCGAAGTCGACGTCCAGATTGATGAGATCGGTGGCGTCGGTCTTAAACCAGGCGCCTTTGATCTCAAACCGGTCGTCCGTGCCGAACACGCCCTGCTGGATGAAGCCGGCGCCGATCTCGAAGGTTTCGGTTTCTTCCGGCTTCAGATCCGGATTGGCGATGAACTCATTGCTGATGAAGGTCGGAAAACCCAGCACCGGGTGGGGCAGACGAAAGTGGGTGTCGGACAGATAAAGCTCGTTGAGCGAGGGCGCCCGGAAGGCTTCCGACCAGCTGGCGAATACGCGGATCTGCTCATTGGGCGCCCAGGTCGCGGCGATGCGCGGAGAGACCGCATCATCCTCATTGGAGCCGCCGACATCGGAGTCGCTTTCAAAACTGTCAAAGCGCACGCCCGGCAGCACGATCAGCTCGCCGGCGGAGCCGAGGTCGAACGTGGTCTCCAGCTGCGCCCAGGCGCCGGTGAAGGTGGTCGTGCCGGACGGCACGCCGCCGCGCTGATTATTCGACGTGTTGGAGTCAAAGCCGGTCTGCTCGTCCTCATACCATTCCGCGCCCAGCAGTAGCGCAACATCCTGGCCGCCCAGGTTAAACTCGGCTCGGTTTTCCGCGCGAACGCCGGTGGTTTCCAGATCGCGCTCGATGAAGCGGTTGATCGCGGGATCGGTCTCATCGACCTCGCCGACATTGTGGTAGAGCGTCGCCGCAAAATCGAACAGCGGATTGTCCGGCGTGACGCTCAGCGTCGCGCGGAAGCTGTCGGATTGAACATCTTTGTTGACCAGCGGGTTCAGACCGCCGACCACAGAAGCGCCCTGCCCGTTATTGGGCTCGACGGCGTCGTTGCGGAAGCTGAGCCAGCCCAGCTCCAGCTCGACCGCGCTATTGATGTCCCATTCGCCGGCCAGAAGGCTGGAGAAGACTTCGTCATCGGCCGGCAGATCATCGCCGGA
Organism: uncultured Oceanicaulis sp.; assembly: GCA_964484345.1. Classification (GTDB taxonomy): domain Bacteria; phylum Pseudomonadota; class Alphaproteobacteria; order Caulobacterales; family Maricaulaceae; genus Oceanicaulis. Next base: position 31,866 of record CAZAGE010000010.1, on the reverse strand, counting down.
GCCAAGCGCGATATCGCCGGACTGGCGCGCGGAGATCGCTGCGATGCCTTCAAACGCGCCGGCGTCGCCGAACACAGCGGCGGAGCCGCGGGTTTCTTCATTGACCGAGCGATAACCCACGGACGCGCGCGCGCCCATGCTCTGGCCCTCGCGCAGCACGTCGTCGGCTTCCAGTGTTTCAAACGCGATCACGCCGCCCGAGGCGCCCGAGCCGTACAGCGCCGCTGCGGAGCCACGCACGCTTTCCACCCGGCCCAGCAGGGACGGGTCGAGGAAGAGCACGCCGTCATGGGCGGAATCGAAATTCTGGCGGGCGCCGTCGACCAGCAAGGTCACGCTTTCCCGGCCAAAACCGCGCAGCGAGATCGTCTGTCCGGTGCGGCGCGGACCGCCGGCCACCTGAAGACCGGGCACATCCTGCAGCAAATCCGCGAGATCGGACGGACGCTCTTCCTCCAGAGCTTCCAGAACGATGGCGCTGGTCAGCCCCGGATAGTCGAAATTGGTCAGCTCCGTCTTGGTCGCAGTCACGACGATCACGTCGCTGGCTTCGGTTTGCGGCACTTCCGTCTCGATGGCCTTGGCCGGCGCCGACAGCGCTAACACACTGGCGCCAGACGCCAAAAGCGCCGCGAGGCCGCGGTGCGGGGAGGAGAGGTTTGTCATGGATGCGTTGCCCTACTTGCAAACAGTTCTCATTTACGTGACCTTGTGCCGCACTGCTTTTGCGATTGCAAGTGCGAGTCGGTCGCAATATGCATATCGGGACGGCGACGGATTGGTGCAGGGCTTCTCCCCTCACCCGATCGGCGACGCCGAAGGCTTTTGAAGGATTGCGGCGCGGGACGCGCCCGAAGATGACAGGACCAACGAGATGACCCTCTCCTCCCCGCTCAAACTGCTGGCGCTGAGCGCCTCCGCGCTGGCCCTGACCGCGTGCGCGACCACCGGCTCCAGCGACACCGCGTCCGCCGCCATGGCCGCTGCGCCGATGATCGAGCGCTCGGCGGCTGAGTTTGAAGCCGACCGTGACGCCATCCTGGCGATGGTGGGCGAATACGCCGTCACCTTCGATTTTAGCGAATTCATGGCCGTGGAAGCAGGCTATGAGCTGGCCGAAGACAAGACCACGCCGGCGCGCGAAGTCGTCTATGTGATCGAAGACACCGGCGAGTATATCGCGCTGCAGCACCTGCTGCTGGTCGGCGACCCGACTGCGCCGGTGGTGATCAAGCACTGGCGCCAGGACTGGCAGTATCAGCCCGAGCGCGTGATGCAGTATCAGGGCTTCGGCACCTGGCATATGGACGCCGTGTCCGACGCCGAGGCGGCCGGCGCTTGGTCGCAGACCGTCTATCAGGTCGACGACAGCCCGCGCTATGGCGGCATCGCCCGCTGGGAGCACAGCGTGAACGCCTCCACCTGGGAGCCGGCCCCGAGCTATCGCCCGCTGCCGCGACGCGACGCGACCGTGCGCGACGATTATGACGTTATCGAAGCCGTCAACCGCCACACCGTGCTGAGCTGGGGCTGGACCCACGAGCAGGACAATTCGAAAGTCATCCTGCGTGACGGCGAAGCCCGTGAGCTGGTCCGTGAGCACGGCATCAACACCTACACCCGCACCGATCTGATGGGCGATGAGGCCGCCGCAGAATACTGGGAAGCCACCGCCGCGTATTGGGACGAGGTGCGCGACGCCTGGGACGAAATCATGCTCGCCGACGCCTTCACGGTCGACGATGATGCGGACGGCACCCTGCTCTATGGTCCAGTGCTCAGCGAAGGCCAGGCGGTCTTCTACGGCGCCAAGGACAGCGAGACCGCCTTTGAGGCCGCCGCCGACGTGATCGAGCTGCGCGTCACGATCGACGGCCAACCGGTCAACGTGAACTAAGCCGTGCTCAAAAGACGGATGGGAAAGGGCGGGGCCGAACGGCGCCGCCCTTTTTCGTTAGGCGAGAAACATTCGAACGACGGTATCGGTGAGCAGCGGAATACCGGCGGCAGCCGCCGCCGGCCAGACCGGCACGCCCAAGGCGCCGGCGGCCACCCGCCAATGCACCAGCAGCCGCAAAAAGGTGTAGGAGGCGAGCAGCGCGACAAAGCTCTGCGCGTCCGCGAACCCGGCCATATAGAAGGCCCAAAACAGCGCCTGAACATGGATCAGGGTGAAGACCATCCAATTGTGCACGACCAGCCATTTGGCGAAACGGTCAGAGACCCGCAGCAGCATCGCCGTGCCCGCCGCCACAATCGGAAACAGGAACCAGAAACGCAGCCAGATCAGTAGGGATTCTACCAGCGTGATCTCAGCGCCCGGGGTCACCAGATCGGCGTTTTCCGCCACCAGATGATTGGCGCTCGCCACGGTGAAGACGAAGGCGGGGATCGCCAGGATGACGCCCAGAAAGGATCGGCCGACGCCTTCACTGCTGACATCGAAATGTTTGCGCCAATCCTCTTTGAAGGTGAGCAGCGCGAAACAGCCCGTCACTCCGGCGCGGACCTCGGTGATCCAGCCGATCATGACGCGAACACCTTAAAGTAACGCGTCAGAATATTGGTATAAATATTTGATAGAGATACAATATCGGCTGCATCAACTCGCTCATCAACTTGATGCATTGTCTCTCCTACTAGACCAAATTCGGCGACTTGGCAATAGTTCTTAATGAAACGTGCGTCACTTGTGCCGCCGCCGGTTGTCAAAGCGGGTTCTCGGCCGGTAGTCTCGGCGACAGCGTCGCGTATCAGATCTGTAAAGGGTCCGGACCGGGTCAGGAAAGCTTCTCCGGTGACTTTTAAATCCAGATCGATTTCAACTCTGTAGACTTGACGTATCGCTTGAGCTTCATCTTCAACCCAAGTCTTAAGATCTTCACCGATATGGTTGGTGTTGAATCGGACATTGAATTTCGCGCTCGCCGCCCCTGGGATCACGTTGTGGGGCGCATTGCCGACATCGATCGTGGTCACCTCCAGATTGGAGGGTTGGAAATGCGGCGCGCCCTCATCCAGCGTGCGGGCGTTGAGCCGCTCTAACAGCGCGAGCAGCGCCGGGATCGGGTTCTCCGCCTTCTCCGGATACGCCACATGGCCCTGTCGGCCTTTGACGGTGATCACGCCGTTAAAGCTGCCGCGCCGGCCCACCTTGATGGTGTCGCCCAGATGCGCCGGATTGGTCGGCTCGCCGACCAGGCAATGGTCGAGTTTTTCACCCGCCTCGGTGATCGCCTCCAAGAGCTTTTTCGTGCCGTTGACCGCCGGGCCTTCTTCGTCCCCGGTGATCAGGAAAGCGATGGAGCCTTTAGGCGGACCGTTCCGCTCGAGAAAGGCCGCCACGCCCGCCACCATGGCCGCAAGAGCGCCCTTCATGTCAGCCGCGCCCCTGCCCCACAAAACGCCGTCATCCAGCGCGGCGTCGAAGGGGGCATGCGTCCAGGCGTTTTCCGGTCCCGGCGGCACCACATCAGTATGGCCCGCAAAGCAGAAGACCGGGCCCTCCGTCCCGAGCCGGGCATAAAGATTATCCACCTCGTCGAAGGGATAACGTCTCGTCTTAAATCCCAGCTCCTCCAGCGCGCCGCCCAGCACGTCCAACGCACCGGCGTCGACCGGGGTGACGGAGGGAGCCTGGATCAGCCTGCGGGCCAGTGGAAGGGGATCGGTGAGGGCGGGGGAAAGGCGTGTGTCGGTCATGCCCGACACATAGGCCGAAAATCCACCCTTCGCCACGGCGCGTCCCCGCTTTATGCGGGGCGGCGGTAAATCCCGCTCATCGGCGCGTAATGATGGGCGATCCGCATGGCCGCGCGGCGCAAGGGCTCGGCATAGGTCATCATATGAAAAGCGTTGGCGTGCAGCAGGGTATCAGCGTCCATCATAATGCCGACATGGCCTGGCCAGAACACCAAATCCCCACGCTGCAAACCGCCAAGATCGTCGGTGATCTTGACCGCCTGCCAATGCTCCCGCGCCCAGGCTTCCTGGGGGCCGGTGTCGCGCGGAATCATGATCCCGGCGGCCTCTAAGGACGACTGGACCAGGCCGGAACAATCCAGCCCCAGGCTTTCCTTGCCGCCCCAGAAATACGGCGTGTGGAGGAAGCGCTCAGCGACCGTCACGAAGTCCGCCTCCCACGGGTCGCCGACCGGGCGCAAATGGCCGTCGAACACCCAGCCCATGCGCTGGGCTTCGATGAATTGGCCCGAGCGCACCCCGCCGACGATTTTGGCGTTGAGGCTGATCAAGCAGACCGGCCTAGATTTCAGATCCGGCTCGGAGAAAACATAGCTGCGCAGCGCCTTGACCTGATGGGTCGGGATCAGCGCAGGTGAGGACAAGGCCGCCATGTCCACCCAGCCGGGATAATCATCCTGGGCCGTGCGGCCATAACCCCAACCGTCCTGCTCGCGCTCGACCAGAAAGACTTCTCCAGCCAGGAGCTGGGTGTCCTGGGCGCCGTCATCCTTCGGCTCGCGGCGCACAGGCGCCACGCCGGCGGTGACCTGGAAGGGGGTCGGCTTATCCGCCATAGCGCTGTTTCAACATGGCCCACAGGGCGCGCGCGCCGAGCATCTCCCCGCCTTTCGGCCGGCCGGGGCGCTCTGACGGGTTCCACGCGAAAATATCAAAGTGAACCCAGGAATTAGCGCCCTCTGCGAAGCGCCGAAGGAAAAGCGCCGCGGTCACCGAGCCGGCGAAGCGGCTGGCGCCGGTGGAAGACAGGTCCGCGATCGGGCTGTCGAGCCACTCGTCATAGCCGTCCCAAAGCGGCATGCGCCAAACCGGGTCATCGACCTGTTCGCCCGCCGCCGCGATCTCGCCGGCCAATTCGGCGTCATCAGTGTAGAAGGGCGAAACTTCCGGTCCCAAAGCGATACGCGCAGCGCCCGTGAGCGTCGCCATATCGATCAAAAGGTCGGGTTCGCTCTCCAGCGCTTTGGTCAAAGCGTCCGCCAGCACCAAGCGACCTTCCGCGTCGGTATTGCCGATCTCGACTGTGAGCCCCTTGCGGCTATCGAGGATGTCGCCAGGGCGGAAGGCGTTGCCAGCGATCGCATTCTCCACCGCCGGAATCAGCAAGTGAAGCCTTACCGGAAGCTTCGCATCCAAAATAATAGAAGCGAGCCCGAGAACATTTGCGGCGCCGCCCATATCCTTCTTCATCAACAACATGCCATCGGCCGGTTTGATGTCGAGGCCGCCGGAGTCAAAGCACACGCCCTTGCCCACCAGCGCCAGACGCGGATGGCTGTCATCGCCCCACTCAAACTCAATGAGCCGCGGCGCATCGACGGAAGCCCGGCCCACCGCATGGATCATCGGATAGGCGTCGCCGTCTTTCAGCAATTTTTCGCCCGTGGTGACGCGCATCTTCGCCCCGTGCGCTTTCGCCAGCTTGCGCACTTCCGCTTCCAGATGGCTCGGCAGCATGTCGCCTGCCGGCGTGTTCACCAGATCTCGGGTGAGTTTGGCCCCCTCCACGATGCGGGTCGCTTCGGCGATATCCGCGCCGTCCGGCGCCACAAAGCGAGCCGGCGCCCGTTTGGCGGTCTTATACCGCGTGAATTGATAGCCGCCGAAAGCCAGCGCCACAGCCGTCTGGGTCGCGTCCCAGCTATCGGGAACCCCCTCAAGCGCCCAATCGCCTTCCGGCAGCGACATCGCGGCGCCCGCCACGTCGAACGGGGACGCGGCCGCCCCCGCGCCCAACAGCGCATCGGCGCCCTCGCCCGCGGGCAGCATCACCACTTCGCCCGCCTTCCCCTTAAACGCCGCGGACCGCGCATGGGCGGCGGCGGCCACGGACAGCGCAGCCAGCGCGTCGTCCAGGCCCTCGGCGGTGACGATGCGTACAGTGCGATCAGCGCTGTCGGCGAACGGGGCGTTATCGGTCATGGGCAGGCTTTCTCTTCGACGATCCGGCCAAGCGTTAACGGCTTCTTAACCGGGATTCGGGGTTAAATTGTTGAAACTTATAAGGCGTGTTCACCTATTTTAGGTCAGTGTGTTCACCTTGATTCATTTTTTGGCCTCGTGCTGTTCACGTTTTGCTTTGGCGGCGGCAGCCTGTTCGTCGTCCGCCGCCCAGTATTTGGCCTTCGTCATGGCCGGGTTCTTGTGGCCGGTGATCGAGGTCACTTCCTGATCGGAGCAGCCCGCCTTGTAAAGGCGAAGGACGCAGCTGTGGCGCCCATGGCCGAAGCGGGTCTCAGGTCACCCGGTCATGCTCAAGGCGTGTGGCGAAACAGCGGCTCTGCTGATGTCTTGTCGCGGCCTCAGACAAGACAGTCGTCCAAGGCTCTGGTTGAGCTGATCAAGGCGCTCGATTTGCGCTAATTGCTTTGAGTGTTGAGCGCATCGCGGCGGAGCTTCATCGCTCAGGCTCAACGCTGTTATGAGGGCGCATAGGCTGCTTTGGTCGTGGTCTATCTGTGTGTGTTGCGGATTGCTCGCGTGCCACCGCTGCTGCTAGCCGGCGACAAAAAACCCAGACGACGAGGCTCAGAGCACCGCACGTGTGAGCTCGACGCACGCCAGAGACTTCCGGGCGCTCGGCTTGCTCAGATCGTGGTGAGCTATTGGCGGCTTTCAAATCGTCTTGGATTTGGATTGCTGGCGAGGATACGGACCCTGCGACAGCGCTCCCCGGCTAGAGCGGCGGTTGAGCGCTGGAGTGGATCCGTTCTGGCGCTACATCGCCAACTGTTGTGTCGTTGCACTTTGCGTCACCAGCGAGTCTCTGAACCCCTTTTTGTTGCAATTTGCAATGAAAACTCGTGGTCACGTTTTTGCTCCCCTCACATCGAAAGATATTCGAGAAGGAGCACGTCATGACGATGTCCACGCAACGCGGTTTCCGTCAGGCGCTAGAGCAGCGCCAACGCTTAGGGCAGCGCGGTCAGGCGGCGGTTCAACTGCTCGGGCTGCGCTTTGAAGAGGCGGAGGCGATGATCGAGGCGGAAGCCTTGAGCAATCCGGTCCTGCTGCCGGTCGGCCGCGCCGCCAGCACGCCGATCAGCGAGATTATTGAGAACACTCACGCGGAGACGCCGAGTCTGCCCGACCATTTGACCCGTCAGGTCGGCGAATTGAACGGGCTGAAGCCATCCGTGCGCGAGTGTCTGATTTACTTGATCGGGTGTCTGGATGAGCGCGGTTATCTGCGTGACCAGCCGGACTGGATTGGGACGCTGGACGGCGCGCAGGCCTTAAGGCTGTTGCGCGGGCTCGAGCCCGCCGGCGTTGGCGCGCACGACCTGCTCGACTGCTTTGCGCTCCAGCTCAAGCGAGAGGGTTCCTGGTCGCCGATGTGGCGCCATTTTTTTGAGCGCGCGGATCTGCTGGAGAAGCAGGACTTTGTCGCACTGGCGCGGCATCTGGGGGTTGAGAAGCCTGCCTTGCGCGCGATGATGGCCAAGCTGCGCACCCTGGCCGCCGCCCCTGGCCAGGCCTTCAGCGCCCCCGTGCTCGTCGCGCCGCCGGATTTGGTGGTCAAAACACTGACGAGCGGAGAGACCGTTGTGGAGCTCACACGGGCGCGCCGCGTGCGCGTGAAGATTTGCCCCGATGCGGTAGACGCGCTGCGCCGGATCGAGCGCGACCGGGACCATGCCGCCTATGTCAAAGACCAATTCGAGCATGCCCGATGGGTGCGCCGGATCTGTCAGCAGCGCGGAGATACGCTGCTGCGCGTAGCCCGGCATGCGGTTGCGATTCAGCATGAGGCGATCCATCAGGGTCTAGCCGCCATGCGCCCGCTGACCATGCGCGAGACCGCTGATATCCTCGACTTGCATGAATCCACCGTCAGCCGCGCGGTGGCGCATAAGGCGATTCAGACGCCGATCGGGGTCATCGCTCTGCGCGGTCTTTTCTCGGCGCCGTCGGGCGAAGGCGAGTCCTGCGTCACGGCCGTTCGCGCCAGCATCCAAAAGCTGATTGATGGCGAGCGTGCGGGGCAGGTGTTGTCCGACGAAGATATCGCGTCACACCTTGCGCCGTCGGGCATTCGCTTATCGCGCCGCAGCGTCGCCAAACACCGGGCCGCCATGGGGGTCGCCGGGGCGCGGGTGCGCGCCCGGCGACAGGCGCTGATGAGCGAAGATACCCGCTAGGGCTGAAGGCCCGTCGCGTTTGGTGTGGCGGGCTTGTTTTGAACCGCTCGGCGAAGGGCTTCAAACCGCTCGGTCGGCAATGCGCGCAGTGCGATCGCCGCGCCTAAAGTCACAAGGGTTTTCACCGGCTCGCGCAGCACAATGCGGGCATCTTTCTTGATCGACTTGATCGCCAGGGACAGCGCCAGGCCGCGGTCGCGCATATTGATGGCGCGCCGGGCCAGATATCGCAGTTGGAAGGCTTCAGCGAGGCCGGCCCAGCGCGCCGCGAAGGCGGGATGACTGCGCGCAACGATGTCGCGCATCCGCGCCCAGGTCTCGAACTGGCGGACAATATTGGCCGAAAGTCCGCCTGAATTGATGCGGTAGTCGGTCAGAGCGCCCTCGACGCCCTCAAATTTCCAGGCCGTGTTCAGCGCGATCCGCATCCAGCACTCGATGTCTTCGGACTGGCGGAAATACTCGTCGAACCAGCCCGGCCTGCCGTCGGCGCTGTAGGGGCCTTGGATGTCTTTGAACACTGCGCGCCGGATCACGGGCGCTGAGCCGTTGCCGACCGGGTTGCGCATGAAGACGTCCGCGGCGGTCACGCCTTCAAGCTTGGGTTTTTGTAAGATCCCCAGGGGCCGGCCATTGTCGTCGATCAGGCGAGAGCCAGCATAGCTGACACCGACGCGCGGGCGGCGTTGGAGATGCGCGACATGGGCGGCGAGCTTGGTCGGCGCCCAGGCGTCATCGGAATCGAGGAAGGCGACATACTCACCACGCGCGTTTCGGATGCCGGTGTTTCTGGCGCCGGCCAGGCCGCGGTTTTCCTGTTGGATGATCCGGATCCGCGGATCGCGGAAGCTTTGGGCGATTAAGACGGAATCGTCCGTCGATCCATCATCGATGATCAGGAGTTCAAAGTGCCGGTAGGTTTGACGCAGGACCGAGCGAATGGCGATGGCCAGGTAGCGCTCGACGTTAAAGACCGGCATTACGACGGTGACAAAAGGCGGGGTCATGCCTGGCTCCTTTCAATGGGCTTCAGGGCGAGAGTTAAGAGCACCAAGACGCAGGCTTTCGCCGTGCGCAGCGGGCTTCGGATGGGCAGGGCGGGGTCGTTCATCAGCGCCCGGCACAGGCATGCAGCGGCTTGGAACGGGCGCTTGACGCCCCTCACGGCGCGCAGGGCCTGCTGGCGATAAAAGATCGCCGCCGCCCGCCGCCGGTGGGTCTTGACCAAAAGCGGCGCGAAACCGTCGGCTTTGCGGATGAGGCGCCGCCACCCGGCCTCCATCGGGCCGAGCTGGGCGGATAGTCCGGCCGGGTTCAGCCGGTAATCCACCAGGACAGCGTTGACGCCCTTCACCGTCCATTGGGTCAGGCAGGTGAGGCGCAAAACGATGTCTTGGTCCTCCGCCGCCGCCATGTCCGGGTCGAATCCGCCGATTTCTTCAAATGCGTCGCGCCGGAACATCAGATTGGAGCTGGTGGTGATCGCAAACTCGCCGAGCAGGTCTCTGGAAAACAGGCGGTAGATTTGAGGGGTGGTCCCGAGCTCCTGACCGGATTGCGCGTCAAGCAGCCGAACTCTGGAGAATAAGCAGCCTGCGCTTGGACGCGCGGCGAAGCCGGCGGCCATGTGCTCCAATCGGTCCACGGCCCAGACATCGTCAGCATCCAGAAAGGCGATGAAGTCGCCCTTGCCGCAAGTCGCGCCGAAATTGCGCGCCATGGAGGGGCCCTTTGCTGGATTCTCCAGAACGCGCACCCGGCCATCTAGCGCCGCTGCGGTCTGGCAAATCATCATGCTGCCGTCCGTCGAGCCGTCATCGACCAGCATTAACTCCCAGGACGGGTCGGTCTGGTCGAGGACGCTTTGAATGGTCTGGGCAAGCGTTGCGTCGGCGTTGAAGATCGGGATGACGACCGTAAAGCGGGGCGGAGTTTCTAATTTGCTCATAAGGCTTGAGCTCCACAGGTTTGGGGGCGGGCGAAGTGGGAGAGAGCGGTGTGGCTGATCACAGCGGCCGCCAGCGCGATCCCGGCGGCGTATCCGGCGGCGGCGCCGCTCAAGCCCCAGCTTGAGCCGAGCACCAGGCCGATCACGGCGCCGATCGCCAGGGCGAAAGCGCCGATGCATTCGCGGACCGGTTCGCCAGCGGCGCGGAAGGCCAGTAGGCTGGTCTCGGCGAACAGGCGCACCGCGCCGGATAGGCACAAGATGGCCGCCAGACCGGCCATGTCCGCCCAGCGTTCGCCGAAAATGATCGGGACATAGACCAGGGCTGCAACGCTCTGGATCAGGAAGACCATGGCGAAGGCCGGCGCGTAGGCGCGCAACACCTTGGCATGGGAGGCTTTCAAGCCGCCGGCTTCGTTTATCGCGTTGCAAAAGCGCGGATAGACCACTCGGTTGAAGGCGGTGGACACGGCGCTGGACAAGCCGACCCCGGCGTTGAAGGCGAAAAAGTAGATCCCGGCCGCTTCGATCCCGAACAGTGCGGCGATGATCAGCTTGTCGGCATGCAGGCGCAGCCCTGCGATCAGCTCGGACACCAGGACCGGGCCGCAAAAGCGTCCCAGGCGGCCGATCGGGAAGGGTCGGACGGTGCGGTCGCGCCGCCAGGGGCGGCCCCAGGCCATGCCGATCAACCAGATCGGCGCGGTCAGCAGTTTGGGCAGGACGATCGCCCAGACTTCAAAACCGGCGAGCGCCAAACCCAGGGTCAGAGCATTATCGACCAGGAGCTGCGCGGCGTTGACCCCGGCCATGCGGGCCATGCCCTCGCGGCGCATGATCATCCAGGCATGGACGCAGCCCGCCGGCATGAAAAGATAGACGCCGGCCAAAGCGGCGATCAGCCAGAACAAATCGTCCCGGCCGGACATGGCGCTGACCACGCCGCCGATGCCGACCTGGAGAAGGGTCAGGAAAAGGGCGATGACCCAGCTGAGCCGGTAGGCGGTCTCGGCGACGCTCGCCAGATCGGCGTTGCGGGCGCGAATGACGGCGGCGCCCAGCCCGTTTTCATTAAACAGACGGATGATTTCGAAGACGGCGAGCGCGAGCGCGGCCTCGCCGAAAATCTCCGGCGTCATTACGCGGGCAAGCAGGATCGTGCTGGCCAGGCGGGTGACGCGGATCGCCAGCTCGGCGCCGGCCATCCAGCCCATGCCGCTGACGATCCGATCCTGGATCAGCGCACGGCCTTTCATCGTGATTTGATTGATGCGTTGCGCCAGCATGACGATGCTCCTGAGGGTTCAGGACCATGTCCTCATAGGCGGGGCCACGCCGGGCCATTACCGGTCAAAATCGTTCTAAGTCTTTGATATAGTAATGTTCTGCTATGCTGTTCGGGGCGTGTTCCTGCGCCGGCGGTCAAATCGCAAAACGCAATGCGGCTCCCGAATTGCGTGGTGCGAATTGAAAACGATCCTCGCCTCGAAAGACTTTAAGCTATTGTTTATTTGAAAGAATGGGGGTTCCCCATGAATGAGCCCAAGTCTGAGGGAGAGCGGTCAGGTCCATAATTACGGAGTTGACCATGCTCGATACCGCTTTTGTCGTAAGCGCATTGGAGCGCCAGGCGCCGCAAGCCGCGGCGCGCGCGGTGCGCTCCTTCCCACACCTCACCGCCGCCGGCCCGACCGCCCTTGCGGTTCAGCCCGTCCTGGATTTCGCGCTCGCCGATGCTAGCCAGTCGGATGCGATCGACTGGATCATCGACCGCGCCCAGCGCCGCATCTGCACGCGCATCGGTTTTTTGAACGCGCACTGCGCCAACGTCTCACGCGCGGACTGGCGCTATCGTCTGGCCCTTAAGACCTGTGATGCGATCTTCCCGGACGGCGCCGGGGTTGATCTGGCGGCGCGCTTGGATGGCGTGCACCTGACAGCCAATCTTAATGGCACCGACTTGTTTGATCCGCTTTGCGCGGCGATGGCGAAGGCCGGGCTTTCGCTTTACCTGCTCGGCGGCCGGCCGGGGGTCGCCAAGCGCGCCGCCGAGCGTGCGGTCAAAGCCCACCCCGATCTTAAGATCGCGGGCTGTCAGTCGGGGTATTTCGCCCCCAACGCCGAAGCGGCGCTGGTCGACTCGATCAACGCCAGCGGCGCGGATGTCGTCATGGTCGCGCTGGGCGTACCCGATCAGGATATCTGGCTGGCCCGCATAGCGCCCCGGCTGACCGCACCGGTCAGTCTGGGGGTCGGCGGATTGCTCGACTTCGTCTCCGGACGCATCCCCCGCGCGCCGAAATGGATGCGCCAGAGCGGCCTAGAATGGGCCTATCGGTTGTGGCGTGAGCCCCGCCGCTTGTGGCGGCGCTATGTGCTGGGCAACGCGGCCTTCCTGGCGCATTTGGCCGCCCGCCGCGCCCGGCAGGAGGTTGAAGGGTTTCGCGCAAAGCTGAGTCTGGGCCTGAAGCGGGCGGTCGATATTGCGGGCGCGCTTGGCGGGCTCGCCATTTTATCGCCAGTCCTCGCGGCCACGGCGATCGCCGTAAAGCTGGGGTCGAAGGGGCCCATCCTGTTCCGGCAGAAACGTATCGGCGAAGGCGGTGAGGCCTTCGAGATGCTGAAATTCCGCTCCATGGTCGTCGACGCCGAGGACCAGCGCGCCGCGCTGCTGGCCCAGAGTGATCGCGCCGGTGTCACCTTTAAAATGAAGTCGGACCCGCGCGTGACCGCGGTCGGCCGTTTCATTCGGCGCTTCTCGATTGATGAGTTGCCGCAGCTGATCAATGTCCTCAAAGGCGACATGTCGCTGGTCGGCCCGCGTCCGGCTTTGCCGGAGGAGGTCGAGCAATACGCCCCGCACCATCGCGACCGCCTGAACGGCAAGCCGGGTCTGACCGGCCTCTGGCAAGTCTCCGGCCGGGCGACGGTCGGGTTTGAGGACATGGTCGTTCTGGACCGGCGGTACCTGAAAACCCGCAGCTTCTGGGGCGATGTCGCCATCATGCTACGGACACCCAAAGCCGTGTTCGGCGCGGATGGGGCGTATTAATCAGTCCTTGCAGAATGCGAATATAGGATTGCAAAATGCACTCCTAGATTTGCATTCTGCGAGGCGCCTTGTTTTTAATATCGCCATTTCAATGCGATAAGTCGTTCGATACGCTGGCGTCAGTCTTGCGCGGTCCCCGATATACGGGGAGGAGCCGCTGATGTCCGACGACAAATCCAAACTTCATATCTTCCAGGCGCCGACCGAGCCGCGGCCCCGGGCGGCCGGGCGCCGGGCGGAAGATCTCAACCATCTTCTCAGCGAGGCGGTGATTTCCACCGCGCTTGACGCCATTGTCGTCGTTGATGAAGGCGGCCGCTTCGTCGCGTTCAACGAGGCGGCGGAAGCCTTGTTCGGGCACAAGGCCGAAGACGCGCTCGGCAAGCCCATGGCGGAGCTGATCATTCCAGCCGACATGCGCGGCGCGCACCATGCGGGCATGACGCGTTATCTAAATACCGGCGAGAAGCGCGTGATCGGGAACCGGGTCGAAGTCCCCGCGCTGCACGCGACGGGTGAGACGATTTGGGTCGAGCTGACCATCGCGCCGGTGCCGTTTGAAGACCAACACTATTTCACCGCCTATATTCGCGACATCACCCAGCGGCGTGAACAGGAGGAGGCGCTGAAAGCCTCCGAAGCGCGCTATGCGGAGCTGTTCCAGAACAGCGTCGACGCCATCATCATTCATGATCTGGATGGCCACATCCATGATGTGAACGCCCAGGCTGTCGATCTGCTCGGCCGCTCGCGCGAAGACTTGCTCGCAACCCCGCTGCCGCTACTGCACCCGGACACCGACCATCCCAAGGCCAAAGCCGCGCTCGCGGAAGTGCGCGAAACCGGGCGCACCCGCCTGGAGATCAGCTTCCTGCACAGCTCCGGGCGGGTCATTCCGACCGAAATCAACGCCCAGCGCTTTGAAAGCGGCGACACGCAGCTGGTCCAGGGCATCGTCCGCGACCAAACCGAACAAGCCCGCGCGAAGGCGGAACGTGAGCGCTATCAGCGCCTGTTGTCGTCTGCTGAGTCGATCGCCCAGCTGGGCAGCTGGATGTGGGATGTGGAGACCGGCGAGATCCTATGGAGCCAGGCGACCTATGAAATTTTCGGGATGGATCCCAAAGAGCCTGTGACCTTTGCAAGCTATGTCGAACGTATCCACCCGAACGACCTAGCCTGGCTTCAAAGCAAAGTCGAAAGGGCGGTCGCCTCTGGCAAGGGCTGCGAGATTGAGCACCGGATATGCCGGCCGGATGGCGAAGAGGTGATTGTTCGCGCTCAAGGGGTCTCCGAAAGCGATGATGCCTCCGGTGGGCGTACGCGCCGTCTGTTGGGCACCATCCAAGACATCACCGAAGCCCGGCGCGCCCAGGACGCGCTGGAAGCCGCACGCGACGCCGCCGAAGCGGCCAACCGCGCCAAGACGGCCTTCCTGGCCAATATGAGCCACGAGATGCGCACGCCGCTCAACGGGGTGATCGGGTCTTTGTCGCTGATCGACCAGGCGGAGATGAAGGCGGAAGACGCCGGCTATGTCGGCACGGCCCAGCGGTCGGCGGAGAGCGCGGTGACGCTGGTCAACGACCTGCTGGATATCTCCCGTATCGAGGCGGGCGAGATCATCATTGAACCCGCCCCTTTCGCGCCGAGCGAGCTGCTCGATCAGACGCGCGAGATGTTCAGCCCCACTGCACAGTCCAAAGGCCTGGAGTTCACGGTGAAGGGCGAGGCTTTGCCGGCATTGGTGTCCGGTGACGCCGGACGGATCCGGCAGGTCCTGTTCAATCTGGTCGGCAACGCGCTGAAATTCACCGATCAGGGCTGCGTTTGTGTGTCTTTCTCGGCTTCGCCGTCAGAGGCGGGCGCCGAGCTTCGCGTCGAGGTGGATGACACCGGGCCGGGCGTGCCGGACCACCTTCTCAACTCTCTGTTTGAGCGCTTCCAGCAGGCTGATGTTTCAAAATCCCGTTTGCACGGCGGGGTGGGGCTTGGCCTCGCGATCAGCCGGGAACTCGTGTTGGCGATGGGCGGAGACATCAATCTGGAAAACCGCGCCGGGGGCGGGGTTCGCGCCTGGTTCACGGTGCCGCTCTCCGTCACGCAGAGCGGCGCGCAAGACGTTGCGCCGGAAACCGAGGCCGCCGACATCGCATTGAGCGGCCATGTCTTGTTGGCGGAGGACAGCGCGACCAACGCCGCGGTCGCTAAAGCCATGCTCAAGCGGTTCGGATTGACCTGCGACCTGGCGCAAAACGGGTCTGAGGCGGTGCAAATGGCCTTGGCTGGCAGCTATGACGTCATCCTGATGGATATGGCCATGCCGGAGAAGGATGGACTGGAAGCCACCCAGGATTTGCGCGCCGCCGGGTATGACGGCCCCATCGTCGCGCTGACCGCCCACGCGCTGCCCCAATCGCGTGATGAGGCGCTGGAGGCCGGGGTCACCAGCTATATGACCAAGCCGCTCAATTTGGGGCTCTTGAAGAAAGCGCTCGCGCCCTGGGTCGGCGGTCCGTCCGGGCCGCTGGTGGATGAGGCGGATAAGGCGCAAAGATGGGGCGAGATGACGGAGGTCTACGCCGAGATCGCCCAGGTCTTTCTCGATGAAATGACCGAACGCCTCGACGCCATTGATCGCGGTCTGGCGAACACGGATTTGCACGCGGTGGGCGTCAACGCCCACGCCTTAAAAGGCGCGGCTGAAAACCTGGCGGCGACCCGATTGTTTCAGGCCGCGCGCAATACCGAACTCGCCGCCGGCGACGGCGTCGTGAAATCGGCGGAGATCCAGGTCTTAAAGCGGGTCGCCGATCAGACCGCCGCCGAGTTGCGCCGTGTCTTGAGCTTAGAATAGGGACAACGCCTGATGTCGATCGCCTGTGTTTTGATTGTTGAAGACAGCCCGTCCCTGGCGCGCACCTATCAGAGCTTTCTGCGCAAGGATGTGGCGGACGTCGCCATTGCCGAGACCGGCGCGGCCGCGCGCGATTATCTAGCGGGGGCTAGCGCCCCAGACGCCATTTTGCTCGACCTCGCCTTGCCGGACGCCAATGGTTTGGAGCTGCTACAGGAATGGCGCGGCGCCGGGCTCGCCTGTCCGATCGTGGTGATCACCGCAAACGGCAGTTTGACGATCGCGGTGGACGCGATGCGCGAAGGCGCGACGGATTTTCTGGTCAAACCCTTCGGTGCGGAGCGCTTGCTGACGACCTTGCAGAACGCGGCGGAGAAAAGCCGGCTTGAGCGGGTTGTTACGACATATGAAAAAGCCGCGGGCCGGGCCGAGTTTTCCGGCTTTGTCGGTAAATCCCTGCCCATGCAGGCGCTCTACCGTATGATCGAAGCCGCAGCGCCGTCGGACGCCAGCGTACTGATCAGCGGAGAGACCGGTACGGGTAAGGAATTGACCGCCCAGGCGGTTCACCGCAACTCCAAACGCCGCCGCAAGCCGCTGGTTTCACTCAATTGCGGCGCGATTCCCAAAGATCTCATCGAGAGCGAGCTGTTCGGTCATGTGAAGGGCGCTTTCACCGGCGCTACGGGCGACCGCGCCGGGGCGGCCGAGCGCGCCGATGGCGGATCGCTCTTCTTGGATGAATTGGGCGAAATGCCCATCGAGCTGCAGCCCAAGCTGCTGCGCTTTTTGCAGACCGGCGAATACACGCGGGTCGGCGATTCAAAGACGCGACACGCCGATATCCGATTCATCGCGGCGACCAATCGCGATCCGCTGCAGGCGGTGCGGGCGGGCTTGCTGCGCGAAGATTTATTCTTCCGCCTCAACGTCATCCCCATCGAGCTGCCGGCCTTGCGCGAGCGGGGCGAGGATATCCTGACCCTGGCTGAAAGCTTCCTGGAGCGCTTCGCGCGCGAGGAGGGTCGGCCTGCGGCGGTCATGAGCGACGCCATGCGCGCCAGCCTGCTTAATCATGCCTGGCCCGGCAATGTGCGGGAGCTTGAGAATTATATCCGCCGCTGCGTGATCTTGAGCGCGCCGGACGGCGGTGAGCTGGATGCCCCGATCGCGGCCGTCTCCGCCGCCCCCGTCCAGGCGCCCGTCGCGGCGGCGGTCCCGACGGCCGGCATCCCGCCCACCGCCGCGCCGCCTCACTCCGGCGCAATCGCGCCGCCGGCTGAGGCCGACGCGCCGCGGCCGGGCCTTGAGCCGCTATGGGTCACCGAGAAGAAAGCCATCGAGACCGCGATCGCGCTGTGCGACGGCAATATCTCCCTGGCCGCCAAACAGCTCGGCGTCGCGCCGTCGACGATTTACCGCAAGAAGGAGTCCTGGGCGGACAAGGCGACCGCCTAGCGCCCTAAGAGGCTGCGATAGATCTCGGCCAGCTTTGCCGCTGAACCCTCCCAGGTGTAGCGGCGTGTCACCTTGGCATGGCCGTCTTCGCCCATCGCCTGCGCGACCGCCGGGCTGTCCAGCAGGCCGGTGATGGCGCGCGCCAGCTTCCAGCCGACCGGGTCGGTCAACAGCCCGTCATCGCCGTCCTTGATCACGCTCGCCATCACCGGCGTGCGCGCCGCGATGACGGGTTTGGAAAACCGCCAGGCCTCCAGATAGACCACGCCCAGGCTCTCCTCGGTGGAGGGCACGGCGAGCAGGGTGCAGGCGGCCAGCGCGGACTGCTTTTCCAGGTCGTCGATCAGGCCCAGATTTAAAATGCGGGACTCGATTTCCAGCGCCTGAAACGCCGCGTTGGATTGGCGCGTGCCCGGACCTGCGAACACGAAACGTGCATCAGGATGGCGCCGCCAAACATCGTGACGCGCGTCGAGCAGGGCTTGATAGCCTTTATACTCCGCCATCCGACCCAGAAAGAGGATGATCGGCGCATCGCCCAGCCCGTGCCGGGCGCGAAAGCCGTCAGGGTCCGGCGTGATCGTGTCATCAAGCAGCGGCGCCATCGGCACGACATGGGTCTTGTCAGCAGCCGCGCCGCGATCAATCAGCCAGTTGCGCTCATAGGCTGTCATCGCGATCACCGCATCGGCGCGGGCGTAAAGCCGCTTGAAGCCCGGGCTGGACCAGGCGGTCCCCTCCGGCTTGGTGGTGTGGGCGAGCGGCGTGAAGACGAAGGGCTTGGGGCTCGCCGCCGCCGCCTCGGCCATCGGGGTGAAGCCGTTATATATGACGTGGTTGAGGTCTGCGTTCGCCATATGCTGGCGCATATTCCGCCCGATCGCGCGCTGCGCCAGCTTGCGGAACAGGCCGCGGCTGATCCGGCTTTGCGCGCTGTGACGCGCCAGCGCGCGCAGGGCGATGGCCGTCAAACCCGAGGGCGCGAGCTGATGCGTCATCACGCCGGCATCGTTCCACGCCTCCCGGTCGGCGTAGGCATAGGCTGTATCCGTCGGGTGCTCGCTTTCAGAGCACACCTTCGCCACGCTCGGCCGAACATCGTCGGGCATGGCGTGCACCAGGGCGCGGGAATGCTGCTCGGCGCCGCCCATGGCGGGCCAGTAGCGGGGCGCGAGAATGGCGGGATGGATGGCGGTCATGGGGTGGCTCCTTGGCTGAGGACCTGCTCGCGCGCGCGGGCGCAGGCAGCCATCGCTGATCCCAGGATCAGCAGGGCGGGCCAGAGCAGATAGGTGAGGATTTCCAGGTTCTCGCCGATGGTGAACAGGATCATGAGAAGCAGGAGGGCGAGCGCCGTGCGCCCGACCCGGCGGGTCAAAGACAAGGCGGCGAACTCAATCAGGCTCCAGATGAGCGCCAGCCCAAGTGCGCCGGCGCCGACCGCGCCTTTGACGAAAAGCAGGCCGAACCAGGTGTGATGGCTCCCGATCGGCATGAATTGCACATAGTGCGAGCCGCGCTCGACAATGCCGTGGCCCCACACCGGCGCCTCATCCGCCCATCGCTCGACCGCCAGACGCCCTAGCGCCTCGCGCACTCTCGACGAGTCTGCGCGCATGCCGCGGATATTGGCGTAGAGCTGGTCGAGGCCGCGCAGCAAGGGGCCGGAGAACAGCAGCAGCAAGAAGGCGGGCAGGGCGCTGGTCAGCCAGACGCCGGGACGGCCCAGACGGGACACGCCCCACGCCATCGGCCAGATCGTAACGGCGGCGACCACGCCCAGCCGGGATTTGGACAGCACGATAATGGCGAGCGCGGAGAGGATGCCGATCCAGCGCCAGAGCGTGCGGCGATCCTCAATGGCGAGGATCAGATACATATTCCCGATCATGGCGGCGGCGGGCGACCACGGCGTGAAATAGCGCCAGCGCGGCAAGCCGTCGCCCGGGTCGACGGAATAGAGCTGGACTGCGAAGAATTCCGGCCCCGGCCCGCCGACCGCCTTGAGCGGCGAGACGAACAGCACCGGCGGCAGGCCGATTTTCGGCGCCATGAATAAGACCGGGGTGAGCAGCAGGGAAATCAGCGCCGTCACCGAGGCGGCGCGGATCACGGTCTCCGCCTTGATGTTTAAGCAGGCGCCCGCCAGCGGAAACATCGCGAACAGCGCCCAGCCTTTGGCCCAGCCGATGGTGGATTTGATGGTCTGACCGGTCGACAGGCCCTGGGTCCAATGGCCCATCAGCAAGGCGAGCAGCATCACCGCCATGGCGCTGATCCAGACCCAGACCCCGAACGGGACCGGGCGCGGCGCCGCCGGTGTGCCGGCGCGGACATAGGCGCGCACCAAGACCAGGGCGGTCAAAAGCACGCCCAGCACCGGCCCGAGCACGTAGAGGCCGCCCACCGCATAGATCGGCCAGGTGCCGACCAGCGCGAGGGCGACTAGACGATCTTCCACAGCATGCGGATCAGCGGCAGGCGCAGCCATAACAGCAGCACTCCCATGACAAAGACGAGATAGCCGGCGACGGCGGCGCCGGCGGCGATTTTCAATGACGGCGAGCTGGGGCGGTCGGGGCGCGCGGGCGCCTCAAGGACCTGCACCATCGGATAGGAGGTGAAGAGGTCGGATTGCGCCGTGCTCAGCCGCGCGACGGCGCTGGCGAACACGGTTTCCGCGACCCGGTGTGCGCGCAGGCGCGCCTCCAGCTCGGCCGCGATCGGCGACAATTCACCAATCCGCTCCCGATTGACGTCGATCCGAACGCCCAGGGCTTGGCCTGAGGCGCGTTCGCCGGCCGCCTCCGCCGCCAGCTCGACCATTTGGCGCAGCATGGCGGCGCGTTCATCGTCCAGATTGATGTCGGCCAGGCTCAAGGCCTGATACCGGGCGACGCCCAGCAAGGTTTCTCCGCGCGACCCCATTTCGGCCAGCAGGCCCGCATGGCGATCGCGCGCACTGCGCATCTCGGGGTGGTTGGCGCCTAAGACCTCGCGCAGGCTGGCGATCTCATTGGCCGCTTCGCCCAGATCCGCCCGCAGCGCCTCAAACTGAGGATCGCCGCGCAGCACCAGGATGGCCGCGGCGACGCCTGGCTCCAGCCCGATCAAGCGTGACAGCGTGCGGCTTTGAGCGTCCAGCAGGGCGGCGCGATCCAGCGCGGTCCCGCGTTGCTGCTCCAGCGCGTCGGTTTCGGTGACCAGATGATCATATTGTTCACGTGAGATCAGGCCGGTTTCGGTCTGCAGCGCGATCACCGCCTGGCGGGCCGCGGTGACGTCCGCCTCATATTGGGCGAGCGCGGCGCGAAAGGCGTCGTCGCGGGCGGCCCGCTCTTCATGGCGCAGGGCGTCGAGCTCGGTCTGGAAGACGGCCAGGACGGTCTGCGCCGAGGCGAAGGCGTCGTCCGGCGAACCCGCGTTCAATTGAACGAAGATCATCGGAGTCTGATCCTGCAGGCGGATCCGGAACGCTGGCAGAGCGCCCACCTCAACGCCCAGGGCGCGGGCGGTCGCTCCGCGAATGCGGTGGGAATCCATCAACCGCTTGTATTGAACCGTCGGGCTTAAAGAGGGGCTGGAGAAGGGGGATGGCGAGCTGGCGTCCGTGCTGCCCAACGTTTCCAGATTGATGCGGGCGGAGGGTCCCGCGCCAGGCAGGATGAGCGAAAACCCGCTGGTGTATTGGCGCGGGCTGAGCCCGTAATAGGCGGCCGAGGCGCCGCCCAGCAGGAAAGCGCCCAGCATCAGGATCAGGACATAGCGCATCATCCGGCCCCGCCCGAAGCCGGCGATCAGCTTATGGGCGAACCGCCCCAGCGCAGTGGGTTGGGAGGTGCTGCGCTGGGGCGCCGCTGGCCGGAGGGGCGTACGGCCAGGAGGCGGGGGGAAAGGCGGGGGCGGCGTCACTGAAAGGCTTCCCGGGTCAGCGCCAGGCTGACGCCCGGAGACAAGACCTCGCCGAAGGCGCGCACGACGTCGCGCACATTGGTGACATGGCTGTCATAACAAGCGATGGCGTCGTTCGGCAGCAGCACCGGATTGAAGCGGTCACGATCGGCCCGGCGCACCAGATCTTCGATTGACCGGGCGATGACTTCGCTCTCACCGGTGATCGGATTGCGTGAAATCAACACCGCCCAGCGATTGGCGTTGGTCGCCTGCACGCCGCCGACGCAGTTGGCCGACACCAACCCCTGCAGCAAGCGCGTGCCGTAGGGCAGGTTGGTGGCGTCGCGCCCGATTGCGGACTGGGCGTTGGAGGAGGCTGGCTGGGTCAGGTTGGACATGAAGACCCGCACGCCCGGCGCCGTGATCCGCGAGGGCCGGGCCAGCTGCGCCTGGAAGCAGGCGCGCGAGGGGATGTGGACCTGGTCTCCGGCGATCAGCACCGGGTCTTCCACCCGGGCGCCGGTGAAAGCGCCGCTGAGGTCATAAATGGTGCGGCGCCCGGCGCGGATGACCACGACATGGCGCACGTCGGCGTCGGGGCGCACGCCCGCGGCCGCGGAGATCGCGCGGCTCAGGGTTCGGCCTTCCGCGACATCGCCGACGGCCTCCACGCGGGCGGTCTGGACGGTCTCGGCGTTGGTTGAATTGATCAGCACGTCGCCGGGCTGGAAGACTGCGCCGGAGACGTGAACCTGCACTGGCGCCCATTGAATGACGCTCAAGGCCGGCCGGGCATAGCCGGCCTGATAGATGCCCTCATCGACCATCAAGCCGGCGATGAAGGTGGCGACATCGGCCGGGGCGAAACCCGCTGCAGGGAAGGACGGCAAGCCGGCGAGGTCCAGCGTGCCGTCCGGCGCGATGATGTATGCGCCGTCGAACACCGCGTCGGCGTCAAAGGTCAGCCGGACCATGTCCCCCGGGGACAAGGATGGTCCGGCCAGCGTTTGGGTTCTCAAGGCGGGTGCCTGGGGACGCGCCATGGGCAAGTCTGCATCGACGCAGCGGCCTTCATCGGTGTAGCGCTCCAGCCCGGTGACCCGAACCTCGTGCGCGGGCTGCATCGGCGCCCGGGTCAGCGTGTATGCGCTGTCGCCAAGGTCGACGCTGTTGCGCGGCGTCTCAAACGCTGTCGCACAGGCGGCGGCGCTAAGCCCGCAGAGGATGGAGACCAGCGTCCGCATCATTGCCCGTCCGCAATCAGGCCGGGGGCGATCTCGTGAATGGCGTCCTTCAATCGGGCGGCGACGGTCCCGTCGCTGCACTCAATCCGGCGAACGGGGCGCCCCGCGCGCAGCGCGGTGATGATCGACACCGTCGCATCATTCTGTTGCGCGGTGAGATCGCGCAGCGTTTCACAAAATCTGCGGCTGAAGGTGCGCGGGGCGCGATCGATTTCGAATTCGGCGACAAGCAACATGACGGCTCTCCTTGGTGAGAGCTGGCGCAAGAGCCTGGCCATTGATGGGCGAAGGCTAAGTGGCTGTTTTCACGAACTTCGATTGCGCATTGCAGGATGCGAGTTCGCAAATTGCGAGACGCGCTCGTTTGATCCTCTCGCAGAATGCAAGGTGTGCTCGGCTAGCGATTGGAGCCTGCCCGCTCGCAAAGAAGCCGTCATCGAACATCTTCGCCTCGCGAACGCGCTTGCGGACCTCGCCTTGCGGGTGACCAGCGTCCAAGCCAACGAGGAGACGCGCCATGGAGCCCACAGTCGGCCAGAATCTGGGAAAGCGGACCAATCGGATCGACCAGATCCGCCTGGGCGCGGCGATCGCCGTCGTGTTCGGCCATTCCTGGCATCTAAGCGTGGGTCCGGACGCGACCGCGCCGCTGGAGCGATGGCTGGGCCTGGGCGTGCATGAACTCGCCGTACATGTGTTCTTTTTTCTGTCGGGGATTTTGATCACCCAGAGCGCCCAGCGCCATGCGGAGCGCCCGCTGCACTTCGCCCTCGCCCGCTTCAAACGGATCGTTCCCGCGCTGTGGGCGCATGCTTTGGTTCTGCCGCTCGTTCTGGTGGTTTGCGGCGTTGTGGAACCCGAGCGGCTGGAGGCGCTCGCCGTCTATGCCGCCCGCCTGATGACGATCTTCTTTGTCGACTTCACCTTGCCTGGCGCTTTCGCCGCCAACCCCTTTCCCGAGGCGCTGAATGGGTCGGTCTGGTCGCTGCGCCACGAGATTATCGTCTATGCACTCGTCGGGGGCGCCGGAGCGCTGGGGGCGCTGAGGACCCGGCTGCGCACGGCGGTCTTCGCTGCGATGATGGTCATTTGGATCGCTTGCGCCCATGTCGTCGCCATGGAGGCGCAGGGCGGCCTTGCATTCATCTTTGCGGAAGGGCGTTGGGTGATGACGTCCTTTCTTTTGGGCGTTCTGGTGCACCGGCTGGCGCATTGGATCGTGCTGCGCCTCGATTTCCTCGCCTTGGTGTGGGGCGTTGCGATCGCCGAGCTGATGCTCGCGCCCGCCTTTATCGCGACACATCTGGTTCTTGTGGCGGTTTGCTACACGGTCTTGATTGTCGCCTTCTGGGGCCGCCCCGGGCGGGGATTGAGCGCGGATATCAGCTATGGCGTCTATCTCTATGGCTGGCCCGTCCAGCAGCTGGTCGTCATGGCCTGGATCAGCGTTTTCGAGGCTGCGCCGACACCGCTCATGCTGTTTGCCGCGGCGATGCCGCCGCTGTGCGCCATAGCGCTTTTGTCCTGGATCGTCATCGAGCGTCCGGCGCTTGGCTGGACCCTGCCTGTCAGCCGAGTCCGGCGCGCCGCAGGTTGAGCGATGAGACCCGGCCGCGACGCAAAACCTCTGGATCCGCCCGCATCAGGACCTCGACTTGCGACGCCCTCTCCAAGAGACAATGGAGAGCGAAGTATGGCGAAAGTGCTGGTTGTTGGCGGAGCAGGATATGTAGGCGCGCACGCCGCCTTGCGGCTGAGTGAATTGGGTCACGAGATCGTCGTTTATGACGATTTGTCGAACGGCCATGTCGGTCATGTTCTTAGTGGTCCGCTGATCCGCGGCGATATTCGCGATCGATCCCGCCTCAACGCCGCGTTTGAGACGGTTCAGCCCGACGCGGTGATGCATTTCGCAGCGCGCATCGAAGTGGGCTGGTCCATGACCCACGCATCGCAGTGTTTCGACGTTAATGTCGGCGGATCAGCCGCGCTGATCGAGGCGTGCGACCGGCATGGGGTCACGGCGCTGGTGTTTTCCTCGACCTGCGCGGTTTACGGCGACCCGCTCACCCAGACGCTGAAAGAAAGCCACCCGATTAATCCGGTCAGCCCCTATGGCCGGTCCAAGGCTTTGGTTGAGGCCATGCTGGAGGAGGTTGAAGCCCGCGGCGGCGTGCGCTCGGCGCGGCTTCGCTATTTCAATGCGGCGGGCGCCGATCCGCTGGCCCGCATCGGTGAAGCCCATGAGCCGGAAACCCATCTCATCCCGCTAATCCTGCAAGCCGCAGCCGGAGAGCGTGACGCGATCCACATTTTCGGAACCGATTATCCCACGCGAGACGGCACAGCGGTGCGAGATTTCATCCATGTTTGCGATCTGGCGGAGGCCCATGTCGCGGCGCTTGAACGTCTTCTGGACGGCGCGTCCGGCTTTGCGGTCAACCTGGGAACCGGGTCAGGCTATAGCGTCCGCGAGGTGATTGCGGCCTGCGAACGGGTGACGGGCTGCTCTGTGCCGGTTGTCGAAACCGACCGGCGCGCGGGCGATCCGCCGCGCTTGGTCGCTAACCCTCAAACCGCCGAGGCGCATCTCAGTTGGAAAGCCACCCGAGACCTGGACACTATCATCGCAGACGCCTGGCGCTGGAGCTGCCGCAAGGACATTTTTCTGAGCTGCCGGCCTAAATCGGTTGTCCGCGCGGCGGCTCCGATTTTGTGCGATGACCAACCCGTTTCGCCACTTCAACATCTCGCCTGAGATCATCCACCTGGCGGTGATGATGTACACCCGGTTCCCGCTCTCGCTTCGCAATGTCGAAGACCTGCTCTAGGAACGCAGCATCGACATCATTCATGCGACAATCCGGTGTTGGTGGAACCGCTTTGACCCGATGATTGCGCGAGAAAACCGATAGAGGCCAGATGCCCCCCATTGCAACCGGCTGCAAATTTGGGTGTTACACAAACTGTTACACGCCGCCCGCCAGGGGGGGGGATAGGTTATTGAAGTTATTGAGTGAAAGGATTGGTGGTTCGAATCCCACCCTCACCATCTTTAACGCTCCGGCGGCGGCTCTAGCAGCCGGCCTTCAAAGATCGCCAGACGGTGAGCGGCCAAGGTCGCGGCGGCACGCTCCTCTAAGAGGGCCTGCTCAGCCTGTCGCGCCATCCTGCGCGCGGTGATCAGCTCTGAGACCGTGCTTGCCCCCATATCGCGCCCACGAGAGACCCGCCGCAGCGCAGTGCCGGAGGCCGATGCGGCCAATTCTGCGGCGGACAGGCGCGACGCGGCCAGCTCCACGGCATCGAGCGCGGCCGCGTGAACATGGACGACCTCTCGCGCGGCGCTCCGGCGGCGCGCCTCCTGGGCCAGGGAGGCGGAGCGACTTTCGTCAGCCGCCACGGCGCGACCTCGGCCTGATAAAGGAACAGCCAAGGTGACCCCGACACCACTCTCATCGCCATCGAACTCACTGAAGACCTCAAGACCGAGTTCGGGATCGGGGCGTTGGCTGAGACGGGCACGGCGTTCGACGAGCTGGATGCGTTCCAGCCCAAGTCGTGCAGCACGGTGTTCTGGATGATCCGGCGCAGCGTCCATCGGTGCCGTCAGGTTAGCGCGCAAAGTCTCAGCATCCGCGAATGGCGGCGGAGCCTCCGGCAACAGGAGCTGTGGAAAGGCGGCCGCGAGTGCGGACCGCGCACGATTGGCGGACTCGCCGGCCTGGAGCATGGCAAGCTCCGCAAGAGCTGCGTCCGCCCGCAACTGATCCACATCGACTTCCCGCGCCGCGCCGCGCGCAGTCAGACGAGATTCCGCCGCCGCTGCGTCCGCAGCATCGCGGGCGTCCGCCTCAGCCAAGCTGGCCAGCTCGCTCGCCAGCCGCCACTCATTCCACAGGGCGGTCAGACGGAGGGCCTCATTACGCCACGCGATCTCAAAATCCGCTCGAGCCAGGCGCAGCTCGACGTCAGCGAGCGCCATATCTGCACGCCGCTTCTCAGGCCAGCGGAAGGACCGGCTGACCCCGCCGGAATAATCGGTGAAGTCACCGACACCATCGACAGTGCGGCGCGCCGCCGCGCCCGTGACTGTGACTTCATAGCCCCCCAGACGGAGCTGTTCGGCGCGCGCCAGGGCAGCCTCCAGGTCAGCGCTTGCAGCTTCAATCACAGGTGAAGCTGCGACGGCCGCTTCATTTAAGGGCGCCGGTGGAAGGTCAGAGGGCGATGTCGGGGGCTGCACCGCTAAACTCCCCATAAGTGCGAGAGCAACAGCAATCATTGCAGACGTCCGAAGTCTTCGACCGACTCGGTCCAAAAAGCGATTTGTGGGCGCCGGCAGGTTTGGGCGATAGCGTCGAGCACCCTCTGGACCTCGACCTTGGGCAGCACCAGGATGAACATGGCCGAACGCATAGCGCCCTGAACGCGCTCAGCTGCACTGACCAGCGTGGCCTCCGGCCCATGCCCGGACGCGTCCACGACCGTGTAGCCCGGCAGAGGCGGTTCAATCGCGTCTAGCGCATCCGCCAGCTGCGGCCGGATTTCACGGGGACACACAAGCGTCAACTTGCGTAGGGGCGTGACCATTCGACGGTCTCCGTGGAAATGCCGCCCTCAGGCCGCTCCTCGCCAAAGCGGCGGTATAGCAAGGGCAAGAGGAACAGGGTCAGGATGGTCGATGAAATAAGACCACCGATCACCACAATGGCGAGGGGCCTCTGGATCTCCGACCCCGGCCCGGCGGCGAAGAGCAAAGGCGCAAGACCGAAGGCCGCTGTCGTCGCAGTCATCAGGACCGGCCTGAGCCGGCGGTTGGCGCCGCGACGCACGGAAATCTCAAGAGAATGCCCCAAGGCCCGCAAGTCATTGAAGTGCATGACAAGAACGAGGCCGTTTAGAACAGCGATGCCCAGCAGCGCAATAAAGCCCACGGACGCGGGTACAGACACGTACTCGCCGGCCAATCGGAGCGCGACAATGCCGCCAACCAGGGCGAAGGGGATGTTCGCGAGGATGAGAAGCGACTGACGCAGCGAACGCAATGTGGCAAACAGCACCACAAAAATCAGCACAAGCGAGGCCGGCACCATGAGTGAAAGGCGGGCGGCCGCCCTGCGTTGGTTTTCAAACTCCCCGCCCCAGCTCAGTCGATAGCCTGCCGGAAGCGCTCCTGATGCATCGACCGCCGCCTGCGCGGCCTCCACAAAGCTGACGAGGTCGCGTCCGCTGACAAAAGCCTGCACCACTGCGTAGCGCGAGCCGTCTTCCCGATCGACCAGGGCAAGCCCCTCCGCCCGCCGCACTGAGGCGATGTCTGCCAGCCGGACCTGCCGGCCGTCCGGGGCGGCGATGCGGATGTCTTCAAAACCGAAAGGCGATTCACGATACGCGCGTTCCGCCCGAATTAGAATCGGCGTGCGGCGGCCTGGTTCCACGATTTCACCAGCCCGGAGCCCTTCAAGGCGTGCGCGTAGTTCATCCTGTACGGCTGTCACGTCAAAGCCGAACCGGCCGGCACGTTCGGGATCAATCTCAACCTGCAGGTATTCCGCCAGATCATTGGACTGCGTGAACACATCCGCTGCGCCCGGGACCTCTGCGACAACGGCTTCAATACGCCCGGCAAGAGCCGCAAGCACATCGGCATCGGGTCCGAAGATCTTGATGGCGAGGTCGCCGCGCGCGCCGGTCAGCATTTCCGAAACGCGCATCTCGATGGGCTGGGTGAAGGACGACTCGATCCCAGGAAAGTCATCCATCACGGCGCGCATCTCGCCAACCAACCACTCTGTGTCCGGCCCGCGCCATTCAGAGCGCGGCGCCAACTCGAGAAACATGTCGCTCTCATTCAAACTCATCGGATCAAGCCCGATTTCATCGGAGCCAACCCGTGAGATGACATGGCGGACTTCTGGAACGCGCTCGATCAGGGCTTGTTCGACACGCAGATCATCAGCCTCGCTTTGTGCAAGATTGATCGATGGCAAGGCCGCAAGCTGCATCACAACCGCGCCCTCATTCATGGTCGGCATGAAGATCTTGCCAACCGTCACATAGCTGGCGCCCGCCGCGGCAATGCCAATCGCGGCAATCCCGTAAACCACGATCGGAAAGCGCATGGCAAGGCCGAGAAGACGATCATAGGCCGGAGACAACAGGTGCATGACCGGCGCCTCCTTGGCATCAGTGTTCGGCTTTAACATCAACGCGGCCAGGACCGGAATCAGCGTGAGTGCGAGCACAAGGGACGCGCTCAGCGCGAAAACGATCGTCAATGCAACCGGAGAGAACAATTTGCCCTCGAGACCTTCAAGGGTCAGCAATGGCAAGAACACCAGGCAGATAATCACTGTGCCGGCGGCCGTCGGAGCCGCAACCTCGCTTGCGGCGCGATAGATGACATGCAGCTTGCTCGCGCGCCCGCTTGCCTTGAGACGCTCTACCGCGTTCTCAGTCACCACAATGGCGGCGTCGACAATCATGCCAATTGCGATCGCCAGCCCGCCCAGACTCATCAAATTGGCGGATAGACCCACCGCACTCATCAACAGGAAAGTCGCCAGCGCCGCAAACGGCAGGATCAGCGTCACGACGATCGCAGCCCTGGCATTATTGAGAAACAGAACCAGCAGCGCGATGACCAGCGCCGCCGCCGCGAGCAGCGCCTGTGTCACGGCGCCGACAGCCTGCTCGATCAAATCCGAGCGGTCGTAGAAGACATCAACGTGAACGCCCGCCGGGAAGCCTGGTTCAAGCTCCGCCAATCGCTCCCTCACCCCTGACACGACCAAGCGGGCGTCTGCACCACGCAAGGCGACGACGATGCCCTCCACCGCTTCACCTTGACCGTCGCGGGTCACGGATCCATAGCGTGTCAGCGCGCCGAGACGGACCTGGGCGACATCGCGGATCCGCACGAGGCCTGTTGGCCCTGACCGGACAACCAAGCGCCCGAGATCCTCAGCGTCCAGTGCGGCGCCAAGGCTGCGGACCACAAGCGTCTCCTCACCAAAGGAAATCCGGCCGGCGCCATCATTGCGATTATTGGCTTCCAGTGTTTCCCGCAGATCGGTCACATTGACGCCCGCGACCGCCATTGCCGCTTCGTCGGGTACGACCTCAAAGGTCCGAACCCGCCCGCCCAGCGCATTGACGTCCGCAACACCTGGCACCGTCCGCAGAGCGGGCCGGATCGTCCAGTCGAGCAGGGCGCGGCGCTCTTCAAGGTCGAGATCGCCGCCCTCGAGTGTGAACATGAACAATTCAGAGAGCGCGGTTGAGATGGGCGCCAGCCCGCCCTCCACCGTGTCCGGAAGCTCGCCCATAACCGCGCCCAGGCGCTCGGACACTTGCTGCCGGGCCCAGTACACGTCGGTTCCATCTTCAAAATCGAGCGTAATGTCCGCGATCGCATACTTGGCTGTCGCCCGCATGACGCTTTGACGGGGAATGCCCAGGAGCTCCATTTCCAGCGGGCGCACAACCCGGGACTCAACCTCCTCCGGCGTCATGCCCGGCGCTTTGAGGATGAGCTTGACTTGGGTCGGCGCGATTTCGGGAAAGGCGTCGATTGGCAGACGGAATGCGGCGAACAGGCCCGCGGCTGCAAGCGCCAAAGCCATGCCGAGGATGAAAAGACGCTGCGTGAGCGAAAAGGCGACGATCCGATCGAGCATGGCTTAGCCGTTCAGCGCCAGGTTTTTGAGGGCGGCGAGGCCGGAAACGGCGACCGCATTCCCGGCGGAGATCGGACCGCGGACCAGCACCGTATCGCGCGAGCGAGCGAGAACCTCGATCGGCCGGACCTGAAAGCCACCTTCCGCCTCGACAAACACCGCGTCCTCGCCCGCAAGACTGGCGAGGGCCGCCGACGGGACCGCAACGGATCCAGCTGGCGCAGCGGTGTCGAAGGTCAGATCCAACAAACGGCCAAGCCGCCACGGCTCACCCTCAGGCAGCTGAACCAAAACCTCAATCGACCGTGTGGTTGAGTCGATCTCCGGGTCGATCGCGACAATTTCGCCTTGCTCCTCCCAGCCTGCCACCCTCACCGCGCCGCCGAGCGCCAGCAGATCGACGGCGCGCTCCGACGCCTGCGCTCTCGCCCAAAAGGTGTCGCCCACAAAGACTGAGGCGATCGGCCCAGCGGCGGGGACCGACTCGCCTGACGCGGAATGCAGGTGAGCAACAACCCCGGTGCCCGGCGCCGCTACGCGAAACTGACCCGGCGCGGCCGGGTCGGCCTCAACCCCCGCCAGCCGATCACGCATGGCCTCGAATGCAAGACGCGCAGCGACGGCCTCGTGCTCTAATACTTCCGCGTCTTCAGCTGACATCAGACCTTCAGCACGCAACGCCTCGGCCCGCTCAGCCCGGCCCGCCTTATGCCGCAAAGCGAACCTCAGAGTCTCAAGCTCACCCAGCGCGGTGGCGAAGTCCGGGCTGTAGATCACCGCCAGAGGGTCACCCGCCTGCACCAGACTGCCCGGCATGACCAGCGGCTGAACCACCACCCCAGAGAACGGGCTGGATGCTGACATCAAGCGCCCTGGCGGCGCGACGATGATCCCCGAGGCTTCAGCGCCGGCAAAGCGGTCTGCAGCCTGAACAGCCGCGGTTTCCAGCCCCAAAGCGGCGCGGGCAGCCGGTGTGATCTCAAGTGTCTGCGTCGCATGCGCCGCATTAGCAATAGAGGCAATCGCCAGCCCTACCAGAAGGCCCGCCGACATGAAATTGACTATGCCTCTCAAATACATGAATGATATCCGCTTTTGGTTTAGGCGATCAATGAAGAGATACCGGCCACGTCCAAAAGCGTCGATGTGGCGCGCTGCCACGGGAGAATATAGGCGGGAGCTGTAAGAGGAATCAGCTCGTTAGCTGGTAGACGGGCGCCTTTCCCGGACGACCGACGCGTTTAGGCATTTCAGTATCTTGCCTGAGATCACCCACTTGGCGGTGATGATACACATCCTTTTCTCGTTATCGCTGCGAGGTCGCGACAGACGACAGCATCTCGATTCAAACGCGGGACCGAACTGGGCTCAAATTGAGCGATATCGAATGCCAGTCTAGGCCAGCCCGTTAGGCGACCACCATCAGGTCACTTGAGAGGGGTCACACACTTTGTGTTCACCTCCTGCTGTAGGTCGTTGATTTTCCTGTGCGTGAACAAACGCAGAACCATGGAACCAAGTCTATATATTTCAACAACTTAGATGATATTTTTGTTAACGGCTTCTTGACCGGGTTGGGTCAGGCTTTGGACTGACTTAATCCGTTTC
>CAZAGE010000009.1:0-76177 GCA_964484345.1 uncultured Oceanicaulis sp. | reverse complement strand
CGCCGTCCACGTCCGGGGAGAGGCCGCCGGCGACATAGATCGCGCCGCCCGCAACAGCGGGATAAATCTCCTGCACGCGGATCGGCAGGGACGGACCGGCGGTCCAGGGGCCGCTCAAGCTCTCGCCGACGGCCGGCCCTGCGTCCTGCCCGCGCGCGCAAGCGCCAAGAGCAAGGCTCGCGCCGAGACCCGCCAGCGCGGTACGGCGGTCTATCAGTACGGAACTCATTCTTCGGTCTCGCTCACCGCTTCAATCACGCCGCAAACATGGCGCGCGCCGGCGCCGCCGATGGGCTGGCTCATATGATCGTCGGGATTGTCGTGGAGCACGATGGCCGAGCCGTCACCGTCCAGGAGGAGCGGCGCGTGGGTTTGTCCGGAGAGACTCACCAAGCTGGTGAAGGCCTGGGCGCGCGCCGTGCCGTCAGAATGCACGTAGGTGTTCGGCAAATCGGCATTGTCCGGCCCGTCCGGGTTCAACAGGCCGTGCGCCTTGCCGAAGGGATTGACATGCCCGCCCGAGCTGGTGAAGTCCTCATTCGAGCAATCGCCGATCGAGTGTAGATGGGTGCCGTGCCAGCCGGTGGCGCTCTCGGGCAAGCCGTCCATCTCAATCGTGATCAGAACGCCGAGCGGGCCTTGCTGGAAACGGGCTTCGCCAATCACCTCGCGATTGCGGTCGATCAGGACAGCGCGGGCTTCGCTGGGCTGGGCGGTCGCCCCGTGATGATCAGCGGCCAGCGCGCCAGAAAAACCGCCGAAGGCGAGCGTGACGGACAGGAGAAGGCGAAGCGAGGACATGAAAAGCTCCAGAAAGCAGAAAGAAATCGCTCCTGAGCCTAGCACGCCTGCCGCTTAAGGGGAGGGCGCCGTCGTTGAGTCTGATGGGCTCCTATGGCGCCAAACTTAAGACCTCTCTCCGCCCTCGGCCGCATTTAGGAGTTCGATGGGGACTTGCTGCACATCTGGACCCAGGCGGGCGCATGCCGAAAGGAGCCTGTCTGCGGCCAGAGACCCGGGTTCGATATGATCTGCGCCGTTCGCATACCGGTCAAAGAGCGTACGGTAAAACCCAATATAGACGGGCAGGCGAGGAAATGTTCCACGGGCATGCGGCGCTTCTAGAGCTGTAACCAAGCGTGCGGTGAGATCATCATCAAAGGGCGCGATGACTTCACGTTCCTCGCCGGTCTCCGGGTGAACAAGATCGAGGACGGCGCTCGGCGTTGTTTCAAGATCGGCGGCGAAGCCAAGGCTAACCGTGGTGCAGGCGCCAAGAAGCAGTGCTGCCGTTTCTTCATAAATCCATCCGGCGTCGCGGCGGGACTCAAAGGCGGTCAGGTTGCTGCCTTCGCCAGAGACAGCGTTGGCGAGGTGATAGGCTTCATGGCTGATCGTCGCTGCAAGCTTGGCGCGGTCTTCGGATGAGGCGACTTGGTCATACCGAGCTCTAAACGCCATCGGCCAGGGCGCACTTTGAAAGGCGAACCGCTGGGAAAAATCGATGGGGCCGTTCGGGACCAGATCAAGGCTGACCTGAAATTCGTCAGAGAAGTCGCTGGGCCGCCACGGGGTTGCGACTTCAAGACCGCTCGCCAACATCTCGGCCATGTCCGGCGCAAACGCGCTGGGGCCTTCGACGCGAACGCGTGCATGCTCGGATGCCGCCTCCGCCCGAATGATATTCGCTTGGGTGGAAGCCGACGCCGAAACGAGACCGGCATTGGAGCCGGTCTCGTAGGCGATAAACGGCCCTGCTGCTGACACGCTCACGTAAAACGCTTGCACCCCACCCGTTATCTCAGTTCCACCAACCGAAAGCGCGGTGGATGGATCAATGGAGGTGGCGCACGCCGTGCAAGCGAGAGCGAGCGCGATTATCGAGGCTTTACTATTCAATGCAATCGAACTCCGAGACCAACGGGCCTGTGTCGCAACTGCCACGAAACCAAGTCTCTCCCGCGGCAACGACGAATTGATTATTGTGCGAGACTGCAAGGTTAATTGAGTTCATTCCTGGCGCTACAGTTATGGGAGTTGAGACCTCAGCTTCAACCCGGTCGATCGAAGCTGTCACGCCTTGTAGCCAGGAGTGAACGGCGCTTGGATTGCTCAAGTGCCCGATTCCCCCTGATTGGGTGAAAGTCGTGCTGGTCATTGCAACAGGCGCTCCGCTGGCGCCGATCGCAGTAAATGTCACGAAACCAGATCCCGGAATCCCAACAGACGATTGCGAAAAATCGAGCACGACGGTTGAAGGGTAGAAGTGCTGACTTGCGGACATCCCAGAGGCCGAGAAGGGTAGCCGGATTTCGCCCCTCACCTTACAGTCCACTGGCGGCCCAGAGCAGTCTGCTGAGCCCCCAACCTCTGGATTACACCCGGCCAGAAAAAATGAGCCGAGAATCGCGCTGATCAGTGCGAGGCCAAGTTTTGACATGAGAAAACTCCCCATGGTTGCGAAATATACCCATAAAAAGAATATAGTGGTTTCCCAAATTTCGCAAAGGTTGTTTTTCGTAACCGCGGTGGTCATCTGACGGCGTGAGCACTGCTCGCTCGACAATGACCCGCGAGCCGCCTCATCCGTTTGCCGCCAAAGCCCCATCTTGCTAGACCTTGGAGGTTCATGCGCGCATGTGATTCACACCTCTGCGCCGCATCCTTCACGACCTGCGCAGCCGCCAGTCCCGGCACGCCGCGCCAGCCTTTAGCGAGACCGCTTTGAGCACTCCGCCGACTGACGATCCTGAAGCGATCGACGTTCCGCCGCCTTCGGGCCCGATGATCGCCATCGAAGACGAGATGAAGCGCAGCTATCTCGATTACGCCATGAGCGTGATCGTCAGCCGCGCCATCCCCGATGCGCGCGACGGCTTGAAGCCTGTGCACCGGCGCATTTTGTGGGCCATGCATGAAGGCGGCTACACCAAGGACAAGGCGTATAAGAAATCCGCCAACGTGGTCGGTGATGTGATGGGTCGCTATCACCCCCACGGCGACAGCGCGATCTATGACGCGCTGGCGCGCATGGCGCAGCCTTTTTCCATGGGGCTGATGCTGCTCGATGGTCAGGGCAATTTCGGCTCCATGGACGGCGATCCGCCCGCGGCCATGCGTTACACCGAAATCCGCATGGACCATCCGGCCGAAGCGCTGCTCGCAGATATCGACAAGGATACGGTCGCGTTTCAGGACAATTATGACGGCTCCAAGCAAGAGCCGCTGGTCCTGCCGGCGCGTTTCCCGAACTTGCTGGTCAATGGCGCGGGCGGCATTGCGGTGGGCATGGCCACCAATATTCCGCCCCATAACCTTAATGAGGTTGTGGACGCGACGCTGGCCATTCTGGAACGCCCTGACATCACCGACGGCGAACTGCTGGAACTCGTTCCGGCGCCGGACTTCCCGACCGGCGGCGAGATCATCGGCCGGTCCGGCTCGCGCAAGGCGCTGATGGAGGGCCGCGGCTCGGTCATCCTGCGCGGCAAAACCTCGATCGAACAGATCCGTCAGGGCCGCGAAGCCATCATCGTCCACGAGATTCCCTATCAGGTGAACAAGGCCTCGATGGTGGAGAAGATCGCCGAGCTGGTCCGCGACAAGCGCGTGGAAGGCATTTCCGATCTGCGCGATGAATCCGACCGCTCCGGCGTGCGCGTGGTCATCGAGCTGAAAAAGGACGCCAACGCCGAGGTGATCCTCAACCAGCTATACCGCTGGAGTCCGCTGCAGACCTCCTTCGGTGTCAACATGCTCGCTTTGATCGGCGGGCGTCCACAGCAGGCCGGGCTTCGCACCTTCCTGGAGACCTTTATCGGTCACCGCCAGGAAGTCGTGGTTCGCCGCACCAAGTTTGATCTGAAAAAGGCGCGCGACCGCGCTCACGTCTTGATCGGCCTGGCCGTGGCGGTCGCCAATATCGACGAAATCATCGCGCTGATCCGCAACGCGCCCGATCCTCAGACCGCGCGCGAGCAATTGCGCGCCAAGGCCTGGCCGGCCGCGGACGTCGCGCCGCTGGTGGAGCTGGTCGCCGATCCGCGCTCGCTGATCCAGGACGGCGCGATCCGTCTGACCGAAGAGCAAGCCAAAGCCATTCTGGATCTGCGCCTGCACCGGCTGACCGCGCTGGGCCGCGATGAGATCGGCGATGAAGCCAAGAAGCTGGCCGACCAGATCGAAGATCTGCTCGACATCCTGAAAAGCCCGGACCGCATCCGCGCGATCATTCGCGGCGAGCTGGAAGAGAGCAAAGCCAAGTTCGGCGTCGAGCGCCGCACCGCCATCGTCGAAGGCGATCTGGAGCTTGAGGACGAAGACCTCATCCCGCGCGAAGACATGGTCGTCACGCTCACCCATGGCGGCTATGTGAAGCGCACCACGCTGTCGACCTACCGGGCGCAGCATCGCGGCGGACGCGGGCGTTCGGGCATGGCGATGAAGGATGAGGATTTCGTCGAAACCCTCTTCGTCGCCTCCACCCACGCGCCGCTTTTGTTCTTCACGTCCGATGGGATGGTCTACAAGACCAAGACGTGGCGCCTGCCGCTGGGCGCGCCCAATTCCAAGGGCAAATATCTGACGAACTTGCTGCCCTCCGTCGCTGACGGCGCGCGCGTGACCTCGGTGATGGCGCTGCCGGAGGATGAGGAGAGCTGGGGCGAATATGACGTCATGTTCGCCACCACCGCCGGCACGGTCCGGCGTAACAAGCTGTCCGACTTCGTCCAGGTGAACCGCAACGGCAAAATCGCCATGAAGCTGGACGACGAGGTTGGCCAGATTCTCGACGTGCGCCTTTGCCGCCCTGACCAGGACGTGCTGCTGGTCACCGCCAAGGGCAAGGCGATCCGCTTCCCGGTCACCGATGTGCGCGTCTTCGCCAGCCGCAACTCCACCGGCGTGCGCGGCATCCGCATGGAGGCGGGCGACAGCCTGATCTCCATGGCGGTGCTCAATGCGCTGGAAGTCAGCCGGGCGGAAGTGCGCGCCTATCTCAAACAGCGCCGCGCCGAGCTACGCAGCGATGGCGAGGAGGAGCTGGAGACGCCGGAGGCCGATCTGGACGCCGGCGAAGAGGGCGAAGAGGAAATCCAGCTCTCCGACATCCGCTTCATGGAGATGAAGGCCAATGAGCAGTTGCTGCTGACCGTGGCCGAATCCGGCCTGGGCAAGCGGGTGATCTCGTATGAGTATTTCCGCCAGGGCAGAGGCGGGCAGGGCGTGTGGACGAAGGATAAACGCTTCCTCGAAGCGCTCGCCGCCTGCTTCCCGGTCACCGACGCCGACACCGTTATGGCGGTCACCGATGGCGGCCAGCTGATCCGCTTCCCGGTCGACACCGTGCGCATCGCAGCGCGCGCGACCAAGGGCGTGCGCCTGATCCGTCTGGGTGACGGGGAGAAGGTCGTCTCGGTGGTGCGCGTCGAAGAAAACGACACTGATGACCTGCCTGACGCGCCCGAGGGCGAAGAGGGCGCAGCGCCGCCGCCGGAAACGCCCGAGGCGCCCGAGGTCTAGCGCCTCGGGTTGATCCCGCCTGACGGGTGTGCACCACTGCGGCTCAAGCTCAGTAGGACAGGCTGAATGAAAACGCGCGTCGCTCTTTATCCCGGCACGTTTGACCCAATCACCAACGGGCATCTCGATATCATCGGCCGGGCGGTGAAACTCTATGACAAGCTCGTTTTGGGCGTGGCGCTCAACAGCGCCAAAGGCCCGCTGTTCAGCTTTGAAGAGCGTGTGGAGATGGCTCGCGAACTTGCGGAGTCCGTTGCGAACGACACGATCATCGAGGTGCTGCCCTTTGAAGGCTTGCTGATGCATTTCGCCGAGCAGGTCGGCGCCAATTCCATCATCCGCGGCCTGCGCGCGGTGTCCGACTTTGAATATGAATTTCAGATGGTCGGCATGAATCAGCGCCTTAATCCTGACATCGAAACCGTCTTCCTGATGGCCGATCCCCGTCACCAGGCGATCGCTTCGCGGCTGGTGAAGGAGATCGCCAAGTTGGGCGGGGATGTAACGCCCTTCGTGCCGCCCATGGTCAAAGACAGACTGCTGGAGAAATTCGCGTGACCCGACCCGCCCTGGCTTCAAGCCTGATCGCGGCGCTGGCCCTTTCGGCCTCCGCCTGCGCTGAAACCGAAACGACTGAGGTCCAGGAGGCTGACGCAGCGCCGGCCGTTGAAGCCGCGCCGGAGCCGACACCCGCTGAGCTGGCCGCCTCGAACGCTCCTGAGAGCGCCTGGCGGACGGTCCAGGCGGAACAGCTTTTGAAAATCTCCACCACCGATGGCGATGTCTGGGTCGAGTTGGCTCCGGAATTCGCGCCGACCCATGTGGACCGCATGCGCCAGCTCTCGCGCGATGGCTGGTATGAGTACAAAGTCTGGCACCGGGTGCTCGACAATTTCATGGCTCAAGGCGGCGGCGCGCTGGACAATCCCAGCATCACCCCGCCGACCCCGCCTATGCAGGCGGAGTTCCAGATCCGCCGTGATCCGAACGCGATCGTCGTTGAAGAGATCGCCCAGCGCTTTGTGAACCCGCGCTCCAATCGCTCGCGCCAGCCGGCTGGCTTCTGGAACGGCTTCCAGGTCGGCACGCAATCTGCGGCCGCAGCGGCGATCATGGGTGATGGCCGGGTGGACAGCTGGCTGATCCACTGCCCGGGCGCCGCCGCCATGGCGCGCACCAGTGATCCCAATTCCGCGAACGCTCAGTTCTATATTGTGACCGGTGACGCCGAGCACCTGAACACCCAGTACACCGTCTGGGGCAAGGTGCGCGTGGGCCAGTCCGTCGTCGATGGGCTGGAGCAGGGCACGCTGGGCCAGGGCTTTGGATTCTCCCCTGACTTTATCGAGAATATCGAGGTGGCGTCCGACTTGGAGGATGCCCCGACAGTCCAGGTGATGGACACCCAGTCGGCCGCCTTCGCCGCCTATCTCGACAGCCTGCGCGGCGCCGACGGCGCGCTGCCGGATCTTTGCGACATCGACGTGCCCGTGCGCGTCACCAACTAACCCCTCAATCAACGAAAGAGACTGCCCATGGCCGACACCCTCGTCCTGACCCTGGAAACCGGCGACGTCACCATCAAGCTGCGTCCTGACCTGGCCCCCAAGCATGTGGCCCGCATCAGCGAGCTGGTCAGCGACGGCTTTTATGACGGCCTGACCTTTCACCGCGTCATCGACGGCTTCATGGCCCAGGGCGGCTGCCCGGACGGCACCGGCATGGGCGGCTCCGGCCAGCACATCCCGGCGGAGTTTTCCGACGAACCCCACGTGCGCGGCGTCGCCTCCATGGCGCGCGCGCAAAGCCCGGATTCGGCCAGCAGCCAATTCTTCATCTGCTTTGACGATGCTCGCTTCCTCGACGGTCAGTATTCCGTCTGGGGCGAAGTGACCGAGGGCATGGAGCATATCGACGCTCTGCCCAAGGGCGAGCCGCCGCGTGAGCCGGGCAAGATCATCAAGGCGGTTCTGGCCTAAGCCGGGCTTAGAACCTTCAAAACCTATGCTAAGCTCCCTCAGGTCTAGCCTGGGGGAGTTTGTCTATGGGGGACCGTGTCGTCAGTTTTGAGATCGGGTGCGACGATCTGAAGGTCGCCAGCGCCTTTTACGAGCGGGTCTTTGGCTGGCGCACTTCCGATTATGGCCCCAATGGCCGGCGGATCCATACGGATGCCGACGGGGGTCTAACCGGTCACCTCGTGGCGCTGGACGACTGGCCGAACGCGCTCAATATCTACATCGAAGTCGACGATATCGCCGTGAAAATTGAAGCTGTAGCAGAGGCGGGCGGGGAGGCTCTGCTGGGACCGCTCCCGACGCCGGACGGCCGTCGTTTCGCTTGGGTGAAGGATGTGGCGGGCAATATGATCGGGCTGCTGGAGAAAGCCTAACGGCTGAAAGCTTCATTGCCCGCGTTTCGACGGCCCGCTATCTCCACCGCCCATGAAACTTTCCGACTTTGATTTCGAGCTGCCTGAAGAGCTCATCGCCTTGCGCCCGGCGCGGCCGCGCGACAGCGCGCGTCTACTGCATGTGAAAGACGGTGCGCTAGAAGACCGCGGCGTTCTGGACCTGCCCGACCTGTTGCTGCCCGGCGATCTGCTGGTCTTTAACGACACCAAGGTCATCCCCGCCGCCTTGATGGGAACGCGGCCCGCCCGCGCCCAGGGCGGCGGCGGCGATGTGGAGGTTGAGGTCAATCTGCACAAGCGCGACGGTGAAGCCGACTGGCGCGCCTTCGCCCGACCCGGAAAGCGCTTGAAAGAGGGCGACACGCTCCATTTCCAGGGGGATCTGACCGCTTCGATCACCTCCAAGCTCGACGGCGGAGAAATCGCCCTGCGTTTTGATCGCTCGGGTGTCGCGCTGGACAAGGCGATTGTCGAGGCCGGCGCGCCGCCTTTGCCGCCCTATATCGCCTCAAAACGCGCCGCTGACGCCGCGGATCTGGAGGATTATCAGACCGTCTACGCCGCGCCGGAAAAGGCCGGCTCTGTCGCGGCGCCGACCGCAGGTCTGCACTTCACCGACCGTCTTTTCGAGGCGCTGGATGAGCGCGGGGTGAAGCGGGCTTGGGTGACTTTGCATGTCGGGGCGGGGACTTTCCTGCCGGTGAAAACCGAAAACGTCGCCGAGCACCAAATGCACGCGGAATGGTATCAGGTCAGCGCCGACACCGCCCGTCTGATCAATGAGACGCGTGCTGCGGGCGGGCGGATCATTGCGGTGGGCACCACCTCGATCCGCACGCTAGAAAGCGCGAGTGAGGACGACGGCACGGTGCGGGCTGAGGCGCGCGAGACGAATATCTTCATCACGCCCGGCTACCGGTTCAAAGTGGTCGACGCCCTGATGACCAACTTCCACCTGCCCAAATCGACGCTGTTCATGCTGGTCTCGGCGCTTGCAGGCTTTGAGGAGATGCATGCGGCCTACGCCCATGCGATCAAAGAGCGCTATCGCTTTTTCTCCTACGGGGATTCAAGTCTGCTGTGGCGCAAAGGGCAAACCTGACCTTAAGTTAAGCTGACTGCGTCCCAAAATCCCGCAACGCTCTTGTTCCGATTGGAAACTTGCTGGGGGCTGGGGTGCAAAAGCGCAGTATTGGGGAATGGATCGGTTTTGCGATCCTGGTCCCAGTCGTCACGGTCTTCTCTTTTCTAATCCACGAGCTGGCCCATTACGTGACCGGTGAGGCGCTGGGCTACGACAGCTGGTTTAATCTCAATTATGCGGGCTTCCAGGAGGAGGTTCAGCCTTCACCCCTCGAAACCACGGCCATTACAATGGCCGGGCCGATCATTACGGTTTTTCAAGCGCTTGCCGCTGCGCTTCTGATCGGCTCGCACAAACAGCTTTGGCTTTATAGCTTTGTAATCGTGGCGCTCTGGCAGCGGTTGACGGCCTTTGGCATCTCTATGGTGGTTTATCCCAATGACGAGGCCCGCATCTCCATGATGTGGGGCTTGCCGATCTGGGCGTTGCCCTCTGTGGTGGTTGGATGTCTGCTTTTGGTGACCATCTGGGCCGCCTATAAGGCGCGCGCCGGTCTGATCGCCAACCTGATCGCCTATGTCACCACGAGCGCTGCAATCGCCGCAGTGGTGTTTGGAAATCAGGCCTTTCCGGTCCGGTTGGGCTAAGCGCCAAGCTTTGCCCACGACGGGTCCGGCAGCGCAGGCAGGGGGCTCGCAGGAGCGCTCGCCGGCTGGCGTTGCGTTCAGGTGATCGCTGCATCCAAGGTGCACACTCCAGGTCCCTTTGAAGGATCAGTGCTTTAGGGGCGAGAGCTGATGCAGCGGTTTTCAGATGACGTAGCGGAAAAAGTCTTACAGAGCTGAATGGGAAGCTCTCCCGAGCATGCCTTGATCAGCAAGAAGGGCCTGACCCGACACATCAACAGCTTAGGTTGCCAAGCTTATAGATCGAGCGAAGTCCAATATGTGCGAGCGTCGGTGATCAGCTTATCAAGCCTTTACCAAAGTGCGGGCTTGAAGTGCGTCGCCGAGCGGGGCGCCAAATTGGGTGTTAGCCAGAAACCTTCATGCGTCACATGAAGTTTTTGGCGCTCACACTCTTAAAACTTCAGGGGCTTAGGGTCTTATCTGCGGTTTACGGCCGATACCGCGTCTGCGGCGGCGTATCCGTGCGCAGCTTTGCCGTCAAATTGGCGAACTCGGTCAGCAGCGGCCGCGTCTCGGCGGGATCGATGATTTCTTCTATCCAGAAGCGCTCGGCGGTCTTGAACGGATCGGACAAGTCGCGCATGCGCGCTGCAAGGGCCGCCTTCATCGCCTCGGGGTCATCGGACGCCGCGAGGGCGGATTTAAACGCCGCCTCCACCCCGCCTTCCAGCGGCAGGGAGCCCCAATCGCCGGATGGCCAGGCATAGCGATAGCGAAAGCGGGTATGGTCCATCATCGCCGCGCCCGCCACGCCATAGGCTTTGCGGATCAAGATGGTGCACCAGGGTACGCTGGCTTGGTAGATCGCGGACAGGGCCTTGGCCCCGTGGCGGATCGTGCCGGCGCGCTCCGCTCGCGTGCCGATGACAAAGCCGGGAATGTCCACGAAATGCACCACGGGCAGGCGGAAGGTTTCAGCCAGATCGACAAAACGGGTGACTTTCTGGGCCGCCTCCGCCGTCCAGCCGCCGCCGTAAACATTGGGATTGCTGGCCAGCACCGCGACCGGCCAGCCGTCCAGGCGGGCAAAAGAAGTGATCACCGAGGCGCCGAACGGCCGGCCCATCTCAAACAGGCTGCCCTGGTCGACCACGGAGGCGAGGATGGCGCGCATGTCGTATCCAAAGCGCTTGTCCTTCGGCACGATGTCGCGGAGCGCTGTGTCCTTGCGGCCTGGCTCATCGCTCGTGGGGGTGCGGGGCGGAGCTTCGCCCGCCCGGTCGGGCAGGAAGGATAAAAACCATTTCGCCGCCTCCATGGCGTCGGCCTCCGACGCATAGGCGTCGTCCACCCCTCCGGCGGCGAGTTGCAGATCGGCGCCGCCGAGCTCTTCCTTGGTGACGTCTTCACCGATGCCCGCCACCACGGGCGGTCCGGCGATGAACATTTGCGAGGTTCCGCTGACCATGGCGCTGTAGTGGCTCGACACCGCACGCGCCGCGC
The DNA here is from genome assembly GCA_964484345.1 of uncultured Oceanicaulis sp. GTDB lineage: Bacteria > Pseudomonadota > Alphaproteobacteria > Caulobacterales > Maricaulaceae > Oceanicaulis. The sequence goes on along the minus strand of CAZAGE010000009.1, from coordinate 65,025 downwards.
CAAGGCCGGCGACCGGACCCAAGAGGAGGGAGACCACCGGCACGCGTTCCAGATTGGCGACCACCTGATCCCAACCGGGATTAAACGGCACATAGCTGGCGCCCAAATCCAGGATCGATTTCACCGAACCGCCGCCGCCCGTGCCCTCGATCAAACGGATAAGCGGCAGGCCGAGTTCACCGGCCATTTTTTCCGCTTCGATCTGCTTTTCGATGATGGCGGCGTCCGCCGCGCCGCCGCGCACGGTGAAGTCGTCGGCGACCACGGCGACCCGGCGCCCGTCGATCGAGCCGCGCCCGAAAATGCAGTTTGCGGGCATGAAGCCGGCAAGTTCGCCGCTCTCGTCCAGGCTCGCCGTGCCAGTGACCGAACCCACTTCGGTGAAGCTTCCGGGATCGAGCAAAAGATCGATCCGTTCGCGCACATTCAGCCGCCCCGCCTTCGCCTGACGCGCCAGCTTTTCCGGGCCGCCCATGCCTTTGGCCAGCGCCTGACGCTTGCGCAATTGCTCGATTTCGTCTTTCCAGCTCATCTCAATTCCATTCCGCCGCGAAACTCCGAAGAGCGATGTCCAGTTTTCCCTTTCAATTAGACGCCGTCGATGGCCAGGCGCGCACCGGCGTGTTGAAAACTCCGCGGGGCGACATTCAAACGCCCGCCTTCATGCCGGTGGGCACGCAGGCGACGGTGAAGGCGCTCTATCCTGAACAGGTGCGCCAGACCGGGGCGGACATCATTTTAGGCAACACCTATCACCTGATGCTGCGCCCGGGGGCGGAGCGGGTGAAGCGCTTGGGCGGCCTGCACCATTTCATGCGCTGGGACAAACCGATCCTGACCGATTCCGGCGGGTTTCAGGTTTGGTCGCTGTCTGATCTGCGCGAAATGAGCGAAGAGGGCGTCGCGTTCAAGAGCCATTTGGATGGCTCCAAACACATGCTCACGCCGGAGCGCTCCATCGAGATCCAAGCGGATTTGCTGGGCGCTGACATTTCCATGCAGCTCGATGAATGCACCAACTTTCCCTGCCCGCGCGACGAGGCGGGCAAATCCATGGAGCTCTCCGTGCGCTGGGGCGCGCGGTCGTGGGCCGCTTTTGGGGAACGCACAGACCAAGCCCTGTTCGGCATCGTCCAGGGCTCAGTATTTGAAGACCTGCGCCGGGAAAGCGCGGAAGCCCTGGTTGATGAAGGCTATGACGGCTACGCAGTCGGCGGCCTTGCCGTCGGGGAGGGGTTTGAGGCGATGTGTGACGTCCTCGACTTCACCACGCCGCACCTTCCGGCCGAGCGGCCGCGCTATTTGATGGGGGTGGGCAAGCCGATCGATCTCGTTGAAGCCGTCGCACGAGGCATCGACATGTTCGATTGCGTCCTGCCCACCCGGTCCGGGCGCCACGGCCAAGCCTGGTCGGACTATGGCCCGATGAATTTAAAGAACGCTCGCTTCGCCGAATCCCAAGAGCCGCTGGACGAAAGCCTCGAGTGTCCCGCCAGCCGGGAGTACTCGCGCGCCTATATCCACCACCTGATCCGGGCGGGCGAGTATCTCGGCTCGATGCTCTTATCCTGGCACAATATCGCTTACTATCAGGACTTGACCCGCCGCATGCGCGCAGCGATCGCGGCCGGCGAGTTCGACGCCTTCAGAAAGGGCTTTTTGGATCGTTGGGCGGAAGGTTTGGCGGCGCGGGCTGACTAACCGTCCAATGGTGTCAGCAGCAAGTTATAGGCGTCGAGCGCTTCAGTCAGGATCGCGGGATCGCAATTCTGCACGTCGAAGGCGCCGCGCAGCCAGGCCCGGCGCTTGAGCGCGATTTCCCGCTCCAGCCGGGCCGCAGCTTCAATCTCGCTAGCGCCGCCCAAAAACCGCACCACGGGCCGCGCAGGGTTCAAGCCGACAATGGCGGACCGCGCCGCATCGGTCGCCGCGACCGGCGCCCGTGATACGGCATCGCTGCCGAAGTCGCGCGCTTGCTCGGTGCGCGAGGCGTTTTCTTCGCCCTCCGGCTCCGCCTCAGGCTCCGCGGGTGTCTGGTCAGGACCAAGCAGTGCGGTCAGGCGGGCGATGTCGCGCGCCACCGCCGGGCAACTGCTGGCGGCCTCTCCGTCGCCGCCATAAGGGGTCGCGACCGTGGTTTCTCCATTATCGATCACGATGGCCCCGGGCTCTGCGCGCGGCAGTCCGATGGCGTCGGTGGCGGTGTCCGGTGAAAAGATACCGCCGACATCACCCAGACCACCGCCGCAGGCGGATAGGACGAAGGCCGCAGCGCCGCCAGCAAAGAGAAGAGAAATCCGTGTCATAAGCGCGAGCTTAACGTGAGCTTCGCCGCTGCGTCAGCTGGAAATCAGCGATGCTGAAAAACCGCTGCATCGACCTTTGGAATGCCTTGACCCGGCGTGCTGGCGCCACTAGGTTCCGCGCCTCTTTCCGAGATGGGAATGAGCCGTTAGCTCAGTTGGTAGAGCAACTGACTTTTAATCAGTAGGTCCAGGGTTCGAATCCCTGACGGCTCACCACCTCGTCGCCTCCCTCAAGACATCCACTGCGCCGATGATGGTTGAACAGATCGGTTCACCACATTGTTCGGTATTGGCGCTGGATTTGCGCATGGCGTCGGCCTCAACAAGGCGGAACGGCGGCCGTCACCGGCCGCCGGCCTTGGCCTCTAGAAGCTTTTGCTGACCGTGAACACGGCCGTTGCGTCAGATCCATCCGTGTCCTCGCTGGTGTCGATGTATGCCAATGACCAGTCCAGGCCGACGGGCAGGGCACCGCCGATGGCGAGGCTCCAGTCCCATTTGTCATCGCCGTCGCCGTCAGGATCACCAAAGGCGCCGGTCTCATAGCCTAGACCGCCTGACAGGGTTAGGCCGCTATCGCCGAGCGGCAGCTCGCCCGCATAGTAGACATATAGATTGTCATCGTCGCCGATATTGTCCTGCTCTGGCGCATAGGCGATGCCGATGGTTGATGCGACGGCGCCGGTGGCGCCGGATGCCGATCCATAGACCTCGCCGTAAGCGACATCGTCCGCCCCCGGATAGAAATAGCCGATAACGCCGACGTCAAAGCTGAGCGCGCCCGCCTCCCAGGCGTAGCCGCCATAAAAGTCAAGTTCGGTCTCCGAATTGCCGACCGGCTCAATGCTTGAAGCCCAAGTTCCTACATAGACGCCGGTGTCAAAGCCCAAATCAAATCCACCTTGTACCGCGATGGCTTCATCGCTCAGCGAGACGCCGCGGAAGCGGTAATCGGTGACCAAAGCGACATTGGCTTCAACGGTAGGCGCTTCGGCCAAGGCTGGAACGGGTGTGAAAAAGGCGAGGGCGCATGCACTTAAAGCGAGAGTTTTCACAGAACGCATATCAATTCTCCATTAAAGGTTGTTATTCGGGTCAAAAGACGAGCGTCCGGGCCCGCCGAAGCGGGCCCGTCGCCTTGTGTTATTCGGCCGGTCGCGTGTCCGGGACGAATTCGGGGTAGGCGCTGTGGCCGAGCTCGCTGAGATCCCCGCCGATGGCTTCTTCGTCCGGATTGAGCCGGATGCCGATGACCGTTTTCAGGCCGAACCAAAGCGCGAAGCTTAAGCTGAACACGAAGCCGCCGATGGCGAGAACCCCGACAGCTTGACCTAAGAAGTTGGCGTCCGGATTGGTGAGCGGCACCGCCATCGTGCCCCAGATGCCGGCGAAGAGGTGAACCGGGATCGCGCCGACCACATCATCCAGCCGCAAGCGTTCCAGCAGCACCGCGCCGAAGGTGGCGATGACGCCGCCGACCGCACCGATCAGGATCGCCTCGAAGATGGTCGGGGTAAGCGGTTCCGCCGTGATCGCCACCAAGCCCGCCAGGGCCCCGTTGAGGACGGAGCCAAGATTGGCTTTTCCGCGTCCCAAACCCATCGACGCTAAATAGGCGGCCACCACGCCGGCCGCCGCAGCCATATTGGTGTTGGCGAAAATCTGCGCGACGGCTGTCGCGTCCGCCGCGCTGCCGAGCGCCAGCTGGGACGCGCCGTTAAAGCCGAACCATCCAAACCAAAGCACGAAGGTTCCCAGCGTCGCCAAGGGCAGGCTTGAGCCATGCATCGGCACCGCCTTGCCGTCGACGAAGCGGCCATTGCGCGCGCCCAACAAGATGACGCCCGCCAACGCCGCCCAGCCCCCGGTGGAGTGCACCAAGGTCGAGCCAGCGAAGTCGGAGAAGCCGAACTGGCTGTCCAGCCAGCCGCCGCCCCATTCCCAGGCGCCTTGGATCGGGTAGATCACACCTGCGAGCACTGCGACGAAAATGAAGAAGGCGCCGATGCGCACTCGTTCAGCGACCGCGCCGGACACGATGGAGGCGGTGGTCGCGACAAACACCATTTGGAAAAACCAGTCGGACGCGCTGGCATAGCCGTTGGCGGCCACGTCGATCGCCTCATCAGCGGCGGTTTCACTCGGGCTCCAGGGTAGCGGCGTGCCAAACAGGCCCGCATTCGCGTCCACGCCGGAATACATCAAATTATAGCCGACGAAGAAGAACATCAGGCCGGCGATGGAGTAGAGGCCGATATTTTTCAAACAGATCACGGCTGCATGCTTGGTGCGCACAAAGCCCGCTTCCAGCATGGCGAAGCCAGCGGCCATCCACATCACGAGGAAGCCCCCGATCAAGAAGAGCAGCGTGTTGAACACATAGGCGGTTTCAGGGGTGACCGCCGCCTGGGCGGGGGCGGCGCAAAGGCTGAAAAGTGTAATAGCGCCCAAGGCGGCCAGCCTTGGACGGGCGATGACAGGCATCATGACGAATGCTCCCCAATCGAGCGAATGCCGAAACGCCGCCGGGTCTTGATGCCGACGTTAGGCGCAAAACGGCGCAATGGATGAAAACTCATCGCAACGGCCGATGGGCTGGCAGGCTGGGTCGGCGCGATCGCCGTCTTGTGCTGCATGCTCGCCTCCGTCGCGTTGCGCGTCGGCCGGCGGCTCGTCTCCTGTCACGCGTGAATGGATCCACGTCTTTATGACGAAAGCTTTACAGACCGAATGATGCGTTGCAACATAAATATTGAAAAAATATTGCAGTCGCGAAGGCGTGCCGAGCAGGGCTTCCTGCTCGCGCTATGGGCTGTTTTCTCTAAATAATTCAATGGTAAAAAAATGGCGGCCAGGCCGCCTAAGTTTGGAGACGGCCTTGGGCCGCGCCAAAACGCTCGGAATTACTTTGGTGAATTGTCAAACCGGCAGCCCATAATTTTTGCGCCGCAGCATTGAATGCCCGCTTCTTGGGCGCCCGTGCTTAAAAAGCGGGCGCCCTCACTCAGCGGCGGCGGTTGCCGCGCTAAGGCCGTTCTCAAGTGCGGCGCGGCGAAAGCCGGTCGGCGTGACGCCGGTGGCGGCGCGAAAAGCGCGGTTGAAGGGCGCGATGGAGCCATAGCCCAGATCGAGGGCGATCTGCAGCACCTGGCGGCGTGCCTGGGCGGGATCGCTGAGCGCGGTCTTGGCCGCTTTGACTCGGTATTCGTTCAAGAAGGCGGCGAAGTTGCGATAGCCGAGTTGTTGATTGATCACCTGTCGCAAGCGGTGTTCGGGCGTACCCAGCTGATCAGCGAGGCGACCGACGGTCAGTCCGGCTTCGGTATAGGCGCCGTCGGCCATCAAGGTGCGCAGCTGCGCGGCTAGGTGTTGGTCGGCGGCGGCGATGCTCGGCTCGACCTGAGGGTCGCAAGCTCTATCGATTTGCCGGTCCTCCGGGAAAAAATCACCCTGGGCGCCCAGGCAGTAAGCTGTCACCCCGCAGCTCACCAGCAGCAAAATCACCGCTTGAGCCAAATGCGCGCTTTGCGGCAGCAGGGCCATGAGCTGGAAGGTGTGCATGATGGTGATGGCGATGATGCTGACCGCAACCGCGCTGACCCAGACATTTCTGAACTTGCGCCGATGCTCCACCAGGTCGTCTTTGGAGCCATTGGCGATGATGATCATGACATGAACCATCAGCGCCGCGTTGATAAGCTCGGTGCCCCAATAAGAGCCGGTAACAATCACCTCCGGCATGTCCAGCGGGATCAATGCGGTCGGAATGACGACCGCAAACAGGGGGATCAGGCGGCTCCAATGCCAGCGATTTGAATCGCAAAACAGCGCCAGGGCGAACCACCAGAAGAACACCCCGGCGGCCATTGCCGGCACTTTCAGCACGGTCGTCACGGCGGGCAGGATGGTAATCATGGCTTGCGCGCTGGCGATGCCGTAGGCGGCGGCCGACAAAGCAAACAGCGCGCCGAAACGCGCGGTCAATGAGCGCGTGACCAAAGGCGCAAGCGCGGCGGCGAGGATGAGGCTCGCCCCCCCCGCCGCGCCGCGTAGCGCCAGATCAATGGTCATCAAGGCGTCCAAAACGCCGCCTCCGCTTGGGTCTGCGATGCAGAATGCGCCTTAGCGCGGCAGGGAGGCAAGGCGAATACGCTCCATCGCGCCACGGTGATGGGCGGTGAGTAGAGGCGCATCAAGCTGAGTGACGGCGCGCTTGACCGTGTCCTCAACACAAATGCGCACGCCGCGTTCAAAGGCGGCGCCCGCCCGGTTCTCCTCGCGGCAGGCGGCGAGGGCGGCGGTGCTGATGCGCGCATGGACGGCGGCGACGCCGGCCTCTGTCGTCAATTCGGCAGGAGCGATGGACACATCGCGTGAGGCGGCCGTGTCATCGGCCAGCGCGGGCGCAGCTGTCAGAAGCGCTGCGGCGAGGGCGGGGAGGAGCAGAACTTTCGTCATCGCGGATTTTCCTTTTCTTCGATCACCAGATCGCCGCTGCAGGGGGGCAGCGACGGGATCAAGGAAACCCTGGGCAGCGCAGTCGCGTCTTATCGCGGCTGAAATCGCGCAGCCTTTTTCAGAAGCGATAGGGCTTTTTCAGAAATGATCAGCCGTGCTCAGCAATCACCCTCAAGAACGCGTCGCCATAGCGTTCCAGCTTGCGCGTCCCGACGCCGTGACACTCCCGCATAGCCTCTAATGTCGACGGTTTAACGAGGGCGAGCTCGATCAAGGTGCGGTTGGCGAAGACGGTGTAGGCGGGCTTGCCGGCCTCCCGGGCGATCTCGCCGCGAAGCGAGCGCAGGGCGCTGTAAAGCGCGCGGTCGCGCTCAGATTTCAGCGCTTCGGCGGCGTCAGACACGGGCCGGGCGCTGGAGGTTCTCGCGCCCCGCGCCTCCTCCGGCGGGCGCAATTCGATGGTGTCGCGAGCAAACAAGATCTCTTTGCCCTTGGGCGTGATCGTCCATTCGCCATGACCATCGATCGGCTGATCGATGGCGCCGGCGGCGAAGAGCTGGCGGAAGACGCTCATCCACTGCTCTTTGGACAACTCGGCCCCGACGCCGAAGGTCGGCAGCGTATTGTGGCCGCGGGCGCGCACCTTATCGGTCTCCAGCCCGCGCAGCACGCTGATGAGGTGTTCGAGGCCGAAACGTTGGCCGGTGCGGGCGATAGCGGACATGGCTTTTTGCGCCAGGACGGAGCCATCGATCCGTTTGGGCGGGTCGTCGCACAGATCGCATTTGCCGCAGGGTTCAATCTCCTCGCCGAAATACCCCAACAGGGTCTGGCGGCGGCATTGCGGCGCTTCGCAATAGGCGATCAGGGCGCTGAGCCTGCGCAACTCCATCTGCTTGCGGGCGTCATCCGCCTCGCTGTCGGCAATTTGCCGGCGGCGCAAGGCGGCGTCGCCCAGCGACCAGAGCATCAGGGTCTCCGCCGGTTCGCCGTCCCGGCCGGCGCGGCCGATCTCCTGATAATAGGCCTCCATGGATTTGGGCAGCGCAGCGTGGACGACATACCGCACGTCCGGCTTATCCACCCCCATGCCAAAGGCGATGGTGGCGCACATCACCATGTCTTCGGCTTTGACGAAGGCGTCCTGGCGCGCTGCGCGCACATGCTTGTCGAGCCCGGCATGGTAGGCTGCGGCGTTTACGCCTGCGGCGCAAAGCCGATCAGCCAAGTCTTCGCAGGCCTTGCGGCTGGCCGCATAAACAATGCCGGACCGGCCTGGGCGCGCCTTCACGAAGGCTTCGATCTGCGCAGAGCCGGAGCGCTTTGCCCCGACCGCCAGATGAAGGTTCGGCCGATCGAACCCGGCGACGAACTCAGCGGGCTCCCGTTCGAAAAGCCGCGCCGCAATGTCCCGGCGCGCCGCCGCGTCGGCGGTTGCGGTGAAGGCTGCGATCTGCGGCCGGCCGGCGAGCTCGGCGAGTTCAGCGATGCGCAAATAGTCAGGACGAAAGTCATGGCCCCACTGGCTGACGCAATGGGCTTCGTCCACCGCGATCATTTTCAGGTCCGCCCGTCCCAAACGCTCGGCGAAGCCTGGGACGGAGAGGCGTTCAGGCGAGACGTAAAGCAGGCGGAGTTCACCGGCGTCCAACGCCTGCCAGGCTTGCTCGCGCTCGTGCGGATCATCGGCGCTGGTCAGGTGGGCCGCCGCCACGCCATTGGCCTGCAGGCTGACCACCTGGTCACGCATCAGCGCGATCAGCGGGGATACCACCAAGGTTAGACCGCCGCGCATGACGGCCGGCAGCTGGAAGCAGAGCGACTTGCCCCGGCCGGTAGGCATCACCGCCAATACGTCGCGGCCGGCGAGCACTGCGTCGATGATCTCATCCTGACCCGGCCTGAAACTTCGAAATCCGAACACGTCGTCCATCACCGCGCGCGCGCGTTCGAGCGGGGCTTCGCCAGCGGCGGGCAGGGTGGAATCAAGATCGGCCATGGGGCGACGCTAGCGATCCCGCTGCGGGCCGCAATCCTTGAGCGCTTGCTCCGGCGCAGTCCTTTGAGTAGGCGAGGGTGATCGCTATGAAAGGGCATGACATGGGCGAGGGCGCGCTGTCCCACATCAAAGTGTTGGATTTATCGAGAGTTCTCGCCGGCCCGTGGTGCACGCAGATCTTGGGTGATCTAGGCGCCGACGTGATCAAGGTGGAAAACCCCGACGGGGGCGACGACACGCGCGCCTGGGGACCACCCTTTATGATGGACGAGGCCGGGGAGCGGGCCGACGCGGCCTATTATCTTTGCGCCAATCGGAATAAGCGCTCAATCGCGGTCAATCTCCGTGAAGAAAAGGGCCGTGAGATTCTGCGTGAGTTGGCGGCGCAGAGCGATGTCGTCATAGAGAATTACAAGCGCGGCGGGTTGGCGAAATACGGCCTGGATCATCAAAGCCTCAGCGCGCTCAAGCCCGACCTTGTTTATTGCTCGATCACCGGATTCGGGCAGACTGGCCCGCTGGCGGACCAGCCGGGTTATGACTTTCTCATTCAGGCCATGGGCGGGCTGATGAGCGTCACTGGTGAGGACACGCCCATGAAAGTGGGCGTTCCCGCCGTTGATCTATTCACCGGGGTCTATGCCGCCGGCGCAGTGATGGCCGCCCTTATGGCTCGGGACAAGGGCCGCGGCGGTCAGCACATTGATATGGCGCTGTTTGATGTTCAGGCCGCCATGCTGGCCAATCAGGCGGCGAATTACTTCGTGTCCGGCAAGGCGCCTGGCCGGCGGGGCAACGCCCATCCTAATATCGTTCCGTATCAAGATTTCCCAACGTCTGATGGGCGCATCGCGGTGGCGGTGGGCAATGACCGACAGTTCGCCGCCTTCGCCGGGGCGCTTGGCCGAGTCGGCTGGGTTGAGGACGAACGCTACGCAACCAATGCGGCGCGGGTTGAAAACCGAGAGCGTTTGGTGGCGGAAATCACCCTGGTGATGAGCGATCAATCCAGCGCGCATTGGCAGCAGGCGCTGACAGCGGCGAACGTTCCAAACGGGCCAATCCAGAGCATCGACGAGGTGTTTTCACACCCTCAAGCTGTGGCGCGCAGTCTTCACCATGACATGTCCATGACAGGGGGCGGAACGGCACGTCTGGTCGCCAATCCCATGCGCCTTTCATCCACTCCGGTCGAGGCGCGCCGCGCGCCGCCGCGCCATGGCGAACACACGTCTGAAGTGTTGCAGGAACGCCTCGGTATGACGCAAATCCTAGTCAATGCGCTTCGCCGGGACGGGGTCGTGGCCTGAATTGACACAGTGTCGCCCCGCAGCCTGTAGCGTGCGATGCACAAATACGGTATCAGGAATATGGAACAACGTTTTGGGCGTTCCGCGCTCGATTCGGGGGATTCCGAAAATTAATCACACGAAGGGCGAGTTCGCCCGGAGGGGATAGGAATGAAGAAACGGCTTCTTTCGGCTGCTGCCGTCGGTGCCCTCTTCGCCGTACCGTCCTTGGCGGTTGCGGACGAAGGCTGGTATCTGAGCGGTGGTCTTGGTTACGGCTCTGTCGATACGACTTACAGCGGTAGCTTGAATGGTGATGCGGAAGGCGCAGGCGATCTGCGCGAAAAGCTTGCCCTGGGTTATGATTGGGCCAGCGGCTGGCGTCTTGAAGGTGAGCTTGCTCATCGCTTCAACGACACTGGCGCTGTCGGCAACTTTGAGCAGAGCTCGTCGGATGTCCAGATTTGGACCGGCATGCTCAACCTCTACTATGATTTCGACCAGGGCGGCTGGTGGACCCCGTATGTGGGCGCCGGCTTGGGTTGGGCTGTGCAGGACGTCTCGGCGTTTGGTTGGAGCACCGGCACGACTCCGATTGGCTCCACCTCCGGGGCTGACCCTCGCTACACGATCGTCAATGACAGCGACAATGCGCTGGCTTGGAACTTGATCGCGGGTATCGGCTGGGAGCTGACCCAGAATCTGACCCTCGATACCGAGTATCGTTACTTCTCGGCTGGCGGCGGCAACTTTACGCCGGGTCTGGATTCCGACGAGTTCGCGGGTCACGAGGCCTGGATCGGCCTGCGGTATCTGTTTGCGGCCCCGCCGCCGCCTCCGCCGCCTCCGCCTCCGCCTCCGCCTCCCCCGCCGCCTCCGCCGCCTCCGCCTCCGCCGCCTCCGCCGGCTCCGGTGTGTGAGGACGTGGACTTCGTGGTCTACTTCAACTGGGATCGTTCGAACCTGACCGATCAGGCGCGCACGGTTGTGAACCAGGCTGTGAACGAAGCGCGCTCTTGCGGCGTTGCTTCGGTGTCCATCGACGGTCACGCTGACCGTTCGGGCGCTGCCGCCTACAATGTCGGCCTGTCCGAGCGTCGTGCTCGTGCGGTTCGTGACGAGATGGTTCGCCTCGGCGTTCCGGCGTCTGCGATCTCGCTCAACGCCTTCGGTGAGAGCCAGCCGGCTGTCGCGACCCCGGATGGCGTGCGTGAGCCGCTGAACCGGCGTGCGGAAGTGCTGATCGACCTGAACTAGGTCTAAGCACTCACCGACCAAACTGCTGCGGCCCGGTGCGAAAGCGCCGGGCCGTTTGCTTTTGCGGCGGATTTACAGGCGCCCGGTAGGGTGGGGGATCGGCATGGCTTGACCCGATGGGCGGTCGGGCGCAGAAACCGGGCATCCACAATTTTGATCGGCGCCCGGGCGACCCGCCCGGATCGCGCACGACCCTGCCGACCAGGAAGTCAGTTATGAGCAAGCCGGATACGCCCTATCGCAAACGCGCCGTGGGCGAGCACGCCCTTTCGCCTGAAACCCTTATGATGAGCTATGGCTTTGACGCCAAGCTGTCGGAAGGCTCGATCAAGCCGCCGATCTTCCAAACCTCGACCTTCGCGTTCTCATCTGCAGAAGAAGGCGCCGCCTTCTTCCGCGTCATGGGCGGCCGCGCTCAATCCGGCGATCCGGAGCAGGCGGGCCTGATGTATACCCGCTTCAACAACCCCAATATGGAAGTGGTTGAAGACCGCCTGACCCTGTTTGATGGGGCGGAAGAGGCCTTGGTCTTCTCTTCGGGCATGGGCGCGATTTCTACGGTGTTGATGGCGCACGCCCATGCTGGCGATGTCGTGTTGCACTCCACCCCGCTCTATGGCGGTACAGAGACGCTCGTCCGCACTATCCTTCCGCAATACGGCATCCAGAGCCGCGACTTCTTCGCGAACGCGGATGAAGCTACCGTCCGTGCGGAGCTGGATGAGGCGGCCAAGATGGGCCGCATTGCGGTGATCTACGTCGAGACGCCGACCAACCCGACGAATGAAATTGTCGACCTCGCCTTGATGGCCAAGCTTGCCGACGAGATTGGCGAGCGTCAGGGGCACCGCCCGCCGGTCGTGGTCGACAACACGGTGCTGGGCCCGATCGGCCAGAGCCCGCTGAAGCATGGCGGCGATATCGTTGTTTATTCGCTTACGAAATATATCGGCGGCCATTCCGATCTGATCGGCGGCGCCGCATTGGGAACCAGCGCGCTGATGGCCCCTGTGCGCAAGCTGCGCTCAGGCATGGGCACCAATCTGGACCCGAACACGTGCTGGATGCTGGCGCGCTCGCTTGAGACGGTGAAACTGCGCATGCAGGCCGCCTTTGACGGCGCCGACGAGGTCGCCCGCTTCCTACGCGCCCATCCGAAAGTCTCCAAGGTTCGCCATCTCGGTTTCCTGGAACCAGGCACCCGCGATTTCGAAGTGCATCAGCGCCAGTCCGGCGAGTTTTTCGGCTCCACTTTCTCCTTTGATGTCGACGGCGGACAGGAAGGCGCATTCCGCATGCTCAACGCGTTGAAGGTAATCAAACTGGCCGTCAGCCTTGGCGGCACGGAGTCGCTGATTTGCCACCCCGGCACCACCACCCATGCTGCGGTCTCCCCGGAGCTTCAGGAGAAGCTGGGCTACACGCCAGGCATGGTGCGCACCTCAATCGGCATCGAGAATCCCAAAGACCTGATCGCCGATTTCGACCAAGCGCTCGCCCAGGTCTAAGTCATGAGCGAGCAGGGCAAGGCGGCGTTCGACCTCGACGGGCAGGAGCGTGAAATTCTTGATTGGGTGGACGGCCGCGCCGACCACATGATCGACACGGTCAAGCGCTGGTCGAACATCAATTCCGGCAGCCGCAACCCGGAGGGGTTGGAGACCATGCGCGCCGAGCTGGCTGAGGCGTTCGCTGAAACCGGCGCCAAGATTAGTGCGGTCGAGCTCGCCCCCTCCCAAACGGTCGAGCTCAACGGTGAGATTAAGGACATCGTCTACACCCCAGCGATGAAGGTCTCTCAGCGCCCTGACGCGCCGGTCCGAATTGTTCTAACCGGCCACCACGACACGGTCTTTCCCCCAGGCGCCGGCTTTGAGGAGTGGCGTCTGCTGGATGACGACACCATCAACGGCCCAGGCGTGGCGGACATGAAGGGCGGTTTGATCGTCATGCTCAATGCGCTGCTGGCGCTCGAGCGCAGCCCGTGGGCGGAGCAGGTCGGTTATGATGTGATGGTCAGTCCGGATGAAGAGATCGGCTCGCTCGGTTCTGGACCGGTTCTCATGGAGCTGGGCGCCAAAGCCCATGTCGGCATGACTTATGAGCCGGCGCTGGCGGACGGATCGCTGGCCGGCGCGCGCAAGGGTTCAGGCAATTTCTCTTTGCTGTGCAAGGGGCGGGCGGCTCATGCCGGGCGCGAGCACCATCTGGGCCGTAACGCCATCGTGGCCGCGGCCGAGTTTGCGACCCAGCTCGACAGGCTCAACGGCCAGCGTGAGAACGTCACCTTCAACGTTTCGCGCATCGATGGCGGGGGCGCGCCGAACGTGGTGCCTGATCTGGGTATCTGCCGCTTCAATATCCGGGTGAAGACCGAGGATGAAGCAGCCTGGGCCAAGGCGGAGATCGCGAAAATCCTCGCCACCATCAACGAACGCGACGGCATCACGGCGGAGCTGCACGGCGGCTTCACCCGGCCGCCCAAGCCGATGAGCCCCGCCAATCTGCGCATGTTTGAATGGACGCGCGCCGCCGGGTCGACGCTCGGCCTCGATATCGTCTGGAATGACACCGGCGGGGTGTGCGAAGGCAATAATCTGTGGGCGTCCGGCTGTCCCAATGTCGACACGCTCGGCGTTCGGGGCGCAGACATCCATTCCGACCGCGAGATCGCCAAGCTTTCCAGCTTCGCCGAGCGCGCCAAACTGTCATCCGTCATGTTGATGGCGTTTGCGCGTGGCCGCTTTGAAGCGGCGGAGGCTCGCGCGCTCAGCCAGGGGACATAAGCATGCTGGTGATGCGCGCGGCCAAGGCTGCTGACACAGACGCCTTCATCAAGCTCGCCGAGGCGGCCGGACCTGGCTTCACCAGCCTCGCCCTGTCGGAAGACGCGCTGGCTGCAAAGCTTGTAAAGGCCGAGCAGGCCTTCACAGGGGCGCTGGAAGACCGCTCGGACTGCACCTATCAGCTGATGCTGGAAGATGCTGAGACGGGCCGCATTCTGGGCACCTCGGCGGTGAAGGCCGAGATCGGCGTTAAGAAGCCGTATTTCGATTTTAAGGTTTTGACCTTCGCCCAAGCCTCAAAAGAAGCCGATCGCCGCTTCGACATGGACGCGATGATGCTGGTGAATGATTTCGCCGGCGCCACGGAAGTGGGTTCGCTTTTCGTCAGCGATGAATTGCGCGGCCGCGGGGCGGGCAAGCTCGCGTCCAAGTCGCGCTATCTGATGGTGGCGTCCGACCGCAGCCGCTTTGGCGAGACGATCCTTTCTGAATTGCGTGGCGTGGTGGATGACAAGGGCGACAGCATCTTCTTCGAACACGTCACCCGGCCGTTTTTCAGGATGACGTTTGATGAGGCCGACCGGCTGTCCGCCGCCACAGATAATCAATTCATCCTCGATCTGATGCCGCAGCATCTGATCTATCTCGATCTGCTGCCAAAGCCGGTTCAGGCGGTGATCGGAAAGACCCACCCGCACGGCGCCAATGCGCTCAAGCTCTTAGAGGCTGAGGGCTTTCGCTATGATCGCTATATCGACATTTTCGACGGCGGCCCGCTGGTGTCTTGCGCCGTCGAGGATGTCGCGACACTCAAGGATAGCCGGCAGGCGGTCCTGTTGGACACGGCGCCCGGCGAGCACGCGGTGAGCGGTCTCGTCGCCAATGACACGCTTGGCGATTTCCGCTGCGTGCAAGCCGAATTTGAAGCGAGCGATGCCGGCGTTCGCTTGAGCGAGGAGGCCCGCCGGGCGCTCCAGCTCAACACCGGTGATACGCTGCGCTATTGGACAAAGGACTGAACCATGACTGCATCCGCCTATGTCGCCGGCCAATGGATCGAAGGCGGGGCCGGACCCTTTCAGTCGATTGATCCGGCCACCGGCGAGCCGGTCTGGTCCGGTGAGGCGGCGGATCCGGCTTGCGTGCGCAAAGCCTTTGCGGCGGCCCGCGCCGCCTTTGCTGATTGGGCGCTGACGCCGTTTGAAGAGCGCCGCGCGATTGTCGAGCGCTATGAAGCCATCGTGCGCGAAAAGGCTGATGAACTCGCCGAACTGATCGCCCGCGAAACCGGCAAGCCGCTTTGGGAGACCAAGACCGAGGCCGGCGCCATGGCGGCCAAGGTGGGCGTGTCGATCAAGGCGTATCTCGAGCGCACCGGCTCCACCCGCACCGAAACCGCCTTCGGCGAAGCTTCGCTGGGCCACAAGCCGCTGGGCGTCATGTTCGTGCTGGGCCCGTATAATTTCCCGGGTCATTTGCCCAACGGGCATATCGTACCCGCGCTGCTGGCCGGCAATACCATCGTTTTCAAACCGTCCGAGCTGACCCCGTCTGTGGGCGAATTGATGGTGCGTTGTTTCATTGAGGCCGGCGTGCCGGACGGGGTGATCAACTTAGTCCAGGGCGCCCGCGACACCGGCGCCGCCGCGCTGGACGATCCGGACCTGGACGGCGTGCTGTTCACGGGAAGCTGGGGCACGGGCAGCTTCATCCACAAGAAATTCGCGGGCCGCACTGGCGTCCAGCTGGCGCTGGAGATGGGCGGCAATAATCCGCTGGTCGTCTGGCGCGCGGAGAATGCGGATGCCGCAGCGCGCATTGCAATTCTGTCCGCTTACATCACCTCCGGCCAGCGCTGTTCCTGCGCCCGCCGCCTAATCGTGCCGAAAGGCGCTGCGGGCGATGCGGTGGTGGACGCCATCGCGGCGATGATCCCGCAGCTCACCATTGGTAAATGGGACGCGGAGCCGGAACCTTTCATGGGCCCGCTGGTCACAACGCGCGCCGCCGAACACACGCTGCAAGCCCAGGCCGATCTGATCGCCAAGGGCGCGCACGCCATCGTGGAAGCCCAACAGCTTGACGCTGGTCCCGCTTTCGTGTCGCCAGGGCTCATTGATGTCGATGGTATCGAGACCGATGACGAAGAAGTCTTCGGCCCGCTGCTTCAGGTGCGTCGCGCAGAGAGTTTCGAGGCCGCCTTGGCGGAAGCGAACAACACCGCCTATGGCCTCGCCGCCGGGTTGGTGTCGGACGATGAAGCGCTGTGGAGGCGCTTTTGGGCCGGATCGCGCGCCGGCATCGTGAATTGGAACCGGCCCACGCCGGGCGCCGCCTCCACCATGCCGTTTGGCGGGCCTGGACAGTCGGGCAATCTGCGCCCCAGCGCATACTACGCCGCCGACTACTGCGCCTATCCGGTGGCGACCCAGGCCGCCCACACGCTGGAACGCCTGCCGGTGAAGGGGCTCGACTGATGGCGACGGTGGAAGCGAATTTCGACGGCCTGATCGGTCCGACTCACAACTATGGCGGCCTCGCGCCCGGCAATCTGGCGAGCGCCACCAATAAGGGTTCGGTCGCCTCGCCGCGCACGGGCGTCTTAGAAGGCCTCGCCAAAGCCAAACGTCTCGCCGATGCGGGCCTGGCCCAAGGCCTGCTGCCGCCACAGGAACGGCCCTATATTCACGGGCTTCGCCAGCTGGGCTTTTCCGGCGCCACGGACGGTGCGGTATGGGAAGCGGCGGTGAAGGCGGATCCCAAGCTTGCCGCGGATTTCCTCTCCGCCAGCTCCATGTGGGCCGCCAACGCCGCGACCGTCAGCCCGGGCGTCGATACGGCCGGTGGCCGCGTACACTTCACCCCGGCCAATTTGATTACGGCGCTGCACCGCTCCATCGAAGGCTTTCAGACAAAGCGCGCGCTGGAGCGGATCTTCGCCGATGAGGCCCATTTCACAGTCCATGACGAGCTGCCTCACCAGTCCGCTTTTGCGGACGAGGGTGCAGCCAATCATGTGCGCCTGTCGGCCGATCATGGGGCGCCGGGCGTTGAAGTCTTCGTCTACGGCCGCGACGGTTTCGCGCCTTGGGACGCCAAGTTTCCGGCACGCCAGACTCTGCAGGCGAGCCAGGCGGTCGCGCGCCGCCATGGGCTGGACCCCAAGCGCACAGTCTTCATCCAACAGTCCAAGGCCGCCATTGAAGCCGGCGCGTTCCACAATGATGTGGTTTGCGTGTCGAACGGCCCGGTGTTGTTCTTCCATGAATGGGCGTTTGAGGACAAAGACGTCGCGCTCGCCGCCATCCGCGAGGCCGCCGACGGCCTGTTCGAACCGGTCTTCGTCGAGGTTCCCGCAAGTGAAGTGCCGATCGGCGACGCGGTGAAATCCTATCTCTTCAATTCCCAGCTCCTCGACTGGCCGGGCGAAGCCCGCCAGGTCGTGCTGGCGCCGGAAGAGACGCGCGAGACGCCGAGCACCCATGCCTATTGCGAGCGCCTGGTGGCTGGAAACGGTCCGATCGGCAAAGTCGACTTCGCCGACGTGCGCCAATCCATGCGCAATGGCGGCGGCCCGGCCTGTCTGCGCTTGCGCGTAGTGCTCGACGACACCCAGCGCGCCGCGGTCAATCCGGCTGTCTGGATGAATGACGATCTCTATGCGGCCCTGACAACCTGGGCGAACCAGCATTATCGCGAGACGCTGGGTCCGGAAGAACTCGGCGATCCCGCCTTGGTGGATGAAAGCCGGGCCGCGCTGGATCAGCTGACGCAGATCCTTAAGCTTGGACCCGACTTTTATCCGTTCCAGCGGGTCTAGCGCACGCAGAGCACGTCGACGATCTCATCGCGGCCGCGCTCGGCGCGCTGGGCGCCGATGAACCAGAGCGGGCCGCGGGCGCGGCGCGCGTCAAAGTGGACAGCGTCGTTATAGCCTTCCGCCCGGCAGATCTGGCGCGCGACGCGGTCGCCGCAATTTTGCTCACTCGGCCGCATGCAAAAGGCGATCGGATAGCCGCGATTGCCTGGCGTGGGCAGGAAGAGGCTATTCACCCCGCGCACAGCGCCGGAGCCGCCATAGCCCGGGCCATAACCGTCTCCATAGCCGGGCCCATAACCGGGGGAGGGGGCAGGCTGGGGCTGCGGAATGCCGTCCGGGCTAGCCGCGCTGACCCTGCGGTCCATTCGGAAGAGCTGCAGGTTGTTGCTGTCGCGGGAAAACTCGACGCAGCGGCCGGAGAAGTCAGCATTCTCACACAGCGTCCACGTGCCGGAATGCACTTCTATGGAGTTGGCCTGATTGTCAAAGCGAATATCGCGCAGGTCATACTCGGTATCGCGGATATGGACCGATTGCCCAGTATAGTTGGGGCCTGAGAAAAGGGTGATCCCGCGCCTGCGGTCCCGGTCAGGACGATGCAGGGCGCGCACCGACGTGATGCGGTTATTAAACGCCCAGGCCGCCATGTTCTCGTTGTCCGCGTCAACCAGGTGACAGGCGCCGCGATAATTGGGTTCCAGGCAGACTTCCCAGCGCCCGCCGGAAAAACGGTAGGACGTCGTCAGGTCGTTGAACTGCACCCAGCGCAGGTCCGGCGCATCACCATCCAGGGTGATTGATCGGCCTCCGAATCCAGCTTGGTCGTATAGCGTGATGGTCGGGTTGTCGTCGGTATCCCCACCGCCACCTCCGCGCTGGGCGACCGCGGGCGCGGCGAGCATGGCGCCGGCGGCAAGGCTCAAGGCGACGATGGATGATGACAGACGCATGGCGGGCTCCTTTCAGTCGTGCACGCAATGTAGCGAGTTCGACTGTCGAGCGCCCGCCATGAATGGCGACTGAACCGGATTCTCTCTGCGCGATCAGTAGCCCTGAGCCGCGCCGTCCTTGCGCATTTCCGAAGCGCCGTGAAGCACGCCGGTTTCCGGATTGCGCAGAATGGCTTGATAGCCGCCAAAGCCGCCATCGCCGTCTTCAACCACATGGCCGAGCGCCCGCAGCGCTTCGCGGACGCTTTCTGGGACGCCGCTTTCCACGCGCACGGTGCCGATTCCGGCGGTCCCGCCCGCCGCGCCGGTCTCCGAGGTGGAGCCGTCATGGCGCCAGCGCGCGGCGTCGCCGGCTTCCTGGATGTTGAGGCCGAAATCGATCACCGAGGTGATGATCTGAACATGGCCTTGCGGCTGCATGGAGCCGCCCATCAGACCAAAGCTCATGAACACCTCATCGCCCTGGGTGACCATGGCGGGAATGATGGTGTGGAAGGGCCGCTTGCCCGGCGCATAGACATTGGGATGGTTCGGGTCGAGGCTGAACAGCTCGCCGCGGTTCTGCAGCATGAAGCCGGTCCCATCGGCCACCAGGCCGGAACCCATGCCGCGGAAATTGGACTGGATCAGCGAGACCATCATGCCGTCGCCGTCGGCCACGGTCAGATAGGTGGTGTCGCCGCTTTCCAGGATCGCCGGATCACCGTGGGTGACGCTGTCCATCGCCGCCTCGGTGGAAATCAGCGCGCGGCGGGTGTCGGCATACTCCTCCGAGATCAGTGCCTGCAGATCGGTGCTTGAGAAGTCCGGATCCGCGTAAAAACGGGCGCGGTCTTCAAAGGCGAGGCGCTTGGCTTCGATCATCAGGTGCAGGGCCTCAGCACTCATGAAGCCCATGGAGGAAAGGTCGTATTCTTCCAGGATTTGCAGCATCTGCAGGGCGGCGACGCCCTGGGTCTGGGGCGGCAGCTGCCAGACGTCATAGCCGCGATAATTCACGCTGAGCGGGTCGACCCATTCGGTGCGGTGGGCGGCCATGTCCTCATAGGAGATCCAGCCGCCGATACGCTCCATATAATCGTTGATCGCCTGGGCGATCGGACCGTCATAAAATGCATCTCGGCCGCCTTCCGCGATCAGGCGATAAGTGTTTCCAAGATCAGGATTGCGGAAGACTTCGCCTTCGCGCGGCGCATCGCCGTCTTCGGTCAGATAGGTGGCCTGGGCGTTCGCGAATTCCTCAAACTCACCGTTTTCAAAGCGGCGGTCTAGGATGCGCATATTGCGGTCCCAGTAGTACGCGATCGTTTCGGTCAGCGGGAACCCGTTCTCCGCGTAGGAAATCGCCGGTGCGAGAATCTGATCCATCGGCATGGAGCCGAAACGCTCATGCATGGCGAACCAGCCGTCCACCGTGCCCGGAACCGAAACCGGCATGGCGCCCATGGCGGGAATTGAGCCGCCTTCGCCGACAGTCTCCATGACTTCGTCATAAGTCAGGCCCATCGGCGAGCGGCCCGCGCCGTTAATGCCGTAGACTTGGCGGGTTTCCGGATCCCAGATGATGACAAAGATGTCCCCGCCAATGCCGTTGCCGGTGGGCTCCATCAGGCCGATGGCCGCGTTGGCGGCGATCGCCGCATCCACGGCGTTGCCGCCATCCTTGAGGATGTCGAGCGCGACCTGGCTGGCCAGCGGATGGGCGGTGGCGGCCATGCCGTTGACGGCCGTGGTCACCGAGCGGGTCGCGTAATGTTCGCCGCTCACGCGGTCGCCAGGATGGTGGGATTGCGCCTCGGCCGGCGCGCCGTATTCAGCAAAAGCCATAAGCGCAGCAGCTCCTATGAAGCAGGCGGATCGGATCATAGTGGTCTCCCCGTATGCGGATCGCCCCGGTTGGATCCGGGCGATTTTGCCGCAGAGTAGATAGACCGCGGGGCCGTCGATCAAGCGCTGTGCATGCGGTTAGCCGCCAGAGTCTCCGTCGCCGTCATCTTCGCCGCCGCCTTCCGGCTCTTCTTCTCCGTCGCCGCGATTGCGGGTGGCGTCGAGCAGGCCGCGCAGCAGTCGGGCTCCCGGGTCTTCGTCCGGCTCGTCATCATCGGCCTGATCGCCGCGCCCGCGGTTTAACAGGCCGCGGACAGCGTCGCTTAGCGGATCATCCCCCAACACATCGTCCAGCGCGCCGGTGGCCTGGGCTCTGGCGAGCTCTGCGACAAGGGCCGGAAAGTCGATCCCGACCGAGACATTGTTGAAGTCCCCACGCAGCAGGATGGGAACGCCCACGCCTTGCAGGTCCGGCTCGCCGCCTTGTCCGGTGAGAGAGCTAACCGCGCGAGGGCTTAGGCGATAATCGATGGTCTGGCCGGGCAGATTGACCACACCCCGGCCATCGACCCGGATCAGCGGGCTGAGCATGGCGAGGTCGATATTCTGCACCTGACCGGCCTCCACCGTGAAGGTGCCGCCCAGCGAGGTGAAGTCGGTCTGCTGCTGCTCGGAAAAGCCGGCGGGCAATTCGCCGGTCGTAATGGCGTTTTGCACGGTCCGGATGACCTGGGCCAGGTTCACGCCGACAAGGGCGCCGTCGGCGAAGTTGAAGTCACCGTCGCCGCTGAGTGACGCCATAATGGCGGCGGGGCTCGCCCCGGCGGCGTCGAGATCCAGCCGCACTCCGCCAAGACCGGCGAGCCGGTCAAAGCCTGCCGCCGCTGTCAGGAAGGGCAGAGCTTGCAGATTATCAACATCCGCAAAGAAGCTGTAGCTGGGCGTTGCGCGCCGAGCGTTGACGACCGCGTTGACCACGCCTTGGCCGCCATAAAGATCAAAGCCGGTCAGGTTGGTGACCAGGCGTCCATTGGTCAGCTCGGCGGTGACCACCACATCGGTGGCTTCCACGTCGCGCGCCTTGAACCTGTCGGCCGAAATGGTGAGATCGGCATCGACCAGCCGAAGCGGGGTCAGGTCCATGGGAGTCTCGCTCCACGGCGCCACGCCGTCTCCACTTGTCTCCGCCCTAGACGATGGGTCATCGGCGGGAATGTATGGGGTGATGTCCAGGTCTGTGGTCGCGAGGGTTCCCACTAGGTTGGGACGGTCGCCAGCCAGCCCAAGGGTGAGATCGCCCGTTGCGGCGATCTCATCGAAAGTGACACGGGCATCGTTCAGAGCGATCCTTTGCGCGTCGCCGGTCAGGTTGGCGCGCGCGGCGAAACGCCGGAATACGCCGCCTTCAGGCAGCTCGGCGCCGGCATAAGCCGCCAGGGCGGGCAGGGGCAGGTCCATATCCACCTCGCCACGCACTGCAAAGTCTTCGCTTTCGTCAATCTGTCCCTCAAAGCTGAGATCGGCCAGTGGACCGTCGAGCCCGACCGAGAGCGGGGTTTCAGCGCCCTCGAACAAGCCGCGCAGCGAGCCGAGCCGGGCATTGAACCGCATGGGGCGACCATCGGCGTCAAACGATCCTGTTAGGGCGACTTCCTCTTCCACGGACGGCAGGGCGACTGCGAGATTGAAGGCGTCAAAGCGTCTCGTCTGTGACCCGTCGGCATAGATCAGTGTGCCGTTTTCGATGCGCACATCGCCGAAGCTGGCTTCAATGGGCAGGGCGCCAGGCCGACGCACAAAGCCGCCATCGCTGGCGGCCGGCGCCGCGTCGGACTCGCCGGGCGCACCAAGCGACCAATTATTCCGTCCGCCCTGGCTTTGCAGGCGGATCACGGGATCAACGAGGACGAATTCCCTCACCTCGATGCGCCGCGAGATCAGCGGCAGCAGGGCGACCGTGACGCGCATCTCCGCCATCTCGGCGAAGGGTTCCTCACCAAAGCCGACTTCATTGGCGATGGCCGCATTTTGAGCGCGCACCTGTACGGTCGGCAGGATTTGAAGTCGGATGTCGCCATCAAGTGTGACTTGCCGCCCCAGCGCATCGCTGGCGGCGGTCTCAGCCCGGGTTCGCAGCTCCTCCGCCGGTATCAGGCTGGGAAGGATGAGCGCCCCCCCAAGAATGGCGACGACAAGAACCAGAAGGATCACAAAAAAGCGGCGCATGGTCGGCTCCTGCGAATGCAGCGTGGATCAACGCTTGATAGCGCGGATCAGGACTGAGACAGTGTTTACCAAATTTGGCGCGCTCAAGGCAGGTGGCGTGTTGTAACAGTTGGATGACTTTTAATACGAAAAAGGGGGTGAGCATGCGCAAGCTGACGATTGATCGAAAAACCTTCGAAAACGCGCCTCGCGTGACCATGGGGCGGCGTGAAATTCTCTTGGGTCTAGCCGCCGGTACAGTGGTGCCGCTGACGGCCGGGTGCGAAACCACCAGCGGCGGGTTCGGCGAATTCCTGGTCAGCGACGCCCAGATCCAGCAAGCCTCGCAGGCGTCCTGGAGCCAGGCGCTGCAGCGCGAAAGGGTGAGCCGGGACCCCGCCCTGCGCCGCAGGGTCGAGCGCGTCGGCAATCGCATGGTCCCTGTCTCCGGGCTGACCCAGTATGACTGGGAGTTCGTGGTTTTTGAGTCCGACACCGAGAACGCTTGGGTGCTGCCGAACGGCAAGGTCGCCTTTTATCGCGGCTTATTGGACAATATGCGCAATGACGACGAAATCGCCGTCGTGATGGGCCATGAAATCGGCCATGTGCGCCGCAACCACGCCGCCCAACGCGCGCGCCAGCAAGCGGCCGCAGGATTGGGTCTGGCCATCGTTAGTGTCGGGCTCGGCGCTGCGGAGGTGGAGAATGCCGACCAGTGGGCCGGTATTCTTGGCGCTGGCCTGACCTTTGGCGTGCTGCTGCCCTATTCGCGCCAGCATGAATACGAGGCTGACCAGCTCGGGGTCGATTATATGGATGGGTCCGGCTACCGCCCAAGCCAGGCGATCAGCTTCTGGGAGGGTATGTCCCGGCGCAGCGCAGGGCGGTCGCGTCCGCCGGCCTTCCTGTCGACTCATCCCAATGACCAGCAGCGCATGGCTGCGCTGCGCCAGCACATTCAGGCGCGCGGCTACGCATAAGCGCCGCAAGGCCTGATGAAAGCGCTGCTCAGAGGCGCTAGACCGGCTTGATCGACAGGCCCAGCGGAGCTAGGTTCCGCGCCCTGCCGGTCAGGCCCTCGCCCCGGCCCCAAATGTGCCGCCTTAGCTCAGTTGGTTAGAGCGCTAGATTGTGGATCTAGAGGTCCCCCGTTCGAACCGGGGAGGCGGTACCATTACTCTAAGTAATCTAGAGGTCTTTGGGCGCCGATTGCGGTCCCTTCGCGGTGTTCGGGTCGTGCCGGCGGTAGCGGCGAAATTCATAGGGACGCAGGATTTGCCGGTTGTAAGACGCTTGGTTGGGGTCAAATCCTGATATCCGCGGTCTGGCGTCGTTTGACCTTGGGTGACTGGGGCTGCCTTGCAGCACTGTTTTAACAGTTGCGAAGGGGCTGGGCTTGGACCGGGTATGGCTTGTTTGCGCGAACAGGCTGCGCAAAATGGATTGGCGCTTTTTTGCGGCCAAGATATCCGGGGCGCATAGTGAATATTGCTGATCTGCCAACCCCGAGCTTCGTGATCGATACGAAACGGCTTGCCGCCAATACCTCACGCATGATCAGGCGCGCTGAGGCTTTGGGCGTACCGCTTCGGCCGCACGGCAAAACACTGAAATGCGTCAGCCTGGTGCGGGAGCTGTTTGGCGAAGCCAGCGGGCTCTGCACGTCCACGCTGCTTGAGGCCGAACACTATTTCGCAGGTGGGGTCCGTGACCTTTTTCATGCCGTGGCCCTTACGCCGGCCAAGGCGCCGCGGGCGGCGGCGTTGATCGCCGCGGGTGCGGATTTGAAATGCCTTATCGATGATCCGGACGGGGTTGGCGATATTGCCGCCGTCGCAACCGACGCCGGCGTTTCGATCCCGCTGATCATCGAGATTGCAGTTGATGGCTACCGCAGCGGAGTATCGCTGCAGTCCAACCACCTCGAAACGCTCGCCGCGGCGATCAAGGCGCACGCCGGCGTCCAGCTTGAGGGGGTGATGTCTTATGGCGGTGCGTCCTATTCGTGCACGGCACAGCAGGCGAGCGACCTCGCGGAACGTCACCGATCAACGCTCGTCGCGGCGGCAGACCGGCTTCGTCTTGCCGAGCACAGCGTCGCTACGATCAGTTTCGGATCAACACCGGCCATCCTTCATGCCAAAACCATGGAGGGCATGACCGAACTGCGCTGTGGAATTTTCGCCCTGCAGGATCTGTTTCAGGCCGCCATTGGTGCGTGTGAGATCACCGATATCGCCGGGTCGGTCCTGACCGAGGTGATAGGCCGCCAACCGCACAATAATCGCATTGTCATTGATGCCGGCGGGCTTGCGCTGTCCAAGGATCGCAGCACGGCGTCAACAGCAAACGATGCCGGGTTCGGTTTGGTGTGTGATGGCGTGAGCGGGCATCTCATCGAAGACGTGTACGTGCAGGCCACCAGCCAAGAGCTGGGCCTTGTCACCACGCGATCCGGCCGAGCCTTGAATATTGACGATTATCCTGTGGGACGGCGGCTGCGGGTGCTGCCCAATCATGCCGATATGACCGCTGCAGCATATGACAGATACTATCTGCTAGACTCAGACGGCGGTTTTCAACGGTCGGTGGAGCGCTTCAACGGCTGGTGAGGGCGCGGGCTTGGCTGGCTGCACTCAATCCCACAGTAACGCGCCTTGGCGCGCGACGGCGCGGACGGTCGCCTCCGGGGTATTGTCTCCCGCTTCCCAGGTCAGGGCGACGGCGCGCCATTCATCTGTAAAGACAGCTTTGGCGCTGACCCGCCGGGCCGGGTCTGTCCGTCGCGGTTCGGTCAGCTCGAACAGGCCTTCAATGGCCATCGCATCCAGCCAGCTATCGAGCCGGGCGGAGGCGCCCGGCGCGAGCTCGTCGGGTTGAGGCAGATAGAGACGATCGGCGACCGTGGCGTGGAAATCGACCATCAGTTCAATCTCGTCAGGATCTATCAACAGCTCTTGAAGCAGGGCGGCCACCGATCGGGTTTCTGGTTGTGACAGGGTCGCCCAGTCCCGGTTCAGGTCGAGGAAACCGGCATTCAAGCGCCAGTGGCCCGCGTGAAGCCCATCGGGATTCAACATTGGGATCAGCACCAGCCCCGCGTTCAGATTGCCTGCGTGGTAGCGCTGCACCATCGCGTCTGCAAACGCCTCGAAAGCCCACGCGCCCGGCACTTCCGGCGGGTGCTGCCCCCCTAAAAGCACGATCCAGGGATCGGCTTGCGGTGTCGAGCTGGTGTTTTGCGGAGGCAGTATCAGGGCTCGGATGGCGCGTCCTTCGACGCTTCGCCCCGCGGTGCGCCAATCTCCGCGCCATTGCGACTCCAGCGCCTCGTATTGCGCAAGCCCATACAGGGGTTGCGCGGCGACATGAAGATTGCCACCGCCGAGCGTGACGGTCAGAGAGACCTGTGACGCATCGCCGTTCGCGGCAATATCAGCCTCAGGAACGAGCCGCCAGTCCCCGCCGTCCTCCCGCATCCAAGGCCTGTAGCGATGTCGGTGGACGCGGTAGTCTAGGGTGATGGTTGCGCGGGTTGCTTCAGGCCCTGACAGCGTAAAGGCATACCAGGGGCTTGGATTAATGGGCTCGGCCTCCGGGACGATTTCCAGGGTGAAGCTTGAGGCGCCGGTGCGGCTGCACGCGTAGGCCGGACTGCCGGAATATCCGCTGATCAGCTGGACTTCGCCGGTGTCGCAAGGGATAGGCTCGGTGGCCTGACAAGCCATGAGGCTTGCAGCACTGAACAACACCGTCAGGAAGCGGCGCATTAGCGAGGCTCAAGCCCAAAAAAGAGCAGATGGAGATAGTCCCGCGTGGCCGTGCGCGGGTCCTCAGACAGGCTCCAGCTTGATAAGCTATTGGCTGCTGCAAGGGTGTAGCCGCCATTTAGAAAGACCACGCTCGCCAGGATTTTTTCGACCAGAGCCGCATCGATGTCGCGTGCTGTTCCGGCCATGACGGCGTCTGTCAGGGTGTCGCCAAACCGGCGCTCAATATTGCGCAGTCGGGTCAAGTGGCGGCGTTGGCGGGGCTTGGGCAAGACGCCGGCCATGTTGGCCCGCAACATGGGTTCCACACCGGCGGCCTGGCGATGGATCAACTCCGTCATCACCGCATAGACCTGATCAAGAGCGGGCAGTTCGCCGCCTTCTACGGCCTCTTGCACGTGCTCGATCAGAAGAAATGAACGTTCCAAGCATTGATCCAGGAACTGCTCTTTATCTTCAATATGATAGTAAAAAGCCCCGCGCGTAACTCCGAGAGAGGCCGCCACCTCGGCCAGCGAAGTGCCGCCAAAGCCGCGCTTATTGAAGAAACGGGCGCCAGCCTTGAGAAACGCTTCCTTTTTCATCCGGTTGCGCGCATCGCGGTCGAAGATGGCGGGCGCTTCATCGAGGGACAGCTCGATCATCGCGGTTTGGAACGCAGGACGTGGCTGGACCGCAAGGCCGGAGGTGACGAGTTCGAGGAGTGCGTCGCGATCAGCGGCGATACTGCCTTGATCCTGACGTTCACCCATCCAGTCCAGCAGGGCCAGGATTAGGAAGCTTGACGGCTCGGGCCGCCCGAGCGGAGCACCGGTCTCGCGCATCCACTCTGAAACCATGGTGTTGATTTTGGCCACGCACTGGGAGATTTCCCGAGCGATCTGTTCGCTGACTGCTTTGGGCAGGGCGTCTAGGTCGCGGAGTGCGGCCATGTGCGGTCGTCGCCCGACCGTAATCTGCTGAAGTTGATCGCAGTAGGCCGTGATCAGCGCCCTAATTTGGTCCGCAGCCTTTCCGGATGTGCGGCTTGCGCCGGCGACCGCGTCCTTCAGGAAGCTGGCCGAGGCCTGGAACACGGCCTCCGCCATATCTTCCTTGGTCGCGAAGTAATAGGAAATGCTGGTCTTAGTCAGGCCAAGATCGGCGGCCACATCCTCTAGCCGTGTTTGCGCAAAGCCGCGCTCGTTAAAGCGCCGGGCCGCCGCTGAAATAATAGCAGCCCGCTTTCGCTGTCGCTCCTGATCGCGAGAAAAGGGCGAGCTGTGATCGGGAAATTCCGGGCGCAAAACAGACATTGAACCGGTGCACTCTCAAAGGCGCATAGCGATGTTGCCGCCTAAATCAGCAGGAAGGCGGCAAACTTGCAACCTTCATCGTCCGGAATTTGAACCGCGTGTATGTTTTTCGTTGACACTGTCGTTTCAGGGATAAAAGGTCGAAGCAACAAAAAAAGTTAATGGGGAGATTCCATGTTCGATCGGTCGACTTTGCTTGCAAGCGCGGCGCTTACCGCGCTCATGGCCGCCAGTGCCGCTGTTGCCCAGGAGACAGATGACGAACCCGAAGCCGATGACGTTATTGTGGTCACCGGTTCAAACATCGCGGGCGCCTCGGATTCAGGCGCCATTGCGGTGACGACGATCGGGCGAGACCAGCTGGACGCGCTAGGAGAGGTGTCGACCGGTGACTTACTGGCCAATCTTCCCCAGGCGGGCACGTTTGAAATCAACGACAGCGCGGACGGGCCCAATTCGGCACGGGGTGATGTCGCCACGGTCAATCTGCGCGGATTGGGAACGGGCAATACGCTAGTCCTGCTGAACGGTCGCCGGATTACGGCGCACGGGATCTTTCAGGATGTGGGCACGGTTCCGCGCTCCATCACCAATGTGAACGCCTTCCCGGCTGCGTCTATCGATCGGGTGGAGGTGCTGCGCGATGGCGCTTCGGCGCTCTACGGCTCAGATGCGACAGCCGGCGTGGTCAATACCATCCTGAACGCCGACTACGACCAGCGCCGCGTCACGTTCCGCAGCTCGGGCATTGAAGGCACCGGCGAGCGCGAGCAAAAGCTCGATCTGGCGGGCGGCTTCACCTTCAATGACGGCCGCACCAATCTCCTTGTGACCGCGTCTTACTTTGAGCGCGACGGGCTCTATGCGACTGAGCTGGACGGCCAGTTCAACACCGTCGATAAGCGCGCCTATCTTCAAAGCATCGGCAGCCCCTACGCCGACGCCAATAATGATTTCCGCAACACGTCCACCCGCTCGCCCTTCGGTCAGTTCCGCGTTGGCCAGCTGGTCAATGGCGTCTTTGATCCCATTGATGTCGGCAGCTTGACCGCGAGCGATGGCGATTTCCACGTTCAGCCGTGCAGCTTTTCCGGCACTCGCGTTCAGCTGGGAGAGGTCGCCCAGGAAATCTCCGGCGTGGGCTGCGTCGGGCTTGATGACGGCAATCTGAACACCACGCTGCGTTTCGATTTCAACGGCTTCCAGCCCAACGACTCCTTCGGCAATGGCTTCACGATCCCGTTGGAAGGGCGCAATGCGCTAGGCCGCCAGCTCATCTCCGACGCGGTGCGTTACAACGCCTAT
The DNA here is from genome assembly GCA_964484345.1 of uncultured Oceanicaulis sp. Taxonomy (GTDB): domain Bacteria; phylum Pseudomonadota; class Alphaproteobacteria; order Caulobacterales; family Maricaulaceae; genus Oceanicaulis. The sequence goes on along the minus strand of CAZAGE010000009.1, from coordinate 35,755 downwards.
GGTCTGCTTGAACATGAACTCGACAATGGCGTTGAAGCCTTTGGCGAGTTTTTGTTCTACCAGTCGGAAACCGAGAGCCAGCGCGCCGCCCAGCCGATTGATGACGGTTTGGCCTTCGTCATCGTCCCGGCGCAGAATTATTGGAACCCTGTCGGCCCAATTGGGAGTCCGAACCGAGTGGCCGGAATCAGCGCTCCGGCGGCCGGTCTTGATGTTCTCATCTCACGCTGGCGTCCGGTGGAGCTGGGCCCGCGCATCTACTCCGCCGACAGCCGCATGTACCGCTTGCTGGGCGGGTTCCGCGGCGGTTGGCGCGACTGGGACTGGGAGACGGCCGTTGGATACAGCCACAATGAAGTGGTGGATACGTCGCGCAACCGGATGTCCAAGCAGCTTTTGTTTGAACAATTGTCGCTAACGACGCCGGACGCCATCAATCCCTTCGGTGGCCCTTACGCCAACACCCAGGCCCAGCTCGACCGGATCCGCATCCAGGTGGAGAATGTCGGCGAAACATCGCTGGCGACCGCAGATTTCCGCATGTCGAACTCCGAGTTCGCCAATCCTAGCTGGCTCGCGGGCCCGGTCGGGGCGGCCTTCGGCGTGGACTTCCGGCGGGAGTATTATTCTGAAGACCGCGACCCGCGTCTGGACGGCACGACCCAGTTCACCAGCGGCACCGGCGATGTCTCCGACATTTCCGACGTGGTGGGCGTCAGCCCGACCCGCGATTCGGACGCCAGCCGCAATGTCTTCGCCGCCTATGGCGAATTGCTGGTGCCGGTCTTCGCTTCCGACCACCCGGTTTTCATCAATGAGTTCAACATGCAGTTCGCCGTTCGCGGCGAGTATTTCGACGATATCGAGGATGGCGCCTTAAAGCCCAAAGTCGCGATCTCCTGGTTCCCGATCGAGGCGTTGAATTTCCGCGCCGCCTACTCCCAGGGCTTTCGCGCGCCCAATCTTATTCAGCTGAACCGAGGGGATATCAGCCGCCTCAATCAGGGGGATGAAGATTTCTATCGCGCGCCGGTGACGGGCGATCCGGATGATACGGGTGAGACCTATCGCGCCTCGATCCGCCGGTCGAACCCGAATCTGGAAAACGAAGACACCGAAACGGTCGTGATCGGGGCCCAGCTGGACCTGACCGACGCGTTCGCCGACACCGGCTTCATCAACCAGTTCGTGTTCAGCGTGGATTACTGGCAGTTCGAGCAGGAAAACCTGATCGGCACGCTGGGTCCGGAGGTTCAGCTCGCGCTCGATTTCCAGGCGCGCCAGAACGGATCGTCAAACCCCAATGTGGTGCGTGGCGCGGTGACCGCGGCCGACCAAGCCCTGTTTGACGCCTATAATCTCGCCAATCCGAATGATCAGCGCGCAGCCGCCGGCGTCGTGCAATTTGTGAATGACGATTATATCAACCTGGACAGTCAGACTGCGGCTGGATTCGATTTCGGCCTGCTTGCTGGTTTCGATCTGGGTTGGGCGGGTATGTTGGACCTCGCCTTCGACGCCTCTCGGCTTGAAGAGCTGGAGCTGATCCGCACGCCGCTTGTCACGGAGCTGATCAATGATCCGATCATCGGCAATGAGTTCTCCGCGCTTGATCCAGATCGAATCGAACTGAACGGCAATCCCGAGTGGCGCTACTCCGCCCGTGCGACCTGGCGGAAGGACCGCTTTGGCGCGGGTCTGTCCGCGCGCTATGTCGGCGGGTATTTCGATACCAGTGCGGACCCCGATCTGGATGGCGACGGCAATGACGACTTCTTCCCGGTCGACAGCTATCTGCGCTGGAACGGGTATGTGGACTACCGGATTCCCACCGAGTTTGTGGACCAGCTGCGGCTGCGCTTTGGCGTGAACAACATTACGGATGAGCGTCCGCCGATCCTGGATGACAGCCGTGGCTATGACACGGGCCTGCACTCCGTGCGTGGACGCGAGTTCTACGTCCAGATCCGTACCGCGCTCTAAGGCGCTACCACATTGATGACCCTGAGCTTCCTTTGGAGGTTCGGGGTCGCTTTGTCGTCTCAAATGGGAGCGGATATGGCCGCAAGGCAATTCCTTCAGGCTGGGCTGGCGGGCGTCATGCTGCTGGGCTTTGGTGCGGCGCCCGTGATGGCTGATGAGCCGCCGCGCGGGCGTATTGTCATGCCGGTGGAAATTGGCGGGACGGCGCCGTTGCCCGTGCATCTTTACGTGCCTGAGGTGGCGGCTTCGGATGCGCCCATTGTGATGGTCATGCACGGGGCCAGCCGCAATGCGGATGATTATCGCGACAACTGGATTGAGGTGGCGCAGGGCTGTGACGTGATCATCGCTGCGCCGGAGTTTTCCAGCGAGCGCTTCCCCCGCTCAGAGCGTTATAATCTAGGCGGCCTGGCTGATGCGGGCGATGAGCCGCGCGCCTTTGACATCGTCGGCGCTTTGTTCGAGGCGGTCCAGTCGACCTACGCGCCGGACACGCCAGATTATGTGATGTTTGGCCATTCCGCCGGCAGCCAGTTTGTTCATCGCTTTGCCATGTTCAAGCCTGACCCGCGGATGCGGCAGGCCGTGGGGGCCAACGCTGGATGGTATACAGTGCCCGACCCGGAGATCGCCTGGCCCTATGGCTTTGACGATGCGCCAGAGATCCCGCCCAGCTTTGAGGCGGTCGCAGCTTTGCCGATCAGCCTGCATCTGGGCACTGAAGACAATGATCCCGCAGGACGCAGTCTCCGCACCACGCCTGAAGCCGCGGCCCAGGGCGCAGGCCGGTTTGACCGAGGGCTTCACATGGCTGCGGTGACAGGCTGGCCGGTCACGCAGGTCGAAGGCGCCGATCACGACAACGCGTTGATGGTGCCGTCCGCTGCACGGGAATTACTCGCCGAGCAGGTCGCCGCCTCGCCAGACTGTGCGCGCGCCACCCAATCCCGTTAACTGCCAAAGCGGAAACGCCATGTCCCAGGACAGCCCGGTCGGTCAGGCCCTTTATCAACGCGTCGGCCTTATTCTTGGCCCTATCGCCGCGCTTCTCGTGGCCTTTACCTTCTCACCTGAAGGCTTGCCGCGTGAAGCGACGGTTGTGGCGGCCATCGGCCTGCTGATGGCGATCTGGTGGGCGACCGAAGCGCTTCCGGTGGCCATCACCGCCTTCCTGCCGCTGGTGGCTTTGCCCATTTTGGGTGTTGGCCCGGTTAGCGAGATCGCCGCGCCTTACGCCCATCCCATAATCTATCTTTTCTTCGGCGGCTTTGTGGTGGCGCTGGCGATTGAACGCTGCGGCCTGCACCGGCGCATCGCGCTGGCTGTATTCGCCACAGCCGGCTCAGATAGCCGGGCGCTGGTGGGCGGTTTCATGATCGCCGCCGCCTTTGTGAGCATGTGGATTTCCAACACCTCTACAACGCTCATGCTGCTGCCGATTGCGGTGTCGGTGGTCACGGTGATTGGCGAAACCATGCCCAGCCTCTCCCAGAAGCAGCGGGAAAATTTCGGCGTCGCGCTGCTTCTGGGCCTCGCCTATGGAGCCACGCTCGGCGGGTTGGCGACCTTGGTCGGCACGCCGCCCAACGCGTTCATGGTTGGCTTCATGCAAGATAACTACGACACCCAGATCGACTTTGCGCGCTGGATGCTGGTGGGTTTGCCGGTGTCGCTGATCATGCTGCCGCTGGCTTGGCTGCTCTTAACCCGCGTCATGTTCCCAATCAGCTTTCGCGCGTCCGAAGAAACGGTTCGCTATATCGACAATATGCGCGAGAGCCTGGGCAAGATGAGCAAGGCTGAGGTGCGCACCGCGCTGCTTTTCCTCTTTTTGGTTTTTGGCTGGCTGTCGCGGCGCTGGATTTCTGACCTGCCTTTTGTGGGGGACTTAAGCGATACCGGCATCGCCATGCTCGCTGCGCTGGCCGCCTTCATCATTCCCTCGGGCAAAAAGGGCGAAGCGCTGATGACGTGGGATACCATGTCAAAGCTGCCTTGGGGCGTTCTGATCTTGTTTGGCGGCGGTTTAACCTTGGCCTCGGCGATCAGTAATTCCGGGCTCGCGCTTTGGATGGGGCAGCAGCTGGCCGTGCTGGGCACGGTGAATGCGGTTCTTCTGATCGTCGGTGCGACTGCATTGGTCATTCTGCTGACCGAGCTGACGAGTAACCTTGCGACCACAGCCACCTTTCTTCCGGTGATCGCCGCTATCGGCGTTGAGACTGGGGCGGATCCGTTGATTTATGTGATCCCGGTTACGCTGGCGGCCAGCTGCGCCTTCATGTTGCCGGTAGCCACCCCGCCGAATGCAGTGGTGTTCAGCTCCGGTCTTGTGGCGATCCCGACCATGGCGCGGGTGGGTTTGATCTTGAATATCGTCGCGGTTGCCGTGCTCAGCGTCATCGCGATTGTCGTGGCCCCCGCCGTTTTTGGTTAGAGCGTGAGAACAGGAGCGTTTGACATGAAACCACAGCCTACCGCTGCAGCGGCTATGGCGGCCTTGGCCCTGGTTTCGGCCTGTCATGCGCAGGAGGAGATCGAGTCACCGCAGCCAGCTGAGTCGACAATTCTGGAGGCCTCCACCCCGTCCAACCCGGTGGTGGCCGAGCTGGCGCGTGAAGCGCCCACCCACCTCTTATTCGTCGGCAATAGCTATCTTTATTACGGCGACAGCGTGCACAATCATGTGCGGCGAATGGTGATTGCGGCGGGGCTACATGATGCGGACGCTCTGACCTACAAGTCAGCGACCATTGGCGGGGCAGCACTGCGCGACCATAATATCGACCACCTTTTGGCGCCGGAGAATCTGCGCGTGGACAGGCCGTTTCAGGCGGTCATCTTGCAAGGACACAGCGCCGCTGCGCTCTCCACTGAAGGCCGAAGCCGCTTTGCGACGGCCGCCACGCGGTTCGCCGAAGCGATCAAAGCGGCCGGTGGCGAGCCCGTCCTTTACATGACGCATGCTTATGTCGAACCTCATCGCCGGGCGAGCCCCGATATGATCGAGGCTGTAGCTTCTCTTTACATCGAAACCGGCAATGAGATTGGCGCGCTCGTCATTCCTGTTGGGCTGGCTTTTGAAGAAGCGTATCGCCGTCGCCCAGACTTGTCGCTCCACACAGCCTTTGACGGCTCTCATCCGAACCAGGAAGGGACGTATCTCGCGGCTGCGACGGTCTTTGCAAGCCTGTACGACGCATCACCTGTCGGGCTCGATTATACCTATTTCGGTGCGATCGACCCAGCGACGGCCGTTTTCCTCCAAGAGGTAGCGGAAAGCGTTACCCGGGAATTCTTTGCGCGCGAGTGAGATCGCCGGCCAATCGGGGCGTGTCCATCGGGGTGTTCGGCACTGAGCCCTTACTTGGTCGGCGACCCGCTGCCGCGGATTTGCTAGCCGGCCTGCCTTGAAGCGGATGGGAACGCGGGCATGCTCAGCTTCGCTGAGAGACGAAGAGCGCATGCTTCTTCATCACCCGGCCAAACCGCTCGGAGGCTAGATGCTCCGCGAGCCAGCGCTGCACGCCCGGCCAAGGTTGGACGTTGAACCAGTCCGGATCGGTGTTCGCGAATTGGCGGATGAAGGGGAAGATGGCGATGTCGGCCAGAGTGGTGGTATCGCCGAACAGCTGCGGCGTGTTTGAGAGCCGGGCTTCGAGCTGATCGATGAAGGTGGACGCGGCTGCACGGTGCTCTTCGGCGACCGCGCCTTCATAACGCGGGGCGTATTTATAACGGTCGAGATGGTGTTTGAAGTCGCCATCATTGGCCGCGATCAGCGCTTGGGTGTCGGCCTCATGCTCGGGCGCGCGCCAGCCTTCTGGATCATTTTGATCGAGCGCCCAGGCCATAACGTCGAGGCTTTCCTCCAGCACTTTTCCGTTCGGCAAGACCACCACCGGCACCGTGCCCTTGGGCGAGGCGGCGAGCATTTCGGCGGGCTTGTCTTTGAGCAGGATTTCCCGGTGCTCCAGCGCGATCTGAGCGACATCCAGCGCCATGCGGCCGCGCATGGCGTAGGGGCAACGCCGGAACGAGTAGAGAATTGGCGGCGTGTCACTCATCGCCGTCATCCTCTGTCAGCACAGCCCCGACATGACGCTCGCCGCGCTTAACCGCCAGCGTCTCCTGGCGGTGGCGTTCGGCATAGCGGGCGCGCTGCGTGTCGTCGCGCGCATCATGACAGTAGGGGCAGCTTTCCCCGGCCACGTAGAGGGGCGACTTCACATCCTCCGGCGAGAGCGGCTCCCGGCAGGCATGGCAGGTGGTGTAATCGCTTTCTTCAAGCCCATGGCGCACGGCGACGCGGCGGTCGAAGACGAAGCAATCGCCTTCCCACAGGCTGTCGGCTTCATTGATCCGTTCGAGATATCTCAAGATGCCGCCTTTGAGGTGATAGACCTCGTCCAACCCTTCGGTGAGGGCGAGAGCGGTTGATTTCTCGCAACGAATGCCGCCGGTGCAATACATCGCCACGCGGGCGTTGGGGCGGGCTTCCTTGAACTTGCGGAACCAGGCGGGGAAGTCGGAAAAGCTGGTGGTGTACGGGTTTACGGCGCCTTTGAACTGCCCGATGCGCACTTCGAACTCATTACGCGTGTCGATGGTCACAACGTCCGGCGCGCTGATCAGGTCATTCCAGTCTTCCGGCTCCACATAGCGTCCGACCTGCGCGCTGGGATCAACGCCGGGCACGCCCAGCGTGACGATTTCCTTCTTGATGCGGACTTTCGTGCGCAGGAAGGGTTGCTCGCTGGCGCTGGAGAGTTTGATCTCGATATCGGCGCAGCCGGGCAGGGCGCGGATGACATCCAGGACACGCTCCAGCCCGTCGCCCGGCCCGGCGATTGTGCCGTTGATGCCTTCCGATGCGATTAGCAGTGTTCCCATCACGCCGTGGGCGTGGCAGGCGGACAGCAGGTGGCTCTGCAGGGCCTTGTCAGCCTGCAGCGGGGTGAATTTGTAAAGCGCGGCGAGGCGAAACTCGGTCATGGCGTCCTTATGCCAAAGCTGGGCCCGGCGTGTCACTGTGTCCGCGGCAGCGTCGCCGCCCACTGCTCGACGCCCCTGACAGTGTCGTGTAAACTTTTGTTGACGCTTGGGCCGGAGCCGCCGGCTTCGCGAAAACAGGACGATGGGATGGGCAAGACGGTCCTTTTGACCCTTGGACGATTGCCGAAGGGGCTGGAGCTGGCGCGCTGCCTGCACCAGGCCGGACATCGGGTGCTGGTTGCAGATCCCTTCGGCTGGCATTTGTCAAAGCCGTCGCGCGCTGTCGCCCAGAGCTTCCAGGTTCCGCCGCCCGCCACCGATCAGGCGGGCTATCTCGACGCGCTGGCGGCGATCGCACGCGAGCACAGCGTCGATCTGGTTATCCCGGTCTCTGAAGAAGTGATGCATGTCTCGCTGCTGGGGGAGCGCTTGCCCGACCAGGCCCAGCTGTTTTGCGAACCACATGACACGCTTCTGACCCTGCATGACAAATACGCCTTCATGCGCCAAGCGGCGCAGGCGGGTTTGCGCGCGCCGGAGACCTATCTGGGCGATGATCCGGCCGCTGAAGCGCTCACCGCGGACGGGCGCACGGTCGCCAAAGCGCGCTTTGGCTGCTCCGGCGCGGGCTTGCATTTCCTGACCGCAGGCCAGCCCTTGCCGGCCGAGCTTCAGACCCAAGCCTGGGTGATCCAGCGCCGGGTGTCGGGGCGGGAGGTGAGCACGCTGTCCTTCTGCCGCAATGGGGAGATTCTCGGCCATGTCGTCTATCGCGGCCTGGTCCTCTCTGGCACGGTGGCGGTGGCCTTTGAGCGCATTGAGGAAGCCGCCGTCGACGCCTGGGTTCGCGAGCATGTCGCCGCGACCGGCTATTCCGGCTTCATCGCCTTTGACTTCATGGTCGACGATGAGGGATCGCCCTGGCCGCTGGAATGCAATCCGCGCCTGACCAGCGGTGTCCACTTCATGGACCCTGACGACCTCGCCACGCTGGTGACCGGCGGCGGCCTGGACCATGCCGTGCGGCTGAAGCCGGGGCGCCGGTTCCAGGAAGGCCACACGGCCCTGACCATGGCCTACGCCAACATTCTCAAGCCGAGAAAATTCGGCTCGATGCTCAAGACCATCGCCAGCGCGCGCGACGTGTTGTGGTCGTCCAAAGATCCTTGGGTCTTTCCGCTGATGACGCCGATGTCCTGGCCGGTGCTCAAACAGGTGCTGTTTGGCGGGCGCACCTTCGGCGAGGCGGCGACCTATGACATTGAGTGGTTGCCGAGCGCCGAGCCCGTCGCGGAAGTGATTGACCCCGCACCCTCCGGTCAGTCTGAGGCTTTGGCTTCATGACGCGTCACGCGCATCATGATCTGCTCGGCCGGACGCGTGGTGAGGCGCGCGGCTGGCCGGATTTTTTCGCTGTCGAGCAGGTGGAAGTCGAACGCGCGGGTCAGGGAGGCGAGGATCAATGCGGCTTCAACCCCGGCGAAGCCGGCGCCAATACACGTATGCGGCCCCGCGCCGAAAGGAATATAGGAACCCGGCGTGGTTTCACCGGGCCCGTCGGGCATGAAACGATCGGGGTCGAAAGTGTCGGGCCGGTCCCAGTATTTGACATGGCGATGCATGGTCCAGGGCGCGATCATGATCAGCGCCCCCTTGCGGATCTTGTAGGGACCGATCTTGCCCGCCTTCATCGCGACGCGCGGCATGAATGTGATCGGCGGGTAAAGCCGCAGGGTTTCCTTAAAGACGCTTCGGGTGAAGACCAGCTTGCGAATGGCCTCGAAGGTGATGTCACCGCCGCCGGTGACCTCATCGACTTCCGCACGCAGCCGCTCGGTGACCTGCGGCTGCATGGCCAGAAGGTAGAAGGCCCAGGTCAGCGCGCTCGCCGAGGTTTCGTGGCCGGCCAGGAAGAAGACGCCGAGCTGGTCGATCAATTCCTCCCGGGTGAAAGGCTCGCCTGTCTCTTTGTCGCGCGCGGCGATGACTGCGCTGGCGATGTCGTCATAGGTTCCCGGCTCGGCGTTGAGATGGGTGTCGGTCAGCGTGCCCAAATGCCGGCGAATGCGCTCGCAGGCGGCGAGAACTTCGGGGTCCTGCGGGGCTTTGGTCCAGGCGGGATCAACGATCAGACGCCAGATTTTCACCTGCGCCACGCCACGCTCGAACAAGACGAAGTCGTCGAAGACGTCCTGGGAGATCTGGGTGTCCAGCGAAGTGGAGAAGACGGTGCGGCAGATAATGTCGGCGGTCAGCTCGCTGGTCACCTGGTCGAGAGAGACGGCGGCGCCCGTGTCGACTGCGGTGTTGAGGCGCTCGATATAATCCGCGACGGCGTCCTGCATGGCGCCGAAGGCGAGGGTCAGGCGCATCTTGGAGAAGGCCGGATCGATCATCGCGCGCTGGCGGCGCCATTTTGGGCCGTCGGAAACGAAGATGGAATCCCCGATCAGCTTTTCGAGCGCGCTGACCATCAAGTCGCTCTTGGGGTAAATCCCTTCGCTGTCCTGCAGGATTTGCTTCACCAACTCGGGCTCGTTGAACAGCTTGATCGAGCGCCGGGAAAAGCCCAGCTCGCCGGCTTTCATGGAAAAAGCCTCACCGGGCAGAAGGCTCAGCAAATCGCCGTCGCCGCGCCAGACTGTGCGCGCCAGCGACAGGACAGAGGGCAGGCGCGAGGCGCGCGCAGGTGTGAAGTCTTGTGTCTCGGCCATCTGTTAAACCCGTCCCTGTTCGTCCCCAGTATGCAGGTCTAACCTCATGTCTGCACATGATATCTTCGTTGTCTTCATCGCCATTCATATTACGACCGGGGCTCCGGGTCTGATCGGCTTTTGGGTGCCGGTGGCGGCTAAGAAGGGCGGCAATCTCCACCGGGTGTCAGGGCGGTTTTTCGCCATCGCCATGCTGATCACCGCGACGGCGGCCATGTGCATGTCGACCATGAGCCTGATCTGGCCGATGGAGACGCATCCCCACCTCGTGCACCATGAAGACTTCTCCGACCCAGTCCTGGTCCGCGGCATTTTCGGCTGGATGATGCTCTATCTCGCCATCCTGACCATCAATCTGGCTTGGTATGGCTGGCGCGCCGCCGTGAACAAGCTGGACCACGCGAAGAACCGCGACTGGATCAATTGGACACTTCAGGCGGTCTTGTTCGTCGCCTCCGCCCAATGCGCCATTGAAGGCGTTCGGATCGGCCAGCCCATGATGATCGGCATTTCCATGGTCGGCTTTGCGACCGTGGGCACCAATCTCTGGTTCCTGATAAAGAGCAAGCCGAGCCCGATTGATTGGCTGCTTGAGCATATCAAGGCGATCGTGGGCACCGGGATCTCGGTCTACACGGCCTTCTTCGCCTTCGGCGCGGTGCGTTTGATGCCGGAATTGGCGCTGGCGCCCGTGCTCTGGGCGATCCCGCTGGTGGTGGGGCTGGGGCTGATTTTTTATCACCGCTGGCAGGTCAGCCGCCGTTTCAACGCGCGCAAACGCGCGGCTCAAAAGCCCAGCGACGGGCTCGATCCGACCACTGCGGGCTAGACGGCGGCGTCGTTTAAGCGGGTCCTACGGGCTCCATGCTGTGGATAACTGCCGGGATGACGCACGGCATTCGCGTTGTTTTCGCGAGTTTTCCACAGCATTGGGTGCAATAGCGTGATATTTGCTCGTGCAAATGGTTAACGCGCGTTAGCGATTCCCCCATAGTGATGCGATTAGGTCGCACGAGGAATTGGGCATGGCGCGTTTAAGCGAGAAGGGTCGGGCGACCTTCGTGATTCTCGACCATGATCCCTTGTATGACGCCGGCGAGATCGATCGGATATGCGCGGCGCATAGAATTCCAGACGCTCGGCAAAGCGCGCTCTGGCGCCTTTTGGAGGAGGCTGGACGAGCTTATCTCGACCAGCGCCGTCTCAGCGCCGCGCCGACCAAGCTCGCCCGTGTCCGACAGGATTTGCGCCTGGCCCGTCAGCTCGCGGCGCAGCTCGCTGAGATCAGCCCTGCCTCCGAGCAGCTGTCGACCGATACGCCAAGCGTTGGCTTGAGCCGCGCGCATCTGTCCGCCTTACGCGAAGGCGAGCGCCGTGCCGGACCGGCGCCGGGGATGCGCCTAGAAGAGCTGCACGAGGCGCTGACCTGGGCGGATTCGGTGTTCGAGGCGGCGCTGGAAGCGTGTGCGCGTCAGGACGATGAACCCTCACAGGCTTGGCGCATCACTCTGACAAATTTCTATACGCGCCAGTTGGCTCGCCCATGGACCGGCAAGGGCAAGGCTGATGGCGAGGCGTTTCTGGCCGATTGCCGCGCTGCGCTGGAGCAGAGCGAAGGATCGGCGGGCCCAGCCATTCCCGCCTTTGATCTCGCCGCTAGGGGCTGACGAGACTAGTCGCTGCTTTGACTGTCTTCTTCCGCCTCAAGCGCGGCGCGGGTCTCGACCAGCGCGCGGGCGGCTTCAGGACTTTCGACTTGCTCTATGAGACCGACCGAGCATCGCGGCTCGCCGACGACGGTGATGTATTCGATAAACGGCTTGCATACCCGTTCATTGGCGCCGAATGAGGTCACCATCTGGAAGCCCGAACGCAGCTGGGGGCAGGGGACGCGAGTTGTCACCAGATAGTAGCGTCTGCCCACGCCATTGAGCAGGACATGCGCTTCGTCAATGATGGAATAGCCATTGATCGCACGCAAGCGGACACAGCTCGGCGGCTCTGCGGCTGGATCGACCGTCGTCGTTGCATCCGCGTCCTGAGCAAGGGCGGGCGCGCTCGCCAAAAAACTCAATGACATAGCGGCGAGAGCAAGTGATGAAAGTAGCTTCATGGTTGCGGCCTTCCTATTAAGGTTACGTGCCAACAAACACCATAGGCTGAGAACCTCTAGCACATCGATGCGGCGATTTTTCATGGGGGCTACAACCGTAAACGCGAAGTCGGTGGCGCGGATTGTCGTTGTCGGCGCCGGCGCGGCCGGGCTCGCCAGCGCTTGGCGTCTGGCGTTGGCGGGACATGGCGTAACGGTGGTGGATCAGGGCGTCGCCGGGCGCGGCGCGTTGTGGGCGTCGGGCGGCATGCTGGCCGCCGGTTTTGAAGCGAGCGCGGAGCTCGACCCTCGCCATGAATTAGCCCAGCCCTTCGCCGACTTGCTGGAGCGATCACTCATCGATTGGCCTGGTTGGACGGAAAGGCTCAAACCCCATGCCGTCGCGCCGCTGGGCTTTCGCCATGACGGCTCCTTGACGCCGCTCTATGGCGCGGACGATGTAGCGCGGGCGGACCGTGTGCAGGCGCAAGCCGGAACGCTCGGCGTGCGCGTGGAGCGATGGCGCGCAGACGAGGTCTCACAGCGTGAACCATCCCTGGCGCGCAGCGATGGCGCGCTGTTCTTCCCGGGTGACGGACAGCTGGACAATCGGGCTATCGGCCTTGCGCTTGCCGCAGCGGTCTTCGCGGCGGGTGGCCGGCTTGAGATGGGCGCAAGAGTTACGGGTCTGTATCGGCGGGCGGGCCGTGTCGCCGGAATAGTCTTGGCGGGTGATCGTGTGATTGAAGCCGACCTGGTGGTGCTGGCGACCGGGGCCGGACGATTGCCTGGTGCGCCTGGCGGGGTGGAGACCCGCCCGGTCAAAGGGCAAATGCTGGCGTTCCAGGTCAGCCCAGGCGCCGCGCCAATGAGAGTCATACGAAGCTTCTCCATCTATCTTGCCTTAAAGCCTGGCGGGCGACTGATCGCGGGAGCGACGGTGGAGCCTGGCGTCGCAGATCTTGAGACGACGCAAGACGCGCTCGAGCATCTGGCCGCGGCGGCTCGCCGGGTCGCGCCAGGGCTGGCTTCAGTCGAGCCGATGGAGAGCTGGTCAGGTTTGCGGCCTGCAGCCCGCGACGCCATGCCGATGATCGGCGAGGCCGAGCCTGGACTGATCATCGCCGGCGGCGGCTATCGAAATGGCGTGCTACTCGCCCCGATCATGGCCGAAACGGTGGCCGCTTTGGCGGATGAAACGGCGCCGCCTCTCGTCGCCGCGCCCTTCCATCCCCATCGCGCGGCTCTGACCGCCCTTCGAGATCATTAACCAAAGCTTATCCGCGCTTGGCGAAAACTTAACGGGTGACGAATCAATCGGACCGGAGCGTGGCGTAATTCATGACCGCCCCCATCTCAGACAGTTTTGAGGCGCGCAGCTTTTCCCCGCGCCAGGTGATCGCCCAGGCGGCGCAATCCACAGGCGCGGATTTTGACTTCCTGGTGCGCACCGCCGCCCGGGAAAGCAATTTCGACCCGAGCGCGAAGGCCCGCACGTCCTCTGCGGCGGGTTTGTTCCAGTTTATTGAGCAGACCTGGCTGGCGATGGTGGACCGTCATGGCGCGAAACATGGCCTGGGCGCGGAAGCCGATCTGATCGAGCGTGGTGCGGACGGCCGGTTCACGATTGCGGATCCAGCTGAACGCCAGCGGGTCCTAGACCTGCGCTTTGATCCCGAAGCCGCCAGCGTGATGGCCGGGGAGCTGGCTTCGGACAACGCCTCCCTGCTGCGGCGCGAGATCGGCCGGGAACCGAGCACGGGCGAGCTCTACGCCGCTCATTTTCTGGGCGCTCGAGGTGCGGCGGAGCTGATCGCGCTGGCGAGCCAGCAGCCCGGAGCCCGGGCTGATCAAGCCTTTCCGCAAGCCGCCGCAGCCAACCGCCCGGTCTTCTATGACAGCGGTCGGCCCCTGACCGCGGCGGCTTTGCTGACCAAGCTAAGCGGGGAGGCGGGATCGGTGCAGGCGCCCGAGTCTCGCAGTTTCGCGGCGGCGGCCTCTCAGTCCGCGTCGCCGGCTCCGGTCGCTCCTATCGGTCTTGGCAGTTTCACAGCCTTTCAGCGGGGTGGGGGCGTGTTATCGCCTGCGCTGGTTGAGCTTTTAGCGTCTTTGGACGCGCCGGCGGCCGCCGATCGAAAGGATCGTGGTTAATCGCCTTTTAACGGCGCTGCGCAATCACGCGTTAACAGATTGGGCTCAGTCTTTAGCCCTAACATCGTCATGGGATGTCCAGATGAGCGTTCAAACCCTTCGCGCCCGCTTAAGCCGCACTGACATTGAGCGGCTGGTCAATCAGTCCGATCCCGAAGCTCGTGCGCTGGCCGCCCGCAAGGTGTGTGCGCGTATCGCCGCCGACGGCTTGTCCGAGACCGAGCGAGCAATGGGCGATCAGATCCTGCGTATCCTGTCCCAGGACGCCGCTGACCTGGTGCGCCGCGCCCTGTCGGTCACATTGCAACGCAGCCCCCATCTGCCCCACGACGTGGCGGCGAAGCTGGCGGAAGATGTGGACTCGATCGCCATTCCGATCATTGCGGGCTCGCCCGTGCTGGACGACGCCGACCTCATCGAGATCATCCGTACCGCCGACGCGGCGCGCCAGACCGCCGTCGCCGGTCGCGAGAGCGTGTCTGAGACGGTTGTGGACGAGATTGTCGCCGTGGGCGCACCGGAAGCGGTGGGAACCGCCGCCGCCAATGATGGCGCCGCGTTCAACGCAGAAAGTTTCAGCAAAGCCGTTGAGCGCTTCGCACAGGACCCTTCCGTGCTGGAGCGCTTTGTCGACCGCAGCACGCTGCCGCTTGAATTCACTGAGAAGCTGATCTCACACATCTCCGACACGGCGATCGATCGCCTGGCCGCGCGCCATGCGCTGCCGCCGCAGCTGGCGGTGGAGTTGGCGGAAGCGGCGCGCGAGCGCGCGACCATCGATCTGGTGGACCAAGGCGGGCTGGCGCCCGATCCGCGCCGCTTCGTGCAACAAATGCAGATGAATGCGCGCCTAACGCCGTCCTTCATCCTGCGCAGCCTGTTCCGCGGGCACATGACCCTGTTTGAACATTGCATCGCCGAGCTGGCGAGCATTGATCATTCCAAGGCTTGGCTGCTGATCCATGACGCGGGCCCCCTCGGGCTTGAGGCCGCCTTCCGGCAAGCGGGCATGCCTGACCGCATCTTGCCCGCTGTGCGCGCTGCGATCTCGGCCTGGCACTCGCTGGAAGTTGGGGCAGGGGGAGGCCGCGACATCGTCCGCTTCCGCAAACATTTAACTGAGCGCATCTTCACCCAGTTCCAGGGCGCGCCAGAGCGAGAGCTGGCCTACTGCCTGGATCGCCTCGACGCTGACGAGGCCGCGATCAGCAAAGACGGCGGCCGCAGCATCGCGGCGGCCGTTTAAGCCCTTTCGGGCGGGGTTCAATCCTCGCCCTGAAGCGTTGCGCGGGCAAAGAATCCAAGGCCGCTGCCGGTAATTTGTCCGAGCACGGTTATGTCTCCGTGGTCTTCAAGGCGAAGAACGCCGATCTCACCTTCGGTCAGTCTCAGGCCGCTGACGCGGACAATGCTTCCGCCATGGGTGACTAGAGCGATATTCGTTCCCGGCAGACCTGGCGTGAGCTCGCGCAGGAGCGCGCGCACCTCCGCTTCGGCGACGTCGAGATTGCGCGCACCTCCGGGCTCGTGATGCATCAGGCGGGCATCAAGCTCATAGCTGACGCCAAACATGTAGCGCGCCGTCTCGGCGGCGCGGCACATCGGGCTGGTGATCACCCGTTCAACCTCGATATCAAGCGCACGCAGGCTGACGCCGGTCTCGTGGGAGCCAGCGACGCCAGCGACCGACAAATTGCGCTGCGCCCGGCATTCCCCAGGCGGCTGGGAATAGTCATCGCGGCGAGAGGGTACTTCGGTGCGCTCATGGCGAATGAGCAAAACGAGACCGCCGGCTTGAAGCGCATCCACCAGCTCTTGAGCGCTCAAGGGCGTCGGCGTTGCTTGGGCGGCCTGGGTCGGTGTGGCAAGAACCGTCATGGCCAGCGCCACAAAGCTGGCCAAACGCCGGCCGGTCTTCTGGATAATCCGAGACATCACGGTCCCCCCTAAGGTGTGCTCTTCACTGATAGGCCGATGACTCTGAGCGGGCCTGGGGCCGATCAGTCTGCGTTGGGCAAGTCGACCAGTGTGAAGCGGGCTTCAGCCTTGCCCAGGTTTTCAAGACCCGCGACGCCGTTTGCCAGCAGCTGGGCTTGGCCGGCCTGTAAGCTGATGCGGCGCTCGCCATTGGATGGATCGGTGACGCGCAGCTCCAAGTCAGTGACCGCGACGATCAGAAGCGGCGCTTCGCGCGTTTCCGGCACCGCGCCGCCTGGGGCCAGGTTGAAGCTCGCGACCCGGCCGACATTCTCAATAAAGGCGACTTGCTCGATCGTGCTATGAGGCGGGGTGGTGACTGCAAACAACTCGATCATGAGGTTGGGCTTTCCCTGAAGGCGTTATAGTATAACGTCACCATCATCGCATCCGAGGTCAACGATGAATTCAGCGCCCGCACCCGCCGAACGCCTTCCCGTCACCGTTTTGTCCGGTTTTCTTGGGGCGGGAAAAACCACATTGCTCAATCACTTGCTGACCAATACCGACGGGGTGAAGCTCGCGGTCATCGTCAATGATATGAGCGAGGTGAATATCGATGGCGATCTCGTCGAACGCTCAGGCGCGGTCACCAAGACCGATGAGAATCTGGTCGAAATGACCAATGGCTGCATTTGCTGCACGCTGCGCGAAGACCTGCTGACCGAGGTGAAACGCATCGCAGACCTGGGTCAGTTTGATGCTCTGGTCATTGAATCCACCGGCATTTCCGAACCGCTGCCGGTCGCTGCAACCTTCGACTTCCGCGACGAGGCGGGTCAGAGCCTGGGCGATCATGCGCGCATTGATGCGATGGTCACGGTGGTTGATGCGGTCAACCTGCTCAAGGACTACGCCTCCACAGAATTTCTGTCGGACCGCGGCGAGACTGCGGGCGAGGGCGATACAAGGGCAGTGATCGATCTGCTGGTCGATCAGATCGAGTTCGCAGACATCGTCGTGATCAATAAGGCCGGTCTCGCCGGCCCGGAGCAGATGGATATTGTCCGCAAAGTCGTAACGGGGCTGAACCCGGAAGCGCGCATCCTGGAAACCGATTTCTCGCGCGTTGCGCCCAAGGACATTCTGGACACCCACCTGTTCGACTTTGAGAAGGCCCAGAACCACCCGCTCTGGGCCAAGGAACTCTACGATTTCGAGACCCATACGCCGGAAACTGAAGAGTATGGGATCGAGCATTTCGTCTATCGCGCACGCCGCCCGTTCGACCCTCAAAAACTGCATTCCTTTTTCGGCCAGTCCTGGCCGAATGTCATTCGCTGCAAAGGCCATTTCTGGATCGCCACGCGGCCTGAATGGATTGCCGAGGTCAGTCAGGCGGGTGCCTTGGTCAAGCATGAGGGGCTGGGCCGCTGGTGGGCTGACGTGCCTTCCGAGCACTGGCCGAGCGGCGACGCTTTCAACGCTTTGCTGAAGCAGCACTGGGACCCGGTCTGGGGCGACCGCCGCAACGAGTTGGTCTTCATTGGCATCAAGATGGACGAGGCGTGGCTGCGGCGCGAGCTGGACGCTTGTCTCGTGGACGGCGACGAATTTAACCCTGAGGACTGGGCGAAACTCTCCGATCCCTTCCCGAAATGGGGTCAGGGCTGACGCCCGCCTACGGCGTCAGCAAGGATTGATTGAGCGCAGATTTGCGAAAAGTGCGAAAGGCTTAAGCCGCGTCGCCGACGAGGGTCACGACCTGCTTTTCCAACTCTTCCGCCAGCGCCCGGCCGACAGGGTCTTCATCGGAGCGGATATTCTGGACGATCGCGGCGCGGATCGCCCCGATATGCGCTTCGATCAGGATTAGGGGCGCCGTGGCGCGCTTTTCGTCCGTGTCGATCAGCTTGCTGAGCGAGCCGGACATGCGGGTGATGATCGGAAACTCATAGGTGGTGCCCAGGCCGCGCAGATCATGCGCGGTCGTGAACAGCATTTCGCCCATCGCGCCGTCGAGACCGGACTTTTTCACTTCCGCCAGGTAGAGCTCAAGCTTGGTGACTTCCTCGCCGAGCCAGTCGGCGAACTCGCATTTCAGATTATCAACCGCCCGAGTAGCCCGGTCGATCATGGCTTTGTCGGCCGGAGGCAGTTTGCCGCCCACCTTCACTTTGAGCATGTTCGGCGGGTTTATGATTTCAATGGGCTGTTCGCGCTTTGACATGCTTTGGGCTCCAAACGGGACTTAGGCGATAGAGGCTTCTTCACGGCGTTCCTGACCCTCAAACTCGCTGGTGAAGCGGCGGCGGTCGGGACCGAAAAAGGATTTTGTGCGCACGAAGGGGCGCGGGCGATTCACGATATTGGCGAGGCGCATATAGAGGCCCTCGCTGGTAAACGGCTTGACCAGGAATTCCGTTACGCCGGCGTCGCGCGCTTCGCGAACCTTGGCGGGTTCGGCATAGGCGGTCAGCATGATGATCGGCAGATAGGTCAAACGCTCGCACGCGTCCGCGCGCAGGCGGCGCACCAGTGCCATGCCGTCCACCGGCTGCATCTTCCAATCTAAGATCATCAGATCGATAGGCTGGTTGCGGAGCACATGCATCGCCTGTTTGGCGCTGGAGGCTTCAAACACGTATGTGCAGCCAAAGGCGGATAGGACCGTACGCACAATGCCGCGCATTGCCGCGTTGTCGTCAACGAGCAAAAGCCGAAGCTTGTTCAGCGCGGTATCTGTGCTGGTCACGCCTGACACTGGTCGGAACCCCAATAGCCCGAAAATTACGCGGCTAAGATGGGGGAATTTGCTTAATATGACGCTAAGCAGCTAGTCGGTTAGGAATTGCTCGGTGAGAATGCGTTCGTCCAAGGCCCGGCCTTCGTCAAACAGCATGGTCAGGCGCTTGTCGCGCGCCTCGCAGACTGTCACCTGAACCGCGTCGCGAAACTCCTTATTGTCCGCCACCACGGACACCGGACGTTTTTCCGGCTCAAGCACGTCGAACTGCACCTCGCTAGCATGGCGCAGCAGGGCGCCGCGCCAACGGCGCGGACGGAAGGCGCTGATCGGTGTGAGGGCCAGCAATTGAGCATCCAAAGGCAAGATTGGGCCATAGGCGGAAAAGTTGTACGCCGTGGATCCGGCGGGCGTTGCGACCAACACCCCGTCCGCGGCCAAGGTCGAAAGCCGAACCTTGCCGTCGACGGAAATGCGGATCTTGGCCGTCTGTCGCGTTTCGCGCAGCAGGGAGACTTCGTTGATCGCCAGCGCTTCAAAGCTTTCGCCGGAGGTGGTGCGCACCTTGGCGCGCAGCGGATGGATTTGCGCGCGCTCAGCGCGCATCAGACGGGCCGGCAAATCATTCTCAGTCGGTTCGTTCATCAAAAAGCCGACCGAGCCGAAATTCATGCCATAGACCGGAATGTCCAAGTCCATGACCGCGTGGAGCGCATCAAGCATCACCCCGTCGCCCCCAAGGGCGATCAGAACCTCGCTGTCTTCTATGTCGACTTCGCCATAGCGCTCCACCAACTGCGCTTTGGCGGCGAGCGCGTCTGAGCGGTCGGCGGCGAAAAAGGCGAGGTCCATGGAAATCCGGCGTTTAGGTCCGCAGAAAAGGAGCGTTTACGCGATAGAACCGCCTGCGCCGAGCCGATGCAAGGCGTGGCGCGCATCATCACGGGCGAATTGCCGGTAAACTTGGGCCGAGGCTTTGCCAAGCGCGTCTGGTGTGACTGCATGAGCGCGACCGATATCGGCGAAGGCGATGTAAAGCGCGCAGGCTTCTTCTGGCGTCATGGCCATCGCGCGGCCCGCCAAAAGGCAGACGCGCAAGGGCGAGCGCGACAGGGCGCGGCGCCAATCCACAGCTGGCAGGCCGGTTAGGCGCGCTACGGCATGGTCGGCGATGTCAGAGCGGCCATTGCGGGCCGCGCGCAGCACGTCCGCCTTGGTCAGAGCGCCATCGCGTTCGAGAGTTTCGGTCAACGCGCCGGCGTCTGTGTCGCTTTTCGCCGGATTTTCAACAGCCTCGTCCACGGCGACCTCCACCTGCGCCGGAGCGAGGTCCGGGTAGGCCGCCAGCAGTGATTGTTTCACGGCTTCGCCTGCGATGGCGTAGATCGCCCGCGCCAACGCAGCGCCCATATCCGTGCGCTTGGACAGAGCGGTTTGAAGGCTTTCGTCCGCCTTGGCGATGGCGGCGAAGTCGACGGCGCTGCGGTCGGACAGCTCTGCGCCCTCGTTGCGCGCCAGCGCCATCAGGCTGTCGGCTTCGCGATACTTTGCGATCGCCGCACTGACCGGCTCAGAAACCCGGGGGCGGCGCGCGATCAGCAAGCGATGCTCGGCGTCCTCGCGGGCGAGGGTCAAAAGATCATCCTCGGTGATCACGGGCGAGCGCGCGAGTACCGGCTCCGAGATCTCCAGGGGCTCAAAGGCGAGCATGCGCACCGCTTCGCGCGGGGCCCAGGAGCAGCCAGCCAGGCGCAGTGCAACCTTGGTTCGGATCGTACCCTCGGCGGCCTGCAGCAAGGTCACCAGCGGCGTGTCGAATTCCTGAATAACCGGATCGGGTAGGGGGCGCAGCGTGCAAAGCTGAGCAATATCAAGCGCCTTGCGACCGGCCCGGATGGGGTCGTTTTTCAGTACCCGGCGATGTTCGGCTTTGTCGCCGGCCATGCGCGATATCCCCGCAATAGCGCGTTTCAATTCGGTTGAACGGTTTCAACTTGCCTTTGATACGGTTATTAAATCTTTAGCGTTAACAGGGCTAGCCAAGGGGAGTGGCATGCCTAAAGACTTGATGGTGCAGGATGCGGCGGCTTTGAAGGCGCGCTTCTTGTCTGTCCGCGGCCGCAGCGAAGCCTGGGTGGAGGGGCTGTCCGCGGAAGATCTTTGCGTTCAGACATTGGACGATGTCAGCCCGGGCAAATGGCATTTGGCGCATGTCACCTGGTTCTGGGAGACCTTTTTGCTGCAGCCTTCGTGTCCAGGCTATAAGGTTTTCGATAAGCGCTTTAATTTCCTATTTAATTCCTATTACGAGGCGGTCGGTGCCCGCCATGCGCGGCCCGAGCGCGGATTTCTGACCCGTCCCAGCCTGGAGACCATCTTCGAGTATCGCGCCCATGTGACCGCGGCAGTCAGCGAGTTTCTGGAGACAGCCTCAAAAGACGCGCTCCGCAGCGTGCTGCCGGTTCTGGAAACCGGCTTCGCTCACGAAGAACAACATCAAGAGCTCTTCCTCACGGACATCAAGCATGTGCTGAGCAAGAACTCCTTCCCGGAAGCAGCTTATGCGCCGACGGATCACGCCGCCGCACCGCTCCTCGCGCGCCGTCCGGACCCCGATTGGGTGCGGATGGACGGCGGGCTGTGCGAGATCGGGCACCACGGTTCGGGCTTCGCTTTTGACAATGAAGGACCGCTGCACAAAGCCTGGATCGAGCCGTTTGAATTGGCGGCCAGGCCGGTGACCAACGCGGAGTATCTCGCTTTTATTGAAGATGACGGCTACGCGACGGCAGAGCACTGGCTGTCGGATGGCTGGGCCGTCATCAACACTGAACAGCGCCGCGCCCCGTTCTATTGGCGTAAGACCGAAACCGGTTGGATGGAACACACGCTTCACGGCCTTGAACCCCTCGATCCCGACGCACCGGTCAGTCATTTGGACTATTATGAAGCCAGCGCCGTGGCCGATTGGGCGGGCGCTCGTCTACCTGAAGAGCGTGAGTGGGAGATCGCTGCGCGCGCCTATGATCCCGAGCGCGGGCGCTGGGCGGCGCCAGCCGGCCGGCTGCATCCGGTTGCGCCGAGCGGCGAGGGCCCGCTGCTGGGCCTGTTCGGAGAGGTGTGGGAGTGGACGCGCTCGTCCTACTCCGCCTATCCCGGCTTCAAAGCGGCGGCGGGCGCTATTGGCGAATACAACGGCAAATTCATGTGCGGACAATTCGTGCTGCGGGGCGGCTCGGCGTTGAGCCCGGTCGACCATGTGCGCGCCAGCTATCGCAATTTCTTCCCGCCGAACGCCCAATGGCAGATGACAGGCCTGCGGTTGGCGCGCGACGTTTGACGCCCGGCCTTCTCGGAGCGATTTTAGCGAACAGTGTTTACATAGCGACGCGACCGCTGAAGGGCGCGCCAGGGAGGACATCATGGATGACGCAGCGAACATTTCGGTGAAAGACCAGGTCACGCCCGAAGAATGGCAGGCGCGCTGCGATCTCGCCGCGCTCTACCGCCTGGCGCACATGCATGGCTGGGACGATTTGTTTTTCACCCATATCTCCATGCGGGTGCCCGGTCCGGACGAGCACTTCCTGATCAATCCGTTCGGCTTGTTGTTTGAGGACGTGACCGCGTCGAACATGGTGAAGGTGGATATTGAGGGCAATGTCCTGCCGCCGTCACGCTTCGGCATTAATCCGGCTGGTTTCACCATTCACTCGGCGATCCACGAGGCGCGCCCGGATGTGAAGGTCGCCATGCATCTGCATACCGATGCTGGCGTCGCCGTCTCCGCCCAAAAGCGCGGCCTGTTGCCGATCTCCCAGCTCGCCATGAATGTCATGAAGGATGTCGTGTACCACGAGTATGAAGGCATCGCGCTAGACCATGACGAAAAGGAACGCCTGGTCGCGGATTTGGGCGAGCACAATCTGATGATCCTGCGCAATCACGGCACGCTCACCACCGGCGATCACCCGTTTAATTGTTATCTGCGCATGTATCTGCTTGAGCGCGCGTGCTCGGTGCAGACTCTGGCCCAGGGCTCGGGCGCGGAGCTGATCGAGTGGGACGACGCCATGCAGACGCGGGTGTTCAAACAAGGCGAAGAGGGCGTCACCAACGAGCTCTTCCTGGGCATCGCCTGGGGCGCAATGCTTGATCGGGTGCGCCGGCAGAGCCCAGGCTTCGATCAGTAAATTCTCCTTTTGAGAGAAAAATATTGCGGACAATCCCCTGCTGCGCTTCACTTGAAGTGAATAGCAGGGGAGGTGCGCTTGGCCGGCCTCACGCCGCCCATATCGCCGAGCGCGCGATTGATCGCGTGGGCTTGTGTGTTGACGCTGCTGACGAGCTCAGGCGCCGAGGCGGGGGCCTGGACCAAGCGCAAGTATGACGGCTTGTTTATCGCCGGACTGGGCGTGCATTGGCTCGATCCCTACGACCGGCCCGCTAATCAAGGCCATCTTAAAGCGGAGCTTTCGGTTTATCTCGAGTACGGCCTGACCGACCGCATCACCCTGGTCGGGCGCGGCGCCGTCCAGCAGCTTCACCACCGCATTCGCCCAACCAAAAAGAAGCCGGCGCCGCCGCAATCGGGAATTGGCGGGCTGGAGCTCGGCGCGCGCATCGGCTTGATGCAGCGTGCGGCCTGGGCGAGCTCGGTTCAAGTTATGGCGGGAATTCCTGGCTCGGGTGAGAACTGGATCAATGAAGCCTTCGGCGCCCGGGGCGGGGATGTTGATATCCGCGCGCAACTTGGCCGGTCTCTAGGAACTTCAGCCTTTATTGAAGCTGCGGCCGGCGTGCGCCTGCGCGGGGAGGGCGCATCGAATGAGGTTCGGCTCGACCTCACGGCAGGGTGCGATTTCATTCTTGGCACGCGCTTAATGATGCAAACTTATTCGGTGTGGGCGCTGGGCCCAAGCCAGATTGGACCTTCCTATACCGGCCATCGCTTGCAAGCGTCGCTTTTGGTTCCGACACGGGGCGCCAACATGGCGCAGATCTCAGTGCTCACCACCGTTAACAAGCAGCGCATGCGCGAGGAAACGGCGTTTATCGCCTCGGTTTGGCGCAGTTTTTAACAGTTCACGGCGCCGTGACTTTGATTTTGCGCCAATTCGTCGCATATCCCGCACCGGCCCTAAGGGAGATCGCCATGCGGCGCTATGCATTTTTGATCATTGTTGGATTGGCGCTTGTCGCCATGGCGGGCGCTGAGCAGCGGCGGCGAACAATCTGGCGGCGGATGGCGCGGCGGCGCGACCCCGGTCGCTGTTCACGACGTGGCGCTTTATCCCTTCGCCGATGTGGTCGAAGCACTGGGCACCGCGCGCGCCAATGAATCTGTGACGATCACCGCGAAAGTGTCTGACGTCATCGCGCGGCTTGAGTTTGATTCCGGCGACGCTGTTGAAGCCGGCCAGATCCTGGTTGAGCTCGCGGACGCTGAGGAAACCGCCGGCCTGTCTGAAGCGCGCGCCACCCTGCGCGAAACAGCGCGTGACGTGGAGCGGATCCGCGATCTCACCGAACGCGGCGTCGCCCCGCGCTCGCGCCTGGATGAAGCCGTCGCCGCCAATGAGCGCGCCCGCGCGCGCGTAACCGGCATTGAAGCGCGCGTCGCCGACCGCATCATCCGCGCCCCGTTCTCCGGCGTTGTGGGGCTGCGTAATGTCAGTGTTGGTGAACTCGTGCGCCCGGGCGATGTCATCGCTCAACTCGACGACGCCAGCGTGATCAAGCTCGACTTCACCGTGCCGGAGCGCTTCCTGGCTGTGATTGAGCCCGGTTTGAACGTCCAGGCCGTCAGCGCCGCCTTTCCTGACGAGGTCTTCGCCGGCGTTGTGGATCAAGTCGATACGCGCATCGATCCAGCGACCCGCGCCGTGACCGTGCGCGCCGTCATCGACAACGCCGATCGCCGTTTGCGGCCGGGCATGTTGATGACCGTGGAGATGCGCCGGGGTGAACGGGAGAACCCTTCGGTGCCCGGTTCGGCCATTGTGCGCTTTCAAGACGACACTTTCGTTTTTGTGCTGGTTGAGGGCGAGCGCGGCATGCGCGCCGTGCGCCGCGACGTGGTGCTGGGGCTGCGCAGCAATGGCGTGATCGAGGTCCGCGACGGTCTGGAGCCGGGCGAACAGATCGTCGCTGAAGGCGTGCACCGCGTCCGCGATGGCGCGACCGTGCGGCCGGTTGGCGCTGAAGGCGGGGGCGGCGGTGCGCCTGCGGGCGCCGTCGCCGCTGTGCGGGGAGCCTAAGCGATGACCCTCTCTGACGTCTCGGTCCGCCGCCCGGTTCTGGCCTTTGTGATCAGCGCTCTGATCGTCGTGTTCGGCTTCATGGGGCTGCGCGAGCTGCCCTTGCGCGAGCTGCCTGATGTGGACCGTCCCATCGTTTCAGTGAGCGCCAGCTTCCCCGGCGCCAACGCCGAAGTGGTGGAGAACCGCGTCACCCAGGTGATCGAAGATGGCCTGTCCGGCATTGAAGGCGTCGACACCATCACGTCCTCGTCCCGCGACAGCAATGCCCGCATCACGATTCTCTTCACGCTGGAGCGTGATATCGAAGCGGCGGCCAACGATGTCCGCGATGCGGTGTCCCGCGTTCGAGACCGCTTGCCGGAAGATGTTGAGAATCTTGAAGTCGCCAAGCAGGACGGCGATGCCCGGCCGTTCCTTTGGTATAATCTCTTGTCCGACCGCATGACGGCGGAAGAGCTCACCGATTACGCTGAACGCTTCATCGTCGACCGTTTCTCTGTGCTGGATGGTGTGGCGCAGGTGCGTGTTGGCGGCCAGCGCCGCTACGCCATGCGCATTTGGCTCGACCCGCAAGCTATGGCGGCGCGCTCCATCACTGTGTCCGACATTGAAACTGCGCTGCGGTCTGAAAATGTCGAAGCGCCCGGCGGCGCGGTGGAGACCGCGGACACCCAGCTCTTCGTGCGTGTTGAACGTGTCTTCGCCGACCCGGACAGCTTCGCGCGCCTACCGGTGCGCGTCGCCGATGACGGCCACGTCATCCGCCTCGGTGAAGTCGCCGATGTCGAGCTGGCGGCGGAAGAAACCCGCGCCCTGTTCCGCGGCAACGGCCAGAACATGATTGGCATCGGCTTCGTCCGGCAGAGCCAGGCGAACTCGGTCGCCGTGGCCGACGCGATCCGGGCGGAAACCGCGCGGATCGAGGCTCAGTTGCCAGAAGGCATGCAGATCATTTCCGCCTCTGACGACACGGTCTTCATCAAGGAATCCATCGCCGAGGTGTGGCGCACCTTCGCTGTCGCCGCGACGCTTGTGGTCCTTGTGATCTATCTCTTCCTGGGCAGTTTCCGCGCCGCGGTGATCCCCGCCCTCGTGGTCCCCGTCTGCCTGATCGGCGTCTTCGCGGTGCTGGCGGCTGCGGGGTATTCCATCAACATCCTGACTTTGCTGGCGCTGGTGCTCGCGATCGGCCTGGTGGTCGATGACTCGATCGTCGTGCTGGAGAATATCCAGCGGCGGGTGGATTTGGGGGAATCCCCCATGCTCGCGAGCCAGCGTGGCGGCAACCAGGTGTTTTTCGCGGTGGTCGCCACCACGGCCGTGTTGGCCGCCGTTTTCGTTCCGCTGGTCTTCCTGCCGGGCCTGATCGGCCGGATCTTCGCTGAGCTGGCCGTGGCCATTTCCGGCGCGGTGATCTTGTCGAGCTTCGTCGCGCTGACGCTGTCGCCGATGATGACCTCGAAGCTGCTCAAGCCGAGCACAGAAGCCAAGGGGCCCGCCAAATGGGTCGGCGCGCTGGTGGAGCGGGTCCGGGCCAGCTACCGGTCCAGCCTGGAAGTGGTCTTGAACGCGCCGGTCATGGTGGTGCCGCTCGTGGTCGCTGCGTTGGGCGGGTCCTGGTGGATGTTTAATCAACTGCCTGGTGAGCTGACCCCACCGGTCGATCGCGGCGGTTTCTTCGGCTTCCTGTCCGGCCCTCCCGGCGCGAGTTTCGACTATATGTCTGAAGAAGTGCTCGAAGCGGAGCGCATTGTTTACGACTATGTCGAGAGCGGTGAGTTGCGCCGCCTGCTGGTGGTCTCGCCAGGCTGGGGCGGATCGGGCTTTAACTCCGGCATCGTCATTGGATCGATGGTGCCTTGGGACGAGCGCCGTCCGGGCCAGGAAATCGTCAACGAGATCAATGGCCGCCTGGGTCAGCTGACGGGCGTGCGGGCTTTCGTCTCCATGCGCTCGCCGCTGGGCGGCGGGGGAGGCGGCGGCGACGATATCCAATTCGTTCTTCAGGGCCCTGATTACCGCAGCCTCGATATCGAAGCCGATCGCCTGATCGCGGATATCGCGGAAAACAATCCCAACCTCATTCGTGCTCGGAAGAATTTCCAACCGACCGCGCCACGCCTGCTGGTTGATATCGACCGGGAACGCGCCGCCGCGCTGGGCGTCGCGGTCGCCGATATCGGCCGCACGCTGCAAACCCATCTGGGGTCGCGCCGCGTGGGGCAATTCATCGACCGGGGCGAAGCCTATAACGTCATTCTGGAAAACCGCCGCGAACAACGCTCCAGCGCCAATGATTTGGAGACGCTCTATGTGCGTGCCGATGGCGGCAGCCTGATCCCGCTGTCCAGCTTGGTCACCCTGCGCGAAACTGGTGAAGCCGCCTCCCGCAACCGCATTGACCGTCAACGTGCGATCACCATCTCGGCGACGATCGCAGGCGAATACACGCTGGGCGAAGCGGTGGAGTGGCTGGACACTTGGGCGGCGGAGACGCTGCCCGCAGACATGGGCTCGACTTATGTCGGCGAGGCGCGCGAATTTCTTGATTCCAACGCCTCGATCTATTTCGCCTTCGCGCTGGCGCTGCTGATCGTCTTCCTGGTGTTGGCGGCTCAATTTGAGAGCTTGATCCAGCCCGTGCTGATTATGTTGACCGTGCCGCTCGCCATCGCGGGCGGGCTGTTCGGCCTTTATATGATGGGCGACAGCCTCAACATCTTCTCCCAGATCGGCTTGATCATCTTGATCGGGTTGGCGGCCAAGAACGGCATTTTGGTCATCGAATTCGCCAATCAGCTGCGCGAAGAAGGCCTGGATGTAAGAGAAGCGACGCTGGAGGCGGCCTCCACCCGCTTCCGGCCGATCCTGATGACGGGCCTGTCGACCTCCATCGGGGCATTGCCTTTGGTGATCGCGGCAGGGCCGGGTTCGGAAATCCGCGCCTCCATCGGCGTGGTGATCTTCACCGGCGTTCTGGTGGCGACGCTGTTCACGCTCTTCGTGGTCCCCGCCGCCTACGCGGCGCTGGGCCGCTTCACCAAGACGCCGAACTGGGTGTCCAAGCAGCTGGCCAAAGAGGCGGAAGCGCGTCCCGACACTGAAATCGGCACGCCGGCGGAATAGGCTAGGTCGCCGAGGCCGTTTCGACCGCCAGATAGGCGATCAGGTCCCGGCGATCCTCCGCCTGGCGCAGGCCGGAAAACGTCATGCGATTGCCCGGCAAATAGCCGCGCGGGTTTGACAGCCAGGCGTCTAGCTCGTCCGGGGTCCAGATAAAGTCGGCGCCGCCCAGCGCGTCTGAATAGCGAAAGCCGTCGACGGATCCTGCCTCGCGCCCGAACAGGCCGTAGAGATTGGGGCCGACCCGGTGAGATTCGTCCGCCTTTAGACTGTGACAGGCTTGGCAGGAGGCCCAAAGCTCGGCGCCATGTCTCAAATTCGCCTGTGTATACGGGGCGCCGAAGGGTGCAAGCACCTCGCCGGCGTCAGCAGTCATCTCCGCCTCGCCACATCCGACAAGGCACAGGCTGGACCCTAATCCAAGGACGATTGCGCGCACCGGCGTCTCCTTCCGTATCGCCGCCCAAAGGCCTACCTGCGTCAGGCGCTGCCATCAACAGTTTCAGGGCGCTAGCTGGGCATGCGGCAAGCCGACCCGCTGCGACTTGACGCCTGATCGGCTAGACTGGCGCCAAGTCGCTGAAAGGCTGGTGGCGTTCGTGTCAGCTCCCTGTTTTGAAACCCGCGCTTTATCGAAGGTCTATGGGGCAGGGCAGAGCGCCGTTCACGCTCTGCGCGGGGTCGATGTCATCGCGCCGGAGGGCGAGATGATCGTGCTGTTGGGGCCGTCGGGTTCAGGTAAGTCGACCTTCCTCAACATTCTTGGCGGGCTCGACCGGGCCAGCAGCGGCGAGGTGTTTTTCCGCGGCCAGCCTTTACACGACGCCAATGACCGGCAGCTCACCCGGTTTCGCCGCGACCATGTCGGCTTCGTCTTCCAATTCTACAACCTCATGCCCAGCCTAACCGCCCGCGAAAATGTCGAGCTGGTCACCGAAGTCGCGCCTGATCCCATGAGCGCGGACGAGGCGCTGAGCATTGTCGGCCTGGACAAGCGCATGGATCACTTTCCCGCCGAGCTGTCGGGCGGCGAGCAGCAGCGCGTCGCGATCGCCCGCGCCATCGCCAAACGTCCGGAAGTGCTGCTCTGCGACGAACCGACCGGGGCGCTTGATTCCGCCACTGGCATCAAGGTGCTCGAGGCGCTCGAGCATGTGAACGAAGTGCTCGGCGCCACGACCTTCATCATCACCCATAACGCCTCGGTGGCCGATATGGCCGACCGGGTGATCATCTTCGGCGACGGCCAGGTCCGCGAAAATCGGATCAATGCGACGAAGAAAGAACCCGCGGAGCTGCACTGGTGATCGGGCTCAAGATCTTCTCCGCGCTGGACCGCAAGCTGATCCGGGATTTGTGGTCTTTAAGGGGCCAGGCGATCGCCATCGCCCTCGTAATCGCCGGCGGCGTGTCCACCCATGTGGTGATGAGCGGCAATCTCGCCTCCATGGCCGAGACGCGGACGGCGTATTACGAGCGCTATCGCTTCGCCGATGTCTGGGCGCCGGTGGTGCGCGCACCGAACACGTTGATCGAGGACATACGCGAGATTGAGGGAGTCGCGGCAGCCGAGACCCGCATCATGGCGCCGGTCCTGTTTGATGTGGAGGGCATGGACGCGCCCGCCAACGGCGTGGCCTATTCGCTGCCCCATGGGCGCACGACGCTCGTCAATGACATCGTGCTGGTGCGCGGCGCCTTGCCCGATCCGACGCGGCCGGACCAGGCGGTGGTGCTGAAAAGCTTCGCTGACGCCCACGGTCTGGATGTGGGTGACGCATTGCCCATGACCATTCGTGGCCGGCAGGACCAGCTCTTCATCTCAGGCCTGGGGCAGTCGCCGGAATATATCTACGCCGCAGCGCCTGGCACCCTGATCCCCGATCCGCGCCTGTTCGGCGTGGTCTGGATGGACCGCGACGCGCTGGAGGTGGCCGCAGATCTGGAAGGCGCATTCAGCGAGGCGGTGGTGCGCCTGATGCGCGGGGTGGAGCCGCGCCCGGTGATCGCCGCCCTGGACGCCTTGCTCGATCCCTACGGTGCGCCGGGCGCCTATGCGCGTGAAGACCAGTATTCCGACGCCTTTATCGAAAGCGAGCTCAATCAGCTCGAAACCATGGGCGCCATCCTGCCGCCGATCTTTCTCGCGGTGGCGGCCTTCCTGGTCAATATCGTCATTTCCCGCCTGATCGCCGTGGAGCGCGAACAGATCGGACTCCTAAAAGCCTTCGGCTACAGCTCCGCTGACGTGGTCTGGCATTACATGAAGCTGGTCGGCGTGATCGCGATTGTCGGGCTCGCCATCGGGTTCGGCGTCGGCGCCTGGCTCGGCCGCCAGCTGGCGATCCTTTATGCGGGATATTTCGATTTTCCATTCCTCGTTTTCGCCGTGCGGCCGTCGGTCTATGTCATCGGGGCCGCGGTCACGGCGGTGGCGCTGGGCGGGGGCGCCGCCTGGGCGGTGCGCCGGGCGGCGCGCCTGTCCCCAGCCGTGGCCATGCGCCCGCCGCCGCCGCCGGATTACTCCCATGCCGCGGGCGCCGCTGTGACGCGGTTGAAGGCGCTCGACCAGCAGACGCGGATGATCTTGCGCCAGCTGGTGCGCTGGCCGGTGCGAGCGGCGCTGACCATCGCCGGCATCGCGGCCTCAGGAATGTTGCTGATCACGGCGCTATATTTCTTCGACGCCATGGACGAGATGATCGACAGCTATTTCATCGAAGGCAATCGCTATGACGTCATGGTCAGCTTCACCGAAGCCCGCGGCGCCAGCGCCTATTACGACCTGATCCGGCGTGAGGGCGTTGTTGCGTCCGAACCCTTCCGTGTGGTCGACGCCCGCCTGCAGTTTGAAACCCGCGAAGAGCGCGTCGGGTTGATGGGCGTCGTGGAAGACCCGCAGATGCAGCGCCTGGTCGATGAGAACAACCGCACCGTGGCCCCGCCGCCTGGCGGGCTGGTTTTATCCAGCGACATCGCCACCAAGCTTGGCGTCGAGCCGGGCGACGTGATCCGGGCGGTCGTCACCGAAGGCGCCCGCCCGGTGCTGGAGCTGCCCGTCACCGCCACTCCCAGCCTGTTATTCGGCTCCGGCGCACAGATGTGTCTGGAAGAGCTCAACGCCGCGCTGGGAGAAGGCCATGTGATCTCCGGCGCGCTGTTGCGGGTCGAAGCCGATCAGCGCGACCAGCTTTATGATGAAATCAAAGAGGCGCCGGCGGTGGCGGGCGTCGGGCTGCACGCAGAATCCCATGAATATCTGATTGAGTTGATGGACCAAAATCTTGGCGTCTCAATCTATATCTATGCCGGTTTCGCGGGCCTGATTGCGCTGGGCGTCATCTATAACTCGGTGCGGATTTCCCTGGCCGAGCGTCAGCGCGAGCTGGCGTCGCTGCGGGTGCTGGGCTTTTCCAAGACGGATGTCAGCTACATCCTCTTAGGCGAGATCGCCTTCCTGGTCCTGATCGCCATCCCAGTCGGAATGGTGGCCGGCTCCGGCTTGGCCTGGTGGATCGCCCAGGAAATGACCACCGACTTCTTCCGCCTGCCTTATGTCATTAGTGCGCGCAGCTATGGGATGTGCGCTCTGATCTTGCTGGTGATCGCAGCCGCGAGCGCGCTCATCGTGCGCCAACGCATCGACCATCTTGACATCGTCGCCGTCTTGAAGACCCGCGAATAGGAGCTTTTTCATGCGCTTGCGTTTCCGCACCGTCTTCTGGTCCGTCGTCGCGCTCGTCTTGGCGGCGTTGATCATCTACGCCTTCCTGCCTCGCCCGGTGCCCGTGGATATGGCCGAGGTGGCGCGCGGCGACGTGGTCGTGACCGTTCAGGACGAAGGCTATACACGGGTGAGGGAGGTCTATGAGGTCTCCGCTCCGGTGGGCGGGCGTTTGCTGCGGGTCGAGCCGGAAGCTGGCGATGTCGTCGCCGCGGGCGACGTGTTGGCCAACATCTTGCCATCCGACCCGGCTTTCCTCGATGCCAGGTCCCAGGGCGAGGCGGAAGCGGCGCTGCGCTCGGCGGAAGCGCTGCTGGGCTTCGCCACGGCGGACGTGGAGCGCGCCCGGGCCGAAGCCGACTTCGCCCAGGCGGAGATGGAGCGGGTCCAGACGCTATACGACCGCGGCACCTTCAGCGAAGGCGCGCTCGACCGGGCGCGCCTGGCGCTGCGCAGCGCGCAAGCGGCGCTCGCGACCGCTCGGGCCAATGTGCGCGCCCGCCAGGCCGAACGCGACGTCGCCGCCGCGCGCCTGCTGGAGCCGGGCGATAATGGCGATGCGCGCGGCGTCGTCGCGGTGACCAGCCCGGTCGACGGACGCGTGCTGCAGCTCTTGCAAGAAAGCGAAACCGTTGTGATCCCCGGCCAGCCGCTGCTGGAGCTGGGAGATCCGCGCGATCTGGAGATCGTCGCCGAGCTGTTATCCACCGATGCCGTTCAGATCGAAGCGGGCGCCCCCGCGATGATTGAAGACTGGGGCGGGCCGGGTGATTTGCGCGCCCGGGTCCAACGCGTCGAACCCTTCGGATTCTTAAAGATCTCCGCTCTGGGCGTGGAGGAGCAGCGGGTCAATGTGATCCTGGACCTGCTCGACCCGCCGGAAGCGTGGGCGAGCCTGGGCCATGGCTTCCGGGTCGAGCCGCGCATCGAGGTGTGGCGCGGCGAAGACGTGATCTCCGCCCCTGTGGCCGCTCTATTCCGCCGGGAAGGGCGCTGGGCCTGCTTCGTGGTGGAGAATGGCCGCGCCCGCCTGCGCGAAGTCGAAATCGGTCAAGCCAATGGCGTAGAGGCGGAGATCCTCTCCGGCCTTGAGCCGGGCGAGCAATTGGTGCTCTATCCCTCCGAGCGTATTGAAGACGGCATCGGCGTGACGCAGCGGGGTTAGGGCACCCAGGTTTGCCCGAATTGTGATTTATTTCAGTGTGATGGCGCGCGAATTCCAAGCTGCGGGTTTCTGATTCGCAAGATACCTTGCATAACAAAGTATCTTGCGAATTATAGTTCTGTGATGAGCTATCAGTCTTGGAATACTCAACTTCGAAAGGGCGCGTTGGACGCCGCCGTTCTGGGCGTGCTGTGCGAGCGCGGGCCTTGCTACGGGCTTGAGCTGCTCGACGCCTTTCAGGCCGCGGGGCTGAACCTTAGTGAAGGCGCGCTCTATCCCTTGCTCGGGCGACTGGAGAAGACGGGTCTCCTGAACTCGGAGTGGCGCTTAGATGACGGAGCGCCGCGGCCTCGCAAATATTACGCGCTCACGGAGGAGGGGCGCGCTCTGCTCGTCGAAATCCGAGCGAACTGGCCGGATTTCCGAGACCAGGTCGACACTTTAATCATGAAAGGCGGCCAGACATGATGACTGCAGAAGAATTCCTCACCGCCTTGGCCAAGGCGCTCAAGGCTGCGCCGGAGCCGGCGCGCAAAGACATCCTGGCCGAGGTGGAAAGCCATCTTGGCGATGTCGCCGACCGTAGCGGCGAAGCTGGCGTCAGCAATGCGATTGAGCGCTTCGGCGCCCCGGATGACTATGCCGCCCGGGCGCTTGAGGCCCATGGGCTCGCCGCCGCACTCTCACAACCGTCTCCCTGGCAGGCGGTCAACGCCGCAATGCGTTATGCCGGCGACAGCCTGATCATTCTCACCGCCGCGTTCGCCGGTTTCTGCCTGGCTCTGTTCGGCGTGGCCTTCGGCGGGATCGCCCTGGTTGATCTGATCGCGCCGGACCATGCGGGGCTGTTTGTTCAGGAGAATGGAGGTTGGGCCTTCGGAGTCTTCTCCCAGGCGGACCGCGCCGACGCGCACGAGGTCCTGGGCCGATGGATCATACCGATCTCCATCTTGGGCTCTGCGGCCTGTTTCCTGCTGGCCAATCTGGCGGTGCGTCTGGGTGTCCGGTCCCGCTTGAGGCGGCTGACCGCGACGGCCTGATCGACGCCGGCTGATTCATGCACCGGGCTTAGCCCATTTCTCATCTTTGATGACTGTTAAGGGAGGCGCAGATGCGCATCATCCTCTTCTTCACGCTCGCCTGTATTTTCTCCTGGTCCGTCCTTCTCACGGGCCTTTCCCAGGCCGCTGGCGGCTTCGGTCCGCTGTTTAATCAGAGCGCCGATCTATCCGTGGCCGAATTGATGCCCTGGCTCGTCGTCGCCCGTTTCGGGCCGATGCTGGCCGCCCTGTTGATGGTTTTATTCGAACCCCAGCCCTGGACGGCGCTAAAGACCTGGCTGGCCCGCCTGGTTCGGATCAAAGCCCATCCGCTGGTTTGGGCGATCGCGCTGTTCATTTTGCCGGTCTGCGCCTTGATGCTGGTGTTCGCGCTGGGTGTGGGCGTCCAGCCCGAATTTGAACCGGTCATGGTATGGCTGACGCTGGCGATCGCCCCCATTAATGGGCTGGTGACCGTGATTATGGGCGCAGGACCGCTCGGTGAGGAGCCGGGCTGGCGCGGCTATGCGCTGCCCAAACTGCTCGAACGCACCGGTCCGGCGGGCGCCAGCCTGCTGATCGGCGTGGTCTGGACGCTCTGGCACTGGCCGCTCTTCCTCGTGCCCGAATGGGCGGGGGGTGGAAATTTGCCGCTCCAGGTCTTCATCCCCTTTTACGCTGTGATGGTGCTCAGCCTGGCCTATGTCATGACGCGCCTGTTCCAATGGAGCCGGGGCAGCGTGCTGATGGCCATCTGGGTGCACGGCATCGCCAATGCCGTCACGCCGTATATGGCGAGCAGCATCTGGGACAAGACCGGCTGGAGCCCGGTGCAGGACGCGCTGTTCACGGCTGCGCCGGTGGTGCTGGCGGCCGTAGTCGTCGCCGTGATCGCCCGGACGCCCTTCGCCCGCAAACGCGAGCAGAGCTGGCAGGCGCCCCACGCGTCGATAGAAGCTTCACGCTGAGGTCCAGGCGGCGAGGATGACCGCCATCCTCGCCCGGCCGCCCCCTCCGCCCGCTTCGCGGACACCTCCCCCGCAAGCAGGGGAGGAAACCAGCCGCGCGACGCTGCAAGAGCTTAGCGATGGTCTCGAGCGGTCAATGAAGGTTGAGGGGGCGAACATCGCGCCCGAAAGCCCGCACGGGCTTGAGGATAAGGAGAAAATGGTGCCGGTTGAGGGCTCCATACAACGACTTTTATACTATACTTATCAGCGTTTTATTTGATCGCCTTCCGCTTATACCCTCCCATGTACCCCTTCAACGTCTAGTCCGGAGCTTTTCCTGAACAGAAGCAGCAACTGCCGTGCGCTCGTGAGTATTATCGATGCCGCGCTCATGGAGAACGTCTTCAACGTTTCGCAGAGAGAGCGGGAAGCGGATGAACATCATCACCGCCATGCGAATGATTTCAGCCGAAGCCTTGAAGCCGCCGAACGGGTTTCGCATCCGCCGATGATGATCCAGTGGCCGCGAGACTGCTGTTTCCTCTGACCGCTCCGACCAGACCTCCAAGTGCACGCTTGCTGACCTTTGCCGTCGGAAGCTTGCTTGCTGAGTGAATCATCGGCCTAACGCATGGGACGGTCCGTTTTTCAATTGCGCTGGCGCCCCGATAGGGGAAACAGAGCGCCAGCGCGCACAATCAGGCCGGGGGGTCGGGGGGTGCGACGGGGCCTGACAGTGATTTGGTCGAAGGGGCGGCGTCACTATGCGTTTGGTGAAGATCGCCTGGCTTTCCGAACAGGGCCTGGAACGCCTCGCGCGGGCTCTTAGCCTGGCGAAGATCACCGATGAGATTGGCCCATTCGTGGAAGGCGATCACAAAGGGGTTATTGC
>CAZAGE010000008.1:0-78194 GCA_964484345.1 uncultured Oceanicaulis sp. | reverse complement strand
CGCTACCCGCTCCAGTCCCTGTTGTCCTCCCTCACCTCCGTTCGGTCGGGCGCGACGACAGCCCCCTCACCAAGCCGCAACCGCTCGAGACCGTCGCTAAGCTCTTGCTGCGCCGAAGGTGAGAAGCTTTTGCGCTCCGGGCGCGTAGCGCTCGCAAGGCGAACAGCCGCCCGCAGCGTGAGCGAGGACGCGAAAGCCCGGAGGGGCTTGAGCATCGACAAAAAAGAACGGCGCCCCGCTGTGAGGGCGCCGTTCCGGTGAGGGCTTTTGCGTCGATCAGGAGAGGTCGAAGCGGTCCGCCATCATCACCTTGTTCCAGGCGGCGATGAAGTCGGCGACGAACTTCTCGCCGGCGTCATCCTCAGCGTAAGCCTCGGACAAGGCCCGCAGTTCCGAATTCGAGCCGAAGATCAGATCGACCCGGGTGCCGGTCCACTTGACGGCTCCGGACGCCCGGTCGCGGCCCTCGAACACCTGGTCGCTGTCGTCAGCGGCCGACCAGGTGGTGCCCAGGTCAAGCACGTTGACGAAGAAGTCATTCGTCAGCGCGCCGGCGCGATCGGTGAACACGCCGTGGTTCGACCCGTCCGCATTGGCGCCCAGCACACGCAGGCCGCCGACCAGCACGGTCATTTCCGGCGCCGTCAGGCCCAGGAGCTGGGCCTTGTCAACCAGACGCTCTTCCGCCGAGACCGCGCTGACGCGGCTGAGATGGTTGCGGAACCCGTCCGCCACCGGTTCCAGCACGGCGAAGCTGGCTTCGTCGGTCTGTTCTGCGGTCGCATCGGTGCGGCCCGGGGTGAAGGGCACGGTCACGTCGTGACCCGCTTTCTTCGCCGCGGCTTCCACCCCGGCGGCGCCCGCCAGCACGATCAGGTCGGCCAGAGACACTTTCTTGCCGCCCGACTGGGCATCGTTGAAGCTGGTCTGAATCCTCTCCAGCTGGGTTAAGACCTTGGAGAGCTGGTCAGGATTATTGACCGCCCAGTCCTTCTGCGGGGCCAGCCGGATGCGCGCGCCATTGGCGCCGCCGCGCATGTCCGATCCGCGGAAGGTCGAGGCCGACGCCCAGGCGGTCGAGACCAGCTCCGAGACTGAAAGGCCCGAAGCCAGGATGTCCGCCTTCAGCGATGCCGCATCCGCGTCGTCGATCAGAGCGTGATCAACCGCCGGAACGGGATCCTGCCAGATCAGTTCTTCGGCCGGGACTTCCTTGCCCTTGTAGCGCGGGCGCGGACCCATATCGCGGTGGGTCAGCTTGAACCAGGCACGGGCGAAGGCGTCGGCGAACTCGTCCGGGTTTTCATGGAAGCGGCGCGAGATTTTCTCGTAGTCCGGGTCCATGCGCATCGCCATGTCGGCGGTGGTCATCATAAGTTCGACCGTGCCGTTGCCGTCGACCTGAGGGGCGTGATCGCCATCCTTGAGGTTTTTCGGACGCCATTGATGGGCGCCGGCCGGGCTGGAGGTCAGTTCCCACTCATAGCCGAACAGCACGTCGAAATAGCCATTGTCCCATTGGGTCGGATTGGCCGTCCACGGGCCCTCGATGCCGGAGGTGATGGTGTCGACGCCCTTGCCGGACTTGTAGCTGGAGAGCCAGCCCTGGCCCATCGCTTCAATGGAGGCGCCTTCCGGCTCACGGCCGACATGGTCTTCAGGACCCGCGCCATGGGCTTTGCCGAAGGTGTGGCCGCCGGCGACCAGCGCCACGGTTTCTTCGTCATTCATCGCCATACGGCCAAAGGTTTCGCGGACATCGCGCGCTGAGCCCAGCGGGTCTGGGACCGCGTCCGGGCCCTGCGGGTTGACGTAGATCAAGCCCATCATCACTGCGCCCAGCGGGTCTTCCAGCTGCTCGGCGCCACCGCCAGCGGCCTTGTCTTCGCGCTCACCGCCATAGCGGCTGTTCTCATTGTCCGAGGTGAGCAGCCAATCAGTTTCCGCGCCCCAATAGACGTCTTCTTCCGGCTCCCACGTGTCGGTGCGGCCGCCGGCGAAACCGAAGGTCTTAAAGCCCATGGATTCCAGCGCGCAATTGCCCGCCAGGATCATCAGGTCGGCCCATGAGAGGGACTTGCCGTACTTCTTCTTGATCGGCCAAAGCAGCATGCGCGCCTTGTCCAGATTGCCGTTGTCCGGCCAGGAGTTGAGCGGCGCGAAACGCTGCTGACCGGCCCCGGCGCCGCCGCGGCCGTCATGGATGCGATAAGTGCCCGCGCTATGCCAAGCCATGCGGATGAAGAGCGGGCCATAATGGCCATAATCCGCCGGCCACCAATCCTGGCTGTCGGTCATCAGGGCGTAGATGTCCTTTTTGACCGCATCCAGATCCAGGCTCTCAAACGCCTTGGGATAGTCGAAGTCCGGATCATTCGGATCGGCCAGTCCAGAGTGTTGACGAAGAATGTTGAGTTTCAGCTGGTTCGGCCACCAATCGCGATTGGTCTGACCGCCGCCGGCCGGCTTGTTGATGCGTCCGCCGGAAAACGGGCAGCCGCCGCCTGAGCCTTGATCTGATCCGTCCATGGAAGTGTCTCCTTAAAGGGGTGGAGGTGAATAACGCAGCCAGAATGACCGGACTAAATCCATAGAACAAATCAAAAGTAGCTCTTTAGGGTATAGGTGTTTTCAATGACGCGCCGCGTCATGCTTGGCTGCGCCGCACTATCGCCTTACCTGCTTGAAAAGCGCACGCTGCGACCTCGCCGACACCGACACTCGGGACACAAAAAATTCATGCCCTTTGATCCCGCTTCTCCCCGTTCCCAGCGCCGCGCGACCCGGCGTTTGCGGGCGCGGTGGCGGTTGACCCTGAAGGGGCCGCTGGCGCTGCCGGCGCTGTTTCTGGGCTCCATTGTGGAGTCGAGCATCCTGCCGTGGCCGATCGAGTTTCCGATGCTGGCCTATATGCTGCGCGGGCGGATTGAGACGCTGGTGGTCACCTTGGTGGTGACGCTGGGCAGCGTGGTGGGGTGCTTGCTCTCTTACGCGGCAGGCCGGGCGGCGTTTGGCTTGATGGCGGACTTTATCGCCGCCCGACCGGGCCTGGCGGAGGCGTTGGCGCAGGCTCAGGCCCAGATCAATGAAGCCGGCGCGGTCGCCGTGTCGGCGGCGATGATGACTCCGACGCCGGTTCAGATCACCTCGTTTGCGGCAGGCGTACTTCAAATGAGCCCGCTCTTATTCGCACTCGCGGTCTTTGCGGGACGATCAATCCGCTACTGGTCCATGGGGCTTTTGGTCTTCTTTTTGGGCGAACGCATCATGCAGGCGTGGCGCAAAATCCCGGCGGGCTTGCGCCGTCTGGCCCGGATCGGCGTGGTGATCGCCTTTGTCGGCGTCTTCGCCTGGACGCTGACCGCAGTGTTCGGCGCCTAAAAGCGATTCATCATCTGGCCTGTCTCAAAGCCGAACAAGGTGAAGACATGGGCCAAAAGGAAGAGAAACATCGCGCCGATCAAAATGGTCAGCGGCGTCCAGGGGATCATGCGCACCTTGGGCGGCTCAGTCGGCCGGCCCGCCCGCCAGGCGGCGAAGGCGAATAGGGCGGCGCACAGCGCCATCAGCATTAAGGTGACGGTCAACGTCATGGGGGGCCTCACGCCGGGTCGTTGAGACCCCGTGACGGGTCTTGACCCACACATAGGGCGCAGAGCCTATTTCCTTCAAGGCGCGCCACGCAGCAGGAGCCTGACAGAGCCAATACGCCCAAGCGGTGGCCAGGTCGACAGCCCGTCGCTTAACGCCGGCTCGCCCCGCGCAGACCCAAAGACAGATAAGCGCCGCGCTCCACGCTGAGGCGCCGATGACCAAGCCTGCAAGGGTGAGG
The DNA here is from genome assembly GCA_964484345.1 of uncultured Oceanicaulis sp. Taxonomy (GTDB): domain Bacteria; phylum Pseudomonadota; class Alphaproteobacteria; order Caulobacterales; family Maricaulaceae; genus Oceanicaulis. The sequence goes on along the minus strand of CAZAGE010000008.1, from coordinate 74,362 downwards.
GGGCCCGCCTGTCCTAGGATGAGTGTCAGCATTCCGAACGCGGCCAACAACAAGCCGGGCGCCTGCGCCAAGGCGCTGAACACATTGGCGAGCACGCTAAGCTGCAATGCGGCCAATGCACGCCAACCGGCGCGTCGGACCAGCTGGCGCGGATCGCGCATCTGAACCAGCCAGGTGACCAAATGGCCCTTCAGCCACCGGCTGCGCTGACCGGTCCAGGCGCGGAGGGTCGTTGGGGCCTCCTCGCCCGTGCCCGGTGCGATCAGGCCCGACGCCCAACCCTCGCGCGACAGGCGAAAACCCAAATCGGCGTCTTCTGTAACGTTAAACGGATCCCACGCCCCGCAGGCTTTCAGTGCCGCGGTGCGGAAAAAATTGCTGGTCCCGCCCAGAGGCAGGGGAGTCCCCAGCCGTGCGAAAAGCGGCAGCAGGCCATGAAACTGTGCGGCATACTCCAAAGCGAATTGCCGGGTCAGCCAGCCATCATTTCGATTATACCAGCCGAGCGGCGCCTGGAGGACGCCCAGCCTCGGGTCAGCCGCGAAGCTCTCCGCCGCGGCTATCAACTGGTCTGCGCTGGGAGTGTCTTCTGCGTCATAGACGGCGACCAGCGCCCCCCGCGAGGCCTGCAGGGCGAAGTTGAGCGCCCGCGGCTTGGTCTGCGGACCGCAGGCCGGGGCGATTTCAACGCGGAATCCGGCGCGGCGGGCTGCGGTGCGCGCGGCGATTTGGGTCTCTATATCGCGTTCTTCAAGGACTAAGATCACATCAAGCTTGTCGCGTGGATAGTTCAGCCTGTTAAGGCTGGTGCATAAACCCGCAACGACCTGGCTTTCCTCAAACAAGGCGACGATGACTGTTATGGTCGGCAAGGCATCACGGTCCAGCACGCATCGGGCCGCATAGCGGGGCGTTGTCAGGGCCGCCGCCAGGCGCAAAGCGCTGAGCGCGGCGACATATCCGAAAATGACCACGATCAAGACTGTGGAGGCGGCAGCCGGCGTGAGCGCAAAAGCGCCGGCGGCGAACAGTCCCGGACCCAGCATCAAGGCGACGGGCGGCAGGAGGCGTCGGCCCGCGCTCGCCACGGGGTGGGTGTCGTAGAGCTCAAAGGCGGCTTTCTGGGCGCTGGGCGGCGCCCCATCAGCAGGCCGTGCCGGCTTCTGCCTCGGTCCGGTGTCGCCAGCTTCAAACTCCGCCATGCGCGCCCCAATTCCCCTATTGGGAGAAAATAGAGCACGGAAAGTCGCCTAAAGCGAGTCGACTTTAGCCCTTGGGGTTGAACACCATCACCCGGCGGGTGGCTTCCAAAAGGCCGCCCCGGGCGCTGACGGCGAAGGCGGCTGCGGCCGCGGTCGGCCAGCCCATGGGCAGATCCGCGACTTTTCCGGTTTGGTCGGCCAGGCTGTGCACCAGCGCGCCGATCCCGGGATTATGACCAACCAGGACGATGTCCTTGTTGGTCTCCTCCAGCGCCTTGACCACCGCCCGCGCCAGCATGTCGTAGGTTGCGTGATAGAGCGCCATTGGATCTTCGACCGGCGGCTCGCCCAGCACGGGGGCGATCTCTCTCCAGGTTTCGCGGGTGCGCCGGGAGGGGCTCACCAAAGCCAGCCCGGCGCGCAAGCCTGCCGCTCCGATCGCTTCACCGGTTTTGGCGGCATCGTCTTTGCCCCGCTCAGTCAGGCCGCGTTCGAAATCATCCTCGGCCTCCATGCGATCGACCGCCTTGGCATGGCGCATGATGATGAGGGTCGGCATGGCGGGCTCCACCAGTGTTCACATTCCAGTTTGCCGCACGGGGCGGGGCTTGCGTACCCGAGCAGGCGGGGCCAAGTAAACGCGCGTTCGACCCCCGCGGCAAACCAGCCGCCCCAAATGGAGCTCCCCGATGTCTCTTCTGCTTGGCGATATCGCCCCTGATTTTGAAGTTGAAACCACCGATGGCGCGATAAAGTTTCACGACTGGATCGGTGATGACTGGGTGATTTTCTTCTCTCACCCGGCCGACTTCACCCCGGTCTGCACCACTGAGCTGGGCTATACCGCCAAGCTGAAAGACGAATTCGCTAAGCGCGGCGCCAAGGCGATCGCTCTGTCCGTCGATCCGATCGGCGATCACCATGAGTGGGTGAAGGACATCGAAGAAACACAGGGCGTGGCGATGAATTTCCCGATCATCGCCGATGTCGACCGCAAGGTGTCCGAGCTCTACACGATGATCCACCCGAACGCTGACCCCAAGCTCACCGTGCGTTCGGTCTATGTCATCGACCCGAACAAGAAGATCCGCGCCACCTTCACCTATCCGCCGAGCGCGGGCCGGAACTTCAACGAAGTGCTGCGCCTGCTGGACTCCTTGCAGCTGACCGACGGCTACAAAGTCGCCACCCCGGTCAACTGGACTGATGGCGAAGACGTCATCGTGGTGCCCTCCGTCTCCGACGAAGACGCCGACAAGCTCTTCCCGAAGGGCTACACCAAGATCAAGCCTTATCTGCGCACCACGCCGCAGCCGAATAAGTAAGCGTTGTTAGCGCTTAACAATGAAGCGGCCGTCCTCAGATGAGGGCGGCCGTTTTCATGTTTGGGGATAGCGCTCACAAAGCTGCGTCCTAAACTGCCCAAAAATCCAACCACGCTGGGAGGCTCTCTTGGACACCGTGAAGCTCGATATTTCCGACGGCCTTGGCCTGATCACGCTGAACCGGCCTGAGGCGATGAACGCCTTCACGCCGCAAATGGGCCAGGAGGTCGCCGAAGCGTTTGACCAGACCGACGCGGACCCGTCCGTGCGCGCCGTCGTGGTGACGGGCGCGGGCAAGGCGTTTTGCGCCGGCGCGGACCTGTCCGCCGGCGCGGAGGCGTTCGCCATGCTGCAGGAGGCGCAAGGCTCGGGCGACTTCGACGACACCGATCCGAAATGGCGCGACACCGGCGGCTTAATGAATCTACGCGTCTTCGACAGTGAAAAACCGGTGGTGGCCGCCATTAACGGCGCCGCCGTGGGCATTGGCGCGACGGTGATCTTGCCCATGGATGCGCGCGTGGCGCTGGCGGGCGCGAAATTCGCCATGCCCTTCACCAAGCGCGGCATCGCCTGGGACGGCGCGGCGAGCTGGTTCCTGCCGCGCCTGGTGGGCATTGAAACCGCGCTCGACTGGGGCCTGTCGGGCCGCACCTTCCTGGCTGATGAGGCGTTGGAGAAAAAACTCGTGACAGAGCTGGCCGACACGCCGGACGCAGTGCTGGAGCAAGCCATGGCGAAGGCGAGGGCGCTGACCGCCAACACGGCTGCGGTTTCCGTCGCCATGAACCGCCGCCTGGTCTGGCGCATGCTGGGCGCGCCTCACCCGATGGACGCGCACCGCCTGGAAAGCCGGGCGATCCTGCATCGCGGCGTCAGCGCGGACGCCATGGAAGGCGTCACCAGCTTTTTGGAGAAGCGCCCGCCGGACTTTCCCGGCCAGGTGCCCGCCGATTACCCGCCGGGCTGGCCGTGGGATGAAGATCCCGGGTACTGATACATCTTTGTGGCTCGACGGAACGGCGCGCGCGGACTAGCGTCCGCCGCCTCGCCGCTGGAGCCCGACTTTGCGCCACTCTTCGCCCGACCCGCGCCGCCCATCGCTGACGACGGTGGAACTGATCGCCATGGTCGGCGGATTAATGGCGCTTAACGCCTTGTCGATCGACATCCTGCTGCCGGCGCTCGGCGAAATCGGCGCGGCGCTGGGCGCGCCGGGTAATGACCGGCAATTGGTGATCACGGCCTATGTCTTCGGCTTCGGCCTGGCCCAGCTTGGGTTTGGACCCCTTTCCGATGCGCTGGGCCGGCGCCGGGTGCTGCTCTATGCCTTGGTGGCCTATCTCGCTGCGACCCTTCTTTGCGTCATCGCCTGGGACATGACCTGGATGATTATCGCGCGCGCCCTTCAGGGCGTGGCGGCGGCAGCGACCCGCGTCGTGGCGGTGGCGGTGGTGCGCGATCTCGTCTCCGGCCGGCGCATGGCGGAGATTATGAGCTTTGCGATGACCGTCTTCATGATCGCACCCATTTTGGCGCCGGGCATCGGTCAGCTGGTGCTGCTGGTCGCGCCCTGGCAGGCGATTTTCGGGGTTCTTCTGGTCTTGGGCGGGGTGATCAGCGTGTGGATGCTCGCGCGCCTGCCGGAAACGCTGCGCCATGAGCACCGCATCCCGCTTTCCATCGCATCCGCGATCAAAAATTATCGCCTGGTGCTGATGGAGCGGGTGTCGTTCGGATATATCACGGCGGCCGGTCTGATCTTCGGCGCGCTGTTCGCCTTTATCGCCACTTCGGAACAAGTCATGGAAGAGCTTTATGGGCTCGATCAGTGGTTTGCGGTCGCCTTCGGCGGGGTGGCGGTGGGGCTCGCGTTGGCGAACATCCTCAACGCGCGGATCGTGCGGCGGCTGGGCATGCGGCGCATATCGCACGCGGCGCTGGTGGCGTTCCTAGTCCTCAACCTCATCCATCTGGCCATCGCGCTGATGGGACAGCCGCCGTTCTGGCTGTATTTCAGCCTGCTCACCGCAGCGCTTTTGATGTTCGCGTGGATGGGCGCCAACTTCTCAGCCCTTGTGATGGAGCCGGCTGGGGAACGCGCGGGCACGGCGGCGGCGCTCTATGGGGGCGTCACCTCCATGTCGGGCGCCTTTCTCGGGTCGCTGATCGGCGCCGCATACAATGACACCGTCATCCCGCTGATCGCAGGCTTCGTGGTGATGGGCGTGTTATCGCTCGCGATGGTGATTTGGACTGAGCGCGGCAAGCTGTTCGGCGTCGGGGAGGGCGTCCCGGCCGCCGAGCCGCAGGACTAGCCGCTCTGTGCTTAGGCCTGATTCCTAAAACTCATCCACCAAAAGGCTGCCGTCGGCGATGGCGCCGTCGACCCGCCATCCTGCGCCCTCATCCTGTTGGAGGACCTCGCACAGCCAAGGCAGCAGCGTGACGAGCTGGTCTTCCAGCGTATAGGGCGGATTGACGACCACGACACCGGCGCCCGCCAGCTTGCCCTCGCTCTCCAGCTCGCGCACCCACAAGTCCGCGCGCAGGATTTTCTCCGGCGCGATCTGCTTTTCCGCGATCAGCCATTCGGCCAGCCCGACGTCAAAGCGCTCTTGCGCCCAGAGATCCTTCAATGGCCGCCAGAAAATGAAGGTGCCGGTGGGCCAGCGATTGATCCCGGTCATCGCGGCTTCGGCCATGAAGGCCATCTCGTCGCGATGTTCAAAGGGCGGATCGATCAATACCAGGCCGCGCTTTTCCGCCGGCGGCACGATCGCTTTGAGCGCCTTATAGCCGTCGCGCGCCTCCACCTTGACCCGGCGGTCTTTGGCGTAGCGCTGGTCGAGAGTCTTGGCGTCGGCGGGATGCAGCTCGCACAGCTGGATGCGGTCGGTGTCGCGCAGCAGGGCCGCCGCCACCTGAGGCGAGCCGGGATAGGCGGTGAGGGCGTCGCCGTCATTGCAGGCGACCACTGCGTCGAGCAGGGGCTTGAGCACTGCCGCGACCTCGCCAGGCTTTTCCGCCGCCATGATGCGCTGAATGCCGTCCTCAAACTCCGGGCTACGCCGCGCCTCGTCCGAAGTCAGATCGTACAGCCCGATCCCGGAATGGGTGTCGATATAGCGAAACGGTTTGGGCTTGGCTTTAAGATGCTCAAAACACAAGGCGAGCACCGCGTGCTTGAGCACGTCTGCGAAATTGCCGGCGTGGAAGGCGTGGCGATAGTTCATGGGCGACGCCCTTAAACGTTGAACTTAAACAGCATCACGTCGCCGTCCTGGACGACATAATCCTTGCCCTCCTGGCGCAACTTGCCGGCGTCGCGGGCGCCGCTTTCGCCGTCGTTCGCGACATAGTCTTCGTACGCGATGGTTTCCGCGCGGATGAAACCGCGTTCGAAATCGCCGTGGATGACCCCAGCCGCTTTCGGCGCGGTCCAGCCCCGCCGGATGGTCCAGGCGCGAGCCTCTTTTGGACCGGCGGTGAAATAGGTCTGCAGATCCAGCAAGTCATAGCCGGCGTGGATCAGGCGGTTCAGGCCTGGCTCCTCCAGCCCCAGCTCTTCAAGATACTCCTCGCGCTCGTCGGCTTCGAGCAGCGCGAGTTCGGACTCGATCTTGGCGGAGATGACGACTGCGACGGCGCCTTCTTCGGCGGCGCGGGCTTCGACCTGCTTGGAATATTCGTTGCCGGCGGCGGCGCTGTCTTCATCCACATTCGCCACGAACATCACCGGCTTCGAGGTGAGGAGCTGCAGCATCTTCCACTCGCGCTGCTGGTCCTCGGGGACCTCGGCGTTGCGCGCGGGCTTGCCTTCGCGCAGCTGCTCCAGGGCCAGGTCGACCAGCGCCAGCGTGGTTTTGGCCTCTTTATCGCCGGTCTTGGCTTTCTTCTCCATGGTCACCCGGCGCTTCTCCAGGCTTTCCAGGTCGGCGAGCATCAGCTCGGTTTCCACCGTCTCGAAGTCCGCCAGCGGATCGATCTTGCCGGCCACATGGGTGATGTCGCTGTCTTCAAAACAGCGCAGCACGTACAGCACGGCGTCGGTTTCGCGGATATTGGCGAGGAATTGGTTGCCCAGGCCTTCGCCCTTGCTGGCGCCTTCCACCAGGCCGGCGATATCAACGAAATTCATCCGGGCAGGAACGACATTGGCCGACTTGGCGATCTCGGCAAGCTTGTCCAGGCGCGCTTCGGGCACCGCGACTTCGCCGACATTGGGCTCGATGGTGCAGAAGGGATAATTCGCCGCCTGCGCCGCAGCGGTCTGCGTCAGGGCGTTGAACAGGGTTGATTTGCCGACATTGGGCAGGCCCACAATCCCGCATTTGAAACCCATGACGCGTCACCTTCTTTTCTCTGGCGTGTAAGCGCGCCCGTATAAAACCAAACGCCCGCCGGCGGAAGTCCGCGGGCGGGCGTCTGGCTGCGGTTTAAAAGGGTAGGGCGCTTAGGCGGCGCGCACGGACCCGATGAAGGCTTCGATATCCCGTGACATGGCGTCGGCGCTGGCCTGCAGCGATTGGGCGAGGCCTGCGATCTGCTCAGCCGCCGCGACGGCGGATTGAGCGCCCTCGGCCACTCCGACAGCGTCGGTTTCCACAGACGCGGTGTTGCGCGCCGCGTTCTGGGCGGAGCGGGCCACTTCGCTGACCGCTGCGGTTTGTTGGGACACCGCAGAGGCGCTCTCGGCCGAGCTTGCTTCGATATCACGGATGCCTTCGGCCATCGCCTGGGTGGCTTCGGCGGCCTGGTGCACACGGTCTTCAAAGCGCTTGACGCGTTCATTGATGGTTTCGGTCAACCGCTGGGTCTGTTCGGCGAGCGATTTGACTTCGCTCGCGACCACCGCGAAGCCCTTGCCGGCTTCACCGGCGCGGGCGGATTCGATGGTGGCGTTGAGCGCCAAGAGGTTGGTCTGCTCCGCCACGCCGTTGATCTCAGAGATAATGCCGGTGACTTCGCCGAGCGCCTGGCTCATCTCGCTCATCAGGGTCTGGCTATGTTCGGTGCGTTCCGCAGAGCTGCGGGTGAGGTCGGAGACGCGGCCGGCGGCTGACGCGATTTCGCCGATCGCGGCGTTCAACTCCTCGGTGGAGGCGGCCATGGTCTGCACCCCGGCGCTGGCCTCCCGAGCTGCGCTCTGCATGCCTTCGCTGCGGCGCTGGCCGTCCGTGGCGGCGTCGCGCGTGCTTTCGGCGGCCTGGCTGACTTCTTCGGCGGCCTTGCGCACATCGGTCAGCAGGGTGTCGGCGCGGCTCTGGAATGTCTCCACGGCCTCCGACATGGCTTCGGCGCGCTTGAGGCGGGCTTCGTTGCGCGCTTCGTTTTCAGCACGCAGGCGGTCGGCCTCGCTGAGCGTGGATTGCAGGCCGACAAGCGCCTTGGCGATGCGGCCGATCTCGTCTTCGCGCGATTGTCCGGCGACTTGGTCGGTATAGTCGCCAGCCGAGATCCTATCGACGCTACTTTCGAGCTGGCGTAGCGGACCGATCGCGCTGTTTACGGCGGCATAGGCGGCCGCGGCGGCCAGCAGGAAGGCCAGGACGCCGACCACAGCCATGACGGTGATGACCTGGTTGCGCACGGCGACGATCTTGGCGCGTTCAACGCCGACATAGATGATGCCGATGACATCGCCGCTGGTGGAGAAGACCGGCTGGTAAGCGGTGTAGTAAGGGGTTCCAAGGATCACCGCTTCGCCGCGGAAGCTTTGGCCCGCCATCATGGCGTCATAGACGGCGCCGGCGCCGAGCACGGTTCCCACGGCGCGCGTGCCGTCGGGGCGGGTGATGTTGGTGGTGCGGCGCACGAAGTCGCGCTGGGTCTCGTCCCAGATGAACACCGTCGAGGTTTCGCCGGTCTGCCGGCCGACCGAGTCGATGATCTCGTGGGAGTCAAAATCGGGCAGGGACGGCGCTTCCAGACGGGTGATGTCGCCCTCGCGGCCATAGCGGGCTTCAAGGCCGGGGATGGCCCGTTCCAGCGTCGCCACGGCGACGCGCAGATTGACGTTCTGCGACGCGGTGGCGTCAGTCGCGATTTTTCCGCCGATCACCCAGACCGCGCCGACTGCGACAGCGAGCGTTGCGCCCGCGACCAGAAGAGCGGACAGGACGAAAACGCGGACCGATAGAGAGGCTCTGATTAAGGCAGGCATTGGCGACCCCATAAAATGACGCAGTAAGAGCTAGGGGCATTGGTGCGTGAATTACGGTTGCCAAAGCGTTTCACGCCTGCCGCGTTTTGCTCTGTGAAACAGCTTCGTCTGCGATGATATCTCAGACGTCGCCGTGCGCTTAGTCGTCAGGTTGAGACGGCTGGGGCCGCGCCAATCGGCCATGGGGCTCCATCGGGGGGCGGCGCTCCAGCGTGTAGCCGGCGCGGTCCATATGCTTGACCAGGTCCCGCGCCGCCATGCGGCAGGCCTCCAGGCCATCCAGCCGCGCGCGCCAGGGCGTGCGCCACAAGGCATAAGCGAGGGTTTCGCAAAGATCAGAATCCAGTCGACGCATGTCGGAACATATTAGGAACAAACTCCGCTCCGCCAAGCGCTCGATCAGGCTGCGCCGTGGAAAAAAGGTCACGCTCGCGGTTCGGCTTACAGAAAGGTAATGCCTTCACCTTGGACCTTTCTCAAGACAAGCCCTAGTTTCCGCCCTGACAAAGTGGGAGGGGTATGGCCCAAATGAAATATTATAACACTCGCTGGTTCGCGGCGGCCTTAGCGGTGATCGCGGTTGCTTCACCGTCTTTCGCCCAAGAAGGCGATGACGAAGAGGAAGAAGACAACTCCATTGAGAGTTTTGTCGAAGAGTTTGAGGCCCAGGAAGGCCTGTTCACGCTCTACACCGATCCCGAGGACGGCGACCTCTACATGGAGATCGCCGAAAGCCAGCTGGGTCAGGAAGTCATCTACTTCACCTATGCGGAAAACGGCGCGCCGCGCGTCGGTCTGTTTCGGGGCCAATATCGCGACAATGCGGTGTTTGAGTTCAATAAGCGCTATGGCGATATCGAGATCAGCCAGGTGAACACCAACTTCGCCTTCGACGCCGACAACGCTCTGGCGCGCGCGGCGGAAGCCAACATCACCCGCGCCCCGCTCGCCGAGCTGTCCATCGTCGCGGAAACCGAAGCCGATGAAGAAGCGGGGACGGAAGCGCGCTATCTCATTGAGATCGGCGACGTGCTCAAAGGTGAAGACCTGCACCAGATCAAGCCGGCCGGCCCGCAAGGCCCGGCTGCGGCGCAAGCCTTTAACATGGGTCGGCTTGAGTCCGACCTGACCCGGATCATGGAGACCCGCTCCTACCCGGAGAACACCGACATCCTCGTGGAGTATGTCTACCACAACGGCACGCCGCGCAATTTCGGCGGGCCCGAAATCACCGACGCGCGCGCCGTCGCAGTGCAGGTCCAGCATAGCTTTGTGGCGATGCCGGAAGACGGCTTTGAGCCGCGCGGGGATGATTTCCGCGTTGGTTATTTCATGGAGCAGGTCACCAATCTGACCGATCCGGGCTATACGCCGTTCAACGATCTCATCAATCGCTGGCGCCTGGAGAAGCAGGATCCGGAGGCAGACATCTCCGATCCGGTCGAGCCGATCGTGTGGTGGATCGAGAACACCACGCCGGAAGAATATCGCGACACCATCCGTGAAGCGGCGCTGACCTGGAATATCGCCTTTGAAGCGGCGGGTTTCTCCAACGCCATCGAGGTGCGCCAGCAGCCCGACGACGCGGACTGGGACGCTGGTGACATCCGGTACAACGTGCTGCGCTGGACCTCATCCCCGACGCCTCCGTTCGGCGGCTACGGGCCGAGCTTCACCAACCCGCGCACCGGTGAGATCATCGGCGCGGACATCATGCTGGAATATGTCTTCCTCTCAAATCGCATCCGCTTTTCGGACGTGTTTGACGTGGCCGGCCTGACCACGTGGATGCCGCAGGAGATGATCACCGAGCTGACCGGCGAAGCGGCCTTCCCGATCGAGCATGAGCACGGCGCGATGTGTAACTTCGCCGAGCACCTGCAGATGGAGACCCAGGGTGCGCTGGCCATGATGCAGGTTCAGGGCGCTGACCTGGAGACGCAGAACGAGCTGATCCGTCAATCGCTGCACTATCTGATCATCCACGAGATCGGTCACACGCTGGGTCTGGCGCATAATATGGGCGCAAGCGCCAACGTGTCGCTGGAGGAGCTGGCCACGGGCGAAACCGTGACCCACTCCATCATGGACTATCCGGCGTTGAACCTGCCGGCCGAGATGAGCGGCGATGACTTCCAATTCTCCCAGGAGATCCCGGGCGCCTATGACATCTGGGCGATCGAGTACGGCTATACGGCCGACGCCGGGGCTCTGCCGGGCATTCTTGAGCGCTCCACCGAGCCGGAGAACTTCTTCGGCAATGATGCGGACGACATGCGCGCTCCGGGCCGTCACATCGACCCGCGCGTGATGATCAACGATCTGTCCGATGACCCGGTCAGCTGGGCTCAGGGCCGTGTCGACCTGGTCAACACCACGCTGGAAGCCCTTCCCGATCGCATGCTGCGGGAGGGTCAATCCTATCAGCCGCTGGTCACCAGCTATCTGATCCTGACAGGTCAGCGATTTGGCGCGGCGAACGTCGCCTCGCGCCATATCGGCGGCGTTTACAACAACCGCTCGGCCGTTGGTCAGGCGGGGGCGGAAACGCCGTTTGTTCCGGTTTCCCGCGAAACGCAGCAGCAGGCTCTCGACGTGATCGAAGCGGCGCTGTTTGGTCCGGACGCCTTCGCAGTCGAGGAAGCGTTCGCAGACCACTTGCAGCGTCAGCGCCGGGGCTGGAACCACTGGGGCAATGACGAAGACCCGTCCCTGCATGCCCGGGCCTTCGCCCAGCAGCGTGCAGTTCTGGCCCACCTGACGCACCCCAATGTGCTGGAGCGGATGATCGACACCGCACGTTACGGCAACGAATACTCGCTCACCGAGTATATGAACGACCTCACCGGGATCGTTTATGAAGCCGATATCCGCGGCAATCCGAACACCTATCGCCAGAACCTACAGGTCGCTTACCTGCAGGCGCTGATCGGCGTTGTGGGCGACAATGGCTCGTATCCGCCGGCCGTGCGCTCGGCGGCTCTGGCCTCGATCAATCAGGTCAAAGCCTGGCTAGGCCCGGATTGGCTGCCGGATCTGGGCGGCTCGGCGGAGGCCCGCGCTCACCGCGCGCATCTGCGCGCTCTGATCGACGCGTTTGAGGGCTAGGCCGATCTTATAGTCGGCTAAACCAAGGCCGCCCCCTTCGGAAATGGAGGGGGCGGTTTTGTTTGTGGGGAAGGCCTAGTCGGTCTTTTTCGGCTTCTTTTGCGCTTCGGGCGCTGGCGCAAGATGCGTCACGCGCGTCTGGAAGGCGTCGTCCTGGCCCTCAACAAGGAGGTCTGCTGAGCGCGCGATGGCGTCCAACAAGTCGTTCGCCCAGCCCTGGTCGGCCTTTGGGAAGTCCGCGAGCACCCAACCGGTGACCCGGTTCTTGTCGCCAGGATGGCCAATGCCGATCCGGCCGCGCCGGAAATCGCCGGCGACATGGGCTTTGATGGAGCGCAGCCCGTTATTGCCGGCATGGCCGCCGCCGCGCTTGAGGCGGAATTTGCCTGGCGCCAGGTCTAGTTCATCGTGAAAGACGGTCAGTGCGTCAGCGTCGAGCTTGTAGAAGCGAAGCGCTTCGCCGACGGAGCGGCCGGATTCGTTGTAATAGGTCTCAGGTTTGAGCAGGAGCGCCTTCCTGGGGCCGGCGCTGGTCTCGATCACCCCTTCCGCAGTCAGACCTTGAAACCGCTTTCTCCAGGGGCTGAACGACCAATGCGCGGCGATGGCGTCGAGCGCCATGAAGCCGGCGTTATGCCGGTTGCCGGCATATTTGGATCCCGGATTGCCCAGCCCGACAATGACCTGCATGGCGTTTCGCCTCAAAAACTGCCGCCCCGAAACGAAAAGGGCGGCCACAGACTGATGTCCGGCCGCCCTGTCCGTGTGATCGGCGCGTTCGCGCGATGATCTTAGTCTTCAGCGTCGCCTTCCGCGGCTTCAGCTGCAGCGCCTTCAGCCTCGTCGGTCTCAGCGGCGTCATCAATGACGGCGCGCGAGCCCTGCAGGGTGACGATGGTGAAGTCGCGGTCGGTGATGGTCGGCGTCACGCCTTCCGGCAAGGTCACGGCCGAGATGTGCACCGAGTCGCCGATATCCAGGCCCGAGACGTCGACTTCGATGGAGTCAGGGATAGAGCCTGCCGGCGTATTCACTTCAATGGCGTGGCGCACGATGTTGAGGACGCCGCCGCGCTTGAGGCCCGGGGACTTGTCTTCATTGATGAACTGAACGCCCACTTCCACGGCGATGGTGGAGTCTTCGTCCACGCGCTGGAAGTCCACATGGACCGGGAAGTCCATGACCGGGTCGAACTGCACGTCGCGGGCGAACACGGTCTGGGTTTCGCCCTTGTGCTCGATGGTGATCATGTTGGCGAGGAATTTGCCGGAGTTGATCGCCTTCAAGAGCTCATTGCCCTTCAGCGAGATCGCAACCGGATCAAGCTTGCCGCCATACAGGATGCCCGGCACGCGGCCTTCACGGCGGGTTTCACGAGCACCGCCGGTGCCAGTGCGCTCGCGCACTTCAACATTGAGAACAATATCGCTCATCGAGCCGGTCCTTAGGTCTTACTGGTCTAACAAGGGCGCCGCCTCGGCGGGCGGCGCTCCAGGGGCTGAATGCGTCATCCGCATCACAGCGTAATTCGAGCCGCGGCGTATAGCCGATGTACCACTGGGGTGCAAGCGCGTCGCTGACTCATCTGCCCGCTCAGTCGAACAGCTTGGACACCGACTCATCATTGGCGATCCGGCGGATCGCCTCGGCGAGCAGCGGCGCTACCGAACGGGTGCGGATATTTGGCGCATCGGCCAGCTTCTCGGTGGAGTCGATGGAATCAGTCACCACCAGCTCGGTCAGTTCGGAATCCGCGATACGGCTGACCGCCTTACCCGATAGCACGCCGTGCGTGATATAGGCCGAGACTTCCTTAGCGCCGCGCTCTTTGAGCGCGGCAGCTGCGTTACAAAGCGTGCCGCCGGAATCAATGATGTCGTCAAAGATGATGCAGCGCCGGCCTTCCACATCGCCGATGATATTCATCACTTCCGACATGCCGGGGCGCGGGCGGCGCTTGTCGACGATGGCGATGTCAGCGCCGAGCCGGCCCGCCAGGGAGCGGGCGCGCACCACGCCGCCAACATCGGGGGAGACGACCATCAGGTCTTTGACATCATAGTTCGAGCGGATGTCGTCATCAAAAACCGGCGTGGCGAACAGATTGTCAGTCGGGATGTCGAAAAAGCCCTGAATTTGCCCCGCATGCAGATCGAGGGTCAGCACCCGGTGTGCGCCCGCGCCCGCGATGAGATTGGCGACCAGCTTCGCCGTGATCGGGGTGCGGCCCCCGGTTTTGCGATCCTGCCGCGCATAGCCGAAATAGGGGATGACCGCCGTGATCCGCTTGGCGCTGGCGCGGGTCAGCGCGTCCATACAGATCAACAGCTCCATCAGATTGTCATTGGCAGGTTTGGACGTCGACTGGATGATGAAGACGTCTTCGCCGCGCATATTCTCGTCGATGCGCACGAACAGCTCGCCGTCAGCGAAAGCTTCGATCTCGACATTAGACAGCGGGGCATCAAGATAGTCCGCGATCGCCTGAGCCAACGGTTTGTTGGCGTTGCCGCACATCAGTTTCATGGAAGCATCCCCGCCGACAAGTCGTTAACGACGGCTCCATAGCAGGTGGCGCGCGCCGGGCAAACCCGACGCGCGCTATCATCCGCATTCTTGATGTGAACCGATGGTCAGGCGATCCGGCGCAGGTTGGCGACCGCTGCCGGATCAAACTCCAACGCAGCGCGCAGCGCGGTCAGGACGCTGTCCGCGGTCACAGGCGCCCGGATCAAAGTCTCCATCCCGCCCGTTATCACGGCTTCATCGATATGCGGATCCAGGCGCACAATCGGCGTCATGGCCGCCGTCGAGGGCAGGCTGCGCACGTCGGCCGCTGCGTCCTCCGGCTCGCAATCTTCAAGTGACAAGCCCAGAACGACGGCGTCATAGGCCGCCGTGCTGAGTGCTTCGGTCATCTCATGACCGGAACCCGCACAGGTCACCTCGCAGTTAAAGCTATTGAGATAGCCCAGCAGCACGGAGCGGCGGGCCGCATTGTCTTCGCCGACGAGGATGCGCAAGCGGCGGGCGTCGAAGGTCATTTGTTCGCCGTCGGCGTACTTGTCGCATTTCTGCGACGCCTTAAGGCGGACTTCAAACCAGAACAGCGAGCCGTCGCCGGATTCAACCGGCGCATAGCCAACCTCGCCATCCATCAGCTGTGCTAGGCGCTTGGCCAAATGCAGGCCCAGCCCAGTGCCGGATTCGCGAATGTTGGAGTCCATGCGGTCGGCCGCCAAGGCGTCAAACAGATTTGGACGCGCGCTTTCGGGGATGCCGTCACCCGTGTCGCGCACCTCAACGCGCAGGCTGGCCCGGTCGCCGTCCACTTCTTTGGTGGTGAAACTGACCGTCACGCCGCCCGAGCTGGTGAACCGTATGGCGTTGCCGAGGAAGACCTGGGTGAGCTGTTTTAAGCGCGATTCATCGGCGCGCAGCGCCCGGTCGCCGTCACCGGACACCAGCACTTCGAAGGCGAGGCCCTTGGCTTGAGCCTCCGGTGTGAAGGCGCGTTCGGCGGAGCGAGCCAGCGACCGTGCGGTGACGTCACCGATTTCCAAGTCTAGCCGTCCTGCTTCGATCCGCGCCACGTCCAGCACATCGCCCAAGAGACGGGTGAGGGATTGCGCGGACTCCCGCGCCCGTAAGGCGAGGCGGGCTTGATCGGGATTTAGACCGGATTCCTGTAACAGCTGAGTCATGCCCAGCATGCCGTTGAGCGGCGTACGCAACTCATGGCTCATATTCGCCAGGACTGCGGCGTTCGCGCGGGCTTGTTCTTCCGCGCGTCGGGCGGCTATGTCATTTTGCTTGGCCAGGCGGGACATCGCCGCAGTCTGCGCTTCGGTGTGCCGGCGCGCTTCGTTGAGCTGGACGTTAGCTTCAACCGCCTCATTCAGCGTGCCCGAATAGGTCCGCGTCAGCGAATTCATCGCGAAGAAGAAGCCGATCAAAAGCATCACCGCCACAGCGCTTTGCCATCCGCCCATCAGACCGATCGACAGGGCCCAAAGCCCCAAAGCTGGGAGTGTATAGGCCAGCACCACACGACGTTCGGATGCAGAGGTCATCGCTGCACCTGCCGCCATGCCCGCGACCACCAGGGCCACGGCTTGAATAATGATCACGGGGGCGTCGGAAGGCAGCAGGAAGGGCGTCAGGCCCCAGCCGGTGCCGACACAGGCGGACAGGATCGTATAGGCGGTTAATTCCCGGGTCGTTGGGACCCGGTCCGCGCGGCGCGCCCGCCACATTGTTGCAAGCCGCATCACAGCGCCGCCGCAAATCAGCACAAACCAGCTGAGATGCGCGGTCGGCTCGACATAGCCAATAAACAGAATGCTGAGCAGGACTGCATTGATGATATTGAACGGTACAGCGCGCAGTGCACTACGCGCGACCAGCAGTCTTTTGGCGTCGCGCGTTTCTCGCGCGACTGTGTCGACGGCCTTAGCCTCGGACCCCATATTCCACCTCCGGCGCCGCATTTTTGCGGTCTATCGAAGGGAGTTTTCCACAAACTCCTTAAAACAGGGTGCACAGCCGATTCACCTTGTAG
Organism: uncultured Oceanicaulis sp.; assembly: GCA_964484345.1. Classification (GTDB taxonomy): domain Bacteria; phylum Pseudomonadota; class Alphaproteobacteria; order Caulobacterales; family Maricaulaceae; genus Oceanicaulis. Next base: position 58,000 of record CAZAGE010000008.1, on the reverse strand, counting down.
AGACGCCCGGCATCTCCCATCTTCCCGATCGAACCGCCGTTGTTTCACAGGAAGTCTATCGTGGCCGCAGACGCAAAACTGACACGATTGGGGATTGGAGGCGCGAGCGCCCTGGTGCTGCTGGCGGCGGCGTGCAGCCCCGCTGCTGACACTGGGAGCGACGCCTCGAGCCCGCCCGATCCTCTGGCCTCGCTTGAGGCGGTTGATCCTTCCATTGAAGCCGAGCTGGTGGTCTGGCGCGACCTTATGCCGAGCGACGAGCTAGACGCCTTACGTGCGCTCAATGAGGGGACGGCTGATCCGGGCCTGATGAACCAATTCATCGGCAATAGTCCGATCGAGAACCAATCGGGCACCTTCAACGTGGTGGAGGACCTCGATGGCGTGATCGCGCGGATGCCAGGCTACATCCTGCCACTGGATTTCGCAGAGCACGGCCAGGCGCGCGAGTTTCTGCTGCTGCCCTTTCACGGCGCATGCGTGCATTATCCGCCGCCGCCGCCCAATCAGATCGTTTACCTAAGGTCGCCTGAACCCGTGCAGTTCGCCAGCCTTTGGGAACCCGTCTGGGTGGAAGGCCGCATGGAGGTCGAGCGGGTCGACACCGACCTTGCGGCCTCCGCCTATTCCATGGTGGTCCGCTCGGTCGCGCCCTACGAGTAGGCTCTAGGCTTCGCCAGCGGTATCGAACATGGACGCGGACACGGCTTCCGCCGGGCTCTTGCCGCTCCACAACAGATAGTGGAAGGCCGGATAGAGACGCTCGCCCGCTTCCTTCGCCGCAGCGATCAGCGCAGACGCCTGGGCCACGGACACGCTCTCGGCTTCGGGAAGCGTCAAGGCGTGGCGGAAGACGATTGACTGGTCATCGCTCCAAATATCGAAATGGCCGAGCCAGAGGCGCTCATTGAGACGCGCGACCAGTTCACACACTTCGCGGTAGCGATTGTCCGGCACCTTCAGCTCTAGGCTGGCGCAGACATGGATGACGTCCAGCTCCGGGCGGTAAGCGAACCAAATTTGATGATCGCGCCAAGAGCCGGGAGCCGCCATGTGCACCTCTAACTCGTCGCGCTCGTAAGGATATTGTTCCGCGATGACGGCCTGCTCAATTGCTTCGAGCGGGTCGAACACATCGCTGACCTCTTGGGTGTTGAGCTCCATCTCAGGTCCTCTCCCCCGTAACGCGCCACGACTCACCGGGCGCATGGGAAACGCTACGCTGCGCCGCTCCAGGCGCGCAAGCGCGATCAGATTACAATCGTTAAACGGTTTATTCGGATGACTTTTTGGCCGCAGTCTTACGCGTCGCAGTCTTGCGGGCGGCCGGTTTTTTCGCCGCTGCGGCCTCCAAAGCGTCCAGACGGGCTTTGAGTGATTCGACTTCTGCGGCGGCTGCGTCGGCCTGGGCGCGGACGGCTTCGAACTCGTCACGGCTGACCAGATCGAGCTCGGAGGCCATGCGTTCGGCCTGGGCGCGGAAGACCGAGCGCGCTTCTTCGCCCGCCGCCTGGGCGGCGCTGAAGGCGTCGGTCATAAGGTCCGCCAAATCGGCGAATAAAGGGCTGCGCGACTGCATGACATCACCGTTGGGTCTGCTATGAAGGCCTCATATAGGTCGTCCGACCTGAGTTTTGCAACGCGGCGGGCGCCGCGTGTCGTCGCAGCATCGGGGAGAGGCCATGGAAGCCTGCGTGCCCAGCTTTGATCTGATCGATCCGATACTCTTCACGATTCCGGAGGTTTTCGGCGTCGGACCTTTCCCAATCCGCTGGTATGCGATCGCCTATATCGCCGGGCTTTTCTTTGGATTGTGGTGGGTGTTGCGCCTGGTTTCGCGTCCGCATCTGTGGGGCGTCACCAAGGCCAGCCAAGTCGCGCCTTACTCCAAGGACTTCGTGGAAGACTTGGCGCTGTGGATCATGCTCGGCGTGATCCTTGGCGGGCGTTTGGGCTATGTGCTGTTTTATGCGGTCTGGGACGCCAACAGCCCACTTTGGGATAATCCGCTATGGGCGCTGACCGGGATCACCGAAGGCGGGATGAGTTTCCACGGCGGCTTGATTGGTGTGGCGCTGGCGATCTACTTCACCAGCCGTGCGCACAAAGCCCCGCTCATGCGGGTCGCCGATGCGGTGGCGACGGCGACGCCGATCGGCCTGTTCTTCGGTCGGCTGGCCAATTTCATCAATGGCGAGCTCTGGGGGCGGGCGAGCGATGTGCCGTGGGCAATGCGCTTCGCCGCCGACCCGGAATGCGCTTTGCGCCATCCCAGCCAGCTCTATGAAGCGTTTCTGGAAGGCGCGGTGTTGTTCGCCGTGCTCGCCTGGCTGGTCTATCGCTATAAGGCGCTTGCCCGTCCTGGCCTGGCGACTGGCGTGTTCCTGGCCGGTTACGGCCTGTTCCGCGGCCTGGTCGAGCTGGTGCGCGAACCGGACCTGCACATGCCTGACTATCTGCAAGGCTATGTGACGATGGGCATGCTGCTCTGCGTCCCGATGATCGCACTGGGCGGCTATCTTATTCATCGCGCGCTCAAAACCGCGCCGGTCTCCAAAAAGCCGGCATGACGGGGTTGGACGAGGACGAGTTTCGTCCGCGCGAACAGCTCAGAGCTCAGCTCCTGGCCCGGATCGCCAGTGAGGGCGCCATGCCGGTGTCCACCTTTATGGCCGAAGCTTTGTTTGACCCGATGGCCGGCTATTACGCCACCAAGGACCCGCTAGGCGCGGACAAAGACTTCATCACTTCGCCGGAAATCAGTCAGATGTTCGGCGAGTTTATCGGATTGTGGGCGGCGGAGTGCTGGGGGCAGATGGGCGCGCCGCATCCCGTTCAACTCGCCGAGCTGGGCCCGGGCACCGGACGGATGATGTCCGACGCCTTGCGCGCCGGCGCCGCTGCGCCAGGCTTTATCGAGGCTGCGCAACTAAGCCTGGTGGAGGCGAGCCCGGCGTTAAAGATGGTCCAGGGTCAAACGCTCGCCACGGCGCCGGTTCAACCGCGCTGGCTTAGACAGATCGACGATATCGCCGCCGGGCCCAGCCTCATTGTATCCAATGAATTTCTCGACTGCCTGCCGATCCGCCAAGCGGTGAAGATGGGCGGGGTTTGGCGTGAGCGTCTGGTCGGATTGTCGCCCGATGACGCCTCCCAATTCGCCTTTGTGCTGGGCGGGGCGCTGTCAGATGCTGATCTTGCGCTTATCGCACCATCGCTCCGAGACGAACCGGATGGAACCCTGGTGGAGCTCCGTCCCGCTGACGCTCCGGTGGTCGAAGCGATCGCGGAGCGGTTCAAAACAGCGCCTGGCTATGCGCTTTTTATCGATTATGGATCTTCGGCGCCCGAGCCGGGCGATACGCTGCAGGCGATCGCCAAGCATCAAAAAGTTGATCCGCTCGGGGAGCCGGGCGGGGCGGATCTCACCGCCTGGGTCGATTTTCAAACCTTGGCCGAACTGGCCGCCGCCGCCGGGCTTGACGTCTACGGGCCGACTACGCAAGGCGACTTCTTGAAAGGTCTGGGCATTGAAACCCGCGCGGCCGCACTGGCGCGCGGTCGCGGTGCGGATATCACCGAAAGGCTTCAGCGTCAGCTGAACCGCTTGGTGGCCGCTGAGGATATGGGCGATTTGTTCAAGGTGATTGCGTTCGCCAGCCCAGGCTTGCCGCCGCCGCCCGGATTGGACCGCTACGCACCGGCTTAGGCCGAGGCGGCCACCGATCGGCCATCGGCGGAGGCGGCGCGGCCGTCTTTGAGCAGACGCTCCATCTCGGCGAAGAATTTCGGGCGGTCGATCGGCTTGGAGACATAGCCGTCCATGCCTGCCGCCAGGCAGCGCCGCTCATCGCCGCGCATGGCGTTTGCGGTCAGAGCCACGATCGGGATGGCCTGGCCGGCCTCGCCCAAGCTGCGAATCTTTTCGGTGGCTTCAAACCCATCCACGCCAGGCATCTGTATATCCATAAGGATGAGATCATAGGCGCTTGTCTGGAAGGCTTCGACTGCTTGGGCGCCATCCCCCGCCACATCACAGGTCCAATGGCGATACTTTAAAAAGCCGCGGATGACTTCCTGATTGATCGGATTGTCTTCGGCCAGAAGAATGCGCGGGCCGGCGGGTTGGGGCGCCTCGGCCTCGTTTTGCGCGCCAGACGCCGGGGCGATCGGTGCGATGTCTTCGGCCGGCGCCTTCACGGCCGCGACTTTGAGCGGAGCTTCAAACCAGAAGGTCGAGCCTTCCCCAGGCTTGCTCTCAAAGCCGATGGTGCCGCCCATGAGCTCGATCAAGCGTTTGCAGATCGTCAGGCCGAGGCCTGTGCCGCCATATTTGCGGCTGGTCGCCCCATCAGCCTGGCTAAAGGCGGTGAACAGCTTGTTCTGAGATTCCAGCGGCACGCCGCAACCGGTGTCCGTCACCTCGGCGCGCAGAACGGCGCGGCCAGGGGTCAGCGGCAGGACACGGATCAGCGTGCGCACCGAGCCGGTATTGGTGAATTTGATCGCATTGCCGAGCAAGTTGAACAGCACCTGTTTGATGCGTACGGCGTCACCATGGAGCCGCACGGGGCCGTCCTTGGACAGCTCGACGGTGAAGTTGAGGCCCTTCTCTTCCGCCCGCGGGCGCCACAGGCTCGCGCTGGCCTGGACCAGCTCGCCGGTCTCGAAGTCCTGCGGTTCCAGATCCATCTTGCCGGCCTCGATCTTGGACAGGTCCAAAACGTCGTTGAGGATGCGTAGCAGCACCTCTCCGGATGTGCGAATGGTCTTGGCGAGCCGCGCCTGCTCTTGGTCCAGCCCGCTGTCCTGAAGCAGTTGGGCCACGCCGAGCACGCCATTGAGCGGCGTGCGGATTTCGTGGCTCATCGTGGCGAGGAACTCGCTCTTAGCCTGGTTGGCGCTCAGCGCTTCGATGCGGGCGCGGCCGAGCTGCTCGGCAAGGGCTACAAGCTTTCGGTTGCGCTCCTCGCTCTCGGTCTGCAGCGTCTTCATCAGCGTGACGCCGGTGCCGATCCCCGCATAGCGGCCTTCGTCCGTAATGATGAAGCCGTCGAACAGCGCCGCGTTGCGGTCAGTCAGGATATGGCGGCTGACTTCGGAAATCAGGCTATCCTTGTCGACGATCAGCGGGTCTTTATCCATCACGAAAGTGATCGGGCGCTTCTCAAAAAGCGCACGGCCATGGGTGTCCGCCATGCGCAGAAAAAACGCATTGCGCGAGACCATGCCGATCGGCTGATCACCCTCGACTACAGCGCAGACGAGCAATTCCGGGTCCTGGGAAAACAGCTCATAGACCGCGCTGCCGGTGACGGAAGGGTCCAGCTGAGGCGCATCCTGCAGGAGCGAGCGAACAGTACGGCTCATGGCGCGGCGAAACCTGTAACGAGCAGGCGCGCCCATGCGCCCCCATATAAGGCACCATCCGAACAGATCAGAGCTACTGTTGGGTTAACCTCTAGCGCCGTCATCCAAATTTCATGGCTCCGTCATATTTCGCCGCCCGAGGTTTCAGCGTTCACCCAATTGAGAAAGCCCGGCGCCGTGCCTTCCGCATGGACGGCCAGGTTCAAAATTGCGGGCTCGTCATATGGGTGCAGTGCTGCAATCCGAGTGCGCGCGGCGCCGGCTTTCGCTGTGCTGGTTTTGAACAAGACAATGATTTCCTGCGCCGTTTCGACCTCGCCCTGCCAGCGATAGATCGAGGTGGACGCGCCCAGAATGTTGGCGCAGGCGATCAAACCTTCCTTCAGCAGGGTGCGCGCCGCCGCCTCTGCTGAGGCTTGATCCGGCCAAGTTGTATAGAGCAGCCCCATCGCGCTGTGTGTCTCGGTCATGGCCCGTCTCCTTGCGAATGCGGCTTTGAAATAGAATATAGCGCGCCATGACGTCATCTGCTTCTCACGCCGCCGCGCCTGACGCGGCCTTGGTTCTGTTTTCCGGCGGCCAGGATTCCGCCAGCTGCCTGGCTTGGGCGCTGGACAGGTTTGCGCGGGTGGAGACCATCGGTTTCGACTATGGCCAGCGCCATGGCGTGGAGATGAGCGCGCGCCTGAAGGTGCGAGAGGCGATGGTCGACGCTTTCCCCGATTGGGCGGCGCGCTTGGGCGAAGACCGAGTGGTGGACATCTCCGGCTATGGGGATCTGGCTGAAAGCGCGCTGACGCGAGAGGCTGAGATCGGCTTCCGCGAAGACGGCTTGCCGACCACCTTCGTGCCCGCACGCAATCTGGTCTTCCTCACCGTCGCCTCGGCTTTCGCCATGCGGCGCGGGATCAACGTGCTGGTCGGCGGCATGTGCCAGACGGATTATTCCGGCTATCCCGATTGCCGCCGCGACACGCTGGATGCTCAGGCGGAGGCTCTGACGCTCGGCCTTGGCCGGCCGATGCGCATCGAAACCCCGCTGATGGACCTCACCAAGGCGGAGACATGGGCGCTGGCGCATCAGCTGGGCGGCGACGCGCTGGTCGACCTGATCGTGGAGCATTCCCACACTTGCTATCTCGGTGAGCGGGGCCAGCGCCATGACTGGGGCTATGGCTGTGGGACATGTCCAGCCTGCGAGCTGCGCGCCAAGGGCTGGCGCGAGTGGCGGGCGGCGCCATGACCTATTCCGTCAAAGAAATGTTCCTCACCGTGCAGGGCGAAGGGGGGCAGGCGGGCCGCCCGGCGGTCTTTTTACGCTTTGCGGGCTGCAATCTGTGGAGCGGGCTGGAGAAAGATCGCGCCAGCGCGGTCTGCACCTTCTGCGACACCGATTTTGTCGGCACGGATGGCGTGAATGGCGGCAAGTTCGCCACCGCCGAGGCGCTCGCCGTCGCCGTCGCGAGCCTCTGGCCGGGGGGCGGATCGCCTTATGTGGTCTGCACCGGCGGCGAGCCGCTCTTGCAGCTCGATCCGCCGCTGATCGACGCCTTGCACACCGCGGGCTTTGAGATCGCGGTGGAAACCAACGGCACCATCGAAGCGCCGGAGGGCATTGATTGGATCTGCGTCAGCCCGAAATCGACCGCGCCGCTGAAACAGACTCGAGGCCACGAGCTCAAGCTGGTCTATCCCCAGCCTGATGCGATGCCGGAGCAGTTTGAACATCTCGACTTTGAGGAGTTTCGCCTGCAGCCCATGGACGGACCTTTGCAAGCCGAGAACGCTCAGGCGGCGTATGAGTATTGTCTCAAACATCCCCAATGGCGTCTGAGCTTGCAGACCCATAAGTGGATCGGCGCGCCTTAGGCGGTGACAGTGTGCGGCTCCTCCAAACCGGCCCGATAGGCGCGCGGGGTCTGGCCTGTGATGGCCTTGAACGCCCGGTTGAACGGTCCTAGCGACGCAAATCCGCTATCAAACGCCACCGCGAGTATCGACCGGCCGGGATCCTCCGCCATTAAGTCTTGCGCGAACTTGATGCGGAAGCGGTTGATATACTGATTGAAATTCGCCGCTCCCAAAGCGCCGGTGACGGCGCGGGTGATCTTATACTCCGGCGCTTGAAGCTTGCGCGCCAGATCCGCCACTTTCAGATCGCCATCCAGGAAGAGCGCGTCGCTGCGCACCATGGCGTCCAGCCGCGCGCCCAAGTTCCGGATCTCCGCATCCACCGGTTTTGGGGCTGGGCGGTTGGTGTTCGCCGGCTCGGCGTTCGCTGTGATCAGCGGATGGCGCCGGCGGAAGCGGATGCACAGACCTGCCGTGAGGGTGACCGCCAGCAAGGCGAGCGTTTCAACCGCATCGTTTAGGCTCGCCGCCACGGTGGGTCCGCTTAACCAGATCACGGCGATCAGCACCGCCGCCGCTGTCACCATGAAGTATACGCCGCGCATGATTTTTTCGCCGCGCGTGGTCAGGGTGCGCCAGCCGCGGACGGCTTCCCAAAGGGTCAGCACAATGACGGCTGAGGCCAGCAGGTTCTGCAGATTGCCCAGCGTCGCGCCGAAGGCCCCGGAAGGGCTGAGATTGACCGCCGCGATCACTGCGACAACGCTCAGGTGCAAGGTCGTGAACGGGCGGCCTTCGCGGAACGCTGCACGCGCGAGCAGCCAAGCCACGCCGCATGTCGCCGAAGCGGGCGCCAGCAACAGCAGGCCGATCGGCCCGACCTCTCCGCCCAGGCTTCGCAACACCAGCGAGGCGGTGGCGGAAGTGCAGAATGCGACCCAGGTCCAGCCCAGGACATCCTTTTTGCCGCGCCAGAGCGAAACGGCGATCACGCCGAGCATCAGGGCGGCGGCGAAAAGCTGGAGGGAGGCGATATCAGGCATGGGCGGTCTCAGGCTCTCAACGGCGTCAAACGGCAGCATAACACGGGACCAAGCGGTTCGAGCTGCAACCAGATCACATTAGGCCGGCGTCGGCCTGTGAAACTGGCCGATTTGGAAATCGGTGATCGTTTCTACTGAGGTCTTCAACTGTTTTGCCGCCAATTCCCGCCGATTTTCAAACCGGCAGGACCGTCTGGCGCGCGCCCTCCAGTCTGTCTCCAACGCGCAGGACAGCGCGGTGAGTTCTGGTTGGAGACAGATCATGGTTTCAAACACGGCAGAGTTCGGCGTCGACGCCCAAACCGGGCGCGCCCTGCTGAAAGCCTCAGCGGTCACCTGGTTCACGGTGGCGGCGCTGGGACAGTTCGCCTTCGCGATTTACATCTTGCTGTTTTATGGGGGAAACGCCCTGGAGGGCGATTGGACGGCGTGGACGCGGCGCTTGATCGTCGGCTTCGTGGAGGCCGACCTGATCGGCAATCTCAACGTCGTCGCCCACATGCTGCTCGCCTTCATCATGTCGGCGGGCGGGCCGCTTCAATTCATCCCGGCCGTGCGCAAGCGCTTTCCGGCCTTTCACCGCTGGAACGGGCGTGTTTACGCCGTAACCGCCGTGGTGATCAGCCTGGGCGGGATTTATCTGACCTGGGCGCGGGGCATGGCGGGCCTGGTCAACGAGATCGGCATCACCGTCAACGCTGTGCTGATCATCCTCTTCGCCGGCTTCACGGTCCGGCATGCGATCAAACGCCAACTCGCGATTCACCATCGCTGGGCGCTGCGCCTCTTCATGGTCGCCAGCGGGGTGTGGTTCTTCCGGGTCGGCTTTGGATTCTGGTTCATCGCCACCGGCGGCACGATGCCGGGCGTCGGCCCCATGCTGAACGGACCGTTCGACTATTTCCTGGCGATCGGGTCCTACATCCTGCCGCTGGTGGTCTTGGAGATTTATCTCAACGCCCGCGACAAGGGCGGCGTTGCGACCCGGTTCGCCACCGCCGCGCTGGTGTTCGCCGCAGCCGGCGTCACCAGCATCGGGGTCATCGGAGCGGCGATGATGTTCTGGCTGCCCAACCTGATCGGTTAGGCGTTAGCCGTCGTCGTCCTCGTCGTCGTCATCGCCGCCCGGCGTGATGACGTCAATCGTGCCTTCGGCCACATCGCCCGCGGCGCCGACCACCGCGCCGGTGGCGCCGATTGCGAGCCCGCCCACGCCCGCGGCGGTGTCGACTGCGGTGACGACCAAACAGCCGCTCATCAGCGGCGCAGCGAACAATAGCAGGACGGCAGAGCAGATACGGCGCAGCATGTCGGGACCTCAAATGAATAGCGTGCAGACCGCTTAAGGCCTGCACGCTAAACAAGGGCTTAAGTCTAGGTGATGTTGCCGCTTACTTGCTGTCGACCATCACCACTTCAGACGGCTCGACGGCGGTGATGGTGATGGTGTCGACATCCTTGATCGCCGCGCCGTCACGGGCGCCGACCTTGGTTCCATTCACCGTCACCTCGCCTTTGGCCAGGCCCAGATAGGCGTGGCGGCCCGCCTCCAGCGTATAGGTGGTGGACTGGCCCGCTTCCAGCGTGCCGCCCATAACCCGGGCGTCGGCCCGGATCGGCAGGGCGTCTTCATCGCCTTTGCGGCCGGACGCTAAGACCACCAGCTCACCGGCGCGTTCGCCCTTGGGAAATTCGCGGGCGTTCCAATACGGCTGGCCGCCGCGCTCGTCCGGCATGATCCAGATCTGGAAAATGCGGGTGAGCTCGTCTTCCACATTGTATTCGGCGTGCCGGATGCCCGAACCCGCACTCATCACCTGCACGTCGCCGGCCACCGTGCGGCCTTTATTGCCCAGGCTGTCCTCGTGGGTGATGGCGCCGTCGCGCACATAGGTGATGATTTCCATCTCGCTGTGCGGGTGCGGCGGGAAACCGGTCTGGGGCTGGATTTCATCATCATTCCAGACCCGCAGCGCGCCCCAGCCCATGCGCTTGGCGTCATGGTAGTGGCCGAAGCTGAAATGGTGCTTGGCGTTCAGCCAGTCGGTCTGAAACGCCCCGAGGCTGTTAAAGGAACGAACATCAATCATCTCTGTCTCTCCCGTGTTGGAGTGGGCTGTGTTGACGAAAGAGATAAGCGATCTGGATTGTGGAATTAATGGGGGAAATGGCGGGTGAGTTTTGCCGCTTTGGAAGCAATCTACTCCACCCGCCGATACACCCCGTCGACAATGATCGCTTCACCGACTGCGTCCAGATAGGCGCCCATCACCGCCTCGACCTGATCAAGGCTCGTCAAGGTGCAAAAGCCTTCCAGGTCGCGGGTGAGCGTGTAGGTATCCAGCACAGCCTCGGTCAGCGCGCCGCAATCGGGCTGGTGATAGCTCAAGACTGCGCCGTCTTCATACACCCAGGCGACGCCATAGCCGACGCCGCCCTCGCGCGGGATCTGGGCCAGATAGATATCGCCGGACAGGCGCTTCAGCCGCGCACCTTCGTGCGGGAAGTTCTCTTCATTTGAGCGATAGCGGCGGCGTTCCAGATCAATCTCGCCGCGCCAGGTTTCGCGGTCCCATTCCGTGCCGTCGGGATGGGTGGGCCAATGGGCCCACACGCCGGTCTCGATCGGCCGGTCCGCCGCCCAGTAGCCCACCAGCTCGTCTTCGCTGGTGAAACAGCCCGACAGCGTCAGAGCGAGGAGGCTGAGCACGGCGGCTTTGGCGATCACCGCCGCTTTTCCCATCAGGGCGTGGCTCCAAAGAAAGGTTCGCACGCCTTGACCAGCCAGTCTGCGACCTCGCCCTCGACCAGCGGCAAGACCTTCTCTTTGACGCCGCGATGATAGTCATCCAGCCAGGCCAGCTCCGCCGGGGTCATGTGCGAAGGATCGATCAGCGCGCGGTGAATCGGCGCCTGGGTCAGGGTTTCAAACCCGTGCATGGGCCGGTCGCCGCCGGGCAACGCTTCCGCCTCGGTGACGAATTGCAGGTTCTCGATCCGGATGCCGTAATCGCCGACTTGGTAATAGCCCGGCTCGTTGGACACGATCATGCCGGGTTTCAGGGCGATCGAATTGGGGGCTTTGGAAATGCGCTGCGGACCTTCATGGACGCCCAGATAGCTGCCCACGCCATGGCCGGTGCCATGGTCATAATCCAGACCCTCATTCCACAGCGGCGCACGCGCCAGCGCGTCCAGCGCGGCGCCGGTCGTGCCCGCGGGGAAGCGGACCATCGACAAAGCGATATGACCGCGCAGCACCAGGGTGAAATGGCGGCGCATTTCCGCGGTGGGTTCACCGATCGGCACGGTGCGGGTGACGTCCGTGGTGCCGTCCTCATACTGGCCGCCGGAATCCACCAGATAGAGCGAGCCGCGCTCAAGCTTGCGGGTCGAGGCGGTGTTGACCCGGTAGTGCGGGAAGGCGCCGTTCGGACCGGCCGCCGAGATCGTCTCAAAGCTGATATCCTTCAGCTCTGGCAGCTGTTTGCGGAAGGTTTCCAGCTGTATGGCGGCGGCGATTTCATCGACTTCGCCGGACTGCGCCTCGGTATCGAGCCAGTGCAGGAAGCGCACCAGCGCGGCGCCGTCGCGGATATGGGCCGCTTTCGTGCCCTCGATCTCCGCGGCGTTCTTGCAGGCCTTGGGCAGCGCCACGGGATCGGGCTTGCGCTGGATCTCGGCGCCGGCGCTGCTGAGCGTATTAAATACCCAGACCGAGCTGGAGGCCGGGTCGACCCGGACGGTTTTGCCAGACAGCGCTTTGAGGCCTTCGCCGAACTCGGTTTCCGGGCGCAGAGCGACCTCATTGCCCAAATGCCCGCGGGTCTCATCGGTGAGTTTCTCGTCTTCGATGAAGAGGGTGGCGCGGCCGTCTTTCTCAAGCACCGCCGCCGCCAAGGGCAGGGGCGTGCACATCACATCGCCGCCGCGCAGATTGAACAGCCAGGCGATGGAGGCGGGATCGGTGATCACCGTCGCGTCCGCACCGTCGCGTTCCACATCGCCGCCGATGCGCCGGCGCTTGTCCGCATGGGTGTCGCCGGCCAGCTCCAGCGGGTGGGGGTTAACCTTCGCGCGCGGCGGCGCGGGGCGGTCCTCCCAGGCGCTGTCGATCGGATTGACGTCGAGCGCTGTCAGTGTCGCGCCCGCTTTTTCAGCCGCGGCCTCGATCTTGGCGAGCGCGTCCGGCGAATGCAGGCGCGGGTCATAGCCGAGGGTTTCACCCTGGCGGGCGTTGGCTTGGATCCAGCCGGCGACGCCTTGCTCGACAAGGTCTTCATAGTCGAACAAATCGCCATCCACCTGGGCTTTGACCTGTTCAGTATAGCGCCCGTCAACGAAGACCGCGGCGCGGTCAGCCATCACAATGGCGGCGCCGGCCGAACCGGTGAAGCCGGTCGCCCACATCAGGCGCTCTGCGTTCGCGGGCAGGTATTCGTTATTATATTCATCCTCATGGGGGATAATGAATCCGTCCAGGTTGGCGGACTTGAGCGCAGCGCGCAGGGCGGGCAGGTGAGCGCGACCGAATTGCGGGCCGCCCTTCACGTCGAAATGCTGGATTTGCTGGGTCATGGCGCGACGCTATCGCCGGCGCGTCCCAGGATCAATCTCAGCGCTGTGACGCCATGCGAAAACTGCAGGGGAGCCATGCGGAAATCGCTCTTCAGAACTCGCGGGGTCAGGCGCATATCGCGCGCCAGAGATGGAGACCCGTTATGCTCAATTCCGATGCCCAAATGTTCCTCAACCGCTGCAATGAAATGCGGATCATTTCCCGCCATGAAGCCAATGGCGTGCGCCCGCTGACCCGCACCACCGACGTCAACGCCTTCCTGGACCGCCTGGGTCTGGGCGGCCGCATGCGCAAGGTTTAGGGGCTATGCGTCCTTCGAGACGGTCCTGACGGACCTCCTCAGGATGAGGATTGTTCGAGCGGGATCTCACCCTCATCCTGAGGAGTGAGCGCAGCGAACGTCTCGAAGGACCCTCAGAACAACTCACTTCCCTCGCCGTGCGCGGAAGAAGTCCTTCAGCATCGTGCTGGCTTCTTCCCCGCGCACGCCGGCGGTCACATCCGGCCGCCAGTGACAGGTGGGTTGCTCGAAAAAGCGCGGGCCGTGCGCAATGGCGCCGCCTTTGGGATCGGACGCGCCATAGATCACCCGCCCGATCCGGGCGTGGCTGATCGCGCCAGCGCACATGGCGCAAGGCTCCAAGGTCACAAAAAGCTCCAGTCCGGTGAGCCGGTAATTCCCTAGCCTCTGGGCCGCCTGACGCAGCGCGCGGATCTCGGCATGGCCGGTCGGATCCATATCCCCGATCGGGGCATTGCCCGCTTCTGCGATCACCTGATCGGTCGTCGGATCGACAATCACCGTTCCCACCGGCGTTTCGCCCGCCGCAGCGGCGGCTTGCGCTTGAGCCAAGGCTAAGCCCATAAAGTGATGGTCGCGGTCTAACGTCATGGCCGTTCCCATGCCCTGCCGCTCCGCGCGAGTAAAGCCGGGCCACCCAGCTTAAGAAGTCCGCGCATTGACCGACACCCCCGACACCGAGCCTGAGAGTGATGGCGGCGAACGCGTCGCCAAGGCGCTGGCGCGCGCCGGCGTCGCTTCGCGCCGGGAAGCGGAACGTCTGATCGAGGCGGGCCGGATTTCGCTGAACGGTAAGACGCTGACCAGCCCGGCGGTGAAGGTGCGCCCCGGCGACGTGCTCGCCTTTGACGGCCAGCCGGTCGGGGCCAGGCCGCCCACGCGCTTATGGCTCTATCACAAGCCGACGGGCCTTCTCACCACCCACAATGATCCGGAGGGCCGGCCCACCGTTTTTGAGCAATTGCCAAGGGATATGGGCCGGGTGATCTCGGTCGGGCGGCTGGATTTGAATTCGGAAGGCTTGCTTTTGCTGACCAATGACGGTGCGCTCGCCCGGGTGCTGGAGCTGCCCGCCACCGGCTGGACCCGCCGCTATCGGGTGCGAGCCTATGGCCATGCCGACGACAAAGCGCTGGCGGGCTTGGCGGACGGGGCGGTGGTCGATGGCGTTGTTTATGGCCCCATCGAAGTGACCGTCGACCGGCGCACCGGCGCCAATGTTTGGCTCACCGTGGGCATCAAGGAAGGCAAGAACCGCGAGGTTCGCAAAGTCCTCGCCCATGTCGGACTCACTGTGAACCGCTTGATGCGCGTGGCCTATGGCCCCTTCCAGCTGGGCTCGATCAAGCGGGGCGAGGCGACAGAGATCAAGCTCTCCGTGCTGCGTGATCAGCTGGGCAAGCTGTATCCGCTCGACGCCGAGGGCCACGCCACCGACGTCGCCGCACCCGCCGCGGAAACCACCGGCCGGGCCAAAGCCAAGCCGAAGCCGCGTCCGAAGTCGGCGAATAAGTCGGGTTGGGCGAAGGCGACGAAGAAGGACGAGCCGGGCCATAAGGCCCGCAAGCGCGCTGCGAAAACCGAGCGCGCGGAACGCGGTGAATTGACCAGCGCCAAGCCGCGGCCCAACCGTCCCAAGTCCAAACCCGCAGACACCACCAAAGGACCTTCAAGTGCGCATCGTCGCCGGCGCCCATAGAGGCCGCGTCATTCATGCGCCCAAAGGCGATCGCACACGGCCGACCACCGACCGGGTGCGCGAAAGCGTGTTTAATAAGCTGACTCATGCGGACTGGGCGCCGCCGCTTAAGGCCGCGCGGGTGATTGATCTTTTCGCCGGGTCGGGCGCGCTGGGGCTGGAAGCGATCAGCCGCGGGGCGAGCTTTGCGCTCTTTGTCGAGATCGAAGCCGCCGCCCGCGGCGCGATCCGCACCAATGTGGAAAGCATGCAGCTTTACGGCTGCACCAAGCTGCATCGCCGCAGCGCCACCGATCTGGGCGCCAAGCCGGAAAAGGTCGGCAAGCCCTTTGATATCGCCTTCCTCGATCCGCCCTATGGCAAAGGCCTGGGCGAAATCGCCTTGGCCCGACTGGTCGAAGGCCAATGGGTCAGCGAGGACGCGGTCGCGGTGCTGGAAGAAAGTGCGCGGGTCGAGCTGAAGGATACGCCGGGCTGGAATGAGGTCGACCAGCTGGGCGCCGGAGAGACCATGGTGCGGTTTTTCAAGCGGGCTTAGCGCCGGCCTCTAGCCGCGTTTCGGCTTCTCGTGTCAGCACCCGCTCACGGCGCATCTTTCAAGCCAGCTTCGGGCTTCAGCTTCGGTATCGAGTTGTTGAATATGGTGGGCGGGGTCGTCTTGGAAAAACGCGGTCCATAAGCTCACTGCGTCCTCCATTGTCGGCTTCACACCGAAGACCGCCGCGCAAACGGGCTTGGCGGGGCTGTCGGGAATGGTGGCGCGGCGGCGCATCGTCAGGTCGGCAACTACCCGGGCCTCAAAGCCCAGCGTCTCCGCCTCAGATAAGTCATGGAGCACATTGCGGTCTGCTGGATACAGGCCGGTTTCATAGCCCACGATCAAACGCCTTAAATCCTCTCCGCCGGCCCGTCCGGCATAACGGCAGACAATGAAACCGGGTTCCGGCTCGACCTGAATTGAGATGGTCATTTCAACGGCGTCCAAACAAACGTTCGATATCCGCCAGCTTCAGCTCCACATAGGTCGGCCGGCCATGATTGCATTGGCCGGAATGGGGCGTGGCCTCCATGTCGCGCAACAGGGCGTTCATTTCTTCTCCAGTTAAACGCCGGCCCGAGCGCACCGAGCCATGGCACGCCATGGTGCCGACCACCTCCTCGAGTTGTTCTTTCAGCGACAGCGCTTCGTCATACTCGGCGAGTTCGTCGGCGAGGTCGCGGATCAGGCCCTGAACGTCGAGGCGTTTGAGCAGGGCGGGCACTTCCCGCACTGCCAGCGCCCCGGCGCCGAACGGTTCGACGATGAGACCCAGCTCGGCGAGCTGGTCTGAGCGCTCGAGCACGCGGCGCGCTTCGGCCTCGTCCAGCTCGACGATTTCCGGCACGAGCAAAGCTTGGCGTGCGACGCCGGTTTCAGCGATCTGCGCCTTCATGCGCTCATAGACCAGGCGCTCGTGAGCGGCGTGCTGATCGACGATGACGAGGCCGTCCTCGGTCTGGGCGATCACATAGGTCGCATGCACCTGCGCGCGCGCGACGCCCAAGGGAAAGGCGGTCTGCGCCTCCGGCGCGGCCTGCGCCGAAGCGGGGTTCATATTGGCCTCAGGCCCGGCGTCGTAATCCGGTTCCACCCGCGCCGACACCCCGGGCGCGAGATTCGGTGCAAGGCCGCCCGGCTCCGCCGCCGTTTGCGCCAGCGATTGCTCCCAGCCCGCCGAGGGTCGGCTTGACCAGCCGCCGGCGCGCGCCAGCGGCGGGGCGGCGGGCGTGGTTTGCGGCTGGGCGCGTCCGAGCGCATAGCCCGCCACGGTGGTG
This sequence comes from uncultured Oceanicaulis sp., assembly GCA_964484345.1. Taxonomy (GTDB): domain Bacteria; phylum Pseudomonadota; class Alphaproteobacteria; order Caulobacterales; family Maricaulaceae; genus Oceanicaulis. The sequence goes on along the minus strand of CAZAGE010000008.1, from coordinate 41,342 downwards.
GAGGCCCTGTGTCCTGCGCCCGCCAGCGCATGGCGCAGCGCGCCGACGATCAGGCCGCGCACCAGCCCGGCGTCGCGAAAGCGCACTTCGGCCTTAGCGGGATGGACGTTCACATCCACCTGGCCCGGCGAGAGATCGACATAGAGCGCGGCGACCGGATGGCGGTCGCGGGCGAGGAAATCCTGATAGGCGCCGCGCACCGCGCCGACCAGCAGGCGGTCCTTCACGGGCCGTCCATTGACGAAGAGGAACTGGTGCTGGTTGGAGCCGCGATTGTAAGTCGGCAGGCTGGCGAGACCGGTCAGGTGGACACCCTCGCGCTCCTGGTCGATGACCAAAGCGTTTTCGCCGAAATCCCCGCCGAGGATGGAGGACAGGCGCGCGCGCCGCGCTTCCACTGGATCGTCCAGATCCTCCGCCGGGGCGCTGACCCGGCTGCGGCCCTCGACTGTGAGGAAAAATCCGACATCCGCACGCGACAACGCCAGCCGCTTGATCACGTCGGCGACGGCGTTGCTTTCCGCCCGCTCGCTCTTGAGAAATTTCAGCCGCGCCGGGGTGGCGTAGAACAGGTCTGCGACCTCCACCCGCGTGCCGCGCCGGCCCAGAGCCGGAGCGGGGCGGGGACCGTCCTCAACGCCCCCCTCAACGCGCAACTCCCAGGCTTCGCCCAGCTCCGCGTCCTGGGTGGTGATGGTCAGGCGGGCCACTGATCCGATGGAGGGTAGGGCTTCGCCGCGAAACCCCATGGAGGCGATGTTGAGCAGGTCGTCTTCGCCATTTTCGCCGACGGGCAGTTTGGACGTCGCATGGCGCTCGATCGCGGTGGCGAGCTGGTCGGGGCTCATGCCGCAGCCATTGTCTTCAACCACGATGCGGGTCAGCCCGCCGCCCTCAATCGTCACGTCGATCCGCGTCGCCCCGGCGTCGAGCGCGTTCTCCACCAGCTCTTTAACGGCGGAGGCGGGGCGTTCGATCACCTCGCCGGCGGCGATCCGGTTGACGGTTTCAGGGCTGAGACGGCGAATGACGGGCATGGAGCCACCCTTTCGACAAGGGCTGAGTCGGTCAAGCACGGCACGCTTTTGAGCTGCGGCGAGCCATGATAGCGTGCCGCCCATGACTGGAGATCCCATGAACGCCTTCGACAAAGATTTCACGGGTCTGGCGCAGCTGGAATATGGCGACGCAGACTATCTGATCCTGAAACCTGGCTCCTATGTGACCTGCGCCGTGACCGGTGAGAAAATCCCGATCGCGCAGCTGAAATATTGGAGCGCCGAGCTGCAGGAGGCCTATGTCGACGGCAAGGCCGCGACCAAGCGCTGGCTGGAAACCCAGGGCGGGCCCGCCGGCGCGCCGGAGCCGAGCCGATGATCGCGGCGCTCGCCAGCGTGCTGCTGGCCGCGACGCCTTCGGGCGGAACGGATGCGCTGACCGCTCTGATCGCCGACTCGCTGGACGCAGCGGCCACGAACCCGGACCGCAGCGCAATCCGCTGCAGCGGAACCCATCGCCAGGGCGCAGCACTGGTGTGCCGGACCAACCCTGGCGCGCGTGTGAGCCTGGGCGACATCACCGTGACCGCCGATGAAGAGGGCTGGGTGGTCCTGGGCCATGACCGCGACGCTGCGCCGGAAACCACCTTGCGCGTGGAAACCGTATCGGGCGGCGTGTTTGAACAGACCGTCGCGGTGGAACAGCGCGAGTATAATATCCAGCGCATCGAAGGCACGCCGCCGCGTTTCAATCAGCTTTCCGAAGAAGACCTGGCCCGCAGCCGCCGGGAAGGCCGCATCAAGGCCGCCGCCTATACCTCGCGCTGGGAGGCGCCGGGGTTCACCACCGGATTTGAAATGCCGGTCGAAGGCAGGATCACCGGCGTCTATGGCTCGCAGCGGTTTTACAACGGCGATCCCAGCCGGCCTCACTACGGCATTGATATCGCTGCGCCCTCGGGCACGGACATCGTTGCGCCTGCGAGCGGCGTGGTGACCTTGGCCAATGACGACATGTTCTGGGAAGGCGGACTGATCTTCATCGATCACGGCCAAGGCTTCACCAGCGCCTTTTTGCACCTGTCCGGCGTCGATGTCGCCGTGGGCGACGTGGTCGAGCGCGGGCAGGTGATCGGCCAGGTCGGCGCGGGCGGCCGCTCAACCGGTGCGCATCTTGATTGGCGGATCAAATGGCATAATCGCTATATCGATCCGGGCGAAACGCTTCAGCTGGACGCGTCAGGCTTGCGGTAGAGCGGTTTTTCAAAGCGGCGGTGCACCCAGAACCACTGGGCCGGCGCCCGGCGAATTTGCGCTTCAATAAATTGATTGATCCGGGTGACCAGCTGAAGGATGGCGTCCGGGGCGTCCTTGTCCGGCTTGTCCAGCGGGTCATGGACTTTGATCTTGAAGCGCGGCCCGTCCTTGCGGACGATAGACATGGGCACGATCGGGCAATCATAGCGCAGCGCCATGCGCGAGGGGCCCGACGCGGTCATCGATTCGCGGCCCAAAAACGGCGCGGCGATGCCGTCATTCATCTTTTGATCATTCATCAGCGCGACCGAGGCGCCGTCTTTGAGCGCCGCCATCAGCTCTTTTGCGCCATGGCCGCCCTTGGGCGCCAGGATGCGCACGCCATAGGCCCGGCGCTGCTCGATGATGCGCCGGTCGATGATCGGATTATTGGCGTGGCGATAGGTGATCCGGCAATCATGCATATGGCGCACGATGGTCGCCGCCAGCAGCTCCCAATTGGCGAAATGGCCGCCAATCAGCACCACGGGCTGACCTTGACGGTCATACTCCGCCAGGATGTCCGTGCCCTCGGTTTCGATCTGGTCGCTGCCGGGTGAGAAATCAAAGCGATGGGTGTTGGGAAACTCGCCGAGCAAGCGGCCGAAATTGTCCCACATCTCCACCAGCAGACCGTCAAGCTCGCGCTCGCTGGCTTCGGGAAAGGCGATGCGCATATTGGTCCGCGCGACATTGTGAACGCCGAAGCGCGGCCCGAGCGCGCGCAAAAGGGACGCGCCCGCATCGCTGGCGCGCTCCAGCCCCATGGACCGAAACAGGCCCTGATAGGCGTCCCAACCCAGCGCCTCCGCGCGATATCCAAGAGATTGGAGGAAACTCATAGCCGTTGGTTAGCGCGACATGGGGCTGGTGTCTCCCCCCGCCTGCGGGGGGAGTGTCCCGAAGGGACAAGGGGGGCTTGCGACGTCGCGCTGCCCCCTCCGTCAGCTTCGCTGACACCTCCCCCGCAAGCGGGGGAGGACATCGGTTTGGCGCATCCAGGTGGCGTCATGGACTCTGCCTAGCGCGCCGCTTCAAAGCGGTCCACCGCCGTGTGAACCAGCCCGGCCACCCGTTCAGGGTCCGCGAACACCGCTCGCACCGGCCAGGCGGCGACGCCGGGCTGGACTTCGCCGGGAAGGCGCACCCAGTCCTTTTCCGTGGTGATCAGCTGCGCGTCATGGGCGTCGGCGAGGTCGCGCAGACGCTCGATATCGGCCCTGGAAAAGACGTGGTGGTCAGGAAAGCTCACCGCATCCGCCAAGACGCCGCCCGCAGCTTTCAGCGCATCGAAGAATTTCTGCGGACGACCGATGCCGGCGAAGGCGAGAAGCGGTCCGCCCGGCGCGGTCTCGCGCGGTTCCAGCCAGGCGGTCAGCACCGGGATCTCCAACATTTCCAGCTGCAGGTTGGCGTAATCCGGTTTGAAGTCCGGTCCCGGCGTCATCACGATGACGGCGTCGGCGCGCTTCAGGCCTGCGCTCACCGGTTCGCGCAAAGGACCGGCGGGGAAGATTTTTTTGGCGCCCCAGCCGGTCACGCCGTCCACCACCACGATGGAGAGCGTCTTTTCCAGCTTGGGGTTTTGATGGCCGTCATCCATGACGATCAGATCAGCGCCGTCCTCAACGGCACTCTTCGCCCCCTCGATCCGGCCAGGATCGATATAGGCGGGGGCTGTTCGTGCCAGAAGAAGCGGTTCATCACCGACGTCGCGCGCGGTGTGCACGGCCGGGTCAACCTTTGCCGGCGTCGGCAGCGCGCTTTTCCAGCCGCGCGACAAGGCGGCCGGTGACCGGCCGAGATCGCGGGCGATCTCCAGCAAAGCGATGGAGACCGGCGTTTTGCCGGTGCCGCCCAGAGTCAGATTGCCCACGCAAATCACCGGGGCGGGCGCTGGAGCGGGAACGGTTTTGGCGATCCGGTTGGCGGTGGCCGCCGCGTAAATCCAGCCCAGCGGGCTCAGCAGGGCGCGGGTCAACGCGCCCGAGCTGCGCGGCGCATCCGTGTCCCAAAAGGCGGGCGGCCTCATGACGCCGTCTTCCGGTCTAGCAAACCCAGCAAGGCGTCCAGCGTTGCGGCGCGCGCGCCGCCGGGCAGGCGGGCGAGGGCGGCTTGGCCAGCCTCCAGGGTCGGTCCGTGTCCTGACCAGCTGGTGCGGATCGCCTCTGCGATTGCGCCGGGTTCGGCCAGCGCCATGCCGCGCGCTTCGACAGCGTCATAGGCGGCATATATATCCGCAAAACTGTCGGCGTATGGGCCGGTGATCACCACCGCGCCGGCGCGCGTGGCTTCAATCGGGTTATGGCCGCCAATGGCGGCCAAAAAGCTGCCGCAGATCAGCGCGACCGGCGCCGCCGCATACCACAACGCCATCTCGCCCAGCGTATCAGCCAGCCAGACGGTGTCTCCGGCGCCGGGCGTCTCGCCTCGTGACCGCCGGGTGATAGCGTGACCGGACCGGGTGAGGATCGCGGCGATCTCATCGGCGCGTTCGGGGTGGCGCGGGGCCAGGATCATCAAAGCGTCGGGATGACTGGTCCGCAGCTGGACCAGCGCCTCGGCCAGCAGGGCTTCTTCGCCGGCATGGGTGCTGGCGGCGACGAAGACGGGCCGGTCTGCGATGGCTGCGCGAACTTCGGCGAGGTCTGCCGGATCGGGCTCCGGCAAACCGGCTTCCAGCTTCAGATTGCCGGGCTGGGGAATTTCGCGCTCGGTTAAGAGCGCCAAGCCCTCTTGGGTGCGTGCGTCCGCAGCGCCGATCCAGTCAAAGGCGTTGAGAACCCGCATGGCGGTGCCCGGCCAGCGCAGCCAGCCGCGCAGGGACGAGTCGTTCATGCGTGCATTGACCAAGGCCAGCGGCGCGCCGGAGCGCTCCGCCTCCATAATCAGATTGGGCCACAGCTCGCTTTCGGTGAACACCACGAGATCGGGTTTCCAATGCGCGATGAAGCGCTTGGCCCAGCCTGGCCGGTCGACCGGCGGGTATTGGTGCACGGTGCGCATAACGCCCCGGCGCTCCACCAGTGCAGCGGAAGTGCGCGTGCCCGAGGTGATCAGGATGGATAAGTCCTCGCGCGCTTCGGTCAGACCTTCCGCCAGGCTTAGGGCGACGAGGCTTTCCCCGACGCTGGCCGCGTGGAGCCAGGCGAGCTTTCCCTCCGGGCGCTGTGCGCTGGCGACGCCTTTGCGCTCCGGCAAGCGGCTGGGGTCTTCCTTGCCATCCCGAGCGCGGCGGGTGAGCACGCCGTCCAAAACCGGCGCAGCCAGCGTCGTCGCGGCGCGGTAAAGCGGCAGGCCCACGACCATCATTTGCGCGTGTCCGCCGGTTCGACGATCTCTCGTCCGCAAAGCCGGTCCGCTTCCTGCGTCAACGCGATGGCGCGGCGTTCCAGCTCGGCGCGGAGCGCTTCAAGCGTGTCCGTATCGGCGTCCCTCGGCACAGTGATCGGCTCGCCATAGGCGATGACGCCTTTGCCAAAGGGCAGGGGCAGGACGAAGCGGTCCCAGCTGTTGAACGTGATCGCCCAGCGCGTGGACCAGGTCGCGGGCACGATCGGCGCGCCGGCCATTTGCGCGATCATCAACGGGCCAAGGCCCATGCGCATGCGCGGGCCTCTGGGACCGTCCGGCATAATCGCCATGCAGCCGCCGCCGCGAATGAAGCGCACCATTTCGCGAAACCCGCTCATCGCGCCTTTGGACTTTTCGCGCTTTTTCATGTTCAGCGAGGAGCCGCGAATGGCGCCGACCCCGTTCACCGCGGCGGCGCGTGCGATCGCATCTCCCTCGCCGGAGCGAGAGATAAGGACTTTCGGCTCCTGGGCGCCTTTGGGCCAGATCGAGGGGCTAAGCATGATGCGGCTGTGCCAAATGGCGCCGATCAAGCCCGCGCCGCCCTCGCGGATCGGTTCGATGACCTCGACACCGCGCCGCTCCCAACGCGTGGTCGCGCCGACGAACCCCATATAGCCGCCTAAAAGCGTGCCGATGGCGGTTTGAAACGCGCGGGATTTGAGGACTGACTTGGCCATGCTGCACAGCTGCTTCGCCCTCAACGGCGTTGGCGTCAAGCATCAGACGCGGCGTTGGTGCGTTGCACTGGGGCTCAAGCCGTCCTAACTGACCCGCCCATGAGCTATGACCTGAACGATCCGGCGGACTATAAGCGCGCCATGAAAGGCTTGATGTGGGGCGATCACGGCGTGTTGCGCGTGAACTTCCACAATATGCATCGGGTCGGCGGGGATATGTGGCGCGGCAACCAGCCCAGCCCCAAGCGCCTCGCCGAGCTGCAAGAGATGGGCTTTAGGACCATTCTCAATCTGCGCGGGACGCAGCCGGGCCGGCATTACTATGATCTGGAGCACCATGCCTGCCGCGAGCTGGGCCTGGACATCGTCGATCTGCCCTGGGGCTCGCGCGAGGCGCCGTTCGTGGAGCGGATCGAGCGCCTGATCGAGGTGTTCGACGAGATCGCCTATCCCGCCTTCATGCACTGTAAATCCGGCGCGGACCGGGCCGGTATTGTGGCGGTGATGTATAAGCTGCTGCACGAAAAGGCCCCGTTTGAAGAGGCGATCGAGCAGCTCTCGCTGAAATACCTGCATGTCAAACAAGGCAAGACCGGCATGCTCGACCACTTCTTCGAAACCTATCGCAAACGCAACGAAGACAGCCCGATCGAGTTTTTGACCTGGGTGCGCACCGAATATGACCGCCAGGCCTGCCATGACAGCTTCATGGCCAGCTGGTGGGGTAGCGTGTTGACCGAGAAGGTTCTGCGCCGCGAGTAACCGGCGAGAACAGCGTTAATTCTGGTCCGTCTCTTGCAGGGCAGAGCGCCCACAGGAGGCGATCTGATGCATTTTGCAGCACATGTTCGGGCTTTGCAGAGCCGTTTCCCCGCTCTTGTTGACGCAAAGGCGAATGTTCAGCGCTTTGTGCGCCGCACGCTGCGTGTCCCATTTGAGGCCGATTTCGCGCTGTTGGCGCGCTGGCGCCCGGAGCTGGGCGAAGTTTTCCTGGATGTCGGCGCCAATCGGGGACAGAGCATCGACGCGATCCGGCTGTATCATCCTGACGCGCCGATCCACGCCTTTGAACCCAACCCGCACCTCGCGACGGCGCTGGCAAACCGGTTTTCTGCGGACGCTGGTTTGACGGTCTATGAGTGTGGTCTCGCCGATAGCGACGAGGTCTTTACGCTTCATATGCCGGTCTATCGCGGCTTTGTGTATGACGGGCTCGCCTCGTTTGATCGCGAGGAGTGCCGCAGCTGGCTTAATGCTGAAACGGTTGCGGCGTTTAATCCGTCCAAGCTGGAAATCGTGTCGTGGGAAGCGAAGGCGATGCCGCTCGACACGCTGAATCTGCCGGTGGGCTTTCTAAAGCTGGATGTTCAAGGTTTTGAAGCCGCGGTGCTGCGCGGCGGACGACGCACGCTGGAACAGCGCGAGCCTTTGGTCTTGCTGGAGAATAATGATCCGGCTGACGCTTTCCTGACCGAAGAGCTGGGCTGGCGCCGGGCGAGTTTCGACGGCGAACGCTTGGTGCTCGACCAGCATGGCGATCTGAACACCTTCTATGTCGGGCCTGCGCGCCAAGCATCACTGCGTGAAGCCGGTCTTCTGGACGATCCGAACGCCGGAAACGCCTGAGCTAAAGGCGCGCTTAAGCCTCGCCGTCGAACTGCAGCGCGCTGAGTTCCGCATAGACGCCGCCCAATGCGGTCAGGCTGTCATGGTCGCCGGATTCCACCACCACGCCGTCTTTGAGCACATAAATCCGGTCGGCCCGTCGCACCGTTGACAGGCGATGCGCTACGACCAGGGTGGTGCGGTCTTCGCTCAGCCGCTCCAGCGCCGTCTGGACACGGGCTTCGCTGGCGGCGTCCAGCGCGCTGGTGGCTTCGTCGAGCAAGAGGATTGGCGCATCCTTGAGAATGGCGCGGGCGATGGCGATGCGTTGACGCTGCCCGCCGGACAGATTTGAACCTTTGGGCCCGGCCGCACTGTCATAACCGTCCGGCATCGCCATGATGAAGTCATGGGCGTCGGCGGCCTTGGCGGCGGCGATGATGTCCTCGTCCGTGGCGTCGAGGCGGCCCAGGCGGATATTCGCCGCGAGCGTATCGTCAAATAGGGTGACGTCCTGGCTGACCAGCGCCATGGATTTGCGCACTGAGGCGAGCGTTGCGCCCGCGATATCCTGCCCGTCAATCAGCACCGCGCCTTCGTCTGGATCATAGAGCCGGGCGGTCAGGTTGAGCAGCGTCGTCTTGCCCGAGCCGGATGGGCCCACCAAGGCGATCGTCTCACCCGGCTTGGCCTCGATCTCCACCCCGTTCAGCGCAGGGGCGTCGCCGCCATAACCAAAGCGGACGCCTTTGACCGTCAGCGCGCCGTCGGTGACGGTCAGCGGCTCAGCGCCAGGCGCATCGACCAGTTCTGGTTGCTCGTCGATCAGCTTGAAGACCCGGTCCAGCACCGCAAAGCCTTCCTGGAGCACGCCCGACAACGAGGCGAGCGCCCGCGCGGCAGGGCTGAGCACCAGCAGCGTCACGATGAAGCCCAGCAAGTCAGCGAGATCGGTCGCGCCCTGAAGCGCCCGCCAGCCGGCGAAGCCGAACACGATAGCGAGGGCGAGACCGCCGGCGATCTCCATCACCGGCTCGATCCGGGCGCGCTGGGCGACCATGGAGAGCACCAGTTTGAAGCGCTCTATAAAGCGGACGCGCGCGCGATCTTTGGCATAGGGTTCTAGCGCGAAGGTCTTGACCATGCGCGCGCCGGAAAAGCTCTCTTCAAGGAAGCTGGAGACATCGCCCATTTGCGACTGCACCTGGTCGGCGCGCTTGCGGATCGCTTTGCCGATCCGCAGGATGGGCTGGCCTGCCAGGGGCAGCACGATCAACACCACCAGGGTCAGCGCCCAATCCAGCCACAACATCACGGCGACACAGCCCACCACTGTGAGCGCGTCCCGGGTGAGATTATTGGCGGCGCGAATAAGGCCCTCGCGCAGCATGGTGATGTCGTTGGTGAAGCGGGAAATGATCGAGCCGACGGGTTCGCGCGAAATCCGGGCGAAATCCGCATCGATCAGCCGCTCATACATCTCCATCTGGAGATCGCGCATTACCGCCAGCGCTAAACGATTGGTCGCTAAGGTCTGAAAATACAGGCTGATCGAGCGCACGATGACGATGGCGAGGATCAGGCTAGGCGCCATCCACAAAACCGACGGGGTGCGGTTTTCCAGAAGGCTTGAAGCTTGCTGGACCACCAAGCCATAGCCGGACGCCGCCGCGGCGGTCAGCGCGGAGAGCAAGAGCGCGCCGAAGATCAGCCCGAGATGCTTTTTAAGCTGGTCGCGCCAAAGCCGGCCCGCCAGCGACCAGGAGGAGGTCGGCGATTCAGCGTCCGGCGTCTTCGGCGGCGCGGCGGGCAGATTGGGCTCGCTCAGAGCGCAGGCTCCTAGTCGTGCCCGGGATCGAGCAGCTTGTGGGCGTGGATCACGAAATAGCGCATATGCGCGTTGTCCACGGTGCGCTGGGCGGCCGCGCGCCAGGCGTCGCGGGCTTCCGAATAATTCGGGTAAGCGCCGACAAAATCGACCTTGCTGAGGTCTTTAAATTCCGTCGCGTCCGGGCCGATATCTTTCAGTTCACCGCCGATCACCAGGTGGAGCAGCTGGCGGTCATTGCTGTCGCTCATCTTGGGTCTCCTTGATTCAGGCGCTCTCTTAGCAAGGCATGCAGCGCCGGGCCAGCGGCCAAGGGCGCCGGCTGGAGCGGTGGTTCACCATTGAACACAAGCGGGTCGCCTTTGCGGGAGGTTATGACACCGCCGGCCTCCGAAAGAATCAGCGCGCCGGCGGCGACATCCCAATCCCACTTGGCGCGTTCGGCGACCACCGCATCAAAAGCGCCTTGAGCGGCGAGCGTCAGGCGTAAGGCGGCGGAGTTCACCGTGGAAGCTTCCGCCCCCATCTCCCGCAATAGGGGCAGGCGGCCCGGATCGCCTAGGATCCGGGCGCCTTTGATGGTGCGGTGACGGGAAACCTGGATCGAAGCGCCGTTCAGGCGCGCGCCGCCGCCGCGGATCGCGTCCCACAGACGGTCCGTCGAGGGGTCAAACACCGCCGCGGCGACAGGCTCGCCCTGATCGATGACAGCGATTGAAACGACGAATTCCGGCCGGCCCTTGATGAAGGCGCGGGTCCCATCGATGGGATCGACCACAAAGCTGCGACTGGCGGTCAGGCGGGAGTGATCATCTGCGGTCTCTTCCGACAGCCACCCATAGTCGCGGCGCGCCGGTTTTAATCGGTTCTGCAGGAGATCGTCCGCAGCCAGATCGGCTTCGCTGACTGGATCGCCCTTTGACTTTTCCCAAGCCTTCAATCCGCGCGCGCGAAACGCCAGCGCCAGCTTGCCCGCGTCCCGCGCCGCCTGTGCGATCAGGTCGCGGTCCGATTTATCGTCCGCCAACCGATACCTCGTCGATCAGGATGCTGGGCGAATTAATTGCGCTGTCCAGCTCCAGATCAGACCCTGGAACAAGCCGCGCGAAAAAGTCTTTGAGATTGCCCGCGACCGTCACTTCGCTGACCGGGCCGGCGCGTTCGCCGGCAGCGACGCGGAAGCCCGCAACGCCCACCGACCAGTCGCCGGTATTAGTGTTCAAAGATGGGCCGAACATTTCGGTGATCAGCAGCCCGTCGCCGGCTTCAGCCAGGAGACCCTCTTGATCCAAATCGCCGGCGGCGAGATGGATGTTCGAGGAGGTCACGCCGGGTGGGCCGCCGAGATTGCGCGAGGCATGACCGGTGAGCGGCAAGCCTAGCTGCCGTGCGCTGGCGGCGTTCAGCAGCCAGGTGGTCAACACGCCGTCTTCGATGATCGCGCGCGGGATACAGGCGACGCCTTCACCATCGGCGGCGCGGGCGCCGAAGCTCCAGTCGCGCAGCGGGTCTTCGATGATGTCGATCCCCTCTGCGAAAATGCGTTCGCCCATCTGATCGCGCAGAAAGCTGGTGCCGCGCGCGATCGCCGGGCCGGAGATGGCGCCGAGCAGCGAGGACAGGAAGGTGATCGCGACCCGCTTGTCGAAGACCACCGGCATCTTGCCGGATTCCAGCTTGTCTGAACCGAGGCGCGCGGCGGCGCGCTCGCCGGCGGAGCGGCCGATCTCTTCCGGCGTTTTCAGCGTTGAGAGGCGGCGAGAGGAATGCTGGTCGTAGTCGCGTTCCATGCCGGCGTCGTTCTTGGCCACGGCGGCGACGCCCAGGCCGCAGCGCGATCCTCGCTTGGCGCGCTCAAACCCGGTGGAGGTGACAAAGACTGAGGCGCTGGTCGCGCCGCTGGCCCCGCAACCGGCCGTGGTCGCCACGCTCTCCACGCCAAGCGCAGCCGCTTCCATCTCAAGCGCAGCCGTCTCCAAAGCGGCTTCATCAAGCTCCAGCGGCGCGTAGGTTTCGATCTGCGGCTGAGTTTTGGCGAGCTGGTCTGCGTCCACGAGGCCGCAATAGGGGTCTTCCGGCGCCGCCTTGGCCATGGCGATGGCGCGCTCCACAGCCAGTGCGAGGCCATCCTCGGAGAAGTCGGAAAACGCCACGCCCGCCTGGCGCTTGCCGATCAGGACGCGCAAACCGCCATCGCGGCTCTCGCTGCGCTCCACCGTCTCCAGCGCGCCTTCGCGGACGCCGGCTTCGACCGAGCGGGATTCAGAAACTCCGGCTTCAGCCTGGTCGGCGCCGGCTTTCAGGGCGTGTTCCACAAGCCGGCGGGACACGTCGAGCAGCGGCGCGGTATCAGGGGCGGACAGGGCGGGGCGATCATCGCGAGAGGCGGGAGAGGTCATACATAGCTGTTTGCCGCAGCCGGGCCCAAGGCGCAATGCGCCAAGGCCGTTCCCATTAGCCCAGAAACGCTTTGAGGCGCTGGGCGAGCACGTTGGTGTCCTTCATCTCGCATTCCCACACGGTCAGCACGGACCAACCCTGGGCCTCAAGCGCCGTCATTGCGTCGGCGTCACGTTCGCAATTGCGGGCGATTTTGGCCGCCCAATACTCCGCGTTCTGCTTCGGCTTGCGGGTGCCGCGGGCGCAGTCATGGCCATGCCAGAAACAGCCATGGACAAAAATCACCTTGCGCCGTCCGGGAAAGGTTAGATCCGGCGTACCAGGCAAATCCTTGCGCTGCAGGCGAAACCGATACCCCAAGGCATGGGCCAGCCGCCGCACTTTCAGCTCAGGCTTGGTGTCTTTGCCTTTCACCCGCGCCATCACGCGCGAGCGTTGTTCCGGTGTGAAAACATCGGTGCCGGTCATTGCGGTCCGCCGCTTCTGACCGCCGTCCGCATCGCCGCTACTCCGCCGCCAGCGGCTTCGCGCGCGCGGGGTCGAGCAGCGGCTCGAACACATGAGTGCGCAAAAAGGCCACAACATTCACCGCCACGCCGTCCCCGCACAGATGCAGAGCAGCGGACGTGCGTTCGGGCAGGCGATAATCCTCCGGCAATCCCATCAGGCGCCCATATTCCCGCGCGCTCATGGGGCGGGTGCGTACGGTCTGACCCTCCACCGCCATGATGAATTGCCGCGACGAGCCGCCGCCGGGCGTCCTTAAACAGCCGGCAAGCCCGTCAAAGCGAACTTCCGCGCGCTGGACCCGTTGGCCGTTTTCCTGGCGCGTACGCCGGTAAAAGGCGCCGGCGGCCGGTGTGTCCAGCGCCTGAATGTCTTTCAGCTTCGCCACGTTCGCTGCGCTCATCAGGCCGATCAGGCGCCGGGTTTCCTTCGCGGGGTGCCAGCTCGCCTCTCCAGGTGCGTCCAACACGTCGTCGAGGCGATGATTGGGCACGGGCGGTGTCGGCAGCGCCCACCAGATCCAGCGCGCCCTCAAGGCGTCTGGCAAGGCGTCAGCGACCCGGCGAACCGCCTTGGTGTGGAAAGGCGACAGCCGATCTGGAGCGTCCGACAAGCTCAAATCCTCCGGCACCGGCGTGTCGTCGCGCAGCGCCAGGATGAACAGCCGGGGCCGCGATTGCGGTAGAAACCAGCGGGCATTGATCTCGACCGCGCCGAAGCGATAGCCGCCTTCAGCAAGGCTTTGACAAAGCGCGGTGAAGTCCGCGCCGCTATTGCTGGTCAGCAAGCCAGTGACGTTTTCCAGAGCGATCAGGCGCGGATTGCGTCCCTCGGTTCCAAGCGCTTCTATCAAGCGCCAAAAGCCGTAGAACACGCCGGACCGTTCGCCCGTCAATCCTGACCGCGGCCCGGCCAGCGACAAGTCCTGACAAGGAAAGCTGGCCCAGGCGAGGTCGGCCTCCCCCGGAAGGTCGGCGGGCGTGACTGAATTCACATCGCCGGGGAATAGAACGTCATCACCAAAATTGGCGCGGTAAGCGTCGATTTTGGCCGGATCGATATCGTTGGCGAAACTGCACCGCCAGCCCGCACCAAGGCCCAGGCGCACCATCCCGCCGCCGGCGAAGAATTCATAAAAGCTGTATCGAGAATCACGGGCCATGACGAAATCATAACGTGGTTTGGCGTTGTTCGCGCTGGCCGGGAGCGTATGATCACGGCAGCACACAGGAAAGAGGGATCCTGGCATGGCTGCTTCACGCATCAAGCTGGTCTTGGCCGGCGCTGTCGGCGGTTTGACAGCGGCGTGCGCCACGTCCGCCGGAGCGCCGCCGGTCACCGGGTTCAACGTCAGCGCGGGCGAGACCCGCGCTCCGGCTGAGGCGCGGGCCGAAACCAGCGGTTTTCAGATCAATGGCGCTGATTTCGCCGATGATCTGGTGTTTGAGGACCAGGCGGGCCGCGCGGTGGCGACCTATCATCATGCGGTTGATGGCGCGGCGACGCTGGTGGCGGATATGGCCATTGACCAAGCTTGGCTGGTCGATGGTGTGCGCCGATTTGAAGGGGTGAGCGATCGCGGCGTTGAGGTTTCCGTCGAATTGATTGCCGGTCCTTGCAGGGTCTCCGGTCGGCTGCACGCCCGCTTCGCTACCGTATCGGCTGGGCGCCTGGTTTATGATGGCTGCGCCCACGAGACGGGTCCGCGCGTCAGCTGGACGGAAAGCTTGCCGCGCTATTTGACTGCGGTTGACGCCTGCGAAACCCAAGCGCGCCAGTCGTCGATGGCGTTTGCGCGGCGAGGCGACGGGGCCATCGTCCATGCGCGCAGCGACGGTCCAGCGGCGGTGATCCGCTATCGCTACGAAGGAAGCGGGCGCTGGGAGTGCCGCGTCGAGGCGGGACGGGTCAGCTGGTCGGTCCTACCGGACAGCGCGGGAGAACAGCCGGGCGAAGGGATGCCTGTCTTTATTCCCGGACGCGTGCCAAGCGCGGGCGAGGGCTGTTACCTCTATGAACGGGTTGAAACCGACGACGGCGCGGTGTTGGGCGCTCTGGGCCATGATGTATGTACGCCCGGCTTCGCCTCTGCGGCGCCGGTGCGCTCCGGCTAGGCGAAACAGGCCGACTCGCGGCATGGCAAGATCATGCTGCGCTTCATTCTCGCCTCCACTGCGCTTGCCGCTACGCCCGCCGCCCTGGCTGATGAGGTCACGGACGTGCTGTTGCTGCCTGGCGATCAACAGCTCTGGATCGCGCTGGACGGAGAGCCGGACCGGCTGAGGGTCGAAGCGCGCGCCGGCGCCTTGAGGCTCAGCCTGGCCGGCTTTCAGCCTGCCCAGGCGCGGACCATCGCGCCGGCTTCGAACACGGCGGTCGACGCGATTTCCATTGTGCCGGGGGACATGGGCGCGGACATTCTGATCGAGGGCGCGTTTGATCTTGCCAGCGCCGAGCTGCGCCAAGGCGGCGTGCTGATTGATTTCACGCCAGGGCGGTATTCAGCCATGGCGGCCGCGTCTGAGCCGGGCGGCACTGCGTCGCGGCTGGAGACCGGCGAGCGCGAAGATCGGGCGGCAGGGGCGACGGGGCTTTCACGCGGCTCTGGCCAGACCGCTCAGCTGACGGATGCGCCTGTCCAGCCTGTCGATGACGCGCCACCCGCAGCGGCTGAGCCGCAAGCGATGCGCCCGGTGTCCCCCGCGCCGGAGCGTTCAAGCGCGTCTTCAACCAATGAGCCCGCGGCCGATGCAGCGCAGCCTGACGCAGTTCAGCCCGGCGAAGAGACTGCGCGGGACGTAGATTTGCCTGGACCGTGTGACGCCAGCGCCGCGAGGGTCGCATCGAGCCCCTGGGACCTTGATGCTCTGACGGTTCATGCCGACTGTCTGGTCGAGATTGGCCAGGTCAATAATGGCGCCGGTCTTTATGAGCGGGTGCTCGCTTTCGAGCCGGGCCATTTTCAGGCCGCGCTGGGCCTTGCGCGTATCCGCGAGCGCCAGGGCCGTCGCGCCGAGGCGGCGCGCTTGTTTGAGACTGCGGCGAACTCGGCGCTGACCGATGGACAGGCGCTGGCGGCGCGTCAGGCGGCGGATCGGCTTCGCGACGACAGCTAGTCGACGCTGTCGCGCCAACGTTTGGTCTCCGCCTTGATGAAATCGCCGAAGGCTGCAACACGGCGCGAGCCTTTCAGTTCTTCTGGATAGAGCATGAAGATTTCAAATGGCGGGCCTTTGACATCTGGCAGAACCCGGACCAGCTGGTCGTCGTCGTGGGCGACATAGCTGGGCAGGCCGACGAGGCCCATCCCGGCCTCTACGGCTTTGACCATGCCGGCGATGGTGTTGACCTCGATCACGGCTTCGCGCGGCGTGGCGGTTTCCGCGCCAAGGCTCAACGCCCAATTCAGCTTAGGGATGGGCGCCAGATGGCGGGGGCCGTAGGCGACGAAATCATGGCCGTCCAGCTCCTCGACGCTCGCGGGTTCGCCCTTGCGTCCAAAATAGGCGGCTGAGCCATATACGTGCTGATCAACCTCCATCAGCTTACGCTGGATCAGATCGTTCTGCTTGGCCGGCCAGGGTCTTATGGCGATGTCCGCCTCCAAATTGGAGACGTCCAATTCATGGTCGGCGAGCAGGAGGCGGATCTTGATCTGCGGGAAGGCCGCAGTGAAGGACGCCAGGCGCGGCGCCAGCCAGATGGCGCCAAACGCAGTTGGAGCTGTCACGCGCAGCGCCCCGCTCGGTTCATCGCGTAAATCCTGGAGATTGGATTCGGCGAGCGTGACCCGGGACGCGACTTCGCCGGCCGCTTCAAACAGCACGCGTCCCGGCTCGGTGAGCAGAAGTCCGCGGGTGTGGCGGTGGAAGAGTTTCACGCCCAGATCCGCTTCCAAGGCTGAAATCTGCCGGCTGACGGCGGATTGAGACAAGTTCAGCAATTCCGCAGCGCCGGTGAGCGAGCCGGCCTCGGCGGCGGCGTGGAAGGTTTTCAGCTTGTCCCAGTCCATCAGGGCCTCTTTTCAACTAGACCCGAATGGTCATGCCATCGGCCAGCGAATTGCGATAGGCGCGCCAAGCCGGGCCCGCGCCCAAGAGCGCCGCGGCCAGAGTGACGACGCCGATGATCGCCAGATCATAGACGCCAGGAAC
Source organism: uncultured Oceanicaulis sp. (assembly GCA_964484345.1). Lineage (GTDB taxonomy): Bacteria > Pseudomonadota > Alphaproteobacteria > Caulobacterales > Maricaulaceae > Oceanicaulis. Next base: position 24,520 of record CAZAGE010000008.1, on the reverse strand, counting down.
CAGCGAGGGCAGGAGAATGCCGAAGCGCGCCTCCAGCATCGGCGCAAATCCGGTCAGACCCGCATAGGTCAGTCCGGTCCCGATGATCGCGCCGGCGAGCGCAAGTCCTGCGCTTTCGGCCACCAGAAGGCTGAAGATATGACCCGGCCGCGCGCCTAAAGCGCGCAAAATCGCCATCTCGCGGCGGCGCTCATTCAGGCTGGTCAGCACGGCGGTGAGGATGGAGACGAGGCCGGTGAGCACGACGAAAGCCGCCACCGCAGCCAAGGTGCGCTCAGCAGCCCCCACCACGCTCCAGAGCTGGGCCAGGGCCACGCCGGGAATGATCGCTTGCAGAGGCTCTTGGGGATAGGTGTTGATCTGGCGCTGAAGGCGCAGGGCGACGACCGGCGTGTCCAGCCCCACGAGAAACGCCGTGATGGCGCTGGGTGACAAATCCATCGCGGCGAGCTCGTCCGGGCTTAGGCCCGTGCCCGCTCCGGTCGGGCCTTCAAGATGGATGGCCTCAATGGCCTCCAGGCTGACGAAGACGGACCGGTCCATGGGCGTGCCGGTGGGCGCAAGAATGCCGGTGATGGTGAAGGGGTTGGCGTCGTGCTCGATGAAGCTGACCTCGCCCATGCCATGGGCGACGATGATCTCCTGACCGACTTCATAGCCAAGCGCGCGGGCCACTTCCGCACCCATGACGGCGTCAAACAAGCCGCCAAACGGTGCGCCCTCGACGAAGGTCAGGGCGCGCCCGCCGCCATAGCGGTAATGCTCGAAATAAGCCGGAGTGGTGCCCACCACGCGGTAGCCGCGATGGCTATCGCCCAGGCTGATCGGCACGGTCCAGGCGACGCCCGGCGCATTGTCGACAATCTGATAGCTGTCCCAGGTGATGTTGTTGGTCGCGTCTCCGATATGAAACACCGAGTAGAGCAGCAAATTCACCGCGCTGGAACGGGCGCCGACGATCAAATCGACCCCGGAAATCGTGTTCTCGAAGCTCGCGCGGGCGCCGTGACGGACTTTCTCAACCGTGAGGAAAAGGGTCACCGAGATGGCCACCGTGAGAATGGTCAAAAGCGCCGTACCGGCCCGATTGGAAATCGAGCGGGCCGCCAGCGTGAGGATGGGAAACCGCGCCATTATGCGACCTCAACAGCTTGGTTGATGTCGGAGAGGTCGAGCGCCTTATCAAAATGCTGCGCCAGTCCGCCGTCATGGCTCACGAAGATCAGCGCGGCGCCGGCAGCGTCGCATTCTTCGGTGAGAAGCTGGATGAAGGCGTCCCGGGTGTCGGCGTCCAACGCGCTAGTGGGTTCGTCGGCAAGGATCAGGCCCGGTCGGCCGATCAGCGCCCGGGCGGCGGCGACGCGCTGTTGCTGGCCCACGGACAGATCGGTGGAGCGTTTAGACCAGACGGCCTCGGCGTCCAGGCCCAACCGATCCAGCAATCGGCGCGCCTCCACATCAATCCCGCCGGCTTCCTCGGCGGCCTTGGCCCGTGCGGCGCTGAACCGGCAGGGTAGGGTGACATTGCCGCCGACCGGCAAATAGGGCAGCAGGTTGAAAATCTGGAAGATCACGCCGAGGCGTGCAGCGCGAAAGCTGTCGCGCTGAGCCGAGCCCATTTGCGTGAGCTCCTCGCCAAGAACGGTGAGCTGCCCGTTCTTGGGCGACAATATGCCGGCGATCAGGCCCAGTAGAGTCGACTTGCCCGACCCGCTGACCCCTTTCAGGAAAAGTCGCTCGCTTGGACCGACATCCAATTGGTCAATCGCCAACACCTCAGGGCCAGAGCCATAGGCGAATTTAAGGTTTGCAGCGGATACGGATGCAGAAGCGGTCGACATGCCTTGCACTTAGCCTGTCCCGGGCTCATCGCCAAGCGTGATCGCTTGGCGCCTCCAGATGGCGCTCAAAATGAAACGGCGGACCATCCAGCCCGCCGTTCCCGCTCCAAATTTCCAAAGGAGTTTACTCGCTGTCAGGCTCGCTGCCCGGGAGGTTCACCGTGATGTCCTCTTCCTCACTGGCGTCCGGGTCGGTCGGAAGATCACGCAGGGTCACCCGGCCAAACTGGCCGCTGCGCAGGAATTCCCGGCGCCGCTCAATCACGACTTCGAACAGTTCAAGCGCTTGCGGCGGAAGAACATCGCAGCTGATTGCGTTATTGGTGCGGCCATCCGGTCCAATAATGTCGACATTCAACGTCGCCTGCGATCCGCTGCAGCCATTGCGGCCATTGGTCAGGTCTGCGATCCGCCAGTCGAAATCGAGATACGCGGGTTGATCGCCGATGCGGGCGACAAGAGCGTCGACTTCCTCTTCACCGAAGAAAGTCAGATGGGATTTCACCTCCGTGACCCCGCCGGGAAAGAGATTGCTATGCATCTCATAAAGCGGCGAGATCTCGGTGCGGCGAACGCCGGTGTCGACGCCGCGAAGACCGTTGACGAATTCACGAGCGCTGGATTCAAGCTGGGTCCAAACCCGCCGCGCTTCGAAGGCCTCGTCGCGCAGCGACGGTCCACCCACGGCGCCGAGGAAGAAGCCATAGATGACCCGCGGGTCTTCCCAAGCCTCGGCCACGATCCGATAGCGGATATCGTTCAGACTCATCTGAACGCCTTCAACCGTAATGATTTTGGCGTCGAGGAAGGGGGCGCCGTCAATGCGGGCGCGATCGATGTTGCGAACGGGATATTGCTTGACCAGTTCGTCGATCAGCACCGCGTTGTGCAAGTTCAGCCAGTAGGCGAGTTGCTCATTGCTGTTAAGCTCCGACAGGGAGACTTGCTGGGGCAGCGCCTCAAGCTCGGCGCGATAGGCGGAAATCGCCGCGGCGTGATTGTCTTCAACCAGGTGTAAAAGCACCCGGTTGCCTTCATTCCGATAGCGGCTTGGAGAGGCCGGATTAATGAGCGTCCCGGTCGTGGAAGCCCGGCGCGCAGACGGCGCCTGTCGGTCAGAGTGGCCGACGTCAAAGACGATCCCCTCCAGAATTGTGGACCATGCGGTGTAATCGATGGTCGGGCCGCCCTCTTCAACATGGGCGGCGAAACGTGCGAATTCGCCTTCCTGGGCAAGGCTCGCGCCAGCCAGCAATGCGGTTGCCGCCGAAGCGGCGGCGAGATATTTTAACAGATTCACAGACATTCCTTGTTCCCCAGAAAACCGAACTTGGAAGCTTTATACGTTTGCAAAACCAAACTGGCTCTTTCCATTTCATGAAACGCCTGTAATAACCAAAGCCGCACCATGGGTACGATTTTAGGCGGCGCTTTCCTCAGCTTCTACGAGCGCTTCCTGCTCGGCCAGGTAGCGCTCGGCTTCCAGGGCGGCCATGCAGCCCATACCCGCCGCCGTTACGGCTTGGCGGTATTTGTCGTCGGTGACATCGCCGGCCGCGAACACGCCTGGGATGGAGGTGACAGTGGAATCCGGCTCGGTCACCAGATAGCCGCCTTCTTTGGTTTCCAGCTGATCCACGAAGAGCTCGGTCGCGGGCTTGTGGCCGATGGCGATGAAAACGCCGTCCGCCTTGCGCTCGGATGTCTCGCCGGTTTTCACGTTTTTCAGGCGCACGCCCTCGACAACCGGGAAAGGTTTGGTTTGGCCGGTGATCTCTTCCAGTACGCTGTCCCAGACCACCTCGACATTGGCCTTATTAAATAGCCGGTCCTGCATGATTTTCTCGGCCCGCAGGCTGTCGCGGCGGTGCACCAGGGTGACTTTGGAGGCGAGGTTGGACAGGTAGAGCGCTTCTTCCACCGCCGTGTTGCCGCCGCCGACCACCACGACCTCCTTGCCGCGATAAAAGAAGCCGTCGCAGGTCGCGCACGCCGACACGCCGCCGCCCGCGAAGGTTTGCTCGCACTCAAGGCCCAGCCATTTCGCGCTGGCGCCGGTGGCGATGACCACCGCGTCGGCGGTGAACACCGCGCCGCTGTCGCAGGTCAGCGTGTAGGGCCGTTTGGACAGGTCCGCTTTGACCACAAGGTCATCGACGATGTCGGTGCCGACATGTTCCGCCTGGGCCTTCATCTGGTCCATCAGCCATGGGCCCTGAATGACGTCGGCGAAGCCGGGATAATTCTCCACCTCGGTGGTGATGGTCAGCTGCCCGCCTGGCTGCATGCCGGAGATCAGCACCGGCTCCATCATGGCGCGCGCCGCGTAGATCGCAGCGGTGTAACCGGCGGCGCCGGATCCGATGATCACAAGCTTGGCGTGACGGGTTTCAGCCATGGGGGCTCTCCTTTGAAGGCTCGGCGTCGGCGGACGAACCCCGCCTTGTATTAGATTCCCTCGCGCGCGTCGCGCCTCGGGCTGCTTCGATCACATCTCGTCCCGGCGGGCCAGAATTTCAAGCACGGCGTCCGCCGCTCTCTCGGTTTCGTGAAGCGGGGCGTAGTCCCAACGCTCCAGAGCGCCCAGAAACGGCCGGACAGCGCCAGCGCCCTGGAGCTGGGCGTACAGGTGTTCGAACTTGCCCGGCTTGCCGTCGACGGCGAGGCGGTAGACCGGCTTTCCAGTGGTCGCGGCTTCACACAGCATATTCGTGCTGTCTTCGGTCACGCAGAGCCAATCCGCGCCGGAGAGGAAGGCGAAATAGGGATTCGGGCCGTCCCCGGCGTGCACCCAAACTTGATCCGACCAGCCATAACGGTTTTGCAGCGCGTCGATGAGCGCCTGAGGCGTCCGCCGGCTCGTGGTGATCATCACGGATGCGGCCTGTGCGCGGATGCGCTCGACCGCATCGAGGAGATTGGCGCAGGTGGTGTCGGTGAAGCGGTGATGCTTGCTGTCCCCGCCGACCAGCACGGCGGCGCGAGGTCCGGGCAGCTTGGCGAGCTCGGTTTCAAACTCCGCCGCCGCCGCGTCAAGCAATCCGGGCGTCACCCGATTGGGCGACCCGATAATGTTTAGCACATTGGCGCCGCTGATCCGGTCATGGCGCGGGGCCACGATAAGGTCGAACAGCGGCTCCTGGGCTCGAGGAGCCTGGACGTAAACCATCAAGGCTTCGGGAAAGGCTTTTCGGTGAAGCGGGGCGGCCCGCACTGCGGCGCGGCCGCATCCGATCCAAAGATCCGGCGCCGGATTGTCGGGTTGAGGCAAGGCGCCGGTGCGCGGCAGGTGTAGCGGTACCAGCTGCATCGGGGTTCGCCGTGCGACCGCTTCGGCAAGGCCAAGCGCCTGGTTTTCGATACCGCGGCGGCCGTCGGAAACAACAAAACAGGTGGGCTGGGTCATGGGCGCAAAGACCGCCTTCGCATCCATGCGTCAAGAGGCGCTTTGTCACTCACTGTTGACTCAGAGAATATATGCGTTACAAATGTAACGCATAGGGGGGGAATGAATATGCCGACACATGAGCCAAATCCAAGCGAGCTGGAACTGCTCAAAGCCTTATGGCGAGAGGAACGGTTGAGCGCGCGTGAGTTGCATGACCGAGTGGGCGAGGCGCAAGGCTGGTCGGCCTCGACGACGCGCACCGTCTTGCGGCGCCTGGTCGAAAAAGGCCTGGCCGCGCGCACCGACTATCACGGCCTGGCGGTCTACGAAGCCAGTGCGGCCAAGGTGGATCTGATCAGCCGGCTGGTGCGCAGCTTTGCGCGCCGGGTCCTCGACGCGGATCCACGGGCGCTGCCTGCCTCCACCTTTGCTGGAAGCGCGCTGCTCGATGAGTCCGAACGCAAAGAGCTAGAGCGTTTGCTGAAGGATGCAGAAGAAACGACAGATAACGGGGAGATGAAGTCATGAGCGATACCGGATCGATCGTTTTGACCTTGGCGCTGACCAGCCTGGCCGCGGGCGGCGTCGCTTGGGCAGCGGCCCGCTTCGCCGAGCGGGTATTGGCCAGTCCCCGGAACACCGTCTGGATCTGGCGCGCCGCCCGCTTGGCCGCCTTGGCCCCGCTGGTCGGCTTCTCCGCCGCGCTTCTGGCGCCGCACGTGCTGCCGCGCGCCACCGAGGCCGCGCCGGCCATCGACTTGTTCGCAATCCCGATGCTGCAAATCCCCTTTGAGACGGTCGAGCCGGTCATGTCGGCGGCGCAGGGCGCGGCGGAGGCCGCCGCTCTGCCGCCGGGCGTGCTGATCCTGGCCGCCTACGGGCTGGGATTGTTGGCTGCGCTGTCGCGGGCGGCCGGGCGCCGGATCGCGCTGGCCAATCTGCTGCGCACGGCGCGCCCCGCGCCTGACGCGCTGCAGCGTCGAGCCGCAGACTGGCGGCGGCGGTTGTCGCTGAGCCCCCATCAGGGTGTTCTGCGTATCGTCGATGCCGACCTGTCGCCCTTCGTTTCAGGTCTCAAGCCGGTCATCGTCATGCCGTCCAGCTTCGTCAATGAACCGGGTGCGGACATGGCGCTGGCCCATGAGTTGATGCATGTGCGCCGCGGCGATGAGCGCGATCGTTTGATCGGCGAGTGGCTGACGACCCTGTTTTGGTTCAATCCCTTCGCCGTGATGATTGAGCGGCGCCTGGCCGGCGCGCGGGAGCTGGCGTGCGATGCCGATTTGCTCGACGAGCTCGGCGGTGCGGCGCGCCAGGACTACGCCCGCGCCTTGACCCAGGCGGCTCCGACCCATGGCGAAGCGCGTTTTCATTGCGCTTTCCTGACCGATGCGAAGGACCTGCGCGTGCGCCGGGTCAAAGCCATCCTGGCCCATGCACCCTCGCCGAAAGGCGCGCGTGTGGCGGCCGGTGCGGCCGGCTTGGCTGTCTTGCTGGCGGCGTCTCCGGCGGCGGCCTCGGCCTGGTGGGCGGCGGCGGAGTCGCAGCCGCAGTCGCAGGAGGTCGGACAAATGTCCGTTGTGCCGGACGACACGCCACCTGAATTCGTCATCTCGACTGAAATCGGCGAGCTTGTTCAGGCGATTACTGCGGTGACCGATTCGGAAGACTATGCGCAGGGCGAAGCGCTGGCGACCGAGGGGTTGGCGAGGCCTGGTCTGACCGCCTACGAGCAAGCGATTTTACTGCAGCTGCGGGGCACGGTGCGCTTTCAGCAGAACAACATTCCCGGCATCATTGAGGACTTCGAAGCGGCTATCGGGACTGAGGGACTCTCTAATCCGACCCAGGCAATGATGCTCATACAACTCGGCCAGCTTTACCTGGCGAGTGACCAGATTGATCGCGGCCTCGAATTCTTGGAAGCGGGGTTAGACGCCGGGGCCGAGACCACATCCAGCTTGGATCGCTTGATGGCGCAGGTTTACACGCAGCTTCGTCGCTTTGACGACGCTAAGCCCTTTATCGAGCGGTACTATTCGGGCTTAGAGGCGCCAAGCTCCGACGACGCGATGTTAATGCTGCACATCTACCGCGAGCTCGGACGGCCAGAAGATGCCGTGGCGCACTATGAACGCTTCTTTGCGACCGTGGAAACGCCCTCTCCCCGCGATCTTCTCAACTTGGTCAATCTCTACAACGAAGTCGGCCGCCCTGACGACGCTCAACGCATCTGGGATGAGTATGACATGGCGGAATGGGCTCGTGACCGCGCTGAGACCCAGCCTGAGGACCAAGACGGATAGGCGCTCTTATTCCCCGAACTATAACGGCCGGCGACATCCCGTCGCCGGCCGTGTTTTTTGCATCTCGTCAATATTGCGCGTCGACCAAAGAGGGGACAGCATTTTGCCGGATTGACCATCGAAACGAGATGTGACATTTGTAGCATCTCTACGACGTGGATGGACAACGTGCTGTGACAGAAAAGCCAAGCCCTGCGGAAATGGATGTGCTCAAAGCGCTTTGGCGAACCTCGCCCATGAGCGCCCGCGAAGTTCATGCCGAGCTTGGCGAACGCAATGGCTGGTCCTATTCCACCACGCGCACGCTGTTGGCGCGCATGGTCGAAAAGGCGCTTGTCGAGCGCCAGAGCGCGCACGGCCTTGCGATTTTTCTGCCCGCGGTGAGCAAGGTCAAAGTGATCGGAGCACTGGTTCGGAGCTTTTCAGCGCAAGTCTTCGATTTGGACAAGCCGCTGCCGGCCTCGGCTTTCGCCGACAGCCCCGTTCTCGATCCCGCAGAACTTGAGGAGCTGGAGAAACTGCTCGGCGAGGCGGATTCAGACTCGATGGAAGGGGAAAAAGGGTGAGCATCGATCTTTGGCTCCTCGCGCTAGGACTGACCTTGCCGATGGCGGCGCTAGCGTTGGTGATCGGCCGAACGGCGCCGGCGTTGAGCGGGTTTTGGACCGCGGCCCTGATCCTGACGGTGTCTCCCCTGCTGCTCACACCGCTATTGCTGGTTCTGCCGGGCGAGGCGCAAGCCGCACTCGAGCCCTTCGCACCGCTGATGCTGGCGCAGACAAATCTCCCACTGGCCCAGACGGAACGCTTCGCAGAAGCGTCTCAGCAAACGCCGTGGCTTGCGATCCTTTTCACGGTCTGGGTCCTCGGCGCGCTCTTCCGCGCGGGGTTTGAATGTCGTCGCTCCATAGGCTTGGCGCACCTATCGCAGGGTGCTCAGCCGGCGGATGAGGCCTTGATCGCGCGGGTAAACGAGATTGCGCGACGGGCCGGAGACGGCCCGGTCCGCCTTGCGCTTCATGATGGGCCGGTTCTGGTGACCGGGCTCCTGCGGCCGCGGCTCTTGCTGAATGTGCAGGCGGCTCGATCCCCCATTTTGGATGAGATCGTGCGCCATGAACTCTCGCATCTGCGGCGCCACGACATTGCGGCGATGGCCTTGGTTCGAGCGCTCGGGGTCGCCGTCTGGTTCAACCCCTTCTGGTTCGCCTTGGAGGCGCGCCGCCGCCTTGCCGCTGAGCTGGCGTGTGACCGCCAAGCTCTGAAAGGACGATCTTTGGACAGCGTGCGCCTCTACGCCCGTGCGCTGTTGTCGGCGTCGCACTCGAATTCGGGGTCGAGGGCGGTCGTCGGGTTCGGCGTAGCGCCAAGGAAGGCTCTTGAAATGCGAATGACCTCCGTCCTCACCCCATCCCCGAAACCGCAAAGGGTCCTGCTCGGTTTCCGAGTCTGCCTTTTGGGAGCGGCCGCGGCGTTGCTTGGCGGCGTCCAAGCGGCGAACGCGTTGGGCGAGCTCTCCGCGCCGGACTTCACCGCCGTCGTCCTTGAAGGGCGCGACACTGTGGGTTTCGGTCCCCATCGCATTGAGGGATTGGCGGCTCCGCGTTTCCATGGCGGCCACGACATCGCCGCAGCGCTGGGCAGTCCGGTCCGGGCCCCGGCGGCGGGACGCATCACCTATGCCGGCAATGAATATAACGGCAACGCGGACTGGGGCTATGTCGTCGAGATCGACCATGGCGGGGGCTGGACCACCGTCTTCGCCCACCTTAGCGGCTCCATGTATGGTCGCGGAGAAGTGCTCGAGGCGGGGCAGATTTTCGCGACTGTGGGCCTCACCGGCCGGACAACCGGCCCGCACCTGCATGTCGAGGTGCGTGAGAATGGCGAGCGCCGCGATCCCGCCGAGCATTTGCCTGGGCTTGCACGGCTGACGGACTGACCCCGAAACAGGACAAGGCGTGCAAATAAGAAGCGCCGGAGCATCGCTCCGGCGCTTCGCGTGTTTGAAACGGGCGGACAGGCCTGAGGCCTACACCCACTCCACGTTCAAGATTTCAAAGCTCTTCACGCCACCGGGCGCGTTGACTTCGACCACGTCGCCGACTTCCTTGTTGATCATCGAGCGGGCGATGGGGGAGGACAGAGAGATCTTGCCGTCCTTCACGTCCGCCTCATCGTCGCCGACGATCTTATAGGTGCTTTCCTGGTCGGTATCTTCGTCCACCACGGTGACGGTGGCGCCGAACTTGATCGTATCGCCGCTCATCTTGGTGGTGTCGATCACCTGGGCGCGCGCGATTTTATCTTCCAGCTCCTGAACCCGGCCTTCGATCCAGCCTTGGCGTTCTTTGGCGGCGTGGTATTCCGCGTTCTCAGACAGGTCGCCATGCTCGCGCGCTTCCGAGATCGCCGCGATAACCGCCGGGCGCTCAACGGATTTGAGGTGTTTGAGTTCTTCGTCGAGCGCCTTATGGCCCTCGGCGGTCATAGGTATTTTCTGCATTGAAATCCGACGTTTTATTCTTGTTGTAGCGCGGCGATGCCGGTGTCCTTCAACCGCGCGCCGAACTTCTAGAATAGGATTGCAATGAGCGCGGTTCAAGTTTGCCTGCATCAATGGCCGCAATTGACTTGATTGAAGCACGCGCCGCACTGGCCGTCGTATAGCAGGGAACCTTCATTTCCAGGGCCGTTCGGCGGATCGAATAACTGTCGAACAAAGACTGCCGGCCCTCGGTGGTGTTGAACGCCAGCTGGACCTCGCCATTGGTGATCGCGTCGACAATATGCGGCCGGCCCTCGTGGACCTTATTGACCTTCTCCACCGCCACGCCGGCGTCCATAAGCGTCTGCGCCGTCCCTCCGGTCGCGAGCAGCTTGAAGCCCAGCTCGGTCAGCTGACGGCAAGGCTCGACCATGGCGGCCTTGTCGGATTCCTTAAGCGAGACGAAGACCGTGCCTTCGGTCGGCAGCTGAATGCTGGCGCCCAGCTCGGCCTTGGCGAAGGCGCTGGCGAAGTCGGCGTCAATGCCCATCACCTCGCCGGTTGAGCGCATTTCCGGGCCGAGCACGGGGTCGACGCCCGGGAAGCGGGCGAACGGCATCACCGCTTCTTTCACGGCCATATGCTCCGGCTCGCCGCTGGGCGTGTCGAGGTCTTTGAGCTTGGCGCCGGCCATCACTTTCGCGGCGATCTTTGCGACCGGAGCGCCGATGGTTTTCGCCACGAACGGCACGGTGCGGCTGGCGCGCGGGTTCACCTCGATGAGGAAGACCTCACCATCCTTGACCGCGAACTGGACATTCATCAGGCCCTTCACTCCGATGGCTTTCGCCAGCGCGACGGTTTCGCGGCGCAGCTCGTCGACAATATCCTTCGGAAGGGAGTGCGGCGGTAGGGAGCAGGCGCTGTCGCCGGAGTGCACGCCGGCTTCCTCGATATGCTCCATGACGCCGGCCACCCAAACATCCTCGCCATCGCAGACCGCGTCGACGTCGATCTCCGACGCGTCGGAGAGATAGCGGTCCAGCAGGAGCGGGGCTGAGCCGGACACGTGCACCGCCTCGCGGATGTAACGGTCAAAGCCTTCCGGATCGCGGACAATCTCCATGCCGCGCCCGCCCAATACGAAGCTGGGGCGCAGCACCAGCGGGAAACCCAGCTGCTTCGCCGCCACGGCGGCTTCCGCTTCAGACCGGGCGATGGCGTTGGGCGGCTGTTTAAGGCCGAGCTCATCCAGCAGCGCTTTAAAGCGCTCGCGGTCTTCGGCGAGATCAATGGCGTCCGGCGAGGTGCCCAGGATCGGCACGCCGGCCGCTTCCAGGTCGGCGGACAGCTTCAGCGGGGTTTGCCCGCCATATTGAACCACCACGCCCAGAAGCTCGCCCTTGGCCTGCTCGGTCTCGATCAGCTCCAGCACGTCTTCCGCCGTCAGCGGTTCGAAATACAGCCGGTCGGCGGTGTCGTAATCGGTGGAGACGGTTTCGGGGTTGCAGTTCACCATGATGGACTCAATGCCCATCTCTTCAAACGCAAAGGCGGCGTGGCAGCAGCAATAATCAAACTCGATGCCCTGGCCGATCCGGTTCGGGCCGCCGCCCAGAATAATGGCTTTCTTGGCGGTGGTGGGCTCGCTCTCACATTCCCCGCCCGGCTCGTAGCTGGAATACATGTAAGGCGTCGCGCTGGCGAACTCGGCCGCGCAGGTATCCACCCGTTTAAACACAGGCCGCACGCCAAGACGTTTGCGCAGCGCTTTCACGCCCGCCTCGTCATTGCCGGTGAGGGCGGCCAGGCGGGCATCGGAAAAGCCCATGGCTTTGAGTTCGCGCAGCTTGTCCGCCTCATCCGGCAGGCCCATCAGGCGGACTTGTTCTTCGGTTTCAACGATCTCTTCGATCTGGCGCAGGAACCAGGGCTCGTATGAACAAATGGCGTGGATCTCATCCACCGTCAGGCCTTCGCGGAAGGCTTGGGCGATGACGCGGAGGCGATCCGGCGTGGGCTGCGACAAGGCGGCGGAAACCGCTTCGCGGCGGGTCTGGCTGCTTTCCGCTGTATCCAGGCCCTCGACATCGATCTCGTCAAAGCCGGTCAGGCCCGTCTCCAGGCTGCGCAAGGCTTTCTGCACGGATTCCGCAAAGCTGCGGCCCATGGCCATGGCTTCACCGACCGACTTCATGGACGTGGTCAGATAGGCTTCAGCGCCGGGATATTTTTCAAAGGCGAAACGCGGAATTTTGGTGACGACATAATCGATCGTCGGCTCAAAGCTCGCAGGCGTCGCGCCGCCGGTGATCTCGTTGTCGATTTCATCCAGGGTGTAGCCGACGGCCAGCTTCGCGGCGACTTTGGCGATCGGAAAACCGGTGGCTTTCGACGCCAGCGCGGAGGAGCGCGAGACCCGCGGGTTCATCTCGATGACGACCATGCGGCCGGTCTTGGGGTCGACGGCGAACTGCACGTTCGAGCCGCCGGTCTCCACGCCGATCTCGCGCAAGACGTTGAGAGAGGCTGTGCGCATGCGCTGGTATTCTTTGTCGGTCAGGGTCAGCGCCGGCGCCACAGTGATCGAGTCGCCCGTGTGCACGCCCATCGGGTCGATATTCTCGATCGAGCAGATGATGATGCAGTTGTCGTTCTTATCGCGAACGACCTCCATCTCGTATTCTTTCCAGCCCAGAACGCTTTCTTCAATCAGCACTTCCGTTGTGCGCGAGGCGTAGAGCCCGGCCGAGACGATGTCGCGGAATTCGGCGACATTGTAAGCGATGCCGCCGCCTGTGCCGCCCATGGTGAAGCTGGGGCGGATGACCACTGGCAAGCCCAGCTCGGCGAGTGCGTCCTCGGCCTCTTCCATGGTGTTCACGGTGATCGAGCGCGGGCTTTCCAGGCCGATCTCGTCCATGGCGTTACGGAAACGCTCGCGGTTTTCCGCCTTGTCGATGACGTCGGCCTTCGCGCCGATCATCTCCACGCCGTATTTTTCGAGCACCCCGAGGCGGTCGAGATCGAGCGCGCAATTCAGCGCGGTCTGCCCGCCCATGGTGGGTAAAAGCGCGTCCGGGCGCTCCTTCTCGATCACCTTGGCGACCATGTCGGCCGTGATCGGCTCGATATAGGTGGCGTCCGCCAGGCCCGGATCGGTCATGATCGTGGCCGGGTTGGAGTTCACCAGTATGACCCTATAACCCTCTTCTTTCAGCGCCTTAACCGCCTGCGTGCCCGAATAGTCAAACTCGCACGCTTGCCCGATCACGATGGGGCCTGCGCCGATGATCAGGATGGACTGGATGTCAGTGCGCTTGGGCATGGGCCGGCCTTCTCATGCTTTGCTCGCGCACGCGCAAGGCCCGAAGCGAGGGGCGCTTCAGGGGCGGGCGAGTCATCTATCGTGCTGAGGGGGCGGTGTAGCGCGGCATGAGCGGTTTGGCGAGGGGGTCATTACAAGCGAGCCGCCTCCTCGCGCATATTCGTTCGCGCCTGCGCCCCATAGCGCGCTTCATAAGTCTCCGTCAGGAACAGCGGCTGACGCGTCAGCTGGCGCTCCAGGAACGCCTTGCGGCCTTTCCGATAAGCTACGCCGGGCACCCACCAATACTCCGCGCGTACACCTTTGGCGTATGCTGCATAGGTCTCCGGCGGCGCGCCTAGGATGGCGCAGTCCATGTCGAGGAAGAGATCATCGTCGTGATCTATTCCGCCTTGGGCATGGTCGGCGGTGAGGCGGACCAGGCGGCTGACATTCGAAACCAGTTCATCGCTTGCGCCGAGCCTCGCCAGGGCGGCTTTCGCCCAGTCGGCGCTGCGGGCCTCATTGTCCTTGCGCCAGGTGATGTAGATCGCGTCGTGGAACCAGGTGGCGAAGACGAGTCGGTTTCGGGCAGTGATGTCTTCGTGCAGCGCGTCGATTTCGTCGAACATGAAGCGCAGGTGGGACAGGCCGTGATAGCGCCGCCAGCACTGGTCATGGCGCGCGATCAGCTTGGCGCCCAGCCGGTTGTCTTGGGAGAGGCCTGCTCCATCAAGGTCTGCGCGCCAGCGGTCCAGCCAGGTGGCGCGATGATTCATGCCAGCTCCAAATCCCGCCAGAGCTGGGGCGGGATGTCGGTATTGTAGCGCACCCGGCTGCCGACCATCCAATAGGCGCGCTCGCGGACCAGCGGGATGGAGCTCATCTCCTCCAGGAAAATCGCTTCCGCCTCGCGCAGCGCAGCGAGCCGCTCTGCGGCGTCGAGCATGGCGCTGGCGGCGTCGATCCGGGCGTTGAACGCGGTGCGCCGCGGCCCGGCCCAGCGAGTGTTGTCCGCAAAGCCGTCCTGGGTGAAGGGCTGGATCATAAACTCCGGATCGAGCTTCAGGCCCCGGTCAAATCGCGCCAGCGCCAGGTCGAAATCGCCGCCGTCAACGGCCTGGTAGAGGTCCAGCGGATAGCTGACCAGAAGCTGGGTTTCGATCCCGGCCTGGGCCCAGTCATCCATTAGCGCGACCGCGATCCGGTCTCGATCTCCGGCGGTCGCCCGCAGGCTGATCCTCAGCGGATTGTCCGGTCCGAAGCCGGCATGGGCGAGAAAGCGGCGCGCCGCCGCCAGATCGCGCTCGGGAAGGGGGGCGTCCGCGTCAGGAATGACCCGATCGGTCGGTAGGGCCTCCCCGTTGAAGAATTGGGTGTTGACCCGGGACCGGTCCATCGCCAACGACAACGCCCAGCGCACGCGCGGATCGCTCAGGTAAGGCTTGGCGCAATTGACTTTGAGATAGGTCAGGACCGGCGCAGGGAAGGCGGCCAGCTGATCGCCCAAGCGGTCGCGCATGAAGCCGATTTGATCGGACGGCGGCCGGTTCGCCAGGTCGTAATCACCGGCTCTGAAGCGCCGCGCGCGGGCCGCAGAATCCTCAAGCGCGTCCACTGTAATCTGTTCGATCGAGACGCTGGCGGCGGCGGCGAAGCGCGGGTTACGCCGAAGGCCGTAGGACATGCCGCTGCGGCTCTCCAGCACATAGGGACCCGCCGAGACCCAGTTGTCGGGGTGGGTCCAGCCATCCGGATCGGCTTCGACCACGTGGCGGGGCAGGGGATAATATTCCCGCATTAGGACCGGAAACAGCGCGACGGGCCGATCGAGGCGGAACTCGACGGTGCGCGGGTCCAGCGCGGTCACGCCGATTTCTTCCGGAGCCACCTCGCCGCGCAGGGCGGCGCGCGCATTGATGACGGCGAAGAAATCGCCCTGCTCGGCGATGCCGGTCGTGGGATCCAGCACGCGCTGAGCCGTCCAAACGACATCGTCTGCGGTCAGCGGCGCGCCATCAGACCACACAGCGTCCTCGCGCAGGGTGAAGCGCCAGGTGCGGGCATCTTCGCTGCGCCAGGTCACCGCGAGCCCCGGCGCCAACCCGCCGGAGGGTGAAAACTCAGTCAGCGGCGCGTGAAGCTGCTTGTAGAGCAGGGCGGAGGACGCGAACTGCCCTTTTAACGGGTCCAGGCTGTCCGGCTCAGCATCAATCGCCACCCGCAAGACGCCGGCGGGAGGACCAGAACGCGGGGTGCAGGCGGCAAGGCCCGCGGCGGCGCCAAGGCCGAGCACTGTGCGCCGGGTGGTCTTGAATGATGCGCGGGGGGCGTCGGTCATCGCCTTACTCCGGAAAGAAGACGAAGTTATTGGCATAACCCGGCTTGCCGACCTTGCCGCGGTGATCGCGATCGATATCCAGGCGCGCGCGCGCCATCAACTTGCCGTCCGCCAGAGCGAGCGTGCGGTAGCCCAGCGCTTCGACATAAT
This sequence comes from uncultured Oceanicaulis sp., assembly GCA_964484345.1. Classification (GTDB taxonomy): domain Bacteria; phylum Pseudomonadota; class Alphaproteobacteria; order Caulobacterales; family Maricaulaceae; genus Oceanicaulis. The sequence continues at coordinate 8,699 of CAZAGE010000008.1, read as the reverse complement.
CGAGTTCTTCATTGAGATCGCGGCCCGTGTGACGCTCTTCGATCTCGATGATCATGACCGGCCGGTCCCGGGTGATCAGCCCGCGGGCGCCGTCGAGAACGGCGCGCTCATGACCTTCCACGTCGATTTTTAGAAAGCCGGTCGGCGGCGGATCGAGCGCGTCCAGGGGGGCCGCTTCCACAGTCACCCGCATATGCGGGGCGTCGCCTACCTTATCCGGGTTCAATGACGCGCCCTGGTTGGAGTAGCGGCCCTTCTCGCCCGGGATCAGCAGTTCGGCTTCACCGGCCGTGTCCGACAGCGCGATCTGGCGGCAGGTCACCGCCGCGGCCGCCGCACGCTCCAGGAAGGCGTAAAGCTTCGGGTTGGGCTCAAAGGCCCAGACAGCCTCGGTCAGCCGGGACATCTCGTCCGCCCAGATGCCGCGATTGGCGCCGATATCCATGGCGAGACGATCAGGATCGACCAGGAAGGGCAAGAGCCGGAGTCCGGGCTCGCCTTTACGCTTTTCGCGCGCGACGATGCGCTTCAGCTCAAGGCGTGGCGGCACGAGCGTGCGTTTGACGCGCTCTTCCAGCGTCAGGGCGGGGCCGGTTTCAGTCATGGGGGGAGGCTACCATGTGGTGCTAAGCCCTGCCCACACCAAGCCTTCATCCTGCGCCTTTCGGATATGGCCCGGGGCGTCGGTGAAGCGGGCGGCGAAGCTGGCGCTAGTGCGGTCGTTCACGCTGACATGCCAGGCGGCCTCCAGCGAGAGCTCCCGGCCGGAGGGGGCGAGCGATGCGAAACGGCGCTCGAAGATGGCGTTATTGCGCTCATCCACCGCCACCGGCACGGCGGCGGAGATCGCCCCGGCTTCAATGCGCAACGGCTGAGACAGCGTCAGACCGAAGCGGCCGCCGGGGGCGGCGCGATCCATGCCCACACTCCAGGCGCTCGCCTGCACATCGTCTTCCAGACGCAAATAGCCCGGCAGATCAAGCTCGACCTGCGCCTGTTCAAATCGCGCTGCGCCCCGCCAGCCCAAAGGTAGCGCACCCGACCAGAGGGCGGCCATGAAGCGGCTTTGCGAGGCGTCATCCTCGCCGAAACGCGCCGCCATCAGCCCGCCCAGCGCGCGATCTTCTTCGCGGCCCGCGCCCATTTCCACGCCAACAGTCTGGCCCCATTGGGTCCAGCTGGCCGCCATCGCCTGGAAGGCGTCTTCGCCCGAGCCAGAGGCGCGCATCTGGAACGCGAGCCGTCCATGCTCATAACGCAGCGCGCCCCACTCGCGCTGGGCGGACAGGCCGGCCACGGCGCCGCTGAACAGAGTTTCCGACAAGACCGAAACGCCAGCGCCTGGAAGGGGTGAGGGCGCGGCGAAGCCGCGGCCGGCCTCGATCGTCATCCCGCCGGATCGGAAGGCGAAGCTCATATCGGGATCGTTGCGATACACCTCCTCCGGCAAATTGGTCAGCGCGTGGGGGCGGTCCGGGGTGACGCGCAGATTAATCTCCGCCGGCCCCGCAACCGTGCGCACCTGACGGGCGAGGCTGCGTTCGACCGCCGCCTCCATGGCCATCAGGCCAGAGGAGACTTCCGCTGCGTCGGGACGGGCCGGATCAAAGGTGAAGCCGCGATCATATTTGTCGCGCAACAAAGCGTCTTCAAACAGGCCGGACTCCCAGATCCAGTCGCCTGCAGCCCCCGATGGCGGGGCGAACAATAGGGGCAGCACGGTCGCGCTTTGGGCGCCGGCGACTTGGACGCTTGACGTGCCCACCGGCTGGAAGGCGGCTTCAAGATCGATCAGGCCCGCGCCATAGGTCGCGTCCCGTCCCGGATCACCAAGATCAACAGCCGTATCGAACAAAATCTCCAGCGCCTCCGCACCGGTCAGCGTCGGAAACCCGTCCAGCAGCAGCGCGAGGGCGCCGGCGACCTGGGGTGCGGCGAAACTGGTCCCGCTGAAGAGCGCATATTGGGCGTTACCCTGATCATCATCCGCGAACGGCGCCAGAATTCCCGCTCCCGGGGCGACCAGGTAGAAGTCTTCAAAGCCGGCGGCGCGATTGGAAAAGCCGGAAATCGTCCCATCCAGGTCGACCGAACCGACGGTCACGACCAGGCCGCGGGCTCCGGGGTCGGAGGCGAATGTGCCTGGGAAGCCCGGGCTGGGATCGGGCTCATCCTCTTCCTCGTCCTGATTGCCGGCGGCGACCACCATGAGGATGCCCAGGTTCGCGGCGCGCTCCATGGCGGCGAAAGTCAAGCTGCCGCCGTCGCCCACGCCGGGATCGCGCCCGAGCGAAAGATTGATGATCTGCGCGTTGTTGTTGATGGCGGCGTCGATGGCGCGCGCGGTGTTGAGGTCGGAGAAGCTGCACCCGTCCCCGCCATCGCTTTCACAGCTATCCGGGCTGTCGGCGCGGATTGAAATGATTTGGGCTTCAAAGGCGACGCCATGCATCCATTGATCGTCTTTATTGGCGGCGATAACGCCCGCGACCCCGGTGCCATGACCATCCGTATCGCCGCCGCCGCGCTCTGCGTCAGCGACATCCAGCTGCGCCGCGATCCGGCCTGGGAATTCAGGGTGGTCTGCGTTGATGCCGGTATCGACCACGGCGACCCGGATCCCTTCACCCGTTGCACCGGCGGAATAGGCCGCTGAGGCTTTGATGAGCGGGAGGCCTGTGCGCGGATTGACCGTGTTGTCGCCGAAATACTCCGGGGTCTCGAACGCGCTCGGCGGCGGAGGGGGAGGCGGCGGTGGAGGTGGAGGTGGAGGCGGGGGAGGAGGAGGAGGAGGAGGGGGCGCTGGCGGCGGGCTTACGACGCCGCCGGCAGAGCTGCCTCCGCCGCCGCCACAGCCGGCCACAAGCACTGAGGCTGCGCCGACAAAGACGGCGGCCATCAGGGCTTTGCGAAACTGTCTGGATTTCCCGGCCATGGCAGGCGCACTCCCTTAATCGCTCGCGAGGCGTTTCATCACGAGCCCCAAGTCAAACTTGGTCCCCTTAACAAAAAGGCTAGCGCGCGAAGCGGGATGCACAAGTCACATTGCGCGATCAGCGCGGCTTCAATCCGCCGACAAAATTGTCAAAGACGTTAAAGCTGTCCTGCGGACCGGGGCTGGCTTCAGGGTGGTGCTGGACGGCGAAGACCGGCTTGTCGGTGAGCTTGAAGCCGCAATTGGTGCCGTCGAACAAGGAGACATGGGTCTCCACAGCGCCTTCAGGCAGGCTGTCGCGGTCCACGGCGAAGCCGTGATTCATGGAGACGATCTCCACCTGGCCGGTTTCGTGATTTTTCACCGGGTGGTTCGCGCCATGGTGACCCTGATCCATCTTGATCGTCTTCGCGCCGACCGCCAGCGCCAGCATCTGATGGCCCAGGCAAATGCCCAGGATCGGCACGCCGGCATCGATCACGCCGCGCAGCGTGTCGAGCGCATACTCACCGGTGGCGGAGGGATCGCCCGGGCCGTTCGACACGACAACGCCGGCCGGTGACAGGGCGAGGACGTCCTGCGCGCTGGATTTCGCCGGCAGCACGGTGACCCGGGCGCCAGCCGAGACCAGGCGGCGCAGAATGTTCGCCTTCACGCCATAATCGAGCACGGCGACGAGCGGGCCGTCCTCAGGCCCTGCTTCAAAGCCTTCAGGCCAATCCCAGCCTGCTTGCGCCCACGGCTCGACAGCGTCGCGGGTGACCTGACCAGCGAGCTCTGCGCCTTCCATCGACGGCGCCGCGGCGGCGGCGGCTTTCAACGCGTCCAGGTCCAAGTCCCCGGCGCGTGCGTGCTGCACGGCGGCCAGCGGCATGCCTTGCTCACGGATGCGGCGGGTGATGGCGCGGGTGTCGACGCCTGTAATCGCGACAATGCCGCGGGCGGCGAGCCATTCGGTGAAGCTCTGCTCGGCGCGCCAATTTGCCGGCGGGGTGATTTCGGCGCGCGACACCATGCCGACGGCGGCCTGCTTGGCCTGTTCGCTGGCGGCTTCTTCGTCCTCGGCGTTCGCGCCGGTATTGCCGACATGAGGGAAGGTGAAACAGACGATCTGCCCGGCGTAAGAGGGATCCGCCAGGATCTCCTGGTGGCCGGTCATGGCGGTGTTGAAGCAGAGCTCGCCGATCGCGGTGCCAGTAGCGCCGGCCCCCTTGCCGTAAAAAATCGTGCCGTCCGCCAGCGCCAAAGCCGCCGTGGCCCAGGCCGGCGGGGTCGCGATCTCATCGGATCGTGAACGGGCGGGGTCTTGATTTAGAGCGACTTCCGGCATACCTGCTCGCCTCTGGTTTTACGTGGGGTCGCCCACTGGCGGCCAAACGGCCGGAAACTAGGCGAGGCCGCTTGCCCGGTCAAGCAAACTGCTCCTAGCTTTTGCGCGTGAAAAAACAAGTGCTTAGCAGATGCTGAGCCCAACGAATTGGAAGTGCCATGTCGCTGCGCGACACCATTACTCAGGACCTGAAGAGCGCCATGCGCGCCAAAGATCAGGTCCGTCTCGCCACCCTCCGCCTGATCCAGGCGGCGATCAAAGACCGCGACATTGCAGCGCGGGCGGAAGATCGCTGCGATGGCTGCGAGGAAGCGGAGATCATGGCGCTGCTGCAAAAGCTGGTGAAGCAGCGCGAGGAAAGCGCCAAGACCTATGAGGACGCCGGCCGTCTGGACCTGGCGGAGCAAGAGGTCGCAGAAGCTGAGATCGTGCGCGCCTATTTACCGGAGCCGATGTGTGCAGACTCGATCGCTCAGGCCGCCCAGGAGGCGGTCGACGAGGTTGAGGCCACTGGGCTGAAGGATATGGGCAAGTGCATGGCGATCCTGAAGGAGCGCTACACTGGCCGCATGGACTTCGCCAAGGCCGGCAAGGAAGTCAAAACCCTGCTCCAGGAGCGCGCCTAAGGCGTGACGGCGAACCCGTCGCCCGGCTATGCTTCTTGGCTTGGCTAGGAAGAATTAGCGCCCATGGCCCTGCCTGACGGCTTTGTCGATGAATTAAAGACGCGCATCCGCCCGTCCGACCTGATCGGGCGGACGGTGCCGCTGAAGCGTCAGGGACGCGAATTCGTCGGCTTGTCGCCGTTTAAAAAAGAGCGCACGCCCAGCTTTTTTGTCAATGATGAGAAGGGCTTCTACCATTGCTTCGCCAGCCAGGAGCATGGCGACGTCATAACCTGGCTGCAAAAGACCCAAGGTCTCAGCTTCATTGAAGCGGTCGAGGCGCTGGCGGCGGAAGCCGGCATGGATGTGCCCAAGGACGCGCCACCCGATCCCCAGGCCGAGGCCCGACGGCGCTCCGCGCTGGAATGGATTGAGGCGGCGCAGGATTATTTCGTGCGCCAGCTGCAATCGACCGGCGGCGAAGAGGCGCGAATGTATCTGGAGCGCCGTGGGCTGACCGCGCGCGATATCGAGGCTTTCGGCCTGGGCTTCGCGCCGGATCGCCGCCGCGGCCTGGTGCAGGCCTTGACCCAAAAGGGCGCGTCCATCGACGATCTCAACGAGGCGGGCCTGATCATCATCCCGGATGAGGGCGGCCAGCCCTATGACCGCTTCCGCGGCCGGGTGATGTTCCCGATCGAGGATGCCCGCGGGCGTCTGGTCGCCTTTGGCGGCCGGGCGATGTCTAAAGAGGCGCGCGCGAAATATCTCAACAGCCCGGAAACCAGCCTTTTTCACAAGGGCAGCCAGCTTTACCGCTACCCCCAGGCTCGGCGGTTCGCCCATGACCCCAAGGTCAAAGCCAAAGGCCTGATCGTCGCGGAAGGCTATATGGACGTCATCGCGTTCGCCCGCGCGGGGATGGAGCAGGCGGTGGCGCCCTTGGGAACGGCGCTGACGGAAGACCAGATCAAGCTCTTGTGGCGGGTCGGCTCGGAACCGGTGATTTGCCTGGACGGCGACAGCGCTGGCACCCGCGCTGCGGCGCTTGCGGCGGAACGCGCGCTGCCGCTCTTGGAGCCGGGCAAGACGCTGCGCTTTGTCTTCCTGCCGGAAGGCCAGGACCCCGATGACATGCTGCGTGATCAGGGCCCTGACGCGCTGAAAGCCGCCATTGATGAGGCCCGGCCGCTGATCGATGTTTTGTGGGAACGCGAAAAGGCGCTGGAGCAGCTGGATGATCCCGATCGCCGGGCTGGATTTAGAAAGCGCGTGCGCCAACTGGTCGCCAAGATCGACGATGGCGACGTAAAGGCGGAATACCGCGCCGAGTTCGACCGGCGGATCGATGCGCTGTTCCAGACGACAAAATCTGCGCCGCGCCGCGCCGGCGGAAATTGGCGGCCCGGCGCGTCGCGCTTCGGTCCGCCGCCAGGGCCCAGCGGTGCGCTAAAGCAAGCCAGGAAAGGCGATCGGGCCCATCCCATGGCGCGCCAGCTGCTCATCGCCTGCATCGAATTTCCTGAAATCGGCGAGGCGGAGACTGAAACGCTGGCGGAAATGGGCTTCGGACCGCTTGACAGCCTGCGTGACGCGATTCTAGACGCCTGTTTGTCTGGGGAAGTTTGGCCCGATGGCGGATTGCGTGATGCACTCGGCCAGCGCGGCTTTGGTCCCGAGTTAGCGCGTCTAAGCCCGGACCGGGCGCCGATGCGCGCGAGTTTAGGGGGTGAGGACGCCGATGCGCAAAGCCGACTTGAGGCTTGGCGTCGGCTTTCGGCTTCCTATATGGAACGGGTTGCACATGATGCCCGCATCGCCGAGGAGCGCGCACGCCAGGCCGACGTATTTGAACAGGGCGATCCGCAAGCCTTTCAGACTTTCCTCGCCGCCGTGCGGCGAGACCGCAAACGCTGACGCACGAGACAAGACCGCGCCGTCACACCCCGACCGCCGGAGCAAAAGAGCACCGTATGAGCAAAGCCGCCGCAGAAACCACCGAAGCCCCTGCTGAAAACCAGGACGGCCCGCTGCTGGACCTGACCGATCAGACCGTCAAGGCGATGATCAAGACCGCGAAGAAGCGCGGCTATGTCACCCATGACGAATTGAACAAGGTCCTGCCGTCTGAGGAGTTCAGCTCGGAGCAGATCGAGGACATCCTCGCACAGCTCTCCGAGATGGGCATCACGGTGGTGGATTCTGAGGAAGACGCCGACACCGATGACGGCGATGGCGACGGCGAAGCGGAAGCCAGCGAAGACGACGGCAAGACCAAAGCCGTCGCTCAAAAGGCGGGAACCGCTGCGGTCAAGGGGCAAAACACCACCTCGGCGCAGGACCGCACCGATGACCCGGTGCGCATGTATCTGCGCGAAATGGGCTCGGTGGAGCTGTTGTCCCGCGAAGGCGAAATCGCGATCGCCAAGCGCATTGAAGCCGGCCGCAACGCCATGATCCGCGGCCTGTGCGAAAGCCCGCTGACCTTTGAAGCCATCATGGTCTGGCGCGACGAGCTGACCGAAGGCCAGGTCTTGCTGCGCGACATCATCGATCTGGACGCCACCTATGGCGGCACGCGTGAAGACGCCACCGCCACCGACACCGAAGACGGTGAGGGCGAAGAGGGCGAGGCGGAGACCGCCGAAAGCGCGGAAGACAGCTCTGAAAAGAGCGAAGCCAAGTCTGAAGAGGGCGAAAGCTCCGAGGGCGCTGACGGCGAGACCAGCCAGTCCGACGATGACGATGATGATGAGGGCGCGGCCCTGTCGCTGGCGGCGATGGAAGCGGAATTGCGCGACGGCGTCATGGAGACGCTGGACGCGATCGCGGCGGACTTTGATTTGTTCCGCCGCCTTCAGGACAAGCTCGTCACCTTGCGTCTGGAGGGCAAGGACTTCTCCAAGAAGGACCAGGAGAACTATGACGCCGGCTTCGAGCGCATCGTGGCGAACCTCAATTCCCTGCATCTTAACAACGCCCGGATCGAGGCGCTGGTTGAGCAGCTGGAAGCCATCAATCGCCGCCTGGTGGGTCTGGAAGGCAAGCTGTTGCGCATGGCCGAAGCCCATGGCGTGCCGCGCATGGACTTCCTGAAGGAATACCAGGGCCATGAGCTGGACCCGGACTGGATGGCCAATATGGCCGGCAAGTCTAAAGCCTGGACCCGCTTCGTTGAGCGTGAAGCCACCGAAGCCGCTGAGATCCGCGATCAGATCGCCGCTTTGGCGCAAGAATCCGGCGTGCCGGTGGATGATTACCGCCGCATCGTCGCCACCGTCCAGAAAGGCAAGCGCGAAGCCGCCGTCGCCAAGAAGGAGATGGTGGAGGCCAATCTGCGCCTGGTGATCTCGATCGCGAAGAAATACACCAATCGCGGCCTGCAATTCCTCGACCTCATCCAGGAAGGCAATATCGGCCTGATGAAGGCGGTCGATAAGTTCGAATATCGCCGCGGCTATAAATTCTCGACCTACGCCACCTGGTGGATCCGTCAGGCGATCACTCGCTCGATCGCGGACCAGGCGCGCACCATCCGCATCCCGGTGCACATGATCGAGACGATCAACAAGATCGTGCGCACCAGCCGGCAAATGCTCCACGAGATCGGCCGCGAGCCGACCCCGGAAGAGTTGGCCGAAAAACTCTCCATGCCGTTGGAGAAGGTCCGCAAGGTGATGAAAATCGCCAAGGAGCCGATCTCCCTGGAGACCCCGATCGGCGATGAAGAAGACAGCCATCTCGGCGATTTCATCGAGGACAAGAATGCGGTTCTGCCCATCGATGCGGCGATCCACTCCAACCTGCGCGAAACCACCACGCTGGTGCT
>CAZAGE010000007.1:18431-81161 GCA_964484345.1 uncultured Oceanicaulis sp. | reverse complement strand
GGCGATTGTATACATAACTGAACAGCGCCGAGGTGATGTGTCCTTTGTGACTCACTTTGCAGCAGACTTACGAGAGAGACTGAAAAAAGCTTTATGCCAGCGCGGCAAAATGTTCGAATATCGAACGTGCGAACGGTGGAGGCGGAGAGGATCGAACTCTCAGGCCCATGGATCGGAAGCCCCGGACCTGCACCAAGCCGCCCCCACGTTCGCCGTACAAGTGGATCGCGGCGACTCGATCCACCCGGCACCCATAGGGGGCACGCCAGCGCACCGGCTCTCAGCAGAGCCTCGCAGACGGGTTGGTTGAGCCTGGCCCGTCTGCAAATCGCCGTTGTGCGCAAAGGTATTGTCGGTGGATTCGTCGGGCGGTCATCCCGGTTCGCCGAAAAAATCAATCCGGAAAGGCGCTTTTCTGTGGAAAAAAGCGATAAAAAAGTGTCGCAGAATGACGCTGAGCGCCGCGACAGGGCGCTAAAGCGGATGCTGAACACGCCGCCGACGCCGCATAAGGACACTCCCACGAAATCAAAGGAGTCAAGCAAGAAGGGAAAACCTTGAACCTCTGTGGCGAAGCAGCCTAACGTGGGTTTTCTTCGGGGGAGGTTGGCGTGGGCTTAGATGTAGCCTCGACAGTAACGGGTGCGGGAACAGCTTTAGCGGGGCTCGTTCTTGTCTACATCGGCATGCTTGTAAACGCCTTTCAGGGCTACGAAAAGGCGGCTCAGCGAACCGTCAAGGCCCGGTTTCTTGTACGGGCGTGGGTTGGGTTCGTTGGCTTTCTGTTCGCAATCGTTGCGGCGGCGGTGGCGGTTTCCGCTGCGTGGCTTTCGAATGAATGCGCAGCGGATTTTTCTGTCATTCTGCTCGGCCTTGGATTTGTTGCCGCAACGCTCTCCACCCTTCTGACGGTGCTGGAGATTAAGTAATGGCGTTAACTTTGGAAGCGGAGCAACGACTTGATGCCGTGGGCCTCGTCGCGTTCTATCAGCGCGACGAGGCGACTTGGCTTGAAGTCGTTCGGGATACGCTTGAGTTTGTGCAGCGGCGATTCCCTGATGGGGCCGCAATCAGACGAGACGACGTGGCGAAGGCTCTTGTGCCGATCTTGGAAGTTCACGAAGATTTCCAAGCGTTCCGGGACGTGGAAAAGCTACGCCCAAAATACTGGAACACATACTTTGCTGACCTGTTGATTGATCGCACATGGGATCAGCTTACGGCCGCAGAAGTGGAGGAAGATGATGTCGAAGAATGAAAAGAACGTCGCAGACAGCGAGCGCTTTATCCGAGAGATTTATGCAAAGCATTTTAAGCGCCAGCTCAACGAAGAGAGCCTTCGCGAAGCGGCGCTGAAGCTTTGCGCAGCCGTGCCGGGCAAGAAGGAAGCGGCCTAAGATTTCTTAGGCCACTTCACGAAGCGCACGCCCTTAATGGGCGGCGCCGTGGAATTGAGCAGTCCGCCGATAGGTCAGGCGCTTGCCTTCCGCGTTGGCGAGGATTGCGTCACGACGTTCTTCATCCGTGAAGCCCAGCTTCGTGCGGGTGTTATAGCGGAAGTCATATTCGGCAAGATAGCGGTGCAGGTGCTTCTCGCCGCAGTGCTGGTAGATGCCCTTCATGCCGCGCTTGAAGATCGAGAAATAACCTTCGACCGTGTTGGTGTAGACATCACCGCGCACGTATTCCTCGGCTGAGTGCTTCACGGTTTCGTGCTTGCCGTACTGCTTGCCCGCTTCGGTGTAGAGGCGGCTTTCATCGGTGTAGAGCGTGGCTTCACGGCGCACGTTCTGAAACAGGATCGCGGCGACCACGTTCTTCGTGGCTTTCTCAGGGTGAAAGGTCTTCACGCGACCGCCACGCTCCACCAGGGCGATCACGGCGCGCTTGTTTGCGCCGCCAGCACCGCCCTTAAGATAGGGCGTGCCATCAGCGCGCATCGTGCGCGGGTTCTTCACCTTGCCGAAGTAGGTTTCGTCGGCTTCGACGGGTCCAGATCCGCCCATACCGCCCTCTGGTGTGTCTTCACGCATCGCTTCGCGGATGCGATGGGCCATGAACCAAGCGGTCTTGTAGGTGACGCCAAGCGTGCGGTGAAGCTGGTGGGCTGAAACGCCCTTCTTGCTGGACGCCATCAACTGAGTGGCCAGAAGCCACTTGTGCAGGGGAACTTTAGAGCGCTCGTACACGGTGCCGACGCGCACGGTGAACTTCTTGCGGCATGATCCGCAGTGATGCCAGCCCGGTCCCATGGACTTACCGCCAAGGGCTTTGACCTTCTCAGTTTCGCCGCAGTAAGGGCAAACGACACCATCGGCCCAGCGCAGCGCTTCGAGGTGCGCGCGGGCTGCGTCTTCATCGTGAAAGATCGGATCGGTGAGGTTGCACATAGCGGTTAACTCCTTGACCTCATCACACCATGTGGACAGTGTTCAGTCAAGTATATAATCGCCAAAATTATCCGTGCGCGAAAAGACGGCGCAAGGCATTTATGTGCGCAGACAGCGCTGCGCATCAGCCGCTGATGCGGGATTGGAGGCTGAGGCGGGCGTTAGCCCCTGGGCAAGCCACGCGCGGCGGCGGCCTGGCCGGCCGATGGCGGCGCATAGGAGCCGCCGATGACCACCACGCCGCGCCCATAGACTCGATAGCTGTGAACCGGCGCTTCGACGCCGCCGGTGAGGCCACTGGCGAAAAAGCCAGGTTCCAGCGTCACCGTCCGGCCGGTCCCGCGCCCGGTGGCGTAAGCGGCGCTATGGCGCGCCGCGCGCGGCGCAGACGCCTCATGCCGGACCTCATGGGAGCCGATCGCCGCGCGGCCCTGAAGAATGGTGGGTGGCGGCGGGAAGGGATGGGCGCTGATGCGCTGGCTGTACTCGCGCGAGACGGACCGGCTCCGCGTCGCGGCGCTGCTGCGAGGGCTTTGGATGACCACGGTGCCCGGCGGGGGCGGCGGCGCCGTATTGGGCGCGCCCGCCAAAGCCGGATCGGCGGCGGCGAGCGTCAGGGCCAGAGCGAGCACAATATCCATATGTGCCAAATTAGCACGCCGTTAACACCCGGTTAAGATGTGGCCCGCCGATCCGCCGTAAAGCGTGTCGCGCTGTGATACGCCTGCAACGCTATAGGGTTAACGTGATCAGGCGGTCTATCGTGTCGGCGTGATCAGATCAGCGGGACGCCCGTCTGTAGCGTAACGATCACCAGCGCCACCAAGCCCGACAGGCTGGATGCCAGGAAGGTGAAAAGGCCAATCCAGATCGCCAAGCTAAGCGCGCGCACGATGCGCAGGGCTAGACGGCTCTCGGGGAAGGCCCCCCGCGCCGCTGTCCAGCTGTCGTAGAAGAAGGAGATCAGAAAGCCGATCAGCGGAAAGACCGCCATCTGATCTGAGGTGAGGCGAGAGGCGATAATCAACACCAGCAAGGTCGCGATTGCGCTGGGGATAATCGTTGCAAAGGTGTAGCGCACACGCACCGCCGCGCTATAGCCCTTGCCCCAAAACGGAAACACGAGGCCCCCAAGGCTGAGCAGCAGCAAAGCCAGAATGGGAAAGGCGGCATAGCCGGTGATGTAGACCTGTTGGCTCAGCTCGGCGACCGTCATACCGTCCGGCAGCACCAGATCGGCTTGGGTCAGTTGCGTCGCTGTCGCCATCACCATCGGACTGTCTTCGCGCAGCCAAATAAATTGCAGGAAGGTCAAAAGCGCGAAGATGGACAGCCATAGCCGGATGGAGGGCGTGAAGCGGCCGTCCCAATCCTTGTCCCGGGCTGCGGCGTAATAGACCTCCGGCCGGCGGTACAGAGTCACGATCGAGCTGGCCGCGCGCGCACTCAGACCGAACAGGTCTTGCACCAGATCATCCAGCACGATCGCCGTCGCCTGTATGGGGTTCGATTTCGGGTCTTTGTCCGCCGCCATGCTCGCCATCCCGCCCGTTGCGTCGCCAGCTTAGGCAATTCCACGGCGCTTAAAAATCGTAGGTGATGCCCTTCTTTTCCCAATCGCCATAGCGGGTGGGTTCGGGACCTTTGGGGCCGCCCAGCTCCCTGGCGCGCTGGGCTTCGGCGTCCGCCGCTTTGCGGCGCGCGTCAGCTTCGGCGAGGGCGCGTTTCGCCGCCTCGCTCAGCGGCTTGCCGGGGGCGGCGTTGGCGGGGGTGTCGGCGTCGCTCATCACTTGCAGTCCCGTTGCTCGATGACCATTTAACTAGGCGGACCGGGGCGGGCGGCCAAGAGGACGAACGGAAAGATTTATGACCGGCAATACACTGCGCACCTTCATGCTCCTGGCGATCATGACCGGGCTGTTCATGGCGATCGGCTTTTTGGTCGGCGGCCTGGGCGGCGCGGCGCTCGCCTTCGTCATCGCCGCCGCGATGAACGCCTTCGCGTTCTGGAATGCGGACAAGCTGGTGCTGCGCATGCATGGCGCGCGCGAGGTGACGCCGGACGAACGCGATCCGGCGCTTTATCAATTCGCCCGCGACACGGCGGACATGGCCCATGCCGCGAATATGCCCGCGCCGCGCATCTATGTGATCGACAATCCTCAGCCCAACGCCTTCGCCACCGGCCGGGATCTGAATAACGCCGCCGTCGCAGCCACCACCGGCCTATTGTCCCAGCTCAACCGGCAGGAAGTGATGGGCGTGATGGCCCATGAGCTCGCCCATGTGAAAAGCCGCGATACGCTGACCATGACGGTCACCGCGACGCTCGCCGGCGCGATCGGCTTCTTGGCCAATTTCGCGCTCTTCTTCGGCTCGCGAAACGGCGGCGGGCTGATCGGCGGCATTTTGCTGGCGATTTTCGCGCCCATGGCGGCCGGCCTGGTGCAGATGGCGATCAGCCGCTCGCGCGAGTATGAGGCCGACCGGATCGGGGCGGAGATTTGCGGCGATCCGCAATGGCTCGCCAGCGCTCTGGAGAAGATTGAGCGCGGCGCGCGCCGGACGATCAACGAGGCGGCCGAGCGCAATCCGGCGACCGCGCACATGTTCATCATCAATCCGCTCAACGGCCAGGGCGCGGACAATCTCTTCTCTACCCACCCGGCGACCGCCAACCGCATCGCGCGCCTGCGCCAGATGGCGGGCAGCGCCGCCAGCTCCCCCGCCGGACCCTGGGGCCAGCAAGGCCCGTGGGGCGGCTCGGCCGACGGCGGAGACGATGACCGCCGCGATTTCGGCGGGCCGTGGGGCTGATGCACGCGTTGATCGATCCGGGGGATCGATCGACGAGCATCAGGTAGCGCCGACTCTTTCTTTGATGCTCCGACCCGTCCGGGTCGTCGCTCCTCGCTTGCCGCGAGCAAGCTCGCTATCGCTGCGGGCGGCTGTTCGCCTTGCGGCGCCTGACGGCGCCGGGGTGGGCAGGGGCTTGGAGGCTTAAGGAAAAAGTGTGAAATCCCGGACAAGCGGAGCGCTGATCCGGGACCTGTTTCAGATCCTCGCGCCATTCTTGGATCAAGGCCCCGGCTCTGCGGCTGCGCCTTGGCCGGGGTTTCAATTTACCCCGCAATCCCCTCAATAAACTCCGCCAGCTCTTTATCCAGCGTCGTCACGCCATCGGCGTCATGGGTCGAGAGCGTGATGTCGACGGTGTTGTAGACATTGAACCATTCGGGATGGTGATCCATCTGCTCAGCTTTCAGCGCCACCTGGGTCATGAAGCCGAAGGCGGTTTTGAAGTCGGCGAATTTGAACACTTTGCGCACCGCGTCGCGCTCGCCCTCGACCTTCTCCCAACCTGCAATCGCCGCACACAGCGCGGCTGCGCCGATTTTGTCCGCCATGGTGTCTCTCCCGTGTTTGCGTTTGAAAGGGATGTGGACCGGCGCGGCGCGCGCATCAAGCCCGTCACGGCGTTTACGGAATCGGAAGTGGTGCTGTGCCACGCTTTCCCTTCGTAGATGAGAAAGGAGGCGGCGATGACCCGTTTTCTGGTTTCTGAAGACAATCCCGCCGGCCGCAAGCTGGAGGACATCCTGCTGGAATTGCGCGCCGATGTGATCACGCGGGCGGCGAAGATCACCGACGATCATCGCCCCGAAGCGCTGCATGTGATGGCCAATAATGTGAAGGTGCTCGAACACCTCACCGCCGCCATCGAGCTCGCGCAAGACTCAACCCGCAAGCTGGACCGCGCCTTCGGGCCTAGCGAAGCGGACAAGGGCGGCCCGCCGCGCATCGGCGTGGCTTAAAGGCCAAACCCGTCGTCATTCCCGCGAAGGCGGGAACCCAGACTTATAGAGCGCGGCGTTTGAGGACCACTGGGCCCCCGCCTTCGCGGGGGTGACGAAAGGCGTACTGTGTCAGGCGTTCACCCCCACTCCGTCAGGACATCCGCGTCGCGCTCAGCGTCGCGCCGCGCCGCCCGCTCGGCGCTGAACCGCGCCGGATCCAGCCGGGAGAGCGCCCACACAGCCGCGCCGCGCACCAACGTGCTGTCGTCGTCTAAGAGCGGCGTCACCGCCTGCGCCCGCGCGACGTCCCCGGCGTTGCCCAGCGCGATCAACACATTGCGGACAAAGCGATCCCGCCCGATCCGCTTGATCGGCGAGCCGCGGAAGTAGTCCCGAAAGCCTGCGTCGTCCAACGCGGCGAGCTCGGCCAGTTTCGGCCCGGTTAACTCCGGCCGCGGATGAAAGGCGGCTTCTTCGGACACCCGCGCGAACTTATTCCACGGACACACCGCCAAACAGTCGTCGCAGCCATAAATCCGATTGCCCATGGGTTCGCGAAACTCTGTGGGGATCGGGCCCTTATGTTCGATGGTCAGGTAAGAGATGCAGCGCCGCGCATCGAGCTGATAGGGCGCGGGAAACGCCTGGGTCGGGCAGATGTCCAGGCAGGCTGTGCAGCTGCCGCAATGATCGGTCTCGGCTTCATCCGGCTGCAGCTCGGCGGCGGTGAGCATGACGCCGAGGAAGAGCCAGCTGCCATGCTCGCGGCTGACCAGATTGGTGTGCTTGCCCTGCCAGCCCAGCCCGGATTTCTCCGCCAGCGGTTTTTCCATCAAGGGGGCCGTGTCGACAAAGACTTTCACCTCCGCCCCGGTTTGGCGGTGAAATTCCCCGGCGAAGCGCTTGAGGCGCTTCTTGATGACGTCGTGATAGTCTTTGTTTTGCGCATAAACGCTGATCGCGGCTTCGTCGCGGCGTTCCAAGATCGCCAGCGGATCAACCTCCGGGCCGTAATCGAGCCCCACCACGACCGCGGATTTGGCGTCCGGCCACATGGCGGTGGGATGGACCCGCCGCTCCAACGTCTCCTCCATCCACGCCATCGTGCCGTGCCGGCCTTCGCCCACGAAGGCGCGCAAGCGGTCAGAGGCGTCCCAGGCCTCATCGGCCCGCGTCACGCGGGCGACGGTGAAGCCGGCGGAAAGGGCGAGGGCTTTGCAGGTGGAGGCGGCCTCGACCGGGGTCATGGACCTAGAAATCCAGATCCTGATAGCCGTCCGCCGGGCTCATGCCGGGCAGGCGGTCGGCAAGGAGGGCGCGGAAGCTCGGCCGGCATTTAATGCGCTGATACCAGTCGCGGGCGGGCGGAAATTCGCTCCACGGCACATCGCCGAGATAATCGATGCAGGACAGATGGGCGGCGGCGACCAGATCGGCCAGCGTCCAACGCGGTCCGGCGAGGCCGTCGCGGACCTCCAACAGCCCGCTCAAATAGTCGAGATGCCAGCGCAGATAATCCTTGCCGGCGCGGATGGCGTCCATGTCGGGTCCGCCCAGGCTCTGCACCCGCTTTTCCAGCTTTTCGTGCAGCAGGAAGGCGTTCACCTCGGCGTCGAATTTGCGGTCGAACCACTGGGCGATGCGCCGGGCTTCAGCGCGATCGGCGGGGCTTCCGGGCAGCAGCGCGGGGTCCGGCGTGGTCTCTTCTAAGTATTCCAGAATGGCGCGGGCTTCTGCGATCACCTGGTCGCCGTCCACCAGAACCGGCGGCAGGCCGGTGGGGGTGAGCGAAGTGAGTGCATCGGGATCATCCCAAAACCGCACCATCTCCAGCTCGAAGGCGAGCTGTTTTTCCGCCAAAGCCAGACGGATCTGCCGGGACCAGGGGTCGAGGGGCCAGTGGTGAAGAATGCGCATGGCCCAAACCTAGTCTGCTTCGCGGCGGTGCTTAAGGGGGTGGGTCAGCGGCTTTCTAAGTATCGTCATTCCCGCGAAGGCGGGAACCTAGCTTCATAGAGCGCGGCGCTTGATCGTCCCTGGGCCCCCGCCTTCGCGGGGGTGACGAGGGGAGGGGGAGCAGCGACCGTCTCGATAGGTCACTATTCATCTCCCCCAAAATACACATTGCCATGCGGCTCCGCCTTTCCCTTGGGATCGGGGTGGATCAACACGTCGGCGGCGGGAAACTCCGCCATCACCCGTTCTTCTGCATCCACCACGATGGCGTGGGCCTCGGTCAGGGAGAGATTGGGGTCGAGGTCCAGATGCATCTGGATATGGATGAAGGGACCCGACGCGCGGGTGCGCAGCTGGTGGACGCCGAGAACCTGGGGGTCGTCGCCCGCCAGGGCGAGGATGCGCTCGCGGTCCGCGTCGGGAAGCTCGCGGTCCATCAGATTTTCATAGGCCGCCTTGCCGACCCCGAAGGCGGTCCAGAACAGCCAGAGCGCAATCGCGCCGCCGATCAGCGGGTCGGCGCGGGTGACGCCCAAACCGCTGGACAAGATCAAAGCGGCGATCACCGCAGCGTTGGCGCCCAGATCGGACAGGTAATGCGCCCGGTCGCCGGTGACGGCGAGGGATTCGGTGCGTTTGAGCGCTTCGGTCTGGGCCCAAACGAGGCCCAGCGTCAGGACGATCGAGAGGCCCATCACGCCGATGGCGAGGGTGGAGGCGGTCACCGGCGCGGGCTCTAAGAAACGGCCGACTGCTTCGCGCATCAGCAAGCCGGCGGACAGGGCGACCAGCATGGCCTGCATCAGGCTGGCGAGGGCTTCGGCTTTGCCGTGACCGAAGCGATGTTCTTCATCCGCCGGGCTCGCCGCATAGCGCACGGCGATGAAGGCGGTGAGCGAGGCGGCGAGGTCGAGCGCGCTATCGGCCAAGGAGGCCAGCATGGCCACCGAGCCGGACATCCACCAGGCGATGACCTTGGCGACCACCAAAACGCCGGCCACCGAAACGGACAGGGCGGTGATTTTACCCGTAATACGTTTGGCCTTGGCGGGAGCGACCCGGCCGGGTCCGGCGTCGAGGGCGTCATGCGGCATGGCGTGTGCTTTACAGCTTGGCGAAACGATCAGCGCACCCCACTGTGCGCCGGTGCGGGCGGAAAAGCGATGCGGTCATGGGTCTCGTCTATCTGATCATTCTGGCTCTGGTGCAGGGCATAACCGAGTTTCTGCCGATTTCCTCGTCCGCGCATCTGATCCTGGCGCCGGAAATCACCGGGCAGGCCGATCAGGGCACGCTGATCGACGTGATGGCCCATGCCGGCACGCTGGTGGCGGTTTTAGTCTATTTCCGCGGTGAAGTGGTCGCCGCCGTCTCCGGGAAGTTCGCCCTCTTACAGGGGAAGATCACCGAAGGCGGCAAGCTGGTCTTGTTCATCGCGCTGGCGACGCCGCCGGTGCTGATCATTGGCGCGGGGCTTTACATCAGCGGCTTCGCAGATGCGCTGCGCGATCCGCTGGTGATCGCGGCGGCGACCGCCGTGTTCGCGATCCCGCTGTGGGCCGCGGACCATTTCGGCCAGCAAGTCAAAACCGTCGAGACCATGACCTGGCGCGATGCGCTGTGGTTCGGGCTCGCCCAAGCGACCGCGATGATCCCGGGCGCCAGCCGCTCGGGCGTCACCATGACGGCGGGCCGCGCGCTGGGATTCACCCGCAGCGAGGCGGCGCGCTTTTCCATGCTGATGGCGATCCCGGTGATCGCGGCTTTGGGCTTGCTCGCCGGGATCGAATTGGCCCGGGGCGCCGACCCGGGCGCGACGCTGACGGACGGTCTTGTAGTGGCCGTTCTGTCGTTTGCGGTCGCCTGGGCGGCGATTGCGGTGTTGATGCGGGTTGTCGACCGGATTGGGTTCTTGCCGTTCGTGATCTACCGCTTCGCCCTCGCCGCCCTGCTGGTCTGGTGGGTGCTGGCTTAAGCCTCGCCGTCTTCCTTAGGCCTCAGGTGAAGCTCTAGGCTTCACCGTCTTCCTTAGGCTTGCCGAACAATTCATCCAGCGTGGTCGGCGCGGCGGCGGGGGCGTCATGCTCTTCCGCCGGCTTCAGCACGTCTTCCTCGACCTGGACCTTACCTTCTTCTTCCATCTGCTTGCGGCGCGCAGAGGACTTGGCCACCGCGGCGTCCAGATCCACCTGGGTGCACAGGCCCAGGGAAACCGGATCGGTCGGCTTGATGTTCGGCGCGTTCCAGTGGGTGCGCTCGCGCACGGCTTCGATCGTGGTCTTGGTGGTGCCGACCAGCTTTGAGATCTGACCATCGGTCAGCTCGGGGTGATTGCGCACCAGCCAGGCGATGGCGTCCGGACGGTTCTGGCGGCGCGACAGCGGGGTGTAGCGCGGGCCTTTGCGCTTCTGCTCCTGCAGCTCGGCATATTTCGGCTTGGAGGCGGTCATGCGGTAATCGCTGTTGGCTTCCGCTTTCTCCAGCTCCTCGCGCTCCAGCTGGCCGGCGGCCACCGGATCGGAGCCACGCACGCCGGCGGCCACATCGCCGTCCGCGATCCCTTTGACTTCCAGGCGGTGAAGCCCGGTGAAATCGGCGATCTGCTCAAAGGTCAGGCCGGTATTGTCCACCAGCCACACCGCCGTCGCCTTCGGCATCAAAATATCGGACATGGGAGAAAACCTCGTTTGAAAACGCAAAAACCCGGCGCGGACCGCCGGGCTTTGCCTTGGAACCGACCCCAAACCGACAGCGAAGATCGCAGGATTTGAGGATTTGCGCGTTATATACCGCGATGGCGCGTCCGTGGGAACACCTCATGGCTGCGCTAGGGTGTCAGCAGGATCTTCCCGGCATGGGCCATGGCGTCCATACGCGCATGGGCCTCAGCCACATCCTCCAACTTAAAGGTGGAATCGATCACCGGGCGGACTTTGCCCGCCTCCACCCAGGGCCAGACGAGGTCCTTGACGCCTTGCGCGATCGCGGCTTTCTCCGCATCGGGCCGGGCGCGCAGGGTGGAGCCGGTGATCGTTAGACGTTTCAGCATCAGCCCCATCAAGTCCACCTCAACCCGTGAGCCTTTCAAAAAAGCGATCATCGACAAACGGCCGTCCCGGTTCAGGACGGAAAGGTTCTGCTCGACATAATCGCCGCCGACCATGTCTAGAATGACGTCCGCCCCGCCAGCCTCGCGCGCGCCCGCCGCCCAATCCGCCTCGCGGTAGTTGAACACGATGTCGGCGCCGAGCTCTTTCACCAAGGCGCATTTCTCCGCCGAGCCGGCCGTCGCCATGACTGTGCAGCCATGGGCCTTGGCCATCTGCACGGCTGTGGTGCCGATTCCGCTGGCGCCGCCGTGAACCAGGAAGCGCTCGCCGGGCTGCAGCTTGGCGGCCATGAAGGTGTTGGCGAACACCGTCATCACCGTTTCGGGCAGGCCTGCGGCGTCGACCAGATCGACGCGTTTGGGCGCGGGCAGGACCGCCACCGCCCTGGCGCGGGCGATGTCGGCATAGCCTCCGCCGGTGACCAGAGCGACCACCCGATCGCCGGCTTTGAACCCGGCGCCCGGCCCCGCCTCGCGCACCGTGCCGGAGACCTCCAGGCCCAGCCCCTCCGGCGCGCCCGGCGGCGGGGGGTAGAAGCCCATGCGCTCGAACACGTCGGGCCGGTTGATCCCGGCGGCGGCCACATCGATCAGCACTTCGCCTTCACCGGCCGGGGCGAGCGTACGCTCTTCAAGGCGCAGAGCGTCCGGTCCGCCCGGTTCCGCCGCGGTGACGATGCGGGTGACATGTTCGGCCATCGGGCGGGACTCCTGAGAAACGCTGCGCTAAGCTTTCGTCCGGAGACTAACGGAGAATGCGCCATGATCCATGATGATGAGCCGCGCGATAAGGGCGAGGCCCTGACGCCGGGCGAAGATCTGGAGATTTATGGCGTCGAACAGCTGGCGGCCCGCATCGCGACGCTCAAGGACGAGCTGGCGCGCACCGAAGCCATGCTGGCGAAGAAAAAGACGGGACTCGCGGCCGCCGATTCCCTGTTTAAAATCTAGCGTTAACGACAAGGTCCGGCCGAAAGACTGGCCCCAGCCTTGCACACGAAAGCCCATCCTGTCCGCTGGTGAGACAGGGCGCACTGCAACGACGAATTTGGACAACGCCATGAGCCCGGTCGATCCTCAATCCAGCCCTTCCGCCGCTGTGCGGGTCGCTGACTTCGCCGCTTCGGAGATGTTCCAGCGGCTGTTCGCTGAAGGCATGGAGCTGGTGGAGGAAACCGCCACCTATCTTGATGGCCCAGGACGGGACGACGCCAAGCGCTTAGGCCGCACCGGCGCGCTCGCCTATGCGGCGGAAAGCATGGCGCTCACCACCCAGCTCATGCAGTGCGCGTCCTGGCTTTTGACCCAGCGGGCTGTGTCGGAAGGTGATATGAAGCCGCGTGAAGCGGCCGAAGACCGCTATCGCCTGAGCCCGTCCAAGCTCAAACCGGCGGGCTGGTCTGCGGGAGACGATACTTGCCCGCCGCGCCTGGCTGATCTCGCCACGCGCGCCCGAGCCCTTCACGACCGCCTCTCCCGCCTCGACCGTTCGCTGTTTGACGGCGAAGGCGAAGACACAGCCCCGGCGGAAAATCCGGTCGCCAGTCAGCTGGATCGACTCAATCAGGCGTTCGGGAAGTAATTCTCTTTTTCTAGCCCTCCCGCACGTCCGTGCAGTCGGTCCTCGCTCCCGGCGAGGCAAGCTCGCCTTCGCTGCGGGCGGCTGTTCGCCTTGCGAATCCTGCGGCTTCGGGGCGCGGATCTCGGTTCACAAAATTCTCTCTTTCCCAACGAAAGTTGGGACCCACAGATTACAGGGCTCAGCGTCCGCCAGTCCATGGGCCCCAGCTTTAGCTGGGGAAGAGGTGGAAAAGCTCAGCCATGGCGCTTTCTCCAGGAGATGACGGCATGAATGCGCCGTTCCATGAGCTTAGCGATGGTCTCGAGCGGTCGCCGCCAGGTGAGGGGGCCGACATCGCGCCCGACTGGACGGACGTCCAGGAGGACCAATAAAAAAGAAAAACGCCCGCAGACGAGGGGAGTCTGCGGGCGTTCCTCTAAAGACCTCGACGGAGCGAAGCTCGCACCGTCTGATCGAGGGGGGATGAGACGGTTTAGACGCCGAAGCCTTTGAACTTGTCTTTAAAGCGCGAAACCCGGCCAGCCCGGTCGACCAAGGTCTGCGTACCGCCGGTCCAGGCCGGGTGGGTGCGCGGGTCGATATCCAGCTGGATGACGTCGCCTTCTTTGCCGTACGTCGAACGCGTCTTGAAACGGCTGCCGTCGGTCATGACCACTTCGATGAAGTGATAGTCCGGGTGAATGTCCTGCTTCATGGCGCGTTTGCCCTCAATAACGCTTGCGACCGGCCTGTTTCTCATGCCGCCCGCAAGTTGAACTCTGCCGAAAATGAGGCGCGGTGTATACACCCGGAGCCCAATCCCGGCAAGCGGTTTGGGTGAAATCAATTCAAGTCACTGACTCAGCGGCATTTCGCCCGTCACAAAGCTGTGGAAAATGGTTAACAAAATCGTTGTCCGGGTCGCTAGCGCGAGGTCAGCTTCAGCTCGATCCGGCGGTTTTGCGCATAGGCGGCGGCGGTGCGCGCCTCATTGATGGGGTAATGCTCGCCGAAACCCGCGGCCAGAAGGCGGCGCGGCGGCACACCCCGGCTCTCGAAATAGGCAATGACGGATAGCGAGCGCGCGGTGGAGAGTTCCCAATTGGACTCAAACGGCGCGTTGGGGCCCAATGGCACCCGGTCGGTATGGCCGTCCACGCGCAACACCCAATCGAGATCGCTGGGGATTTCATCGATCAGCTGCAAGATCGCATCGGCGATTGGCGTCAGCGCCTGCTGGCCCTGAGGCGACAAGTCCGCCGCGCCGGAGGCGAACAAGACGTCGGTCTCAAAAACGAACCGATCACCGACCACGCGGACGCCGGATCGATTGTCCAGAATCTCCAAGAGCTGGCCGAAAAACTCCGAGCGATAGCGGGCCAAACGCGCCACCTCGCTGGCGAGCGCGGCGTTGAGGCGCCGGCCCAGATTGACCACTTCGGCCTCCAGCTCGGCTTCGCGGGCTTCTGAGGCGTTGAGGGCGTCGTTCAGGCGCGCCAATTCCTGACGCAGCGCGGCCATCTGATTGTTCAAAAGCGCGACCGTGGCCTGGGCCTCCGCGCTTAAGGATTCCTGCGCCAGCAGGCTGTCTTCGGCGGCCGCCAGGCCGGCGCGCATGCTCTCGACTTGAGCGGCGAGGCTGTCATTGGCTTCGGTAAGCGCGGCGTTCTCGGTCTCAAGCCCAGACACGCGCAGGCTCAGGCGCTCATTCTCGCTGGCGGCGATGTTGAGCTCTTCGGCCAGGGTGGAGAGCCGGGCATTGAGCTCGGCGAGCTGCTCGTCGCGCCCGGTCAAAGCCTGGGACAGGGCGAATTGCCCAGCGGTGAACACCGCCAGCAAGAAGACGATGACCAGCAACAGCGTCGCCAGCGCATCGACGAAACCGGGCCAATAATCGCCGCTGTCCGATTGGGCGAACTGGATATGGCGGGGCAGCGCCATCAGTTCTGACCGTCCCGGTCGCCACGTTCGCGGTTAAGACGCGCCTGGGCTTCCAGCGCCCGGACCAGCACTTTGATCTCATCGCGCAAAAGCCGCGCGCTTTCACGCTGGCTCTCTGCAGAATCGTCCGCGAAGCGGGTCATGATGGTTTCAAGCTGCCGGGTGTGGCGCTCCAGCGTGTGGGACAGGCGATCGAGCGCTTCGGCGCTCTGCTCTAACAGCGCGCCGACATAAACGTCGGAGGTCTCATCGCCTCCGCCAGCGCCCGCAGGGCCGGCGGCGGCGAGGCGGGAGATGGTGGAGAGCCATTCCTCGACCTCATTGTAGAACCGGTTCTGCGCCCGGCTCGCCTGCAGCTCCAGAAAGCCGATGAACAGCGAGCCCGCCAGGCCGAACAGCGAGGAGGCGAAAGCCGTACCCATGCCCCCGATCGGTTCTTCGATGGCCGCCATCAGCGCCATCGCCTGGTCTTCCCCGGCGCCGCCGGAGGTTTCCGAGACGGCGCGCACCGCATCACCGACATTGCCGACCACCTGGAGCAAGCCCCAGAAGGTGCCGAGCAGGCCCAGAAAAATAAGCAGGCGGCCGAAATAGCGGGTGAAGGCGCCGCTTTCCGCCATACGCGCGGCGACGGAGTCCAGCACGACGCGCGCCGAACCGGCGGACAGGCGCGAGCGTCCGTCGGCCGCGTCTGTGATCAGCGCCGCCATCGGGGCGATCATCGCCGGGGGTGAGGGGAGTTTTTCGAGATGTTCCGCGTCGTGCAGGCGCACCAGCCAGCGCGCGCTGGGGCCGATCACTAAGGCCTGCTGGAAGGTGTAGAGAATGCCGATCAGCAGAACGCCGAGGATCAGCCCATTGATCGCGGCGTTGGCTTCAAACGCGACGATCAGAGGTTCGTGCAGCAGGCCGGCGATGGCGATGACCGCAGCGAGAAACACCAGCATCCATAAGATATATTGGCCAGGTCCGGTGAAGCGGGCCTTGCGGGCGCGCGATTGACGGGCGTCAGTGTCGGCCATGTCTGTCCCTCAACTCTAGCGTGGCGCACTGCCGATGCTTGGCGCGCGCCGATACTAAAGGCAAGAGGCATGGCGGGAATGGGGCGGAGCGGTTAAGGCGCTACTTTCGCCAGCTTGGCGCGCAGTTCCGCAATCATCGCTTCATTGCCGGCGACAATATTGCCCGTGTCCAAGACATCGCCCGTGCCTTCGATCGAGCCGGCGAAACCGCCCGCTTCGCGCACCAGCACGATGCCGGCGGCCACATCCCAGGCTTTCAGATTGCGTTCCCAGAACCCGTCCAGCTTGCCTGCCGCGACCCAGGCGAGGTCGAGCGACGCCGCGCCCAGCCGGCGCACGCCCGCCGTGACCGGCATGATCTGATGCAATTCCTTGAGGAATTGCGCATGGCCGGACTTGCCCATAAACGGCATGCCGGTCCCGATCATGGCTTCGTCGAAATGGCGGCGTTCCGACACGCGCAAGCGGCGGTCGTTGACGTAGGCGCCGCGGCCCTTTTCAGCGTGGTAAAGCTCATCCGTCACAGGGTTGAACACCACCCCTGCCACCAGCTCGCCTTCGCGCTCCAGCGCGATGGAGATGGCGAAATGGGGGTGGGCGTGCATGAAATTCAGCGTCCCGTCTAAGGGATCGATGATCCAGCGATGGGATTTGTCGGTGCCTTCCACCGTGCCGCCTTCCTCCATCAAAAAGCCATAGCCGGGGCGGGAGGCGGAGAGTTCCTCAAAGAGGATTTTTTCCGCACGCTGATCGGCCACGGTGACGAAATCCGCCGGGCCTTTTTTGGAGACCTGAAGGTTTTCAACTTCGCCGAAATCGCGCGCCATTTTCCGACCGGCCTTGCGGGCCGCATCGGTCATCACCTGCAAGAGGGCTGAAAGCTGTCCCAAGGCGATCAGTCCGCCCGTCGCACGTAGGAGGCGTCTTCGGTGGCGATCACGATGCGCTCGCCGACGCCGACGAAGGGCGGCACGTTGGTGCGCACGCCATTGGTGACGATGGCTGGCTTGAACGAGTTCGCCGCCGTTTGGCCTTTGACCACCGGCTCGGTCTCGGTGACTTCCACCTCGACATGCTTGGGCAGTTCGATGCCGATCGGGCGTTCTTCGTAGAACTCGAGCGTGACGGTCATGCCGTCGGACAGATAGGCCGCGCGGTCTTCGCCCACGAAGTCGGTTTGCAGCGAGATCTGCTCATAGGTCTCCATATCCATGAAGACCAGCATGTCGCCTTCCGGATAAAGATATTGATGATCTTTCTGCTCCAGGCGCACGCGCTCGACCTTGTCGGCGGAGCGGAAGCGCTCGTTGAGCTTGCGGCCGTCCAGCAGGTTTTTCAGCTCCACCTGGGCATAGGCGCCGCCCTTGCCCGGCTGGGTGTGGGCCGTCTTCACCGCGACCCAGAGCGTGTCCTGGTGCTTGATGACGTGGCCGGGTTTGATCTCGTTGCCGTTGATCTTCATGGCGTGATGTCGTCCGTGCGAAGGGCGCGGCGCGAAGGCGGCCGGCGCTTTGAAAAGGTCGGCGGGGTGTAACAGGGCGGCCCGCCTGCGGCAAGCAGGCCGCAGCGTTCCGCGCGGGCTGGCCTAGAAGGGGGAGGCGTCCGCCGCCGCTTCTGCGGTCAACCGGTCGCGCGTGGCGCCGGGCAAAGCGCGGCCCAGAGCCGCTTCCAGCTGGGCCCGGTCCGGGTCCTCGGCGAGACCTTCGGAGGCGGCGCGGCGCGTCCAGTAATAGGCTTGCTCCAAATTCTGTCCGGTTCCATCGCCCATCGCCAGCGCATAGGCGTAAAGAAACTGGCTTTCCCCGTCGCCCAGCTCCGCACCTTGGCGCGCCCAGCCGGCCGCGCGGACCGGATCGGCTGCGAGGCCCGGCGCGCCGTTGAAGAGCAAGAGCGCCAGCGAGCCCATGGCCGCCGGCTCGCCGAGCTCGGCTCCCAGGCGGATCAGGCGCACGCCGCGCTCGGACTCCACCTCTCCGCCTTCGCCTTCGATAAACATCGTGCCCGCAATGACGGCGGCGAGGCCGTCGCCGGCATTGCCGGCTCTGGCATACCAGTCGCGCGCGCCGGCCAGGTCTTGCGGGCCGTGCACCCAGTCGCCCAGGGCTTCGGCGTAATCGATCATGGCCTCCGTGCGCCCGGATTCCGCCGCCAGGCGCAGCCAATCGAGCGCTGCGGGCGCGGCGCCGGGATCGCCTTCGCTCATCAAGAAAAGGCCGTACTCATGGGCCGCGCGGATATCGCCGGCTTCCGCCGCGCGGGCTAGGAATTCGCGCGCCTGGAAGGGTGCGAGACCGCCCCGGCTGGCGCTCGCCAGGCGGGACAGGATGACCAGCGCGTCCGGCTCTTCCTGCTCGCCGGCGCGGCGCAGCCAGCGCACGGCGGCGTCTTCGTCCTGGCCCCGGCTCGATAGCCCGTTAAGCAGGATATGGCCCGCCAAGGTCGCGCCGCGCGCTTCCCCGCCGGCGGCGGCGCGCTCGGCATGCAGCAAGGCGACGTCCCAGTCATTGAGCACGGCAGCGCCTAAAGCCCGCGCCATCGCGGCGTCGGTCAGTGTGCGGCCCTCAACGGCGTCGCCGGTGGCGTCGCGCTCGGCTTCGGCCGCAAGGCCCGGCGGCAACGCCACCTCCGGCGCCGTCAGATCGGGCAGCTCCGGCGCCTCTTGGGCGAGGGCGGCGGCGCTTAGGCCAAGCGTCAGTCCAGCAAGTGCGAGAAGGCGGCGCATGCGCTCTCCGGTCCGTCAGGCCAGTTCCAAACCCCGCCCGATACGGCGAGATAGTCCGCCCCGGCGGCGATCACGGGGGCTGCATTGTCCGGCGTGATGCCGCCAATGGCCACCGAAGGGATCTCAAACAGCTCCCGCCACCAGGTGAATAGCTCTAAAGGCGCAGAGCTTTTGGGCGTTTTCGTGGCGGTCTCATACACGGAGCCGAACGCGACATAGTCGGCGCCGCGCTCGCCCGCCAACATGGCCAAGTGCCGGCTGTCATGACAGGTCACGCCGACAATGCCTTTGGGGCCGACGGCGGCGCGGGCGTCTTTCTGGCTGGCGTCCTCCTGGCCGACATGCACGCCGTCGCAGCCCAGCTCCACCGCCAGCGCGGGATCATCATTCATGATGACGGCGACGCCGCGAGACTGGGCGGTCTCAATCAGCGCCGGCGCGAGTTGGCGGACCTGCTCGAGGCTGTGGTCCTTCAAGCGCAGTTGCAGCGCGGAGACGGTTCCCGCGTCCAGCGTGCGGGCCAGCGTGTCGTTAAAGCCCGCGTCGATGCGCGGCGGGGTGATGAGATAAAGCTCTGCCATAGCGCAATGCCTTATCGCGGGAGGGCATAGCGGGGAAGGGCGAGTGTGCAGGCTATGCCGCCATCGCCTTGGCCAATCCGCCCAACCGCGTCCGCTTCAGCGCTGTCTCGAAGCGGGCTTGGCTCAGCTTAAGGCGCGCGGCGGTGCGGTCGAACACGGCCCGGGCCCTTTCCGGATCCGCGCGCCAGGCGCTGCCCAGGAAGTCCCCGGTCGGCCGGGCGTAGAGCCCTAACGGCTTCAGCGTCTTGCGCGGAAAATCCTTCATATTCTCCGTCAGGATGAAACGGGCCTGACCGGCGGCGGCGGCCTTGATGACATGGGCGTCGTCTGGATCGGGCAAAGGGCCGTCAATCGTGACGGCGTTGGCATCCTCTTCCGGCACAACCGCTTCGGGATAGGCGGCCTCCAGCGCGGTGACGAGGCGCGCCGCCTCGCCAGCGCCGTCGCGGCCCTTGTCGCCGACAATGCGGGCATGGGCGTGGCCGGTCTCGAACAGGACCTTCTGCGACCAGCGCGGATATAGCAGGCCGTCTTCCGCGAAGCCCAAAATGAGATGCCGGCGCATGGCGCTCGCCAAAACGCAGGCGTCGATGAACACGGCGGGCGCACTCATGGAGTCTGTCCCATATGGGGGCCGTCGAGCGCGGCGAGGTCGGCTAGGGCATGCAGCCGCCGTGTCTGGCGTTCTGCGCTAAGCCGGTCGACCGCCATAGCGCAGAGTGTGCCGTCTGGGTCCGCCTCCAGCTCCCCCAGGGCGATCAGGCGGCCAAGCGCCCAGGCGTCGACGGCCAGGCGTTCGCAGGCCTCATCAGGCGACAAGCGGACGGCCCCGGCCACGCGTCAGCCCTCCAAATGGGGTGGGGCGGGGTCGGTGAAGCTGGTCACTTCAAACAGGCGCGGATCGGTGATGATGTCGGTGGGTCTTAAAGGATGCGACAACTCCAGCCCCTCCAAGGAGCGCGCCCGCGATAGCGCCACATAGGCTTGGCCATGGGCGAACAAACGCCGCGAGACATCGAGAAACACCCGGTCCAGGGTGAGCCCTTGCGCTTTGTGAATGGTCATGGCCCAGGCCAAGCGCAGCGGGTATTGGGCGTAGGAGCCGATGGTTTCGCGCTTCAGCGCCCCGGTCTTTTGATCCGCGGCGTAGCGCATGCGCTCCCAGCTGACCTTCTCCACTGTGACGGTCTCGTCGTTGACGCGCACCTTCACCCCGTCGGCGGTGAAGCCGAGCACCTCGCCGATCGAGCCGTTGACATAGCGCCCGCCGGGATCATTGCGGATCATCATCACCCGCGCGCCCGCCTTAAGGATCAGCGGCTCGTCGGTGGGGAAGAGGCGCGGATCGAACTCGCCCTCCACCTTGGCGGCGAAGCCGCGCGGTTCGGCCGTGATGCCGTCCAGGCGCGCGTTGTTGATGTTGGAGGCGGCCTGATTGGTGCTGGTCAGTACGACGTGGGTGGCGCTGGCTTCCAGGCCGTTGCGGCCTTGCACGCGTTCGTTCAAGCGTTCGGCCAGCTCGGTGTTGAGCTCGCCTTCGCGCACGGCGTTGAGGATCTCGACAAAGTCCGGATCGGCCTGGCGGTGCACCTCATGCAGCTCGACCATGGTGAAGCCGGCGTCGCGAAAGGCTGGAGCGTGAAAGAAGAAGGGGCCGCCATAGACCTCCTCCAAGAAGGCGCCTTCTTCGCCCTGGGCGATCGGCGGCAATTGGGCGAGATCGCCCACCAGCACCATGCGTACGCCGCCAAAGGGCGCGCTGCTGTCCCGGTTCAGCCGAAGAGAGGCGTCGACCGCTTGCATCAAATCCGAGCGCACCATGGAGATTTCATCGATCACCAAGGTGGTCAGGGCGCGCACGGCTCTGGCGTTGCGCAGGCGGCGCACATCGCCTGGCGTGATCAGGCGCGGGGGCAGGCGGAAAAAGCTGTGTAGCGTCTGCCCGCCCGCATTCATCGCGGCGACGCCGGTCGGCGCCAGCACGGCGGCCTTGGGACCCAGGCGTTTGAGGATGGCGCGGGTGACGGTGGTTTTCCCGGTGCCGGCCCGGCCGGTGAGAAATAGGTGCGCGCCGCCATTCACCGCAAATTCGGCGATGGCTTCTTGATGCGGCGACAGGGTAAGAGATAAGGGGTTGGGCAGCACGGGGATGTCTTCTGCGGAGCGAGAGGATCAGACGCAAGCATGGCCCGCTTTCCAAAGTCAGGCCAGCGCCCAGCTGTCTAGCTTGAGACTGCGCTCGCAAGCTTCTGAGCGACATAGTCGGCGAATAATCGGCCCTTAGACGTCAATCGAATGCGGCCCTCCCGTTCCGTCACGAGCCCTTGGTCAGACAAGGGCTGAACCTGTCTTAAGAGCTTGGGGACCTGGCCAGCCTCGCCGATCGCTGCTGGATCGAGCCCGTCTTCGACCAGGCGCACGCCCATCATCACCCGCTCGATGGCCTCGTCGCTCGCGCTGAGCGGCTCAAATGTGTGCACGCCGGCGCGATCTGCATGCTCGATATAATCGGCCGGGCGGGAGACCGCCGTCGCGGCTTGCCGTCCGCCGGTGGCGGCGCGCCCGATCCGGGAATGGGCCCCAGGTCCGATGCCGATCCAGTCCGCCCCTTCCCAGTAAAGCCGGTTATGCACCGACTGGTCTTCGCGAGACCGGGCGTGGTTTGACACTTCATAGGCGGGAAGGCCGGCCTTGGCGGTGATCGCCTGAGTGATCTCGAACATCTCTGCAGCGGCATCCTCCTCTGGCGGGACGAGGTCGCCCCGGTCGCGCTTTTTTTCAAACGCCGTACCCGGCTCGATGGTGAGCTGGTAAAGCGAAAGATGGCCGGAGCCAAAACTCAGGGCGCGCTCCAGCTCCGCCGCCCAGTTTTCCGGGCTTTGGCCTTCGCGGGCATAAATTAGATCGAAGCTGACCCGGCTGAAATGGCCTTGCGCGATGGCGATGGCGTCCAGCGCCGCTGCGGCGTCGTGATCGCGGCCGAGCGCTCTCAGACTGTCATCGTCGAGCGCCTGTACGCCCAGCGAGAGGCGGTTGATACCCGCGCTGGCGAGCCCAGGCAGACGTTCGCGCTCGGCCGGATTGGCCTCCAGCCCGATCTCCGCGCCGTCGGCGAGCCCGAACAGGCTGTCGGCTTTTGTCAGGATGGCGTCGACCGCCTGGGGCGCTATGAGCGAGGGCGTGCCGCCGCCGAAGTGCACGCTGACCAGCTCGCGCGCCCCGACCCGGTCGCGCCATTGCTCCAGGTCTTTGAGCATCGCCGCCAGCAATCCGTCCGGATCGCCGTTGGCGGCCTTGTAGACGTTGAAATCGCAATACGGGCAGATGCGCGCGCAATAGGGCCAGTGGATGTAAAGCCCCAAGCGGTCGGTCTGAGCGGCGGCTCTGGTCATCCCTCAAAAATGTCCGCGACGAGAAGCTTGAAGGCATGGGCGCGATGGCTCATGGCGTGCTTTTGCGCCGGGTCCATCTCCGCAAAGGTGATGTCGTGCCCCTCGGGAATGAAAATGGGGTCATAGCCAAAGCCTTTATCGCCGCGCGGCGGGAAGGTGAGCGTGCCTTTGACCTCGCCTTCATAGACCCGCACCGGCCCGTCGGGGTGAGCCAGGGCCAGCGCGCAAACAAAGCGCGCGCCATAATCCGTTGCGTTGATCGCCTCCAGCTCGGTGCGCACCTTGTCCATCGCCGCATAGAAATCGCGCGGCTGGCCGGCCCAGCGGGCCGAGTAAATGCCTGGCTGACCGTCCAGAGCGAACACCTCCAGACCGGAATCGTCCGCCAGAGCGACCCGTCCGGAGGCCTTGGCGCCGGCGACCGCCTTGAGCTTGGCGTTGCCGATGAAGGTTTTTTCCGTCTCCTCCGGCTCGGGCAAGCCTAAGGAATCCGCGCCGTCCGCGGTCAATCCGTAAGGCTCGATAAGTTCGCGTATCTCTTTGATTTTGCCTGCATTATGGCTCGCAATGGCCCATGCTTTCTGACTGGTAAACTCATTCATGCATAGCCGCCTTAACTGAATTTCATATCGCCTTTCGAAAAATTCATATCGTTTTTCGATATTTTTTTGTTGCAAAGCGATGAGGGTTATCCTAAATACATTCTCGAGGCGGACGGGAACACACCCCGGCGCTTCAAGGCAAAGACCCGGCGAACCAAACGATCGGGCGATGCCAAAAGGTTGGTCGACAAGAACGCTAAGGAGAGTATGAGATGGTCAGGTCGGAAAACAACATGGGTCACACGGCATTCGCCATGGTGATCAATATGGCTCTGGTGGCGACTGTGTTCGTCGGAGTTGTCGCGGCGGTCAGCACGCTGGTCGCGTGATCCGGGCGGCGGTAAACGGCCGGCGCGCTTGAAATCTCCCTCTACGCTCCCCGGTGGAGGTTGAGAGACAAGCGCGCCGGTCCGATACCATCGGGCCGGATTTGTTGAGGGGAGAGTATGCGCACGCTAGGTCCTGGGTCGTTAGCTTCAATCCTGAAGCTCCTCCTCGACATCGTCTTCTATCTTTTATGGGCGCTTTTGGGCCTCGCCAGCTTGATCATCGTCATGATCATCGTCGGCGGGCTTTATCGCTTGTCCGGGGTCGGCCCGGATTTGCCCGAAGGCCTGCAGCAATTTCTGGCTATGGATGTGGTGCTCGCCTTGCCCATGGCCATTGTCGCGCTGGGCGCGATCGTTTTCATCGTCGACCGGCTGCGCCGGATTTTCCGGACCTTGAGCGACGGCGATCCGTTTGTGCCGGAAAACACCAATCATTTGCGCGGCATCGCGCTGGGCATCCTGGTCTATCAGCTTTTGAGCTACGCCTCCCATGGCGTGATCGCGCTGGTCTTCACCCTGTCCGGCAGCCCGGTGGAAAGCGGCGGCCGCGTCTTTGGCGAGTTTTCGCTGAATCTCGGCGCTTGGTTCGCCATCATCGCCTTTCTCGTCCTGGCCGAAATCTTCCGTGAAGGCGCCCGGCTGCGCGACGAACAAAAGTTCACGATTTAGGGGAGGCGCACATGGCTATTCGTGTCACCCTTGATCGGATGCTGCTGGAACGGCGCATGTCTTTGACCGAGCTGTGCGACCGGGTCGGCATCACCATGGCGAATTTGTCGATTTTAAAGACCGGCAAGGCCAAGGCGGTGCGCTTCTCGACCTTGGAAGCTTTGTGCAAAGAGCTGAAATGCCAGCCCGCCGATCTTCTGGTCTATGAAGATGAGGACGAGGACGGCGAGGACGGAACAGACGCGGACGCAGACTAGAGCCTGCGTCCTCGCGCTCGACTCGAGGCGTCGGTCAGTTCTTTTTCAGCGCCGCCAGTTGCAGGTCGCACAGCTCCGCCACGCCCTTGCGGGCCAGCGCGAACAGCGCGTCAAATTCTTCCGCCTTCATCGGCGTATCCTCGGCGGTGGCCTGCACCTCGATGACGCCGCCGTCCGCGGTCAACACGAAATTGGCGTCGGTGTCGGCGACCCGGTCTTCTTCATATTCCAGGTCCAGCCGCGCCTCAGCCTCCAGCAAGCCGCAGGACACCGCCGCGGTCTGGGCGTGCAGCGGGTCGGCTTTGATCACCTCTTCATCGATCAGATAATCACACGCCAGGCGCAGGGCGATCCAGGCGCCGGTGATCGCCGCCGTCCGCGTCCCGCCGTCGGCCTGGAGCACATCGCAGTCCACCGTGACCTGGCGTTCGCCCAGGGCTTTCAGGTCGACGCAGGCGCGCAGCGAGCGGCCGATCAGGCGCTGGATTTCCTGGGTGCGGCCGGAGGGGTGGCCCTTGGTGACTTCGCGGCGGGTGCGCTGGTGGGTGGCGCGGGGCAGCATGGCGTATTCGGCGGTCACCCAGCCGCGGCCATGGCCGCGCATCCAGGGCGGGACGTTTTCTTCCACCGTGGCGTTGCACAAGACATGGGTGTGCCCGAATTTGATCAGGCAGCTGCCTTCCGCATAGGGGTTGAAGTCCAGCTCAAAGCTGACCGGGCGGAGCGCATCGAGCGCGCGATCATTGGGGCGCATGGGACAAATCCTTGGGTCAATTCACTATCCTGGCCGTCCTAGCGCGGTTGCGGCGCGGATCATAGCCCGCCTGATGACGCGGGCGGTGATTGCGAAGCGGGCCGGGGGGTTCTACCTCTTTATATATGAGCGATACGCCGCACCATTCCCTTTCGCTGGCCGAGCTGGACTCCCGCTCGCGGAAAATCTTCCGGGAGCTGGTGGAGGCGTATCTGGACACCGGCGAGCCGGTGGGCTCGCGCACTTTGTCCAAGCGGCCTGAATTGGCGCTGTCGCCGGCCTCGATCCGCAACACCATGGCGGATTTGGCGGCCGCCGGACTTTTAACCGCGCCGCATTCCTCGGCCGGGCGGATGCCCACCCATGCCGGGCTGCGCCTCTTCGTCGACGGCTTGCTGCAGATCGGCGATTTGGAGGCGGAGGACCGCAGCGCGATCGAAGACCGGGTCAGCGCCGCCGGCCGCCGCCCGGAAGACGTCCTCAGCGAAGCGTCCAATCTCTTGTCCGGTCTGGCTGGCGGGGCGGGCCTGGTCGCCTCGCCGGAACGCGAAGCGCCGCTGCGCCATGTGGAATTCGTCAATCTGTCGCCCACCGAAGTGCTCGCCGTGCTGGTCAGCGAAGACGGCGCGGTGGAGAACCGTTTGATGAAGCCGCCGCCTGGCTTGCCGCCGGCCGCGCTCATCGAAGCGGGCAATTATCTCTCCGCGCGGCTGAGGGGCCGCACCCTGTCGGAAGCGCTCACCGAGATCCGCACCGAGATCCGCGAGCGACGGGCGCAGCTGGACGCCGCGGCCGCCAGCCTGGTCGAGCAGGGGCTCGCTGACTGGTCCGGACCTGACAATCGTTCGCTCATTGTGCGGGGGCAGGCGCGGTTGCTGGAGTCGGTTGAGGCGGCTGAAGACTTAGAGCGGGTGCGCCTCTTGTTCGATGACATCGAGCGGCAGGAAGGTCTTTTGTCCCTGCTCGACGAGGCGCGCGCTGGCCAAGGCGTAAAGCTTTTTATTGGTTCGGAAAATCCGCTCTTCTCCCTCTCGGGGTCGAGCGTGATCGTGGCGCCCTACCATGATCGCGAGAACAAGATTATCGGCGCCATCGGGGTGATCGGACCGATGCGATTGAACTACGCGCGGGTGATTCCGCTGGTCGATTACACCGCCCAGGTGGTGGGCCGGATGATCACCGGACCGCGCTGACCCCTTGACCTTTGGCCTCTTCGATTTGATCTAAGCGCCCATGAGCGAGAAACACGAAGCCGAAATCCCCGCTGACGACGCTGAGACGCCGGAGACGGAGATCGACACCGACGCCGCTGAGGCCGCCGAGCCAAGCGTCGACGAGCAATTGGCCAAAGCCAAGGACCAGCTGCTGCGTGCGCTGGCCGAGACCGAGAACACCCGCAAGCGCGCGGCCCGCGACGTCAAGGACGCGCGCGAATACGCCATCGCGGGCTTTGCGCGGGACATGCTGGACGTCGCGGACAATTTCGCCCGCGCGCTGGAAAGCCTGGATGCGGAAGCGCGCGCCAACGCGGAGCCCGCGCTGGCGACCTTGCTGGAAGGTGTAGAGCTGACGGAGAAGCGTCTGCTGTCCTCGCTGGAACGCCATGGCGTCAAAAAGGTCGATCCGGCCCCGGGCGAACCGCTCGATCCCAACCGGCACCAGGCCGCCGCTCAAGTCCCCGCCGATCAGCCCAAAGGCGCGATCGCCCATGTGATGCAGCCCGGCTATGTGATCGGCGAGCGCACGCTGCGCGCCGCGATGGTCGTGGTCAGCGCCGGCCCGGCTGAAGGCGCTGCGCCTTCCGGCGACGGCGACGCAAAGCCCGGTGACGGGGTGGATGTGAGCGCCTAAGCGTCATCTCGTCGGTTTCAATGACACGGGGCGGCTTTATCGGAGCCGCCCTTTGCATATCTGCGCCCTGCCATGAGGCGCTGTGCGTTTCAGCATCCACATCGCGATCTTTGCGTTGACCTGTCTATAGCTTCACAGTTTACGACCTGGCCAACACTCACCAAGCAGCAAGGGCGAGCCCGGCGGCGATGTATCGGATTTCGGAACTGGCTCAGCGGGTCGGCGTGTCCCGCGCGACGCTGCTTTACTACGAGAAGCTCGGCCTTCTGAAAGGCCAGCGTCAAGCGAATGGTTATCGCGTCTATTCCGACGCTGACCGGCAGCGCCTGGAGCTGATGCAGCAGCTGCAGGCGGGCGGTTTGAGCTTGCAGGAATGCCGGGCCTGCCTCGACGGCAAGCTGGATCGCGACAGGCTCGAGCAGCGCCTGCAAACGCTGGACGCCGAGCTCGCAGAGAAGACCCGGTCTCGGGACTTGCTGTCGGCGCTGCTCGGCGGGTCGAGCTTGAAGACCTGGCATGAAACGCTTGAGCGCGTGGCGCCCGACCTTCACCGCGCCTGGCTGATGACCCAAGGCTTCTCCAGCGAAGACGCGGCCCGCGTCGCGCTTCTTTCAAAGGATATGAACATGCACGACGATTACATGGACACCTTCATGAAGGTGTTTTCCCAGCTTGAGTATTGGGGCCCCGGAAGCGCTGAGGCGACACGGCGCGCCCTGTCGCTCATCCCCTTCGAGCCGCACTCCATTCTTGAGATCGGCTGCGGCCGGGGCGTGGCGACGCTGGTGCTGGCGGAGGCCTCATCCGCCCAGATCACAGCCACCGACACCGCCGACGACGCGCTGGAAACGCTGCGGTCGAAAGTCGACGCGCGCGGACTTGCGGGCCGTGTCACGGTCGAGCATGCGGACATGGCGGCGCTCCCCATCCCGGCCGAGCCCTATGACGTGATCTGGGCGGAGGGCAGCGCCTACGTCATCGGCGTGGAGGCTGCGTTCAAGGCCTGGCATTCTTTGCTGTGTCCCGGCGGCGTGCTGGTGGTGTCCG
Organism: uncultured Oceanicaulis sp.; assembly: GCA_964484345.1. GTDB lineage: Bacteria > Pseudomonadota > Alphaproteobacteria > Caulobacterales > Maricaulaceae > Oceanicaulis. The sequence goes on along the minus strand of CAZAGE010000007.1, from coordinate 53,181 downwards.
ACATGGTTTGGCGCACGGACGAGCCCGCCGCCTCGGTCGCCGCCTTCTGGGAGGCCGAATACCCGGCGATGAGGACTCCGGCGGAACGCGTCCGGCAGGCTGAAAACGCGGGCTACCGGCTGGTGTCGCATTTCGATATGGGACAAGAGGCGATGGAGGCCTATTACGCCCCGCTTGAAGCGCGGGTCGCCGCGATGGCGGATGAGCTCGCTGGCAGCCGAGTCCAGGACGACTTGCGTGCGGAGCTCGACATCTGGCGCCAGGGTGACGGCCAGTTCAGCTATGAAATGTTTGTCCTGCAGCGCACCTGACGGCCCTTTGGGCTGAGCTGGCATGCATAAAAAAGGGCGGCTCCATCGCGAGCCGCCCTTCTTCTTTCGATAAAGACTTAGACGCCTAGCGCCGCGGCGCCGTGCGCGGTTCGCCGTTCTGCCACCAGGTCGAGCCGTCGCGGCGGTCTTCATACCAATAGCGGCCCGAATAGCGGTCGTAATACAGCTCGGAATGGTTGGGATTATTCTGGTTCCAGCCACAGCCGCCCGAGCGTTGGCAGCCGGCGTAGGCGCCCGCCGCGCCCCCGACGACCGCGCCGATCAGCGCGCCGGTTTGCGCGTCGCCGTCGCCGACATTATTGCCGATAATCGCCCCGGCCGCCGCGCCAAGCCCGGCTCCGACAGCGGCGCCTTGAACGCCCTGATTGGTGACGCACGCGGAAAGCGCCAGAGGTGCGATCGCTAAAATTGCCCATTTGCGCATCATGTCAGTCCTCCAAATCTCGCCATGCCCAGACCATCGGGCGTGTTTAGTTTGGATATTACACCGTTTCGAGGCTGAATTGGGGCTGAACGGCGCGTCAGAACGCCCTAGCAGGCGCGCCGCGCGAGGGTGTCGGCCAGCTCGAGCAGTCTGGGGACTTCAAACGGCTTGGTCATGAAGGCGTCGGCGCCCGCTTTGACCGCCTGGTCTTCGGTGTCCGCCATGGCGTGGGCGGTCAGCATCAAGATCGGGGTGCGACTTTGCGCCCTGGCGATTTCTTCTGCGCGCATCTTTGCGATCGCTTCCTCGCCGCTCATACCCGGCATTTGCTTGTCCATCACCACCAGGTCATAGGCGCCGGCGCGCCAGGCTTCCAGACCTGGCTCCGCGCTGGCTGCGCAGTCCACCCGCCAGCCCGCCATACCCAAGGCTTCCACCACCACCTCGCGGTTGATCGGATTATCTTCCACCAGCAAGGCGCGCCGCCCGTCTCCGGCCGGTTCGCTTTCGCGCGCGGCCGTGTGCGGCGCCTCGGCGGGGGTAAAGGGCAGGCGCACTTCAAAACAGGCGCCGCCTTCCGGTGCATCTTTGACGCTGACTTCGCCACCGGCCGCAAGAACGAGCTGTTTGACGATCGCAAGGCCGAGCCCGGCGCCGTCATGGGCGCGGGTGTGGGAGCCGTCCGCCTGCTGGAAGCGGTCAAAGATCATCGCGCGCTTCTCCGGCGGGATGCCGGGACCGCTGTCGCGGATCTGAAACACCATTACGTCGCCATCGCGCTGGCTGGATAGCACCACTTGCCCGCTTTCGGTGAATTTCGCCGCATTGCCGGCCAAGTTGATCAGAAGCTGCCGCGTGCGCCGCGGGTCGATCAGGAAGGGGGTGTCCGAGCCGTCTCCTGTCTCAATGCGCAGGACCAAGCCCTTTTGAACGACAAGGCCGCGCACCGCCTCCCCGGCGGCCTCGATCAGGGATCGCGCCGTGGTCGGCAGCGGCTCCAGCTGCAGGCGGCCCGCCTCGATCTTGGACAGATCCAAAATGTCTTCAATCAGGCTGAGAAGCGATTGGCCGGAGCTGATGATGGTCTCCACCGCTCGGCGTTGGCGCGCATCCAGATTGGTCATGCGCAGCACCTGGGCCATGCCGAGCGCGCCGTTCAAAGGCGTGCGGATTTCATGGCTCATATTGGCCAGAAATTCCGATTTCAGCTGGCTGGCGGCTTCCGCCTCCAGGCGCGCCTCGTCCAGCTCGTGCTGGCGCTCGACATGGGCGGTGACGTCGCGTTGGACCGCCACCCAGTAATGATACCAGCCAGAACTGTCGGCGATCGGTTTGATATCCAGCTCCACCCAGAAGGGTTCGCCCGACTTGGTGTAATTTTTCAGCACTTCCCGGATCGGCCGCCAGGCCTTGAGGCCTTCGCGGATGCGATTGCGCACCTCTGGACCGGTGTCGGGGCCTTGCAGGATGCGGGGCGATTTACCGATCGCCTCTTCCGGCGTGTAGCCGGTCATGTCGTTGAAGGCTTGATTGACCCAAACTATGCGTGGACCGGGGAGGTCGGCCGGCTCGGCTTCGGAAATCACGATGGCGTCGCGCACATGGTCGCCCAAGGCGCCGGTGATATCCGAAATCTTCATATTGAACCCATCATGACAGCGGCATTCAATGAATGCATACACCCTAATAGTTTATCAGTTAATTAACCCTACACCAGCTGTGGGGTTCTGCTATTCAAACTTCAGGTGACGCGGCGCAGGGTCAGGTTCAAACGTCCTGGCCGCCAGGCCTCCGGCAGCAGAGTCGAGCTGCCCGGATAGATCCGGTCGACCCCGTGATGACAGCGCCGGCCGGCGCCGCCAAGCACCACCACATCCCCTGACGTGACAGGCAAAGACGAGGTCGGATCGCTCCGCTTAGGACCGCCTAAGCGAAAGCGCGCCCGATCGCCCAAGGAGACGGAGACGACGGGCGCAAATTCAGCATCCTCATCTTTGTCCACATGCAGCCCCAATCGCGCTTCCGCGCCATACCAGTTGACCAGGCAGGCTTCAGGCGGATCGGGCCAATTTCCTACCGCGTCCCACAAATCCAGCAAAGCTTGCGGAATGGCGGGCCAGGCCTGGCCAGTGATCGGATGGGCGGCCTCGTAGCGATAGCCGGCTTTGTCGCTGATCCACCCCAAAGGCCCCAGATTGCTCATTTGCAGTGACAGCGGCTTGCCCGAGCGCGGCATGGACGGCCGGTAGAGCGGCGCATCTTCAAGGGCGCGCAGCACGGCGGCGGCCAGATCGCGCTGGGCGCTGACGTTGAAATAGCCAGGCAGCAGCTTGAAGCCTTCGGGCTGGGAGAAGGGGCGTTTGGCGGGCATGGGCCGATCATATCGTGGCGTTCCGGTCGCCTCGGGTGTTCAGCGGGGCGCCTGGGCAAGTTAGGGTCTTCCCAAACTAATCAGGGCGAGAGGCGCGCGCCATGTGGCTATTCCTGCTGCAGCTGGGTCATACCCTCATCTACATGGTCGCCTGGGGCTGCCTGGCGGGCTTGTGGGTCTATGGCTTAACCGGGCGCGGGCGAAAAGCGCTGCCGGTCTTCTTCGGCGTTCCGGCGGTGATCAGCCTGGGGCTATTGCTCAACAACGGCGATTGTATCTTTCAGAGCTGGGCCAGGCAGCTCACCGGGATTGAGGACGGCTGGGCGCGCGACCTGCTCTTCATTCCTGAAACCTGGGCGCTTGATACAGCCGTGATCACCGCGCCGCTCTTCCTCGGCGGCCTGCTCGCGGCGGCTGTCCGGCGTGTGCGCGAGTCACAACTGAATCGCTGAACCCACTTGCACCTGGCCGCCCGCCTCCCTAAATCGCCGCTGTAACCGCGCGACTTCACGGACGCGTGAAGTTTTACGCATTAGACGCCGGGCGCGCTGCTTGGCTGGATTGAACTAGAAGGCAAACCCCCGGGAGGCGGTTTTTGATCGGGTCAGAGCGCTTCGGGCCCTGACTAACGACCCCCGCCTCGCCGCAATAAGGAGACGATCTTTCCATGGGTAAGGTAATCGGTATCGACCTTGGCACCACCAATTCCTGCGTCGCCGTCATGGACGGTGATCAGGCCAAGGTCATTGAAAACGCAGAAGGCATGCGCACCACCCCGTCGGTCGTCGCCTTCACCGAAGACGGCGAACGCCTGATCGGCCAGCCGGCCAAGCGCCAGGCGGTCACCAACCCGGATCACACCTTCTTCGCCATCAAGCGCCTGATCGGCCGCACGATGAGCGATCCGACCGTGAAAAAAGACAAGGACATGGTGCCTTACGCCATCGTCGACGGCGGCAATGGCGATGCCTGGGTGGAAGGCCGCGACAAGAAATACGCGCCGTCCGAAATCTCCGCTTTCATCCTTCAGAAGATGAAGGAAACCGCGGAAACCTATCTGGGCGAAACCGTCACCCAGGCCGTGATCACCGTTCCTGCCTACTTCAACGACGCCCAGCGCCAGGCCACCAAAGACGCCGGCAAGATCGCCGGTCTGGAAGTGCTTCGCATCATCAACGAGCCGACCGCGGCCGCCCTCGCCTATGGCCTGGACAAGGGCGATAACCGCACCATCGTCGTTTACGACCTGGGCGGCGGCACCTTCGACGTCTCCGTTCTGGAAATCGGTGACGGCGTGTTTGAGGTGAAAGCCACCAATGGCGACACCTTCCTGGGCGGCGAAGACTTTGACATGCGCATCGTCGACTACTTGGCCGACGAGTTCAAAAAAGAGCAGAGCATTGATCTGCGCCAGGACAAGCTGGCGCTGCAGCGTCTCAAGGAAGAAGCGGAAAAGGCCAAGAAAGAGCTGTCCTCAGCCTCCTCTTATGATGTGAACCTGCCCTTCATCACGGCCGACGCGTCCGGTCCCAAACACCTGAACCTGAAGCTCTCCCGCGCCAAGCTGGAAAGCCTGGTCGAGGACCTGATCAAGCGCACCATCGAGCCATGTAAGGCGGCGATGAAGGACGCGGGTGTCTCGACCTCTGAGATTGACGACGTGGTGCTGGTCGGCGGCATGACCCGCATGCCGAAAGTCCAGGAAGCGGTGAAAGGCTATTTCGGCAAAGAGCCGCATAAGGGCGTGAACCCGGATGAAGTCGTCGCCATGGGCGCGGCGATCCAGGCCGGCGTGCTGCAGGGCGACGTCAAAGACGTGCTGCTGCTGGACGTGACCCCGCTCTCGCTGGGCATCGAGACCCTGGGCGGCGTGTTCACCCGCCTGATCGATCGCAACACGACCATTCCGACCAAGAAGTCCCAGACCTTCTCCACCGCCGACGACAATCAGTCGGCGGTGACCATCCGGGTCTTCCAGGGCGAGCGTGAGATGGCCGCGGACAACAAGCTGTTGGGTCAGTTTGATCTGGTGGGCATTCCGCCGGCGCCGCGCGGCGTGCCGCAGATCGAAGTGACCTTCGACATCGACGCCAACGGCATCGTCAACGTGTCCGCCCGTGACCAGGCCACCGGCAAAGAGCACGCCATCCGCATCCAGGCCTCCGGCGGTCTGTCGGACGACGAGATCGACAACATGGTCAAGGACGCCGAGGCGAACGCCGAAGCGGACAAGAAGCGCCGCGAGCTGGTCGATGCCCGCAATGGCGCCGAAGCCATGATCCATCAGACCAAGTCCCAGCTTGAAGAGCATGGCGACAAGGTCGGCGCGCCTGAGAAGGAAGCCATCGAGACCGCCATCACCGAGCTGGAAGCGGTCAAGGATGGTGAAGATCTTGAAGCCATCCAGCAAAAGACCCAGGCCCTCGTTCAGGCGGCCATGAAGCTGGGTGAAGCCATGTATGCCGCGCAGCAGGCGGACGGCGGCGCGGACGGCGCGGCCGAGCAGCCGGCTGACGATGGCGTGGTCGATGCCGAATTCACCGAGGTGAAGGACGATAAAGACGACAAAGGCGACGACGAGAAGAAGAGCGCGTAAGCGTTTGTCGCCTGACGACGAAAACGCGGCCCCGTCCCGATGCCGGGGCGGGGCCGTGATTGTTTTAAGGGAGTGATTGAGCGCAGCTTTGTCTGGGGCCGCAACATCCCTCCCTTCCCTTGATGGGGAGGGCCGGGGTGGGGTGACAACGCCTCCGCGAACGCCATCGCCCGATGATCTCCACCCCACCCGTCCGCTGACGCGGACACCCTCCCCCTCAAGGGGAGGGAAAAGCGCCCCGACTTTATGGGGTTAAGACTTAGCCCAGCGGAAGATGCCGATGAGCAAGCGCGATTATTATGAAGTCTTAGGCGTCGAGAAGGGTGCCGACGCGAAGGCGATCAAGTCCGCCTATCGCAAGCTGGCGATGAAATATCATCCCGACCAGAACCCGGATGACGCAGAAGCGGAAGCCAAGTTCAAAGAGGTTGGCGAAGCCTATTCCGTCCTGTCCGACGAGCAAAAGCGCGCCGCTTATGACCGCATGGGCCACGCTGCGTTCGAGAACGGCGGCGGCGGGGCCGGGCCGTTCGGCCGTGGCGGCGCCTCTGCGGCGGATTTTGCGGATATCTTCGAACAGGTCTTCGGCGGCGCCTTCGACATGGGCGGCGGCCGCCGGGGACGCCGCAACGGGCCGGCGCGCGGTTCGGATCTACGCTATGACATGGATATCAGCCTGGAAGAGGCCTTCCACGGCAAGGACGCCACCATCCATGTGCCGACCACCGTCACCTGTGACCGCTGTGAGGGCGACGGGGCGGAACCGGGCACCGGCGTGACGACGTGCGAAACCTGTAGCGGGACCGGCCGCATCCGGCGCACCCAGGGCTTCTTCACCATGGAGCAGACCTGTCCGACCTGCGGCGGGCGCGGCTCTTATGTCGAGACCCCCTGCACCAAGTGTGACGGCGTCGGCCATGTGCGCGAGCGCCGCGAGCTGCGCGTGCAAATCCCGGCGGGTGTGGAAGACGGCATGCGCATCCGCCTCGCCGGTGAAGGTGAAGCGGGTTCACGCGGCGGCCCGCGCGGCGATCTTTACATCTTCATCTCCGTGCGCGGCCATGAGATTTTCGAGCGCGACGGACCCAATCTTTACTGCCGCGCCCCGGTGCCGATGACCACGGCGGCGCTGGGAGGCACCATCGAGGCGCCGACCATCGACGGGGGCAAAGTCTCCATCAAAGTGCCCGAAGGCGCCCAGACCGGCGAGCGCATGCGCCTGCGGCAAAAGGGCATGGTGAAACTCAATTCCGGCGGCGCGCGCGGCGAGATGTTCGTCGAGCTCTTTGTCGAGACCCCGCGCCGCATGACTGAGCGCCAAAAAGAGCTGCTGCGAGAATTCTGCGAAATCTCCGGCGACGGCTGCCATCCGGAAAGCGACGGCTTTTTGGGTAAGGTCAAACGCTTCTGGGACGATTTGAACGGCGAAGAAGGCCAGGACGGCGGCGCGCGGCCGCAATAAGGCCTGCCCGCCTGTTTGCGATATTTTATCTCTTGTTCACCGGGTCAGCGGCGTATTGACTGCCGAGTCTGCAGGAGAGGTGTGTTGTGGCGCAACAGCTTAGAGCGTGTGTGACCGGCGTGTCGGGCCGGCTGGGCCGGGCGATCGCGGGCGAGTTGATCCGCCGCAGCGACACCGAGCTGGTCGGCGGCATGGTGAGTTCGGAGTCCGTCCATCTAGACGCCGATATCGGCGAGCTGGCCGGCGCCGGCTATATCGGGCTTTCCACCTGCGTTGCGCTGGAAGACGCTGCGAAAGACGCCGACGTGGTGATCGACGCCAGCGCGCCCCAGGTCACGGTCGCCATCGCAGAGCGCTTGGCGGAAGCGGGCGGGCCCGCCCTGACCACGGGCGTCACCGGGTTCGACGAGGCCCAGCAGGCATCGCTCGCTCGCTCGGCCGGATCGCTGGCGTTCTTGCAGGCGAGCAATTTCTCCCTCGGGGTGGCGGTGGTCGAGCGCTTGATCGCAGAGGCGGCGGCGCGCTTAGAAGCCGAACATTATGATCTCGAGATCACCGAAGCCCACCACAAGCATAAGGTCGACGCCCCCTCGGGCACGGCGCTGACGCTGGGCCAGGCGGCGGCGGCGGCGCGCGGCGATGATTTTGAAACCCATGCGCTTTACGAACGCCCACGCACCAGCGAACGCCGGCCGATCGGCGCGATCGGCTTCACGGCTGTGCGCGGCGGCGGCGTGGTCGGCGAACATACCGCGCGCTTTTTAGCCGAGGCGGAGGAGATCATCGTCGGCCACCGCGCGTTCGACCGGATCATTTTTGCGCGCGGCGCTGTGGAGTCCGCGTTGTGGCTGAAGGACCAACCAGCCGGTCACTACACCATGCAGGACGTGATCGCGTGACCGAGGCGGCGCACCCTGGAGCGCCCTCCCACGCGCCGCTGTTTGAGGCGCGTCTGCACCGGCTGTCGCCGCTTTCGCCGATCGCCACGGGTGTTGTAATCGCGGCTTTACTGTACGGGGCTTATGCCCTGCTCGCTCTGCATTTCGGCCAGGACTTTCTCGACATCACCGAGGATGGCGTTCGGATTAATCCGGGCAGCTGGGCGGCCTTCGTCATCTCGCTGATTTTCGCCGCTGCGATGACCATGCCCGAGCGGGCGCGGGCTGAATGGGAGGCGGCGCTGCCCAAGCTGGACGCGACGCTGGATCAGGAGGGCCGGGCGCTGGCCCGGGCCATCGCCATCGGTCCCTCGCGCGAGCGCTGGCGGCGGGCGGCGATCGCCTTCGCCATCGGCGCGGTGGGTGGGCTTGCGTTCAATCTCTGGCTCATGCGCTCCGCCGATTTGAGCTTGGCGCAATTTTCCCAATCGACGGGGCTGTGGTTCCTCATCGTTCAGCCGGTCTTGTTCGGGCTGGGCGTTCGGGCCGCGGTCCAACTCAATGATGACGACAGGGATATCGCCCGCCTGGTGCGGGCGCATTTGATGGTCGATTTGGCTCAGCTGAATGCTTTGGAGATTTATGGCCGGCTGGCGCTGCGCGGCGCTCTGTCCTGGCTGGTGATGGCCGCGATCATTCTTTTGTTTTTCGTATTTGCCGCCCCTGTGGCGGTGTCGATCGCTTCGCTGGTGCTGGCCCTGCTAGCGGGAGGCTATGCCTTCGCCTCCACCATCGGACCGGTGGTCCAGATGGCGAGTGCTGCGCGCGACGCGAAGCTGGCCGAGGTCCGTGAAAAGATCGCCGCCGCAGGCGAGTTGACATTAAGGGGCGAAGCGCCGTCCGCACCGCTGAGCGAGCTGGCCGCCTATGAGACTTGGCTCGAAAAACGTCCGGTCTGGCCGATCTCGGCGCCGGTGAGCCGTCGGCTGGCGCTTTATGGTTTGATCCCGGTGCTGGCCTGGTTCGGCGCGGCGGCGGCGGAATTGCTGCTCGACCGCATCGCGGCTTAAGCCGCGGCGAACAAATCCAGCTGACGCAGATCGATATCGACCGGGCGCGCCGCCGGCGTGAGAGCTGATTTGCGGCGCGACAGCGTGCGCGAGGGCGGCGGCGCGATCACCGGCTCTCCCGCTTTCACCGACAAGCCCAGATCGCTCGCCTTGGCGCGGATCGCCGCATCGGGACGGCCCAGCTTGAGACCGATCAGGCGAAGCGGCGCACCTTTGCGCACGAGCGCGCGCAATTGCGCCACATCTTCGCGCCGCCAGCGCTTGCCGGCGTTGCGGGTATAGCCTTGGGCGTTCTGCCGATTGGTCATGGTCCGCTCCTTGTTCGTGAGGTGGAACATAGGCGGAACATGTGGACAAGTCAACGATGTTCTAAATTTGTTCTTCCTTTCCTATCCTCCCTCGCCTCCGCTCGGTCGGGCGCGACGTTAGCCCCCTCAGCCGTCATCCAGCGCTCGAGACCGTCGCTAAGCTCTTGCGGCGCGGAGCAATAGGAGTTTCACGCCCCGAGCGCGAAGCGCTCGCAAGGCGAACAGCCGCCCGCAGCGTCAGCGAGGACCGACCGCACGGACGTGCGGGAGGACAAGCAAAGAGTCTCGCGCAGGCGAGACACCCCCCTACCAGCTGCCCTCATTCTCCATGCTGGCCCAGGGTTCGGCGGGTTCGAGGGCGTCGCCGCGCTGGAGGAGTTCGATGGAGATGCCGTCGGGCGATTTCACAAAGGCCATGCGCCCGTCTCGCGGCGGGCGATGGATGGTGTAGCCCATCCCGTCGAGCCGCGCGCACAGGGCATAGATATCCGCCACGCGCCAGGCGAGATGGCCGAAATTGCGCCCGCCCGCATAGTCTTCCGGGTCCCAGTTATAAGTCATCTCAATCATCGGCAGGCCGGTCGGCAGCGGGCCTTCAAACCCTGATCCGATCCCAGCGCGGGCGAGATCGTCGGGGCTGGCCAGGAAGATCAGGGTGAAGCGGCCCTGCTCGCTGTCGCGGCGGCGCACTTCTTTGAGGCCCAGACCCTCGCAGTAAAAGCGAAGGGAGGCGTCGATATCGCTGATGCGAACCATGGTGTGGAGAAATTCCATGGGGATATCCTTGTGTGATCAGGCTTAGTCGCTGGAGGCGTCGGAGCTGGGATTCGGGCGCACCTTGCGGGCCCATTTGGGCCGCCGGCGCCAGGCGGTCTCTTCCGGAATCGGTTCGCCGCGCGCCCGGGCGAGGGCGTGGTGGAAGGGTTCCGGCGTGCGCTGATGGTACAGGCGTGCGAAGGCGGCCGCGACCAGCGCCCAGATGAAGCAGAGTGCAAACATCAGCGAGAACATGAAGACATAGCCGGTCCGGTTGCCCCACTCGGGCGCGCCATTCATCTGCCAGATCTGCTCATAGGCCATGGGCGTCAGGATCAGCGCCGCCGGGCTCACGACCAGTACGGCTGCAGCAGCCCCGGCGGCATACAGCGTCCAGCGCGGCTGAAAGCTGGCGACATAAAGCCGGACGAAGTCGGTCTGGCTGACGCCTGTAATGGTGGCGGGCTTATTGCGCTGGCGGGTGGCGTATTCGTCCGCTGCGTCGCCACGCAGGCTGTGCACCGCCAGCGCCCAGCGCGCCAGGTTCACCAAGCCGAACACGGCCACGAGACCAGCCAGGATCAGGATAGGAGCGGGTAAATTCATACCCGCTAATTTAGCGCCTGGCGGCCTCATAGGCGAGCATCGCGCGCTTACGCGCTACACCCCAGTGATAGCCGGTCAGGCGACCATCGCTCGCCAGCACCCGGTGACAGGGGATCAGCCAGCTGATCGGGTTGGCGCCCACCGCCGCCCCGACCGCGCGGCTTGCCTTGGCGGTGCAGACGTCTTCGGCGATATCGCGATAGCTCACCGTGCGGCCGGGCGGGATGCGCAGCAAGGCGCGCCAGACCTGGCGCCGCCAGGGCGTGCCATAAAGCGCGACCGGCAGGGGGTCTTCGCCCGGCTGGGCGTCAAACACCCGGCCGGCCCACTCCCGGGCGAGGGCATCATCAGATTCGATCCGCGCTTGGGGAAAGCGAGCGGTTAAATCCGCCAGCGCGTCCGCTTCTTCGCCTGGATCGGCGAAGGCGAGCGCGGACAGACCGCGCGGGGCGATCAAGAAGACGCCGGCGCCGAACGGGGTCGGCGCGACGCCGGCCTTAAACACCAGGCCGTCGCCGCCGGATTTGGCTTCGCCTGGGGTGACGGCCTCTTCTGCGATGAAGACGTCATGCAGGCGCGACGGACTGGAAAGCCCGGTCTCCAACGCGGCATCCAACACGCTGGCGCCGTCCACCAGCAGGCTGCGCGCGCTGGCGTGGGTGAGGGCTTGAACCATCCGCTTGGGGCTGGCGCCCGTCCAGCGGGTGAAGACGCGCTGGAAATGATGGGGGGAGAGATGGGCGACATCGGCCGCAGCCGTCAGATCGGGCTGATCGCTCCAGTTCTCGGACAGATAATCCAGCGCCGCGGTGACGCGGGCATAGTCTTGCGAGGTGTCGGAAAAATCACTCATGGCGCAACACTGCCGAGCCGCGCTCTTAGACGCCACCCGCTTCTTGCGATGCCGCCGGATTAAGCCCGCGCTTGGCCTTTTGCAGCGCTTCGCGCACGGCTTCCGCCAGGCTTTCGCGCTCTTTAGGCGACAGCATGGCGCCGATGATCAAGGACTTGCCCATGGCGGTCAGGCGGGCCTGCACGTCGGGCTCGCCGGCGCCGGCGATCTCGACCTGGGTCCAAGCCGCGGGCAGGCGAAAGGCGGTGAGATGGCCGAACGGGCTGCGGCGCGCGACGCGGATTTCTTCCGCCGTGATCTGGATGATCTCGCGCCGGCGGCCGTCCCGGTAGGACAGCTTGAACGCCAGCCAGACCAGCAGCACGTCGAGCCCGAAAAAGCCCAAGACCGGCCAGGCGCCGATCATCATAAAGGCGATGCCGGCCGAAAAGCTGATCACCGCCACCGCCGCCATCAGGGCGTAAAAGCCCGGATTGGGCAGCGAGCGATTGGGCCGGATCTCCGCATCGAAATACAGCGTCTCCGTCACCTCTAGCGCAGGCGCGTGGGGATCGGCGGGCCAGGTTTCATATTGCGGGCGGCGTTCCATGACCGCGAAGATAGACGGATCAGGCCTTTAGGCGAAGACCGTGACCATCTGCCGCCCCCGGGCGATGCAACGCCCGTCGGTGGACCAGATCGACATCGACTGAGCCGAGTAGCCGTCGGCGGCATGCTCGGGCGTTGATTCCAGCAAGTACCAGCCCTCATCCGTGCTGACGTCTTCGGTCAGGAAGTCGATCATCCAGGTCATCGAGGAGAGCGGGGCGAATTCCGTCAAATGCGTGGTGATCGCCGGCGGCAGGGCGTCGGCCAGGCACAATAGCGCAGTGATCCCGCCCCAGGCGCTGGGTTCACGCAAGCGAGTCCAAAAGCGCAGCGGGCCGTGATCTTTCGCGCCGGTGAAGGGCAGCGTACCGCCTGCGAGATAAAGCTCGAAATTGGCGGTGAATTGCGGTGCGCCGGCTGGAAAAGCGCCGCCTGCTGCGCCCTTCGGCGGGGCCGCGACGTCGTCCGGCATCGCGGGTCCAGCCAGCGACAGGGCGCTTTCGCGTCCCGCCGCGAAAGTGAACACCGTCTCCGCGCCAATGCCCGCTTCGCTGGTCAGGCGCGCGCGCACGGCGCTGGCGGTGCGGCCCGAACGCAGGGCTTCGGCGGTCACCTCGACCGACCCGCCGGACGGGCCGACGAAACTGATCAGCGCGCTACGCAGGGCGCGCGGCTCGCTCAGCGTTTTTTCCGCCGCCATCAGGCAGAGCGCCGAGCTGATCCCGCCATAGGCGGTGCGCCCCTGCTTCCAGCTTTCCGGCGCCTCCGCCGTCAGGCCGGTCTCGGTGGGCTCGATCGAGGCGAGAAAGTCGGCATAGCTCATGGGGCGGGCTCGCGCTGGAAAGAGTGAACGCTGTTCGCCGGTGACATAGGCCGCTTGCCCGCCCCTGCCTAGCCGTCTTCTGCCGCCGCCTGCACCGAATATGAACGGCGGGGCCTTTCTCACGCCCCAATCGGGGGTTAGACCAGAGTTCATGATCAATACCGCTTCGCTTTTTCTCTCCGCGGCCGTCTCGGCCGTCCTGGGCGCCCAAGAACCGCCCGCCGATCCCTCGCCGGTCCTCGACCCGCCGGCGGCTGCGGCGGAGGCGGGGGCTTCGACCACCCCTGAGGCCGCCCAGGACGCGCCCTCCTTGCTGCCGGACCAGGACGCCCTGCGCGCCGAGGCTGAAGCGCTGCGTGTCGCCTCGATCGCCCGGGCGGACGCCTGGTTTGCCCAGCTCGACACGCTGCAAGCGCGCTTTGTCCAGTTTTCACCGGGCGGTATGGAGACTGCGGGGGATATCGCCCTCGACCGGCCAGGGCGGGTGCGCTTTGACTATGACGATCCCAGCCCGATCCTGATGGTCGCCGACGGCGCCACGGTGGCGCTCGCCGATTTTGCGCTGGAAACCATCGACCGCGTGCCGCTGTCGGCGACGCCGCTGCGCTATGTGCTGGGCGAAGACCCGCTCAACGCCTCTGACGCGGTCGACCAGGTCAATCGCGCGGACGAGCGGATTTACATCACCCTGATCGATCCCTCAGGCGAAACCGATGGCCGGCTGACTCTGATCTTCCACGACGCCAAGCCGGACGACGCTCCGGAAACCATGGTGCTTGAGGGCTGGTATGCGGTCGACGCCATGGGCGGGCTGACCGAGGTGCGCCTGTTTGAGGCGACGCTCAATGAGCGTTTGGATCCGCGCCTCTTCATCCTCGACGATGACGACGTGATGGGCGGCGATCGGCGCAGAGGGCGGCGCTAAGAGCCTTGTCAGCAAAAGTGAGGACCGGTTTTGCGGTTCGAAAAGGCGACCACTGAGAAGGCCTAGTCCTCATAATCCTCCGGCCGCACGACATAGTTCAGCGCCAGGCGGCCGCCGTCGGCATAGATGCATTCCCCGGTGATATAGCTTGCGTCCTTCGAGGCCAGGAACCAGGTCACGCCGGCGATCTCGTCAGGATCGCCCAGGCGCAAAAGCGGCGTGCGCGACTGGATACGCTTCATCGCCTCTTTGTCGTCCGCGACGGCTTTGAGGATTTCGGTGTTGATCGAGCCCGGGCCCACCGCATTCACCCGCACGCCCCGTGGGGCGAGGGAGAGGGCCATCGCTTTGGTCATTTGATTCAGCGCGCCCTTGCTGGCCACATAGGCGAGCTGGTCGGGGATGGCGACGACCGCGTTGACCGAGCTCATATTCACGATCGCATAGCGCTTGCGGCAGTCTTCGGCGCGTTGCTGCTCGGCTTCGATCTGCTCGACCATCTGTTTGGCGGCGGCCTTGGCCACCAGGAAAGAGCCGCGCAGATTGACGTTCATCACCGTGTCGAAGTCATCGACCGACAGATCCAGAATATCGCCGCCCGCCACAGTCGCGGCGTTGTTGATCAGGATATCCACCCGCTCGAAGGCGGACCGGGTCTCGGCCATGAGATTGTTGACCGATAACTTATCGGAGACGTCGCAGTGAACGAAGATCGCCCGCTCCTTGCCGCCATCGAGATCTTTGGCGAGCGCTTCGCCGGCGTCTTCATCGATGTCAGCGATGACGACCCGCAGGCCTTCCTCCACAAAACGCCGCGCGCAGGCGGCCCCGATTCCATTAGCGGCGCCGGTGATGATGGCGACGCGGTCTGAGTGGGGCATGGGGAAGGTCTCCAAAGGGGTCGGGAGCAGGATCAAAACCGCACTCAAAGCGCGGTGTAAACCGCCGGCATGCCGATTCTTCAGCCGGGCCCACGAAAAAGGGCGACCGCATTTGTGCGATCGCCCCGTGTACGCTTTGCGCCGGCGTTATTGTCGTCGCAATCGCTCAATTTCTTCTTTTAGCTTGAGTTTTTGCTTCTTAAGGTTTGCAAGGTGAAGCGTGTCCGAGGCGGGAGATTTCATCGCCTCTTCGATCCGAACGTCCAGCTGATGATGACGAGCGTCCAGTTCGCGGATACGAGCTTCAGTGGCCATGCGTGCCTCCTTTGCAGTTGAGACCTAGATTGAAGCATTGAAACGCGCCGTTTCGCAAACCCATTCTGCGGGTCTGGTTAAGAGGAAAATAGGTAAGCGATGGCTCCTGAGACGAAAGAGCGTTTGATTGTCGGCATTTCCGGGGCGTCCGGCGTGATTTACGGGCTGCGCGCGCTGGAAGCGCTCCGTGCCCTGAATGTCGAAAGCCATATGGTGGCCAGCAAAGCCGCCGACATGACGCTGTCCTATGAGACCGGCATGAAGCCCTCCGAGCTGCGTGAGCGGGCCGATTTCGCGTACAAGATGCCCGATGTCGGCGCGCCGATCGCGTCCGGCTCGTTTAAGACCCGCGGCATGCTGATCGCGCCGTGCTCGGTGCGCACCATGAGCGAGATCGCCACCGGCGTGACCTCCAGCCTGCTGACCCGCGCCGCCGATGTGGTGCTCAAGGAGCGCCGCCGCCTGGTTTTGATGATCCGCGAAACGCCCTTCCACCTGGGCCATCTGCGCACCATGACCCAATTGACCGAGATGGGCGCGATCATCATGCCGCCACTGCCGGCCTTTTACGCCCATCCCAAAAGCCTGGACGAGATGGTCGACCAATCGGTGGGCCGCGCGCTCGATCTGTTTGGGTTAAGCTGGGATGGCACAAGGCGCTGGGGTGAAGACCTGGAGCAAGGCCGCCGTCCCGCCGCCGAGGTTAAACCGGTCAAGGACACCGCCTGAACGATGAGCCCCAAAACCGCCCCGCGCCGCATCCCTTTCTGGGATTTCTCCAAGGCCGTTTACGCTCAAACAGGCGTCCAGCAGGCCTGTCTGGCGCTGCAGGAGGGCGGGCTCGACGTCAATTTGGGCCTTTGGATCGTCTGGACGGTGGTCTATGGCCGCGATCCCGGCCCCGCCATCGGCGCGGCCGTCGAACGGTCGGCTTTGTGGAGCGTTCAGGTGGTCAAGCCTCTGCGCGCTGCGCGGACGGGTTTGAAATATCCGCCCGACTTCGTCGCGGAGGACGCAGCGGCCGCCCTGCGCAAGAGTGTTCTGGCCGCGGAGCTGGAGGCGGAGCGCCTGGAACAGCTGGCGCTGGAAGGCTTGTCGCAAAGCTGTCCGGAACATGATGGCGGCGATCTGCGCGCCCTCGCTCTGACCTGTCTGGAAGTCTATGCCGCGCGCGTCGGCGCGGCTGCGCCGACCGCCGCTTTTATCGAAACCATTTTCGGCGCCCTTGAAAACGTGTAAGATTAGCGTCATAGAGCTGAGCCGCGCGGCGCAAGGGTTAGGACGCGCGCGGACAGTCTGACTCAGACAATCGCTGGGCGGGGCGAGCCCGCCGGTTTGATTGGAGGCGTTCGATCGAAACGATGGACGGCGAGTTTGATTTTTTGGCGCTGGAGCGCCGCTTGGAAGAGCTGCAGCGCGAACACCGCGCCCTTGATGAGGAAGTCCGCGCGTTAACCATGTGCGGCGTCGTCGACCAACTCAAAGTCATGCGCCTGAAACGGCGCAAGCTCACGCTGAAAGACGAGATCTACCGGATCGAGGACATCCTCAATCCGGATATCATCGCTTGAAGTAATCCAGCTTAGGCCGCTGCGATTTTCCGCGCATACATGGCGGCGTCCGCTTCCGCCATGGCGGTTTCCACGTCGACATGGGCGTCGAGCGCGCGCACGCCCCAGGCGGCGCCCAGGCGCATCTCGACACCGTCATGCAGGATCGGGGTATTGGCGATCGTTTCCGCCAGCTCCGTCGCCTTGCGCTCCGCCGCGGCGGCCGGGGTGAGGGTGAGGACGATGCCGAACTCATCTCCGCCCAGACGGCCCACCGCATCGGTTTCGCGCACATGGGCGGCGATCAGCTCGGAGACCTGGCGCAGGGCGGTGTCCCCGGCGGCGTGACCATGGGTGTCGTTGATCTTCTTAAAGCCGTTAAGGTCGATATAAATCAGGGCCGAGGGCGCATCATGGCGTTCGGCGAGCGCCAGGGCCTTGGAGACCTCGCGCAGAAAGGCCCGCCGGTTGAGCACCGGCAGGAAGACGTCGTGATCCGCCAGGCTTTCCAGGTCGCGGATTTTCGCGCGCAGGGCTTCGGTTTCTTTGCGCAGCTGATCGACCTCGCCCATTAGGGACAACAGGGCGCGCTGGACGTTCGGCGTCAATTCCGCTTCGGGCACGCCCATGATCGAGGCGGTGTCGCGGGCGGCCGACGCGCCGCCGGCGGCGGACGCGGGCGTACTCGCACCGGACTTGGCTTTGCCAGTCACGGTGTCACGGCGCCCGGCGGCGCCGACAGGATCTCCAGGCCGAATGCGCATGACTGCGCCTCCACTCGCAGTGAGTCAGACCGCCCAACCGTTGCCTAGGCGCGGTTAAGAAAGCGTTCACTACGCTTGGCGCAGCGGCGCTTTAGCTGCCGACTGGCCCGTCGTCGTCGCGGCGCAGGGCCACGACGGAGGGGCGCGGCGGCATGGCGTCGTCAAAGTCCGGCCAGCGCGTGCCGGGGGCTTCATAAGTGGCGCCATCGGTGTCGCCGGGGTGCTGGACTGCGGCGAACAACGTGCGCCCGTCGCCGGTGAATTTCGGCCCGCAGACCTCAGCGCCTGCCGGCGCACGGAAGAAGGCCCGGCCGGCGCCGCGCTCTTCGCCCTCAAGGCCCAGGTGCCAGATGCCGTCATTGGAGCCGGTGCGCGGATTACCGTCGGTGGCCACCCACAGCCGGCCGTCCGGGTCGATGGCGCAATTGTCCGGCGAGCCGAACCAGCCGTTTTCGCTGGTCGCCGGGTTCCACATCGCGCCTTCCTCAGTATCGCTGGGATCGCCGCAGCGGACCAGGATCTCCCAGCGTGACGCCGTGGCGGCGAAATCGCCGTCCGGCTCGATGATCTCGATGATATGGCCGTTGCCGTTGCCGTTGCGGGCGCGCGGGTTCGCGGCGTCGACCTGATCTTCGGTGCGGCGGTGATTATTGGTCAGCATGACGTAAGCGCGCCCGGTCTGCGGGCTCGGCTCGACGTCTTCCGGCCGGTCCATCGGGGTCGCGCCGAGAAGATCGGCCGCCCGGCGCGCCTCAATCAGCACTTCACCCTGGCTGTCAAAACCGTTCGCTTCGGTCAGCGGCCCGGTTCCGAAGGTCAGCGGCAGCCAAGCCAGCGTGCCGTCGGCGTCAAAGCGGGCAACGTAAAGCGTCCCGTCATCCAGCAGGTTCATATTGGCGGCGCGATCACCCGGCGCGAATGTGCCAGCTGTGATGAATTTATACACATAATCAAAGCGTTGATCGTCGCCCATATAGAGCACGACCCGGCCGTCTGGCGCGACGACGCTTTCTGCGCCCTCATGCTTGAAGCGGCCCAAAGCGGTGCGCTTTTTCGGCGTCGATGACGGATCGCGCGGGTCGACTTCAACCACCCAGCCGAAGCGATTGGGCTCGCGCGGCTCGGCGTTCAGGTTGAAGCGGTCCTCAAACCGGCCCCACTGATACCAGCCGCCCGGCACGCCATAGCGGGCATGGTTGGCGGCTTCGGGATGATCCTCGCCCAGCTCGCCGAGGAAATAGCCGTTGAAGTTTTCTTCCGCCATCAAATAGGTGCCCCAGGGCGTGATGCCGCCGGCGCAATTGTTGAAGGTGCCGAAGACTTGGCGGCCGGTCGGGTCCGCATTGGTGCGCAGGCGCTCATGGCCCGCGGCGGGGCCGGTGATCTCCATGGGCGTGCGGGCGGTGACCCGGCGATTGACCGGCGAGCCGACCACCGGGGCCCAGCCGCCGTCTTCGCCGCGGACGATCTCCATGATGGTGCCGCCATGGGCGGCCTGTTCGATGGCGCACAGCTCGGCGGTCATCGAAGCCGGGAAATCCGCCGCAATCCCAGGGAACATCAGCACCGTGTTGGTGTATTCGTGATTGACGCACAAAATCCCGCGCGTGACCCGGCCCTCGATCCGGTCCATCTCGATGAAGCCGATGTAATCATTATTGTATCCGAACTGGCGCTCCTGCGCGGCCGGGCTCTGGTTTTCCGGATCGAAAGCCGGGCTGTCGTTAAACAGCGCATCGCCCCAGCGGATCACCAGGTCGGCGCTATAGCCCTCGGGATAGGCGATGGTGTCGGTGACATCGCGCGTGATCTCCGTGAAGCTGACTGACGCGGCGTTCTCGGTGATCGTGTCAGCAGCCTGCTCGACCGCCTGGGTACACCCGGTGACGCCTACCGCGCCCGCCGCCGCCGTGCCGGCCAGGAAGCCGCGGCGCGACAGGCGCGTTTTGATCACATCGCCAATTGTCGGCGCACTCTTGGCGCGCGGGTTCACCGAAAAGTCTTCGCTCTGGTCGATCATGTTCGCGGGGCCCTTCAGCCGAAAAGAGTCATTCCATCGTGAGGATATCGGCTGGATATGACGGGTCCATGATGAAATGCGCCCCGAGCGCACAGGGGGCGCATTTTCATGGCGTGCGCGTCAGCCCAAGATTCGCCTCCCAATCTTTCAACTGCGACCAAGACTATGAGCGATAGGCTTCAGATCACAGACGCACGCGATGAGGATCGCGCCTTCATTATCGAGTGCATCGGCGGGTTGCAGGATCACGAGGTTGCGCTTCACGATACGCGCCTTCAGACGAGCGCCGCTCCCCTTGAGCGCTATTTCGAAGCGATATCGACGCGGGCTCAAGCAAACGGCGGGGCCGTGCTTGTCGCTTGGGCGCAGGATGGCCCTGTCGGCTTCATATGTTTCTGGATCGATCACGCGTCGACGCTTCTGGAAACCGCGGGCTCAAACCGAAGTGGCTATGTCAGTGATATCTACGTGGTCGATGCGTTTAGAGGCCACGGCGTGGCTAGACGGCTGATGGACGAAGCCAAGCGCCGCCGCCTGATGAAAGTCTCATCCGTGACGCGGCTACGCGTGTGTACGTTGGCGGCCAACCAGCTGGCGGTCGCCGCTTACGAGGGGGCCGGGTTTGAGCCCTATGAGATTACGTTTGAGACGCGGCTTCGATAAAAAGGTCCGGCGCCGTTGAAGCGAAGGGCGCGCGAGCGCAGGTCGGTTTTTCTTGACGGGATAAGCGCTCTGATTATGGTTCCGCGCCTTCTACACACCCTGTGAAGGCAAACCCATGGCCGACGTCGCCAACCCGATCGCTATTGTTATGGGCTCCCGCTCTGATTGGCCGACCATGAAGCATGGCGCGGACCTCTTGGACGCGCTGGGTGCGGGCTATGAGGCCAAGGTGGTGTCCGCCCACCGCACGCCGGACCGGCTGGTCGAGTTCTCCAAGACGGCGAAGGATCGTGGCGTAAAGGTGATCATCGCCGGCGCCGGCGGCGCGGCGCACCTGCCCGGCATGATCGCGTCGATGACGGCGCTGCCGGTGCTGGGCGTGCCGGTGCAGTCTAAAGCGCTGTCCGGGCTCGATAGCTTGTTGTCCATCGTGCAAATGCCCGGCGGGGTGCCCGTAGGCACGCTGGCGATCGGCAAGGCGGGGGCTAAGAACGCCGCGCTGCTCGCTTGCTCCATCGTCGGACAAACCGATCCTGATTTGATGGCGCGGCTGGAAGCCTGGCGTGAGGCGCAAACCGCCTCCGTCGCTGAAACGGTCGAGGATTAGGGCTTGGTCAAGCTCACCCCTTGCGCCCGGGTCGGCGTTCTGGGCGGCGGCCAGCTGGGCCGCATGCTGGCCATGGCGGGCGCGCGTCTGGGCCTGGACGTCGTGATTTTCGAGCCGCAATCAAGATGCCCCGCCTCCCGCGTCGCTGCGGAGACGGTCACGGCGCCCTATGAAGATCTCGACGCCGTCGCGCGCTTCGCCGCCAGCGTCGACGCCGTCACCTATGAATTTGAAAACGTCCCGGTGGAGACCGCGCGCGAGGCTGCGCGCCATGCCCCGCTGCGCCCGGGCGTGAAAGCCCTTGAAGTCGCTCAGGACCGGGTGACGGAAAAGACCTTCCTCAATGACAATGGCGCGCCCACGGTCTCGTTCCGGCGGGTGCGTACGGCCGAGGACGCCCGGACCTCCGCTGAAGATCTAGGCGTTCCGTCCGTCTTGAAGACAAGGCGTTTTGGCTATGACGGCAAGGGTCAGGCGGTGATCCGGAAGGTGGAGAGCGCCGCCCAGGCTTTCGCAGCCATCGGCGAAAACCCCGCCATCTTGGAAGCCTTCGCCCCCTTTGTGCGCGAGCTCTCCATCATCGCCGCGCGCAGCGAAGACGGTGAGATCATCGCCTATCCGCTGGTGGAGAATGTCCATGGCGACGGCATTCTGAAAGAAACGCGGGCTCCAGCGGACGCAAGCGAGGAGACCCAGGCCGAAGCCCAGCGCATCGCCACATCCATCCTGACCGCGCTCGATTATGTCGGGGTGTTAGCGGTGGAGCTGTTCGAGCTGGAGGATGGCCGCCTGCTGGTCAACGAGATCGCGCCGCGCGTTCACAATACCGGCCACTGGACGGAGGCGGCCTGCCGCATCAGCCAGTTTGAGCAGCATATGCGCGCCGTCGCGGGGTGGCCGCTGGCCGATCCTGCGCCGATCCGCAAAGCGCGCATGATCAATCTGATCGGTGCGGACGTCGACGCCTGGCCGGACTGGCTGGCTGATCCCAAAGCGGTGCTGACCCTTTACGGCAAGCGCGAGACCCGGCCTGGCCGCAAGATGGGTCATGTAACCCTTTTGGAAGACTAAGCCTTCGCTTGCCCTCTCCTGCGCACTCGCTCAAGCTGACGCAAAACATCAGGGGAGGAGCGGATGCGCACCGTCATCATCATTGTGGCTGTCCTGGCCATCGCACTCGGCCTGCTGGCCTATGGTCCAGGCGCACTCAGCCCGCAGCAGTTCGACCCGCCCGCGCCGGACCCGGCGCTGGATGCGCTGTTCACCGAACCCTCCGAACCTCTTCTGCGGGAGGCGCGCGACTTTTACGGCCCCGAAGACCTTGAGATCGGCCCTGATGGCCGGCTCTACGCCAGCCTCGCCGATGGCCGCATCATGGTGCGCGAGGGCGCGAACAGCTGGATCGAGTTCGCCGACACCGGCGGCCGTCCGCTCGGCCTCGCCTTTGCGCCGGACGGCGCGCTGTTCGTCGCCGACGCTCTAAGAGGCCTATTGCGCCACAACGCAGGCGGCGGCTTTGAGGTCTGGATGGCCGATGAAAGCGAGGGCGGGGTTCTCGTGTTCACTGATGATCTGACCGTGCTGGAGGACGGCTCCATCATCCTCACCGACGCCTCGCGCCGCTGGGGCTATGGCGAGTATATGAATTCCTTCATCGAGGGTGAGCAGACTGGCGTCGTCTATCGCATCACCGCGCCGGGCGACTATGAGGCGTTGGCCGAAGGCTTCTCTTTCATCAACGGCGTCGATCACGATCCGGAGACGGGCCTGGTCTATCTCAACGAGACCTGGGCCGGGCGCATCTGGGTGCTCGATCCGGACACGGCGGTGGTCGAGGTGCTGGTCGAGGGCTTGCCCGGCTATCCCGATAATCTGGAGTTCGATCCGGAGACGGATCTGATCTGGGTGGCGTTGCCGTCCCGCCGGGCATCCGACCTCGAGAGGCTCCATCCCATGCCTTTCCTGAAGCGCCTTTTGTGGCGCTGGATCCAGGTGGCGGGCTTGCCGCCCTTGCCGCCGCGCCCGGTCATGGGTTTGGCGGTCACCCAGCAGGGCGAGCCTGTCTATGCGCTCTACGGTCCCGATGACGCGCCATTCGGCGTGACCACCGTGGTGCCTTTTGAGGGCGAGGTCTGGGTGGCGGGGCTCGAGCGCGACGGCATCGACGCCTTTCCGCTGCCGGACGCCGTTCAATGAGTGAAACGGCGCTGATCACCGGCGGATCGAGCGGCATCGGCTTGGCGCTGTCGCGAAAGCTCGCCGCGCGCGGCTATCGCTTGCTTTGGGTGAGCCTTGATCAGGACGAGCTGGACAGCGCCCGCACCGCTCTTCTGGAGGCGTTTCCGGAGATTGAGATCGAAACCCTGGCGCTCGATCTTAGCGCGGCGGAGGCGCCCGCCCGCGTCTTTCAGTGGGCCAGCGGGCAGGGCGGGGTGACACTGCTGGTCAATAATGCGGGCCTTGGCGTTTATGGCGACAGCGCGGACCTGCCGGTCGAGGCCGAGCAAACCATGATCGCGGTCAATATCGGCGCGTTGCACGCGCTGACTCGCCTCTTTTTGCCGGCGATGGCTGCTCAGGGCCGGGGTGTCATCGTCAATGTCGCGTCCAACTCCGCCTTCGTGCCAACGCCGCGCTTGGCGGTCTATGCGGCGACCAAAGCCTTTGTGAAGCATTATAGCGATGCGCTTCAGCAAGAGCTGGAAGACGCTTGCTCGCCCGTGCGTGTGATGACCGTCTGCCCGTCCGCCGTGTCCGATACCCCGTTTAAGGCGCGCGCCGCGATGGACCGAGTGCGCACCTTTTCCAGCTTTAGCGCGACCACGGCGGATGAAGTCGCCGGTGATATTCAAAAGGGCCTTGATAATGGAGCCCGCCTGGTCGTGACCGGAGCCGCCATGCGCCGGGCGCTGTGGCTTATGCGGTTGACGCCCGCGCCACTGCTGCGCTGGCTCACCCGGCGAGAAACACGGGAGATTTGACGCCGGGGCGGAGCCGCGCGGGCGCCATAGACGGCCTGCGCGCAATCCGATACACCGACGAGGGGCTTGGCCTGGCGTCGGCGGAGGGACAATCAGGTGAAATTTGCGCGCAAATTGCTGACAGCCTGTGCGGCTGGCGCATTGCTGACAGCGGCCGGAGCGGCGCAGAACGACAATTCCGACCAGATTTATCTGGACGCCGAGGAATTGTTCGAGGATGGCGAACGCGGCGTTTACATCGCGCGCGGCGATGTGCGTTTGCAGACCAATCTGCGCATTCTTTACGCTGATGAGCTGATCTACAATCCTGAGACCGGCCGCATCACGGCGCGCGGCAATGTCCGCTTTTACGAGGGCTCCCAGCCGGCCCAGTTCGCGGACGAAATCATTCTGGATGACGACATGGAGGAGGGCGTGGCCTACGGCTTCGCGACCCTTCTTGAGAATAACGGCCGCGCCGCAGCAGCGGCTGCGCTGCGCCGATCGGGCGGCGAAGTGGAACTGCGCGACGCCTATTACACAGCGTGCGAATTGTGTTCGGACGGCGAACGTGAGCCGACCTGGCGACTTCGCGCCAACCAGGTCGTCCGTGACCTGGATGATGAAGTTATTCGCTATCGCGATATGAGCCTCGAGGTCGGCGGCGTACCGATCCTATACACACCCTATTTCGCCCATGCTGATCCGTCGGCGAAGCGGCGCTCCGGCTTCCTGTTGCCCGCCGTGGACATCTCCAACCGGCTGGGGTTCAGCTATCAGCAGCCTTATTACTGGGCGACCGGCCCCTATCAGGATCTGGTCATTGCACCGCGGGTGATGAGCGAAGCCAATCCCCTTCTGGAGCTGGACTATCGACGCCAGTTCTATTCTGGCGCGTTGAATGTCGAAGCCAGCTTCACCATCGAGCAGGAATACAAGGACGGCCCAGACGAGGACGAGCTCGGAGAGTGGATCGGCGACGAGGAATTTCGCGGTCATATCTTTGCCGACGGCCGGTTCGATCTGTCCGAAGACTGGGCCTGGGGCTTTGGTTTTCAGGCTGCTGATGATGCGCTTTATCTGCGCCGATACGACTACTCGGAAGAGCCGGAAGAATCGACAACGCTGTTTCAATTCGACAATCAGCGCACCCTGATAAGCCAGCTCTATGTGGCTGGACGCGGCGAGTCCTACTACGCAGACGTCTCTACGGCTCGCTTCCAACGTCTCCGCGACGACTTCGACAGTGACCGGCTGCCCATGCTGGCGCCGCTGGTGCGCTTGTCTGCAGACCTGCCGCTGCCGCGCGGTTTCGGCGATCTTGATTTTGACTTCAACGCGGTCGGCCTGCGCCGGGAATTGGGCCGTGACTATATTCGCGCCAGTGCGGGTGTTGAGTGGTCGACCGCCGCGACCTTGCCATTCGGCGTGCGCGCCGCACCCTTCGTGTTTGGCAGGGCTGACGCCTACAGCTTTAACACCGTCGATTCTAACGGCGCGGAGCTCGACCGGACGAACTTCAGCCGCGCGATCGGGGCGACCGGGGTGGATGTCAGCTGGCCGTTCCTGCGCCCAGGCGATCGATTTGACATGATTGTCGCGCCGCGCGCTTTTGTGGTGACGGCGACCGGTCTTGACGATGACGAGATCCCGCTGCCGGCCGAGGCGGAAACCGTTGATCTGGATAGCAGCAACATGTTCCAGATGAATCGGGCCGGGGGCTATGACATCTTTGAAGACGGCTCTCACCTGGATTTGGGATTGACGGCTGCACTGGAAGGGCGTGGCGGACCGATGCGCTTTGAGGGCTTTGTCGGCCGCAGCTATCGGTTGGATGGCGAGCCGCGCTTGTCGGAGTCGTCCGGTATCTTCGATGACGAATCCGACTGGGTGGTGGAGGCCGAGGCATCGTCACGGAACGCCCGCCTTGTCGCGCGGACCCGGCTTGACTCGGAGACCGGGAGTTTGAACCGGCTGGACATTGTCGGCGCGGTGTCCGCCTGGCGACTAGACCTTGGCGCGACTTATACTGACATCTCTGATCTAGCCGCGCCTGTTCCGCGGGAAGAACTGCAAGCCAACGCGCAATTCGCCATCACCGAAAACTGGAGTGCGACCTGGTCCATGGTGCGCGATCTAGAAAGCTTTGTGACGCGCTCAACGTCGGCCGGGTTCCGCTACTCGGACGAATGCACGGATTTCCGGGTATTCTGGCAGCGTGAGGACTATCAATTCGGGGACCTGGGTCCCACGGAGTCGATTAAATTCCAGATCGTCCTGTTCACTCTGGGTGGGATTGGCGAGAACTAGACCTCGCCCTTGCTGCGCGGCGGTCTAGCTCTGCCGCTTATGACGCAGAACGACCTCTTCGGGCCGCAATCCGCCTTGCCCCAGCCGAGCCGCAAGGCCGGGTTGGAGCGACTAACCGGCTTCACCCCATCCATGGGGCGGCGCTATGCCGCGACGCGCAATCATGATTTTGGGCCGGATGATCGCTCCAACGTCTCCGCGCTCAGCGCCCATGTGCGCCATCGCCTGATCACTGAAGCTGAGCTGGTGTCGGCGGCGATCAACGCCCATGGTCTTGAGGCGGCGGAGAAATTCATTCAAGAGGTGTGTTGGCGGACCTATTGGAAAGGTTGGTTGGAGGCCCGGCCGTCGGTCTGGCGCGACTACACCGCTGGGCTCAGCCGCGATTTGAAGCTTCTAAACCGGGACGGTGACCTTCGCTCGCGCTACGACGCGGCGGTGGCCGGTGAGACCGGTCTTGAGTGTTTTGACGTTTGGGCGCGCGAGCTCATTGAGACAGGCTATCTTCACAATCACGCCCGTATGTGGTTCGCCTCAATTTGGATCTATACCCTGAACTTGCCTTGGCGGTTGGGCGCGGATGTTTTCTTTCGGCATTTGGTTGACGGAGACGCGGCGTCCAACACGTTGGGTTGGCGCTGGGTGGGAGGGCAGCATACGGCCGACAAGACGTATCTGGCGCGCGCTTCCAACATCACCAAATACTCGGGGGGCCGTTTCCAAATGCAGGGCTACGCCCTCGCCTCCGAGGCGCCGCCCTTGGGCGATCCGGATCATCCCGCCCCGCTGTCGCTGCCCCTGAGCGAAAATCCAGATCGAGACGCCAAAACGCTTATCCTGGTCCATGACGAAGACGGCTTGGCGGACGATGGCGTATTCGACTCCCTCAATATCGTCGGTGTGGCAAGCCTTCCCAGCTATGCTGCGCGCAGCATATTGCCGATCGGCGAGTGCGCCAAAGCTTTCACAGATGCTGCGCTCGACGACGCGCTTTCCCGGTCCTGTGCGCACTTTAATGTGTCTTCACAGGCGCTTAGATCGCCTCAAGAACTTATTCATGCTGCGCAGCATTTTGGTGCGGTGCAGGTCGTAACGGCGCGACCGCATGTGGGGCCGCTCGCCGATCAGATGACCGCGCTGGGGCCGCAGCTCAAGGCGGTCGACTTGAGCCTGAAAAGGGTTAAACGCGACTGGGACAACGTCTTCCATCCCCATGCTGATCGCGGTTTCTTCAAGTTGAAGAAAGCGATCCCTAAAGCGCTTTCGCGGCTTAACATTTTGCCGGACACATCTTCAGCGGCGTGACAATCTGATCTGGCGGGGCTAGGCAGGATTAGTCCAGTTCAGGTGGAATCATGCCGGGTGACCTGCTGCCCATATTGAAAGCGTTGGCCGAGCCGACGCGGCTGCGCATTGTGGCCTTGCTCGCCGATGGTGAAATGACGGTGAGCGAGATCATGCAAGTGCTGGGACAATCCCAGCCGCGCGTGTCACGCCACCTCAAGCTCCTGGCCGACGCCGGTTTATGCGAGCGTTTTCCCGAGGGCGGTTGGGTCTTCTATCGTCTGGTGCGCACCGGAACCGTATCGAGCCTGGCCGGCGTGGTGGAGGAGTTTGCAGATTTCGATGACCCGCAAGCGCAACGTGACCGGCAGCGTCTGGCGGAGCTGAAGTCTCAGCGCCGGGCCAACGCCGAGCTATATTTTAAAGCCGCCGCTCAAGAGTGGGCGCATATCCGCTCTCTTCAGTATTCCGAGAACGCTGTTGAATCTGCGCTCTTGGCGCTAACGGAAGCGCGCGAGTTCGCTCGTCATGTGGATGTTGGCACGGGCACCGGGCGCATGCTGGAGCTGTTCAGCGATCAGGCCCGCGAGGGCATGGGCGTGGATTTGTCTCGCGACATGCTCAACGTCGCCCGCGCCAAGCTGGCGGAAGCCGGGCTGGCGTCGCGCTTCGTGCGCCAAGCGGACGCCTCCGCGCTGCCGGTGGAGGATGGCGCGGCCGATCTGGTCACCGTGCACCAGGTGCTGCACTATCTTGATGATCCCAAGGTGGCGCTGAAAGAATGCGTCCGGGTTCTGGCGCCGGGCGGCCTGCTGCTCGTGGTCGATTTTGACGAGCATCGCCACGAAAATCTACGCGACGAGCATCACCACCGCCATCTCGGTTTCACGCCCGCCAAGGTGACCAGCTGGCTGCAATCAGCCGGCCTGACTTTGAAGACGCTGCAAGCCCTCGAGCCTGAAGGCATAGAAGGCGGTCTCACCGTGTTGATCTGGGCGGCGACGAAACCGGATGTCCGACCCGACGAGGCCAAAGGAAACGCCGCATGAGCACTCATTCAGGAGCCGCACACGCCAGCCGTCTGGCGGACGTCCGCATGGCCAATCTACTTGCGGAACCGGGTCGCAATGAGGCGCTACAATTTGATGCCGCCGGTCTGGAGTTGGACGCTCGCCGTCAACGCCTGGACCTCAGCGCCTGGACGGATTTGCTGGGGCTGGCGAGCGCGCTCGACGCGCCGGCGAAAATCGCGGCTTTGATGGCGGGTGATGTGGTCAATGTGACTGAGGACCGGCCGGCGCTCCACACGGCCTGCCGCGATGCGTCCCGCTTGAAGGACCAGACGCTGGCCGCCCGCCTGACTGAGGCCCGGACCCGCACCCGCGCCTTTTGCGCAAGCCTGGAGGCGCCGGACGTGCTCGATGGCCATCCGGTCAAGCGCATCGTCAATATCGGTATCGGCGGATCGGATCTCGGTCCGCGCATGGTCTATGACGCGCTTAAGGCTTTTCGCCGGCCGGGTATGGACGCGCGCTTCGTCTCCAATCTGGACCCGGCCGACCTGGACGATGCGCTAGAGGGCGCGGAGCCGGAGACCACGCTGGTGCTGGTGGTCTCCAAATCCTTCACCACCCAGGAAACCTTAATGAATGCGCGCGCCGCGCGCGCCTGGTTGGCGGCGAAGCTGGGAGATGCCGGCGCCGATGCGCGCTTTGCGGCGGCCACCGCCGCGCCTGAAAAAGCGGCGGCCTTCGGGCTCGATCCCTCGCGCATCTTCCCGTTCGAGGACGGGGTGGGCGGGCGCTATTCACTCTGGTCGCCCGCAGGTCTCAGCCTCGAAGCCGCCTTCGGTCCGCAGGTCTATGACCGATTGCTCGCCGGCGCGAAAGCCATGGATGATCACGCGGTCACCGCGCCGATCGACCAGAATATGGTGATCGCCAAAGGCCTGATCGACGTTTGGAACCGCGCTTATCGCTTGCGCCCGTCGCGCTGCGTGGCGGCCTATTCTTCACGGTTGGAACGCTTGCCTGCCTATCTGCAACAATTGGAGATGGAAAGCCTGGGCAAATCGGTGACGGCGGACGGCGGCGCGCCGGGTCCCGCCCATTCCGGCGCGCTGGTCTGGGGCGGACGCGGCTCGGACCTGCAGCATTCGGTGTTCCAGTGGCTTCATCAGGGCCAAGACGAGAGCCCCGTGGACTTTATCGGTATTGCGGACAAGGCCTTCACCCAAGATGAGCGCGCCAAGGCCCTGAACGCCAATCTCGCCGCTCAAGGCGCCGCTTTGACCCAGGGTAAATCGGGCGAGGGTGAGCTGGCGGCTCACACGTCAATCGCTGGCGGCCGGGCGAGCAGCACGATCATCATGGCGGGGCTTAATCCAGAGACGCTCGGCGCGCTGATCGCGCTGCACGAGCACAAGGTCTTTGTGGAAAGCCTTGTCTACGGCTCCAATCCGTTTGACCAGTATGGCGTGGAGCTGGGCAAGTCGCTTGCCCGCGCTATCCTTTCGGGCGACACGGATGTTCTTGACGGGCCGGCGCTGGATATTGCGAAACGGCTCGGCGTTTAAGCTTTTTCAAAACTGGGTCGCGAATCCCCCTATGGGAAGGCTGATCCACCGTCGGCGCGCCGCGATTGGCGGCGTGTACAATGAGGCCAGCCATGAGTGATACGACCCG
The DNA here is from genome assembly GCA_964484345.1 of uncultured Oceanicaulis sp. Lineage (GTDB taxonomy): Bacteria > Pseudomonadota > Alphaproteobacteria > Caulobacterales > Maricaulaceae > Oceanicaulis. The sequence continues at coordinate 23,151 of CAZAGE010000007.1, read as the reverse complement.
TCCCGCGCTCGATCCTGCTGCGATCAAGCCGCTCGCCAACGCCGTGCGCGCGCTGTCCATGGACGCCGTGGAAGCCGCCAAGTCCGGCCATCCCGGCATGCCTATGGGCATGGCGGACGCGGCGACGGTGTTGTGGACCCGGCATATGAAATACGATCCGGCCGATCCGGAGTGGCCGGACCGCGACCGGTTCGTCCTGTCGGCGGGGCACGGCTCCATGCTGATCTATTCCATCCTCCACCTCATCGGACTTGAGGGTGTGACGATGGACGAGCTGAAAAACTTCCGTCAGCTGGGCTCGAAAACCGCGGGTCACCCCGAATACGGTCACTGCCCAGGCGTGGAGACCACCACCGGCCCCTTGGGCCAGGGCATTTCCACGGCGGTCGGCATGGCGCTGGCGGAACGCTTACTCAACGCCCAGTACGGCGACGATTTGGTCGATCACCACACCTGGGTGATCGCGTCGGACGGCGACTTGCAGGAAGGCGTCAGCCAGGAAGCCATCTCGCTCGCCGGTCATCTCAAGCTCAACCGCCTGATCGTGCTTTGGGACGACAACTCCATCTCCATCGACGGCTCCACGGATCTCTCCGACACCGTCGATCATTGCGCCCGCTTTGAAAGCGCCGGCTGGACCACGTTGAAGGTCGATGGCCATGACGCGGCGGCGGTCGACGCCGCGCTCACCCAGGCGAAGACCAGCGACAAGCCGGTGCTGATTGCGTGTAGAACCACGATCGGCTTTGGCGCGCCCACTAAGGCGGGCACCGCCGGCTCCCACGGCGCGCCGCTGGGCGCGGACGAAATCGCCGGCGCGCGCGCCGCGCTGGGTTGGAGCCACGACCCGTTTGTGATCCCCAACAGCGTTTATGACGGCTGGCGTTCGTCCATGGCCGCGGGCGCAGACGCGCGTGGCGCGTGGGAGCAGCGTCTTCAGGCCTCCGAGCATTTGGAAGCCTTTATCGCTCAGCTGTCCGGCGAAGCGCCCTTGGAGGCGACCCAGGCGCTGAAAGATCACATCCAGCAGATGCTGGCCGACAAGCCCGCGCTCGCCACCCGCGCGTCCTCCGGTAAAGCGATCGAGGCTTTCGCCAAGCACTTCCCCGGTCTGATCGGCGGTTCGGCGGACCTGACCGGCTCCAACAATACCCGCGCCAGCTATCACACCCCGGTCGCCGCGCCGGATTATGACGGGACTTATGTCCATTACGGCGTGCGTGAGCATGGCATGGCGGCGGCGATGAACGGCATGGCGCTGCATGGCGGCATCCGGCCGTATTCGGGCACCTTCCTGGTGTTTTCCGACTATTGCCGCCCGGCGATCCGTCTGTCCGCGCTGATGAACCAGCCCGTCGTCTATGTCTTCACCCACGACAGTATCGGCCTGGGCGAAGACGGGCCGACCCACCAGCCGGTGGAGCATTTGACCGCCCTTCGCTCAATCCCGAACCTGGCGGTTTTCCGCCCGGCCGATGCGGTGGAAGCGGCTGAAGCCTGGCTCGCCGCGCTGGAGCGCACGGACGGGCCGACCGCCTTGATTTTGTCGCGCCAGAAAGTTCCGCATCTGCGCGCCGACGATGGCGCCATCAACGCCACCAAGCGCGGCGCCTACGTCATCTCCGACATCGACAATCCCCAGGTCACGCTGATCGGCACCGGCACCGAGCTGGAGCTCGCGATCGAGGCGCAAAAGACGCTGCACGACAAGGGCGTCAACGCCCGCGTCGTCTCCTGTCCCAGCCTTGAAACCTTCCTCGCCCAGGATCCCGACTATATCGACGCCGTCGTCGACCCGACCCTGCCGGTGGTGGCGGTGGAAGCCGCCCTGCGCTGGGGCTGGGATGGTTTGATCGGCCGCAAAGGCGGCTTTGTCGGCATGGCAAGCTTCGGCGCCTCGGCGCCGGCCGGCGAACTCTACAAGCAGTTCGGGATTACAGCCGACGCTGTGGTCGAAGAAGCGTTGAAGCGGGTTTAGACCGCCTCCGCGGCCCCGAAGGCGATTAAGCGCGCGATGGCGTCGCCGGCCTTGGTCTCGCCCAAGGCGGCGAAGTCTTCGGCGCTCAGCGTCTCGCCCGCGAGAAAACGGATGAGCGCGTTCTCGGCCGGCTTGTCGAAGCTCACCGGGCCGCCGGGCGCCACCAGGGCGATGTGATCGCCGTCCTCAGCCAAGTGCAGCGGGATGAGGGCGCGGCGGCGGATGCGGGCGCCCTCGCTTGGCAGACCCAGCGTGATCGCACCGTCGGTGTCGGCTTGACGGGTCGTGGCGAAGCGGTCGGCGAACAGGCCCAGCACCGCTTCGATATCCGCGCCGTCGCCCACCGCTTTTAGCGCGGCGTCGAACTGCGGTTTCAGCGCGTCTGCCTCTAGGGTCGCGAAGCCCGGCGGCAGCGCCGCGCGCAGAGCGGGGGATTTCAATGCAGCTTCGGAAACCGCTTCCAGCAGGAAATCCGCCCAGGTGCGCACCAAAATGCCGGTGGTGATGTGCAGGCTCGGCCCGTCCAAGTCGGCGTTGACCGCATCATGCATCAGCCCGCGCGGCACGTAGAGCACGTCGCCCGGCTCCATCACCAATTCCGCCGTGATGTCGCCGGCCGCCACCGCGTCCGGGGTGAACTGTTCGCCGCGAAACGGCGCGCCCACCGGCGTGTCATACAGCCGCCAGCGTTTCGTGCCCTCCACCTGAAGGACGAGGACGTCATGCGTGTCGTAATGGGTCTGAAAGCCCTGAGCGTTAGGCGGCGTGAGATAGATATTAGTCTGGACCGCGTGGGAGAATTCCAGCTCTAGCGCGCGGCAGAGCTGGGCCAGCGGCCGCTCGCGCCGGTGCAGCTGAGGCATGATCAGCGTCGCGCCCTCCTGGTAGGCGCGCGCGGCCAGCCCTCGGTCGACGATACCGTTGTCCGCCAGATACGCCTCCGGCCCAAGGCGCGGCTCGGCGCGCGCCATGGACAGGCTGTCTCCGTCGAACACCTGATCGGCCAACAGCGCATCCATCCGCGTGGTGGAAATAAGACCCGTAAAATCGCGTGCGGTCTCCGCCTTGGCGTGCAGCGGTTCTTGCTCCCAATGCTCCGCGAAGAAGTCGGCCGCAGACATCGGGGCCAGCAAGCCGGACAGCCCGCTCGCCGGATCAAAAACAGAGGTCATCAACAGCCCGCCTTGATGGGGTTACCGGCAATGGCGGCCCTGGCCGCTGGGATCAGCATAGGGGCCGCTGTCGGAGTCCGAACAGCCGCGCGATCCGCGCCCGCCGCCGACCGGATCGGCATAGGTCCCGCTATCGGAATCGGTGACGCCGGTATTGCGGTGCGGCGAACAATTGCGGCCTTGGCCGCTGGGGTCGGCATAACGCCCGCTGTCGCTATCGGTGCAGTTGCGCGATCCTGATCCGCGGCGGCGGCCATAGCCGGCCTGGTCGGCATAGGTCCCCGAATCATTGTCGGAATAGCCGGTATAGCGCCGGTCTGGCTCGCAGCGGCGGCCTTGCCCCGCCGGGTCGCCATAGGTGCCGGAATCAGCGTCGCTGCAAGTGCGCGACCCCGATCCGCCGCGCCGGCCATAGCCCGCCTCATCGGCATAGGCGCCGCTATCATTATCCGTGTAGCCGGTGCGGCCCCGGCCGGTCCGGCAGTCCCGGCCCCGGCCCACCGCGTCGGCATAGGTTCCGCTATCGCTGTCGGTGCAGCCGCCCTGGCCGCCGCCGCGGCCAAAGCCGACTTGGTCGGCATAGGGCCCGCTGTCCGCATCGGTGATCCCGGTCCGTCCGCCTGTCCCGCAGCTGCGGCCTTGGCCGACCGCGTCGGCATAGGTTCCGCCATCGCTGTCTGTGCAGTTGCGCCCACCATACCCGCCGCGTCCACCGCCGGCCGGATCGGCATAGGCGCCACTGTCGGAGTCGGTGACGCCAGTGGTGGCGCACCCGGCAAGACCGGCCGAGCCGATCACTGCACCAACGCCGGCGACCCGGGTCAGGAAAGAGCGTCTGGAGAGTTTTCTTCGCTTTGACATGGACGTGTCCCCTTCGTCCTTATCCTGACAGTGTATGGGGATATGGCGATGAACGCCAGCTGAACCGCCAAATTCGTCCGGCCTGACGAAAGGGGTGGAGACATCAAGGCTGCTTTCAGGTATCACGCCCTCGTATGACGCATTATCTGTCAGAGACCCGTTAGGGCCTCGCCCGTCAGACATCATCTGACCCGGCGAGGCGCATAACCGAGCCGGCCGCTCTTTGAAGCGGCCCGTTTGCGCATGCCCGCAGCCATAGCGCTGCGGCCGAAGATCGGACTGAAGATCAGTGGATATTTCAAAGGACGAGCAGCGCGTGCTTCACGTGCTCGCTCAAGGCGGACGCCTGGCGGTGAACAAGACCAGCGCGGGCCGCATTGTGACCGTGGAAGGCTTTACGCGTGACGGCTGGCGGATGCCGTCCATCGCGCCGCGCCTGTTCCGGAAACTGAAATCCAAACGCGCCGTCGCCTCGAAATGCGGCGGTCCCTATCGCATCACGCGCCGGGGTCTGGAATTGGTGAGAAGCCAGCCGGATAACCGCTAGGTGTGCGATCTGAAGCTAGTCGGTGTCTCCCCCCGTTCACGGGGGGAGTGTCCCGAAGGGATGAGGGGGGCGTCGCAGCGCCGTGGGCCCCCCCCCCCCCCCCCCGCGCCCCCCCCCCCCCCCGGGGGGGGGGCCCCCCCCCCTTGGCAACAAGGGGGAGAC
>CAZAGE010000007.1:0-18421 GCA_964484345.1 uncultured Oceanicaulis sp. | reverse complement strand
CCGTAACCCCCTCCGCCCGCTTCGCGAGCACCTCCCCCGCAGGCGGGGGAGGACACCCTTGTTTGCCAATCTGGCTGAATCCTGCCCCTAAGGCTCCACAATCGCAAACGCGGTCTCGCCTTCTTCCATCAGCGCGAAAAAGTCCAGTAAGGCGCCGCGGTCGCCTTCAACCGCGAAGTCGCGGCTGGTCAGCATATCCATCAAACCGGCCTCGCCCCCCATCAGGCGTAGCCAGAACTCCCGAGTGACGGTGACGCTGGCGGCGGCGTCCGGCGAAGCGTCCGCTTGGCTATAGCGCATTACGCCATTGGACAGCTCCACCACCCAGGTTTCAGGGGCGGCGCCGGCCTCTTCGAAAGTAAAGTTGAGCACCACATCGCGGTCGGCGGCGGTCAGGCCGTCAATCCGGGTCGACATCGCCGCAAAGAAGAGATCGAGCGGGATGGCGTTGAGCAGGCCGGCGCCGCGCGCTTCCATATCAATGCCGTTGGGCCCCTCGCGCGCCTCCATGGCGCCGGTCAGATAGATGTCCCGCCAGGGCGCGCTTTCGGCGCGATAGCCCAGCTGTTCGTAATGGCGGGCGAGGAGTGCGCGCGCCGCCTCGCTCTCCGGCGCGGCGAAGACGGCGTGCTGGGCCAGCTCCGCGCCCCAGCGATGCTCGCCGGCCTCAAAGGCGGCTTCGGCCTGCTCGATTACCGCATCCAGCCCGCCCATGGCTTCGACATAGCGCGCCGCCGCAGCCGAGCGCGGCAAAGGGTTGAGATGGGACGGCACCGCGTCGAACCACCCAAAATAGCGCTGATAGACCGCCCGGGCGTTATGGCGCAGCGTGCCGTAATAGCCGCGCACCGAGAAATCCTGCGACAGCGCGTCGGGCAGTTCGATCACTTCGGCGATCTCATCGGGCGTCAGACCCTGATTGGCCAGGCGCAGGGTCTGGTCGTGGATATAGCGGTAAACATCGCTTTGGCGGCGCAGGAAGGCGTTGACCGCCTCCTCGCCGAACACCGGCCAGCTATGGCCGTTGAACGCCACATCGGTGTCTTCGCCGAACAGGCGGCGCGCTTCTTCAATCGAGTCCGACCAGGCGATGGCGTCGCGCACCTTCGCGCCGCGCAGCGTGTAAAGATTATGCATGGTGCGCGCGACATTATCCGCGCCATTCCACGCCCGGTGAGCGGGCAGGTGGAAGGTCAGGGCGGCGGGCGCTTCGGTGTGCGGCGCGTATTGGAAGACGAACTCCACCCCGTCCAACACCGCGCGCTGGCCGGTATGGTCGACCTCCAGGGTTGGAACGGCCGTCGTATAGCTTCCCACTGCGGGCGACTTGCCCAGGCCGGCGTCGACATGGCCGCGCGGCGTGCGCGGCAAAAACATGCCGTACATATAGCTGGCGCGCCGGCCCATCACCTGGCCGCCCAGCACGTTTTCATCCGCGACCGCGCGGCTGAAGCCCAACGGCGCGACGATAGGAAGATCGCCACTGCGCAGCTGGTCCGGCGACACCACCCCGCCGACGCCGCCGAAATGGTCGATATGGCTGTGGGTGAAAATGATCGCGCTGACGGGGCGCTCGCCCAGCGTTTCATTGACCAGCCGCAGGGCGGCGCTGGCGGTTTCGATCGTGGTCAGCGGGTCGACGATGATCCAGCCGGTTTCGCCCTCGATCACGCTCATATTCGCCAGGTCATAGCCGCGCACCTGCCAGACGCCCTCGGTGACTTCAAACAGGCCATGGATGGAATTCAGCCGTGCCTGGCGTAGCAGGCTGGGGTTCACGCTGGCGGCCTCCAGACCTTCTAAAAAGGCGTAGTCGGCCGGCCGCCAGGTCACCGATCCGTCGGCGGCGCGGATATCCAATCCCGGCTCATGGGCGATGCGGCCGCGCAGGGCGTCCTGAAAGTCCTGGTCGTTCTCCAGGTCCAACTGGGTCCCGAGGGCGGCGTTGATCTGCGCGGTTTCCGCCGTGGGAGCGTGAAAACCGTCGGCGTCCACAGCGACGCCAGGATCATAAGGTGCGGCAGCTTCCGGCTCGCGCTCTGGCGCACACGCGCTCAGCCCGGCGACCAGTCCCAGTGCGACCAGAATCCACTTTGTCATCCCAACCTCCCCATTTCTTGTGTGGGCACAGTGCCTTGCGCGTCCTGACCGGGCAACCGGTGGGAAAATCGAATGCGCTGATCAGGGGGCGCGCCTTGGGGCCCAAGCGCGCTATGCTGATCCGGATGAGCGCAGCGATTCGAATCCTGGGGATTGATCCCGGCTTGAACGCCACCGGCTGGGGCGTCATCAGCCAGGACGGCACGCGCCTGTCGCTGATCGCCCATGGCGTCATCAAAGCGCCGACCAAAGACGTGATGGCGCGCCGGCTCTGCTTCATCCATGACGCCATTGAGGCGCTGCTGAGTGAGCATCGGCCCCATGAGGCGGCGATTGAAGACCAATTCGTCGCCGCTAATCCCGGCAGCGCGCTGAAGCTGGGCCAGGCGCGGGCGGCGGCCATGCTGGCGCCGGCGCGCGCCGGCTTGCCGGTCGGCGAATACGCGCCGCGCCTCATCAAGAAAGCCGTCGTCGGCACAGGCGGGGCGGACAAGGCGCAAGTCGCCGCCATGGTCTCTGTGCTCTTGCCCGGCGCCAAAGCTGTCGCGGATGACGCCGACGCCTTGGCCATCGCCATCTGCCACGCCCATCACCGCAATGCGAAAAGGCTCGCCTCATGATCGGCAAGCTCAAAGGTCTCATCGACTCCATCGGTGAGGATGAAGCCGTGCTCGACGTGAACGGCGTCGGCTATCTCGTTCAGGCTGGCGGGCGCACCCTCTCCAAGCTGGAGATCGGGGCGGAAGCCTCCCTGCATATCGAAACCTATGTGCGCGAAGATCAGTTCAAACTTTTCGGCTTTTTGAGCGAGGGCGAGCGCGCCTGGTTTGTCCGCCTGCAGTCAGTCCAAGGCGTCGGCGCCAAGCACGCGCTGGCTTTACTCGACGCGCTGGGCCCGGGCGAAGTTGAAAGCGCGGCCGCGCTCGGCGACGCTTCGGCCTTCGAGCGCGCCAAGGGCGTCGGCAAGAAGCTTGCTCAACGCATCGCCACCGAGCTGAAAGACAAGCCGCCGCCTTTGGGCCGCAATCTGGCCGGCGGCGCGGCGGCGCTCAACGTCGCGCTGGGCACGCCTGCGCCTGCCGTCGCTGCTGCTGGCGCCGGCGCGCGCGCAGCGGCGGTCTCCGCGCTGATCAATCTGGGCTATGGCGAAGGCGACGCCCGCCGGGCCTGCGCCGCTGCGCTGGGTGAATTGGGCGAAGACGCGAGCGAAGGCGCGCTGATCAAAGCCTCGCTGAAGGAGCTGGCGCGGTGATCGTCTTTTGCGCGACCGTGGTGTCTCCCCCTGCTTGCGGGGGGAGTGTCCCGAAGGGACGAGGGGGGCTTTGCAGCGCTGCCAGCCCCCTCCGTCCCGGATCAAGTCCGGGACACCTCCCCCGCAAGCAGGGGAGGAAACCTGCTTGCGAATGTGGCGGTGACGGATCATGACCGAAGACCGCCTGATCTCCGCCGACGCAGCGCCCGGCGACACGCGCGACAAGGCGCTGCGGCCGCTGTCGTTCGACGATTTCGTCGGCCAGAAAGCGGCGATCGAAAACCTGAAGGTCTTCGTGGGCGCCGCCGGCCGGCGCGATGAAGCGCTGGACCATGTTTTGCTGTCCGGCCCGCCCGGCCTGGGCAAAACCACGCTGGCGCAGATCGTCGCCAAAGAACTCGGGGTTAACTTCCGCGCCACCTCCGGCCCGGTGATCGCTAAGGCAGGCGATCTCGCGGCGATCCTGACCAATCTGGAAGAGCGCGACGTGCTCTTCATCGATGAAATCCACCGCCTGCTGCCGGCCGTGGAGGAGATTCTCTATCCAGCGATGGAGGATTTCGCCCTGGATCTGGTGATCGGGGAGGGGCCGAGTGCGCGCACGGTGCGCATCGACCTGCCGCCTTTCACCCTGGTGGGGGCTACGACGCGCGCCGGCCTGCTCGCGACGCCGCTGCGCGACCGGTTCGGCGTGCCGGTGCGGCTGGAGTTTTACGACACCGCTGAGCTCGCCAGCATTGTCGCGCGCGGCGCGCGAAAGCTCGGCGCGCCGATGAGCGAAGACGGGGCGACCGAGATCGCCAAGCGGGCGCGGGGCACGCCGCGCGTCGCCGGACGCTTGCTGCGCCGGGTGCGCGATTTCGCCGAAGCCGATGGCGCGCCGGAAATCAATCGCTCCGTCGCCGATGCAGCACTGAAACGGCTGGAAGTGGATGAAGTGGGCCTGGACAGCCTGGACCGGCGCTATCTCAAAGTCCTCATCGAAGGCTTCGCCGGCGGGCCGGCCGGGCTCGACACTCTGGCGGCGGCCTGCGCGGAAGCGCGTGACGCCCTGGAAGACGTGGTCGAACCCTTCCTGATCCAGCAAGGCTTCATCCAGCGCACGCCGCGTGGACGCGTCGCCGCGCCCCGTGCCTGGAGCCATCTGGGGCTGGAGCCGCCGCGCGCCGATGCGGGGTTGTTTGACTAAGGCTGCCGGACTCGTCTGTGCGATATTGATCGGCGACACTCGCGCAATGCGGGAATTAAACCTCATCACGGATCGAGCAAACCGGTTGCTTCTTTCAAGCGCGGCCGGGCTCGCGCTCGCAGCTTGCAGTGCAGAAGATCCGCCGGTCCGCGAACTGTCTTCGCCCTATCCTTCAGACCCTCAAGTCTGTGACGAAAAGCGCGCTGACGGCCTGCTCTACCAGCGGATCAATGAGGGCGATACCGAGGCGATGCGCTGCTTCCTGGCCATTCGCGATGTTGAAACGGACTCCTTTGAATTACGCTACCTCATGTACCGCCTAGAAGGGGTTGAGCCCGAAGGTCTCGATGAGCTGGTCCGGGGCCATGACCGGCTCCGGCTTGCAGCGCGGATCGCGAATATTCACGGCATCCATGACGCGCTTGAGGAGATCCCGTTTCGTGGGGGGTGCCGGGCGTTTGACGCGCCGGCCCGGGAGCTGTTGTCCCGCACCCCGCCGCAGGACGAGGTGGCGGGTTGCCGGCGCTGGGGGCTTTGAATTCAATTTGGGGCGTCTCGGCCGCCGCGCCTGGAAGGCGCGGCCTGAAGCAGGGGAGGCAGGCTTTTTTCAGGGCGCCGTCACCGAACTTGCTGGAGGGGCGTCTGCGGAGGATACTCGCCGGATGCGCGAATTTCTTTATCCAATGACGGCTCACCGCGTGAGCCTCATCTTCGCTGGCGTGGTGACGCTATTGCTCGCGGCCTGCAGCGCAGAAGACCCGCCGGTCCGTGACCTGTCCTCGCCCTATCCGTCAGACCCTCAAGTCTGTGATGAGAAGCGTGCGGACGGGCGTTTGGCTGAGCGAATGCATGCCGGCGATACCGAAGCGATGCGCTGCTTCCTCGCCATTCGCGATGTCGAACCGGACTCCTTTAATCTGCGCTACCTCATGTACCGCCTTGAAGGGGTTGAGCCCGAAGGCCTCGATGAGCTGGTCCGAGGCCATCACCGTCTTAGGCTCGCAGCGCGGATTGCGAATATTCATGGGATGAACGATTTCCTAGGAGAGATCCCCTTTCGGCGCGGTTGCCGAGCCTTTGATTCGACCGACCGTGAACTCCTGTCTCGCACTCCACCGCAGGACGAAGTCCAAGGCTGCGGACGCTGGGGGCTCTAGCGCTTAGTAGTTAGTCGTTCCCGCTTGGGCGCAGCCGATACGGCACATCTGTTGTAACAAACGAGCTTTACCCGCGATGCTGGCTTCCATGAGGTGACGGCGCTGATTTCTGTGATAGCCCAAACTCTCAATGGTTCTATTCAGGCCTGCAATCTCTCGATCCCGTTCTCGTCTCCCCCCGATCGCGTGAACAAACTCTTGAGTCTGCTCCGCCAGCCATTGCCGAGGATTGAATCGTGGCCGAGACCCGTCCGCATCGCGCTCCACACTCGGCGCTGCGATGCCGGGGTTATGATCCTCGGCACGTAGGTCGGCGCGCTGGATTTCGGGACTACGTAATCGGGCGTCGAGTCTGGCGATTTCGATTCGATCCTGCCGAATGGCGTCCTCAAGATTATTGCGGCGGCGCAGGAGCGCGGCGCATTCATTGGGGTTGCTGATCCGTTTTGGGTTTTGAGCTAAGCGCTTCATCGGGGGGCTCCATCTGGAAAGACCCCGATTTTAGTCCGGCGCGGCGACCCCGAGGGCAAGCACGCATGTCGGCGTGGGATAAATGCCGGCCAAGGCTGCACCGTGGAGGCGGAGGTTTTCGTGTCGCTCCAGCTCGTCTAAGTCTGTGATATGACCGCACCCACCTCCGGCTCCTGGACGTCCGGCGTCCACACCCTCCCCGTCCGCGTTTACTACGAGGATACCGATTTCACTGGCGTGGTGTATTACGCCAATTATCTCAAATTCTTGGAGCGCGGCCGGACCGACGCCCTGCGCGCCGCCGGCGTGGCGCATTCAGAGCTCTTGGAGGCCGATCCGGCCCTGGGTTTCGCGGTGCGCAAGATCACCGCCGAGTATCTCATCCCCGCCCGCATCGATGACGCCCTGATCGTGGAGACGCAGGTCACTCAGGCCAAGGGCGCACGGATCGGCTTTTCTCAACGAGTCCTGCGCGGCGAAAACGTGCTTCTCACCGCGCAGGTGGAGGCCGCCTGCATCGACATGGCCGGCCGGCCCAAGCGCTTGCCGAAGGGGGTGGTGGCGGCGGTGGAGGCGGCGTCGGCCTGATCGTTTCAACCTGTCGGAAGGTTAAGCGCACATCGCCCGTCCGACCTTCAAATCGCCGCATTCCGCCCCGATCACACAGACTGAACCTGCGGGCGTCGGCGCCCTGTTGCAGGATCGCTGGTTGGCGTGCAGCTTGCAGACCGCTAAGTCTCCCGCCGCGAGGGAGTTTGCGCGCCGGTCCCGGCGCGCGTGTTTGAGGGACTATGGACCACCATGGAAAGCGTTGCTGTCGAACTGGCGAGCCCGGCTGAAGATCTGACCATCGTCTATCTCTTCATGCAGGCCGACATCGTGGTGAAGATCGTCATGGGCATTTTGGCCTTCATGTCGGTCTGGTCCTGGGCCATTGCGGTGGAGAAAACCCTGCAGCTGTCCGGCCATCACGCGCGGGCGCGCAAATTCGAACAGGATTTCTGGTCCGGCACGCCGCTCGATAAGCTTTCGGAGCGTTATGGCTCCGACAGCAAGCACCCGTTTGGGCGCGTTCTGGCCGCCGCCATGCGCGACTGGGATGGCTATGCCGTCGCCAAGGCGGGCGGGGCGGAAGCCAACCGCGAGCTGTCCAAGATGGAAAGCGGGCTCGGCGTGCTCGCCATCATCGGCTCGTCCGCGCCCTTTATCGGCCTGTTCGGCACGGTGTGGGGCATCATGAATTCTTTCCGCGCCATCGCCGCCACCGAAAACGCGGCGCTGACGGTTGTGGCGCCGGGGATCGCGGAAGCGCTCTTCGCCACCGCGCTGGGCCTGTTGGCCGCTATTCCCGCCGTGATCTTCTTTAACGCGCTGTCGTCCAATCTCGGCAAATATGCCGCCAAGCTGGAAGGCTTCGTCGACGATCTCGCCGCCATGGCGAGCCGGGAGGGCTAGATGGCCGGCGGCGTCGATAACAGCTCCAGCAGCGGCCGCCGCCGCTGGAAGCCGAATGCCGAAATCAACGTCACGCCCTTTGTCGACGTGATGCTGGTGCTGTTGATCGTTTTCATGGTGTCTGCGCCTTTGCTGACGGTCGGCATCGAAGTCGATTTGCCCGACACCGAAGCCCGTGCGATGACCACGTCGGAAGAGCCGATCACCATCACCATCCAGGCCGATGGCGCGATGTTCTTGATGGAAACCCCGATCACGTTTGACGAGCTGGCCCCGCGCCTGCAGGCGATCGCCGGCGTGGGCTCGGACGCCCGTATTTACATCCGCGCCGATGACGGCGCGGCGTATGGCGAGGTGATGCGGGTCATGGCCCGGGTGTCGGCGGCCGGCTACGCCAATATCGGCCTCGTCACCGACCCCGTGTCCGAATAGGAGCGCGCCGGACCGATGCGCCAGGTCCTCGGCTTTTTCTTCTCGGTCTTGCTCCACGCCGGCGTGGTGGCCTCGGCGCTGGTGTATTTTCCGGCGGCTTCCCGCCTGGCGTCCGAAACCGTGATCATTCCCATTGAGCTGGTGACCCTGTCGGACACCACCAATGTCCGCGCCGCCCGCCCCGAGCCGGAGCCCGAGCCTGAACCAGAGCCGGAAGAGACCGCGCCGGAGCCCGAGCTTGAAACCCAATCGGACATCACGCCGGAGCCCGAACCTGTCCTGCCTGAGGCGGAGCTGGAAATCATCCCGCCGGACCCGCGCGAGGAACCTGAGCCGGAACCGGAACCTGTGCGTCCCGAACCGGAGCCGGACCCCGAGCCCCAGGCGCCGGCTTTGGATCTCAACGATCTCTCCCGCCTGGTCGACCGCTCCCGGGAACAGCGAGACACCAATCAGGGCGAAGCCGGCGAGGCGCGCCGGTCTGCGGGCGCAGGCACGGCGATGACCGCGACGCTGCAGGCCATGGCGGCCAGTCAGATTCAGCGCTGCGTGCGCTCAAACGCCGATGCGCCGTCGAACATGGACTTGCGGGTTGTGGTTCAGGTGCGGCTGGAGCGCGACGGCTCGATCGCCTCTCCGCCACGGCTCATGGACGAGCGCCGGGTGATGAATTCCAGCAATCCCTTCCTGCGGGTCGCCGGCGAACGCGCGCTGCGTGCGGTCATCGAATGCGCCCCGTATCAGCTGCCTGCCCAAAATTATCAGGAATGGCGCCTTCTTGAGGTCAATGTTGACACGCAAGCCAGGCGTTGATGTCACTTCTAACGGTCCAGCCAGGAGCCGCCCATGACCGCCATATCCGTGATCTCCCGCTTTTTCGCCGCTCTGGCCGCGACCGCGCTGCTGGCCGGGTTCGCGAGCGCCCAGGCCCCGCTGCGCGTTGATGTCACCGAGGGCCATCTCGATCCCCTGGACATTGCGGTGACCAATTTCGTCGGCGGCGGCAGTGATCCGCGCGAAGTGGAGAACGGTGCGGAAATCGCCCGGGTGGTGACCAATAATCTGGGCAATACCGGCTTGTTCGCCCCGGTCGATCCGGACGCCTTCATTGAAGACATCACCGATATCGATCTGCGCCCGCGCTTCGGCGATTGGCGGGTGATCGACACCTCTGCGCTCCTGGTCGGGCGGGTGACGATTGATGCGGACGACCGCATGGTCGTGGCGTTCCGCTTGTGGGACACGGCCACCGAGCAGCAAATGCTCGGTCTGCAATTCGTCACCTCGCCGGATAACTGGCGGCGGATCGCCCACAAAGTCTCCGACGCGGTCTATCAGCGCCTGACCGGTGAAGAAGGCTATTTCGACACCCGCATCGTCTATGTCTCTGAAGGCATCGGCCCCAATGACGAGCCGATCCGGCGTTTGGCGGCGATGGACCAGGACGGCGCCAACCCTTCCTTCCTGACCGACCGCAGCTATATGGCGCTGCTGCCTAACTATGCGCCGAATGCTCAGCAGATCACCTATGTGTCCTTCCGCGACGGGCGGGCGACCAGCTATCTTTATGATCTGGAGACCGGCCGCCAGGAAGCGCTGTTTGACTCCGGGTCCACGGAAGGTCAGTCGCTGTCGGCGCGCTTCCATCCCAATGGCCGCGAGCTTGTCGTCTCGGCCGAGCGCCGGGGCGGCCATGATCTGTTCCGCTTTGACCTGCGCGCCCGGACGCTGGCGCAGCTGACCACCCACCCGTCCGATGATGTCGAGCCGTCCTATGCGCCGGATGGCGACCAAGTGGTGTTTTCCTCCAGCCGGTCGGGCCAGTCCCAGCTTTATGTCATGAATGCGGACGGGACCGATCCGGTGCGCGTCACCTTTGGGGAAGGCCGCTACACCACCCCCGTCTGGTCGCCGCGCGGCGACCTCATCGCTTTCACCAAACAGCTCCAGGGCCGCTTCATGCTCGGCGTCGTGGCGGCGGACGGCTCAGGCGTCGAACGGATCCTTTATGAAGGCTATTTCGTCGACACCCCGGCCTGGTCGCCGAACGGCCGGGTGATCCTGTTCACTCGCGGCGACGCCGCGCGCGACGGCACGCGTTATTCGATCTGGAGTGTCGACCTCGCGGGCTTCAATCTGCGGCGGCTGCCGACCCAAGGCGCCGCTTCCGACCCGGCTTGGTCGCCCTTGATCGATTAGCGTGGGCATGTCTAACTGCCTAACGAGCGCGTGCGCTAAGTCGTGAGGGGTTAGGACGCGCCCGCAAAAAATGAATAAAACACGGCTCTTAACAGAGTGCGGCCCGTGCGCCTTGCCCGCCGGACCGAGCAGAGGGACGACATTATGAAGCGTTTTGTATTCGCCGCTATCGCCGCTTGCGGCCTTTTCGCCGCTGGCTGCGCGACCCAGCCTGAGCCTGAGCCGACACCGGCTCCCGCCCCGGCGCCCGCACCCGCGCCGGCGCCCGCTCCGGCCCCGGCCGGTCCGACGCCGGGCTCCATTGAAGACTTTCAGGTCAATGCAGGCGACCGGGTCTTTTATGACTTCGATCAAAGCCGGCTGACCTCAACAGCGCGCGAAACGCTACGCCTGCAGGCGGCGTGGCTGAACGCTTACCCGAATACCCGCGTTCTGATCGCCGGCAATTGCGATGAGCGCGGCACTCGGGAATACAACCTCGCGCTGGGCGCCCGTCGCGCCGCAGCGGCCCGCGACTTCCTGATCAGCCAGGGCGTTGATCCGGCACGTATCTCCACGACCTCTTACGGTAAAGAGCGTCCGGTATGCCGTCAGTCCAACGAGCGTTGCTGGGCGTTGAACCGGAACGCCACCACGGTGATCCAAGCCGGTGCATCCTCCTAAAGGATTGGGCCTGACCTGATTGAAGCGCCCGCGCGGAATATTCCGCGCGGGCGTTTTGCGTTCAGGCTTTGGCTTCGGCGAGGATCAGGATAAGCTGTATTAAAGCGCGTTGAGGGGCGCGCCTTTCGCCATGGGGGGCAACATGATTATTCGAGCGATTATCGGCATCGTCCTGGGCGGCGCCCTGTCATTGGGCGCGCTCTATGCGGCCATTGAGTATCTCGGTCTGAAACCGGCGCATCACCATCTCGGCGCGCTGGTGGACGAGACGGAGATCGAACCGGAGGACGCTGACGCGGGCGAGCCGCCGGAGGAAGAGTTCGAAGGCGAGCCGCCGATCCCGCTGCCTTATGACGATGGCGATCCAGCCCGCTGGCTGGCCGAAGTGTTGGCGGGGACAGGACCTTACGAACTTGATCCCACCCTGGGACCGGCAGGCGTTGACCTTGCGGCGCTGGCGGCCGCGGCGGCGGCCGAGCAGCCTGAAGCGCCTGCGGGGCCGCAGGCCGGCGATCAGGTCACGGTCCACACCGCATATTGCGGGACCAGCCATGTGATGATCGGCTGCTATCTGGAGCGCATCACCACCAGCTGGTGGGACGAGGGTGATGGCGGGCTGACCCGTTTAGAAGACGAGGAGCGGTACAGCTTCGGCATGTATGAAGACGAAGCCGGCGTCTGGCGCGTCGTTCCGGATACGGTGGAATACTCCGCCCGCGGCTGACCTTCGCCTTGATTTCGCCAATCAAACCGGGATGCTCGCCAGTCCGGTTTGTTCGTTCTGCCTGAAATTCGGAGCCCGTCCATGATGCGCGTGCTTGTTTTTGTTCTGCTAGTTTTCGCGGTCACCGCGCCGGCCGACGCCCAATCGCGGCGCGAACTGGCGGCGCGGCTGGATGCGGCCGAGGCTCGTCTCGCCGAAATTGAGGCGCGCGCGCTGCAAGGCGATCCGGTTGCGGAAGTCTTGATGGCCCGCCTCGACGCTTTGGAGCGTGAGCAGCGCGTGCTGACGGGCGAAATCGAGCGCCTGGCGTTTGAGAACCGCCGCATGCGCAGCGAGCTGGAGGCCATGGGCCGCGATGTCGATTCCTTACTCCGGCCCGCCTCGCCGATGATGGCTGGCCCAGGCCCCGCGGTGCTCGACCCGTCACAGCAGGCCGCGCTCGATCCCGACGATCCCTTCGCCGCCGACCGTGCGGCCAGCGTTCAGCCCCTCCAGGCCCCGCCCGGAATGCAAGCGCAGCGGCCCGGCGAACAGCTGCCGCCGATTGGTAATCCGGGCGAGGTGCAGGAGGTTTTCTCCGCGCAAGGTCTTGCCGCGCCTGCGGGCGCTGCGGTTGATCCAGACGTGGTGTTCGGCGAAGGCCGTGCGCGTCTGCTGGACGGGGATTTCGCCGGTGCGCGCGAATCCTTTGCGGATTACACCAGCCGTTTCCCAGATGGGGAGCAGGCAGGGGAAGCTTGGTATTGGCTCGGCGAAACCCATTTCATCAGCTCGGAGTATGACGCCGCGGCCGACGCCTATATCGCCTCGCTGCAACAGAACCGCCAGGGCGCGCGAGCGCCCGACGCGCTGGTCCGTCTGGGCGCTTCGCTCGCGGCGCTGGGGGAAACCAATCGCGCCTGCCAAGTGCTGGCGACCTTCCCGTCTGAATTCCCGCGCGCCAGCGAAGAGGCGCGTCGCAAGGCCCAGCGCGAAATCGCCCGGATCGGGTGCAGCTAGCGCGCGGCGTGACCGGTCGCCTGGCGCTTGGCCTGTCCGGCGGCGGGGATAGTCTCGCCCTGCTCCATGCGCTGCGCGCAGCCTTTCCCACGGCCGAGCTGCATGCCTTGATCGTCGACCATGGCTTAAGAGAGGAAAGCGCCGCAGACGCCGCCTTCGCGTCTGAAGCGGCGACGGCGGTCGGTGCGCAAGCCGAGATTCTGCGCTGGAACGCCCCGCGCCCGGGCCAGGGTCATGCCCGCCTGGCGCGCCATCACTTGCTGGCTGAAGCCTGCGCGGCGCGGAAAATCCACCTGCTCTGCCTCGCCCACACCCTCGATGACCGGATCGAAACGCTGCGCATGCGCGCTACCCGGCCAGGCGGGGAGGCGCGGCTGACCGGACCGGATCGGTTTGACCCGTCCCCGATTTGGCCGGAAGGCGCCGGGCTTACGCTGGCGCGCCCATTCCTGGGTTTGCGGCGGTTGCAGCTTCGCGCCTATCTGGCGGCGCTGGGCGCTAAATGGTTGGAAGACCCCAGCAACGAAGACCTCTCTTATGAGCGGGTGCGTCTGCGCCGCGAGGCCTGGCCGCAGGGGGATGAGCGCGAGCGTGCGCTTCTGGCCCGCAGCGATCAGGCGCTGGCCGCCCGCGCCCAGCGGCGCAAAGACGCGTCAACGCTAATCGAGACGGGCGCCGAGCCGGCGCCATGGGGCGGCTATTCGCTGAGCCGAGCGGCGTTTTCAAAGGCGGACCCCGCCACAGCGCATCTGGCGATGGAGAGTTTGATGCTCGCCGTGTCCGGGCAGGGCGGGGTTCCAACGCCCAAGCAGACCAAGGCGCTGCTGACCGCGCTCCTCGGCCGCGAAGCCGCCACAGCGGCGGGCGCCGCGCTGACGGAGACGGGCGTTCTGGGCCGCGACCCTGGCGCTGCGCTGGGGCGGTCCGACGGCGCGCCCGGCGCTGGAGCGCTGAGGTTTCAGCCCGGCCAATGCGCGGTGTTTGACGGCCGCTGGCGGGTGCGCGCCCATCGCCCGATCACGATATCTTCATGGGGCGAAGCGGCGCGGTCCGCCAAAGCCGTTCCCGCGGCCTTGAGACCCGGCTTGATGGCGGCTTTCGACCCGGAGACTGGCAAGTGTCTTGCTTTACCGGGGGTTAACGCCACCGATGCGGCGGAGTTTGAGCAGCTCGCGCCGCAGAGAATTGCGATGCGGCTGCTTCCACCGGCGGTCCCGACGTGGTTTGATAGTTATCAATGTGTGCGCAACGTCGAAGCGAGACTGGCGAAATCGGGCTCCACGCCCAATATCACCATCTGACAAACGCAAACCGACTCCCCCATGCGGCGCGCGCAAGGAAGGTATAATCGAATGAATATGCGGAACATCCTCGTCTGGGCCATCCTGCTGGTGTTGTTGCTGGCGTTATTCAACATGCTCAGCGGTCCTTCCCAGGAGCCGGCGGCCGGCGAGATCAATTATTCCCGCTTCATGGATTCCGTTGAGCAGGGCGAGGTCAGCTCGGTCACTATTCAGGGCGACACCATCACCGGTGAGACCTCCGGCGGCGCAACCTTCCGCACGACGGTGCCCGCTGACGCCAACGTCACCGAAGCGCTGCGCGCCAATAATGTCGAGATCACCGCCCGCGCCGAGGGCGGCGGGATGAGCCTTCTTGGTATTTTGATCCAGTGGTTCCCGATGTTGCTGCTGATCGGGGTGTGGATTTTCTTCATGCGCCAGATGCAGGGCGGCGGCCGCGGCGCCATGGGCTTTGGCAAGTCCAAGGCGAAAATGCTCACGGAAAAATCGGGCCGGGTGACGTTTGATGATGTCGCGGGTGTCGACGAAGCCAAGGAAGAGCTTCAGGAAGTCGTCGAGTTTCTGCGCGATCCTTCCAAATTCCAGCGCCTGGGCGGCAAGATCCCGAAAGGCGCGCTGCTGGTCGGCCCTCCGGGCACCGGTAAGACGCTGATTGCGCGCGCTGTGGCCGGTGAAGCGGGCGTGCCCTTCTTCACCATCTCAGGCTCCGACTTTGTGGAAATGTTCGTCGGCGTCGGCGCATCCCGCGTCCGCGACATGTTCGAACAGGCCAAGAAGAACGCGCCCTGCATCATCTTCATCGACGAGATCGACGCCGTGGGCCGCGCCCGGGGCGCCGGGCTTGGCGGCGGTAATGATGAGCGCGAACAGACCCTCAACCAGCTTCTGGTGGAAATGGATGGGTTTGAAGCCAATGAAGGCATCATTCTGATCGCGGCCACCAACCGGGCGGACGTGCTGGACAAGGCGCTGCTGCGTCCGGGCCGCTTTGACCGTCAGGTTCAAGTGCCCAATCCGGACATCTCCGGCCGCGAGAAAATCCTCAAAGTCCACATGCGCGAAGTGCCGGTGGCGTCTGACGTCGAACCCAAGGTCATCGCGCGCGGCACGCCGGGCTTTTCTGGCGCGGATTTGGCCAACCTGGTCAATGAAGCCGCTTTGATGGCGGCCCGCCGCAATAAGCGACAGGTCGGCATGGCCGAGTTTGAGGACGCCAAAGACAAGGTGATGATGGGCCCGGAGCGCCGCTCCATGGTGCTCACCGAAGACCAGAAGGAAAAGACCGCCTATCACGAAGCCGGTCACGCCATTGTCGGCCTCAACATGCCGCTGTGCGATCCTGTCTACAAAGCGACCATCATCCCGCGCGGCGGCGCGCTGGGCATGGTGATGAGCTTGCCGGAAATGGATCGCTTGAACTGGCACCGCGACGAGTGCGAACAGAAGCTGGCCATGACCATGGCGGGCAAGGCGGCCGAAGTCATGAAGTATGGCGAGGACCACGTCTCCAACGGCCCGTCCGGCGACATCCAGCAGGCCAGCCAGCTCGCACGCGCCATGGTGCTGCGCTGGGGCATGTCGGACAAGGTCGGCAATGTCGACTATGCCGAAGCCCATGAAGGCTATGGCGGTCAAACCTTTGGCGGATCGGTCTCCGCGGCCACCAAGGAGCTGATCGAGAGCGAGGTTCGCCGGATGATTGAGGAGGCCTACGCCAAGGCGAAAGAGGTCCTCAAAGACAAGAAAGACGACTGGGAAACCCTCGCGCAGGGCCTCCTGGAGTATGAAACACTGACTGGGGACGAGATCACCGACCTCATCAACGGCAAGCCGCCGGTGCGCGACACCTCGGTGCCGCCGAAAGCTGACGACACGACCCCGCCGTCCGGCGCGGTTCCGGTGATCGAGGATGACGAAGATGACGTCACCGCCCCAGGCGGCCTCGATCCCAAGCCCGGCGGCGCTTAAGCGCTAAACGGCATGACGTGAGCATGAAAGCCCGCCGGACAAACCCGGCGGGCTTTTTCTTGCCTCGAGGAGAAGGGCGCGCGATCGGCGCTCCACCTCCGCTTCCGGAGAAATCCGGCTCAGTCGGCCGCAACCGCCACGTCCGGCGCGGTCTCGATATCCGCGGTCACCGCCCAGCCGCCGAAGCTTTCGGAGACGGCGAAGGTGAGCGTATTCTCTCCAGCCTCAAGGGTCAGCGGCACGCCGAGATGGCGGGTCACCGTGCCCAGATAGCGGTAATCCCGGCTGGCCCAGCCATTATCGCCGGCAAACAACCGCTCGCCATTCAGCGCCACGACCACGCGGTCCGAATAGCCAAAGCTGACATCCAGGGTTTGCGCGCTCTGGGCCGTGAGTGTGACCTCCGCCAGCACGGTGTTGCCCTCGCTGATGCGCGCAGCGCGGGCGAGATTGGCGATGCCGTTGGGCTCGACATCCAGCCGCGTCCAGCTCCTGACTTGGCTCTGGATCGCGGCCAGCGTTTCGCTTTCCAGGCGCTGGGCATCAAACGGCTCGGACACCCGCCATTGCTCGACCAAGCCCTCCGGCCGCTCGTGCGTTACGGTGCGCTCGCCGATGATGACCGGGTTGTCCGCGCGAACGACCTCGACATTGCGCACATAGGCTGATGCTTGATCGTTCGGCGCGAGTTGCCAGAAACCGATCCCGCCCTCGGCCCGATCCCGCAGAAGGTCGGGGATGTGGTGAACGAGCGCGCCGTCGAGATAGATGTCGGCCTGGTCCTCCGCGATGACGACCCGAACCGACATCCAGCGATCAAGCCCATGATCGACCGCGCTCATGGCGTCGCCGTCCGAATAAATCTGCCATCCGGTCACACCGTCAAAACCGGGCGTATACTGCACCGAATCCGGCATGCCGCTGAGATGATGGCGGAAATAGAATTTCTCCCAATCGCCCTCACCCTGCGACCGCCAGACGACGCCGGTGTGGCCAGGCGCGCCGCTGATCGCGAGATCAAAGCGGATTTCACCAGTGTCGAGCTGGTGATCGTCCAGCCAGATCAGGCCGTCGCGGAAATGCAGCGCCTCGGTGCCGAGAAACTCGAAGATCTGGGCGTGCTCGGCGTCAATCCGCCACCGCTCGCCTTCAAAATCGAGCATCGTGGGCGTTTGAGCGGTCGCGGCGCTGGCCGCGAGGGTTGCGATGATGGGGGCGAGACAAGCTTTCACGGTTGAACCTCCAACTTAAACAGTGGAGGTCAACCTGGCTTAGACGGCGGCGGCGATATTGAAGAAAACGGACTGCCGCCGCCGCTCGCCATGAAGCAGGGCCGGCGTGTGGCCGGTGAACTCGCGGACCGTGCGCGTTAAGTGCGCCTGATCGCTGAATCCGGCGGCCAGCGCGATATCGGCCCAGTTCGGTTTCGCGCTCTGGTCTGCGCGCTCAATCGCGCTTTGAACTTGCAGGCGGCGGGCGAGGGTCTTGGGCCCCATGCCGATGCGCTGCTTCATCCGGCGCCGCAGGTGACGCAGGGATAGACCGGCGCGCTCGGCGACACGCTCCATGCGCGCCCGCCCACGGCTGGCCCGGATCAATCGGGCGGCGTAGGCGGTCTCGTCGAGCGAAGGGGGTGAGGGCTTAGTAAGCGCGACCGCGAAGTCCTCCGCGGGCGCGATCGCGTCAATGAGGTCATCGGGACTTACTCCCAGCACGCGGCGCGCGTCTTCCGGCGCCAGATAGCGGCCGTCCAGCCGCGTGCCCGGCTTCGGGGCGTAGAGCCGCGGCGTTTCGATCGGGCCGAACACAAAGCGCTGCTTCGCAAGCGTTTCGCCACTTGCATCAAAGCGGGTCTCCGTCACCAGCGAGAGGCGGGTTTCCGGCAGCACCAGGTGAGGCGGGGGTGTGTCGCCGAAACCGACGACGTGACGCCAGGCAAGCGCCGAGCGCCCGCTGCGGGCGCGCGTCTCCTGATATACGCCGAGACGATTTAGCCACTGCTCCGTCATCGGCGCAGCATGCCGGTTGGTGTCCGCGATTGGAAAACGCATTTGCGTGAAGAGCGTGACAAACACGCAAGAAAAAGCCCGCCAGGAGCGCTCCCGGCGGGCTCTGTCATATCAGTTGTGAAGCGCGGGGCTTAGCCGGCGGCTTTGTCGGCCTCTTCGCGTGTCTTGTTCCAATAAGACACCGACTTCACCTTGGAGCGGTCGCAGCGATCGGAATATTTCTTTGCGATCTCGGTGACTTCTTCCATCAGGCCTTCGGCCAGGGTGATCGGTTTAAGCCCCATCGCCAGGAAGGTGTCGTTTTCCACGTGGAGATCGTTTTCGTCGGCCTCATTGCGCGGGTTCGGCAGATAGGCGACTTCGGTGCCGGTCATCTTGGCGATCATGCCGGCCAGTTCGCGAACCCGGTGGGTCTCGGTCATCTGGTTCATGATGCGGGTCTTTTCGCCGGACTGGGGCGGGTTCTCCACCGCCAGCTGGATGCAGCGCACCGTGTCCT
>CAZAGE010000006.1:0-86580 GCA_964484345.1 uncultured Oceanicaulis sp. | reverse complement strand
TGGTTTGGGAGAGGCAAAGTGCAAGCTGCTGACATGAATGGATCGCTGCATCTGCGCGTCGATGCGCTGACCAGCCAGA
This sequence comes from uncultured Oceanicaulis sp., assembly GCA_964484345.1. Classification (GTDB taxonomy): domain Bacteria; phylum Pseudomonadota; class Alphaproteobacteria; order Caulobacterales; family Maricaulaceae; genus Oceanicaulis. Next base: position 86,501 of record CAZAGE010000006.1, on the reverse strand, counting down.
CCAAGCGGTTCAAATCCCTGATCGGGGCCTTCTTCCGCACCGAGTTTAAGCGCGTGCGCCCGAAGTACGGCCCGTTCGAAGTGGTGATCGAGATCGAGCGTACGGCGGAGAGTCCGGTCCACGATGTCGACAATGTCGCCAAGGCGATTTTGGATTCGCTCACCGGCGTGGTCTTCCATGACGACAGCCAAGTTGAGCGTCTGCATGTCGAAAAAGTGCTGGGCGAGCGCGCCCGGGTGAAAGTGCGGGCCCGCCCGCTGGCGGCTTAGCCTGCAAAATCCCTTTGGAAGTGAGGCATAAAAAAACCCGGGTCAGCGTGGCGCTGACCCGGGTTTTTTGACGTTCGAGGCAGGTTAGGCGGCGCGCAGCGTCTTGAGGAAGGCCTCGTACTCCGTCTCCCACTCGCCTTGGCGCTTCTCCAGGTCCGCTGCGGCCTGCATGACGTCATTGGCCAGGGAGGCGGTCTCCCCGGTCAGCTCGGTCAGCTGGCTGACATCGCTCTTGGCTTTGCCGGCGCCGGTGTCGGCGCGTTGAGCGGAGTCCGCAATCTCGCCGGTCGCCGCGCGCTGCTGATCGATGGCGGTGGCGCTTTCCGACGCCAGGGTCTGCAGCTCGCGCATGGCCGTGCGGGTTTTCTCCGCGGAGCTCGCCGCATCGCTGGAGGCGGCCTGGATGGAGTGGATCTGGCTGGCGATCTGCTGGGTGGCTTTGCTGGTCTGCTCGGCGAGCGACTTCACTTCGCTGGCCACGACAGCGAAGCCTTTGCCGGCTTCCCCGGCCCGCGCGGCTTCGATAGTGGCGTTGAGCGCCAGCAAATTGGTTTGGTCGGCGATGGTTTCGATCAGCTCCACGATCGCGTCGATGGATTGGGCCGCTTCGGAAAGCCGGCTGACGGTCGCCGCGCCAGTTTCCGCTTCTTCACCGGCTTCATCCGACAAGGCGGTGGTGCGGGAGATCTGCTCGGAAACCGCATTGATCGAGGCGGCCAGCTCTTCCGCGGCCGACGCGACGGATTCAATACCGGTCGCCGCGCTGTCGGTCGCTTCGCGGGCGGTTTCAGAGCGCGCGGAGACCTCGCCGGAAGAGGCCTGCATCCGATCCGCCGCGGTGGCGACTTGTTTGGAGGCGGCCGCAACGCTGGCCATCAGGTCGGCGGACATGCTTTCAAACCGCGCCACCGCCTTTTCGACCTCTTCTTGGCGCTTGGCGCGCTTGCGTGCTGCCTCGCTGTCTTGGGATTGGATGCGATCCGCCTCGCTGAGCGCGCTTTGGAGCTGGTCCAGGGCGCGGCCCAGCGCGCCGAACTGGTCGCTACGCTCCGTACCCGGGACCGTCAGGCCGCGTTCGCCGCGCGCCAGGCCTTCAACCGTGTCCTGGACCTCTTCGACCGAGGTGCGGATCACGCTGCTGATCTGCCAGGTCAGGAAGGCCAGCGCGGCGATGATGGTGAGCACAGAAATGATACTGATGATGAAGGCCGTCTGGCTAAGAGCGTCCAGGCTGGCCCAGGCCGCTTCAAGGTCTGCGCGGGTTCCGTCGCGCACCACCTCGATCTGGCCGTCCATGCCGTCATCGAAGACCGCCAGCTGATCAAAGAAGTTCGAGACGGCCGCCTCGTCATACCGTGCGATTTCGCTTGAGGCCTGCGTGATCAGCTGTTCCAGCCCTGGGAGGTCGGCGCGCACGTTTGAGAGCGCCTGGGTGTAGGCGGGCGCCGTCACCTTGCCCTCGGTATCCCGCAGCGCCGTCTCAAAATCGGTGAGATTGCCAAGTGCGGCGTCGATGCGGTCCGGCGTCGGCGCGCCGGCCATCAGGTAGGTGTCCCGCATCAGGGAGGTGAGGTCTTTTTCAAGGCTGCTGGCGGAGACCAGCGCTTCGGTTGCGGTGCGCGCCTCCATCTCCGTGGAATCAGACACCGCCTCGAGCGACTTGATGATGCCGATGAAAGCCAGCACAAGCGCGATCGAGGTGATCGCGATCAGCTGAAGACGAGCGTTCAAAGACAGGTGATTTAGAAAAGCGCGCATAGGTGACCCCTAGCCTGACCCCAATTGTCGATGGGCGACGATGCGTGCCAAGGGTTAACCATCTCCTTGGGATATGTGCTGGCGGCTGGGAGTGTTCGGGTCAGCTGCGCTTATCTGCCTGACTTAAAGCCCAAACGCCGATCAGCGGCCCGATCGCTAGCGGTGCAAGGGCGAAACGCCAGCCGATCATCTCCGCCCAAATCGGCAGCAGTTGGACGCTGACCACGGTCAATCCGAATCCCAACGCGGTTTGCAGCGTTAACAGACTGCCGGCCAGGCCTTCCGGGGCGCGTTCGGCGATCGCGGCTGAAAACTGCGCTGAGTCAGCGATCGCCGCGACGCCGTAAATCGTCAACAATCCGGCCAGCAGCCAGCCCGGCGCGCTCCAGGCCAAGGGCGAGAGGAGGGCGCAGACACCGCCGATCGCGAGCGCAAGTCCGGCGATGCGCAACCGGCCCATCCGGTCGGCCAGCCAGCCCGCGCCCAGCGCCCCGACTGCGCCGACTGCGATTATCGCGAAGGTGAAAAGTCCCGCAACGTCATCATTGGGAAGGCCTTGCGCGGTGCGCCAGGCTGCGATGAACAAGCCCACCCAGGCCCAAAAGGCGTAGAGCTCCCACATATGGCCGAGATAGCCCAGATTGATCGCTCGGATATCCGGCCGCCAGATCGCACGAAAGGCCTCTCCGGGTCTGAACACCGCGGCGGCGGCGAAGGCAGGTCCGGCTTTAGCGAGGAGAATCAGGCCGGAGGCGGCCAGGGCGGCGATCGCGGATCCGATAAAGGGCGCGCGCCAGTCCGTGCTGGTGAGCAGCGCTCCGGCCAGATGGGGCAGGGCCGAGCCCAGCGTGAGGGCGCCGACCAATAAGCCGACGAGCAGCCCGGCGTCACCCTTCGCCCAGCTGGCGCAGAGCTTCATCCCCAACGGGTAGACCAGTGCGAGGGCGGCGCCTGAGAGCCCGCGCAGCACGATCATGGTTGTCGATCCCGGTTCTGCTGTGGCGGCGAGCAGGCTGGTCAGCCCGGCGACGGCTGCGCCCGCGGCGAAGACATGCCGCGCATCGAACCGGTCCGGCAGATTGAGCGTCGCGCTTACCAGAGCGCCTAAGACAAAGCCCAGTTGAACGGCGCTGGATAGAGCCGCCGCAACGCCGGGCGATAGCGGGCTTTCCGCTTGCATGGCGGGCAGGGCGGCGGCGCCGGCGAACCAGACAGAGAGCGCCAGCACCTGGCCGATGGCGATGACGGCAAGGCTGCGGGCTTTACCCGGCATTACCGCCGGGCGAGGAATCTCCAGGCAGCGGCGCGCCTTCTTCAAGCGCACGGATCGCCGCTGTGGCGCTGGCCGTGGCGCACAACACGCCGTCTTCATTGAAGAGCTGACCTTCAGTGAAGCCTACAGTCGTTCCCAAACGCACCGTTTCGCCGATGCAGCGCGCGCGGCTGGTCATCAGCGGCCGCAGAAAGCTGGTTTTCATCTCAAGGGTCGGAACCGCCGCTTTCAGCCCGGTCTTCACAAAGACCGAAAAGCTCATCGCTTCGTCCAGAAAGGCTGACACGATGCCGCCTTGAACCGATCCGTTGGGATTGAGGAATTCCGGCCGCGCCGTGAACCAGGCGTCGATCCGCCCGGTTTCGGGATCGGCGTCAATCAGCTCAAAACCCAAATGCTGAGTGCAGGCGGGGATAAAGGCCGGGTTGGCCATGATTTTCAGAAGATCGTCGCGCGTGATGGAGGACACGCGATCAGTCTTTCTTCCGGAAGGCTTCCAAGCTCACCACCGTGGCGTCGCCATCGCCTTCGATCGCTGGATCGGTCTCACCCTCTGCGGCGGCAGGCGGTGGTGCTTCGCTCGGCTCCGGCTCCACATAGGTGAAGTGCAGTCGAAAATCCACGCTGGGGTCATGGAAGCGCGTGACGGCGCGCCAAGGCACAAAGAGGTATTTTGGAACGCCGCCAAATTTCAGAGTGACTTCAAACCCGTCATCATTGGCGGACAGGTCCCAGAACTGGTGTTCCAAGACGATGGTCATCTCATCGGGGTAGGAATCCTTAAGCCCTTCATCAATGTCGCACGCCGGATCGGTGGTGCGGAACATGATGTAGAAATGGTGCGCGCCAGGCAGGCCTTCCGGCCCGGCTGCGCGCTCGACGGACTTGCGCACCACAGACCGCAACGCGTCTTGGGCGAGCTGGTCATATCCCATCAGGTCGTTGGCCACGCAGGTCTCCCCCTATCCGTCGAACCGGCTGTGCTTGAAGCCTATCGCAGCGATGCGCCCCGTCAATCGGGCTGAGCGGCTGGCGCGGTTCGCACAGCGGTTTTCACCCTGCAACGATGGGTCGTGGAGGCTGTTCCTGCGCGCATGCTTCACACGCCATTAGGCAACATCCCTCGAATCCGGTGACTGATTTCACCGAACTGATTAAAGAGCGGCCATTGAGTCTGATGGGGTCAGGCGGAGGAAATGGATCTACTGCGACGATACTGGCCGGATGCGTCGGCCGGCGACCGGATGACCGTTGCGGTCTCACGCGCCCTGTCGGCCTTCGCCGTCTTGGCGGGGGCCGCCGGCGTGGTCATTACGCTTGTCAATCATCAATACTGGTTCACCGACCCGATCTTCATGAGCGTTGGAGCGCTCGCCTCTGCGATCGCCCTTTTGGCGCCGCTGGCGATCAACGAGTCGCCGCACTTCAACTTGCGCGCGCGAATTCTAGGCTATTTCAACATCACGCTTTTGGCCGGGCTGTCGATTGCAGCAGGTGAGGTGGCCAGCGCGGGTCATGTGCTCCTCTTGCCGACTGTCATGGCCTTCACGCTTGTGATCGGAACGCGCGACGGACTGGTCGCCGGTGCCATCACGCTGGTATCGGTGTGTACGACCTACGCAATGGCGCGCTTGGCCGGTCCCGTTCCCTCAGAGCTGCACACCTATTTCGCCGGCATGATGAGCGCCACCGCCTTCGCCTACATCGCCGGCGCGGTTGTGCGCACCGAGATGCACGCCATGGTCCGCGATGCGAATGCGCAACGCGACCGCGCGGAAGAGGCGGGACACGCCAAGTCGCGCTTCCTGGCCAATATGAGTCATGAAATCCGCACGCCCTTGAACGGTGTCATCGGAATGGCCGAATTGCTCGAGCGCTCCGAGCTCCAGCCGAAACAGCGCCAGCGTCTCAATGTCATCCAAAGGTCCGGCGCGCACTTGCTGACAACGCTCAATGATATTCTTGACCTCTCCCGCATTGAGGCCGGCCGACTGTCCATTGACCGCAGCCCGTTCCGGGTTGACGAGCTCATGGAGCAAGTCTGCCGTCTGCACAGCGTGCAGGCCGAGGCGAAGGGGATTGAACTGATTTGCGAGATCAAGCCGGAACGGTTGGCGACCGAGTGCCGCATTGGAGACCTCACGCGCCTGCTTCAGATCGCCCATAACCTTGTTTCCAACGCAATCAAGTTCACCCAAACCGGCAGGGTGACGGTCTCGCTGTTGGAAGACGAGACCGATGACACTTTATGGCTGCGCGTCGCCGACACTGGATGCGGCATGTCGCACACTGAGCTGGCGCGCGTGTTTCAGCCGTTTACCCAGGCGGACGATTCCGCCTCGCGATCCTATGACGGCGCCGGGCTTGGCTTGGCGATCGTGCGACGGCTCGTCGAGTTGATGGACGGTGAAATCAAAGTGGACAGCGCGCCTGGGCAGGGGACTGTCTTCACGGTCCAGCTGGCTTTGCCGCAATTCCAATGCGAGACACCTTCGATCTGCTCGGACTTCCGCCTGGAGCCGGCCACAGGCGCGCGGCGCATCCTCGTCGTTGACGACAATGAGAGTAACCGGCTCGTCGCCGCGGGTTTGTTGGAACCGCTTGAGGCTGAGGTCATCGTGGCGTGCGACGGCCTTGAAGCGGTGGAGCTGGCGGGCAGCGTGCATTTTGACCTGATCCTGATGGATATCCGGATGCCGCGCATGAACGGTATCGAGGCGCTGGAGGCGATCAAGGCGGCTGGCGATGCGCCGCCGGTGATCGCCATGACCGCCAATGCCATGACTCATCAAGTCGAACACTATGCCGCCTGCGGCTTCGCGGCGGTCTTGCCTAAACCGCTGACCCAGCACACCATGATGCAGGCCGTCGAGGACGCCATGGGGCTCGCCAATCTCAGAGGGCGGGCCATCAAAGGAGTGCGGGCGCGCAAGGCGCCGCCGGAGCTCGCCGCCTGCGCTGATTGAGGTCGCGATCGGGACCCGGCGTCGCTGCCGATAGCCACGCCGTGTTCCATGTTTCGTAAACCTTAATCATGCTTGCTTGCCGGCGACGGGCCGAGGGAGTGGGCGTATGAGCCTGGACCTAAGAAACAAATACTGGCCGCAGGCGGATGATCAGGATCGCCTCAGGGTCGCTGGCGCGCGGGCTCTGTCCGCTTTTTGTGTTCTTGCCGGGCTCGCCGGCGGCCTGGTGACGGTCTTAAACCTGCGCTATCTGCCTGATTTCGCCATTGAGATCGCGGTTGGAGGCGTCGCCGCTCTGATCTGCGCGCTGGCGCCGATCCTGATTAACGGATCGAACCAATTCTATCTGCGCAGCCGGGTGCTGGGTTATGGCGTGTTGCTCCTGCTGGCTTGGCTGTCTTTCTGGGAAGGCGATTTATACAGCCCGTCCAACTTCCTGCTGATTCCAAGCGTGATGACCTTCACCCTGGTGCTTGGCTTCCGGGACGGCGCGGCGGCCATGGGGATCGCGTTCGTCACGATATTGATCACCGGCTGGATGGGGCTGGGCGGTGACATTCAGTCTGGTGAAGCCACGGAGGCCGCCGAATATGGCGCGCTGGCCGCTGCGGCGATTTTCGCCTTCGCCGGAGGGATCGTGTTTCGGCGCGAGATGATCTCCGCGCTGGAGGCGCTGTCGGCTCAGAAGGCCGCCGCGGATCGGGCCAACGCCGCGAAATCGGAATTCCTGGCCAATATGAGCCATGAAATCCGCACGCCCCTAAACGGCGTGCTGGGCATGGCGACCGTGTTGGAACACACAGCGCTTAGCCCGGCTCAGCAGCGGGCGGTGGATGTTGTGAAATCCTCCGGCTCGCATCTTCTCTCCATGCTCAACGACATCCTTGATTTGTCCAAGATCGAAGCCGAGCAGCTTGAGCTGGAAGACATTGAGTTCATCCCGCTGGAAGTTGTCGAAGGCGTGCGTGATTTGCACGCGCCGGTGGCCGAGGCGGCGGGCCTGACGCTCACGTTGACGGTGCAGCCCGGCGCTGATCCCAAGGCGGAACGCTTGGGCGATCCCACTCGTCTGGCTCAAATCCTCCACAACCTGGTCTCAAACGCGGTGAAATTCACAAGCCAAGGCTCGGTGGAGATTGTTGTCTCAGCGTTGGACGAGCGCGCCGGCCTTGTGTTTGAGGTGCGCGACACCGGCTGCGGCATGAGCCCGGATCAGCTTGAGAGAATCTTCAAGCCCTTTGTTCAGGCCGACAGCTCCACAAGCCGCAGTTTTGGCGGTACGGGTTTGGGGCTCGCCATTTGCAAGCGCATTGTCGACGCCATGGGCGGGGCGCTCACGGTTTCCAGCGTCCTTGATCAAGGCAGCACTTTCCGCGCCGAACTGCCCCTCGCACGCGTCGACCAGCGCCGAGCCGCAGCCTCCGGCTCTGATGATGCCGTCGACGAGGCGTCAAAGGCGTTGCGCATCCTGGTGGTCGACGATAGCGAGACCAATCGTCTGGTCGCTGCGGGGCTGCTGCGTCCGGTCAACGCCAAGGTGACGCTCGCGGAAACCGGCGAAAATGCTGTGCAGCTCTACCAGGCCGGTGAGTTCGATCTGGTTTTCATGGACATTCGCATGCCGGGGATGGACGGGTTCGAGACCCTGTCCGAGCTGCGCCGGATCGAAGCGGAAGCGGGCGCTGCGCGGACACCCGTCATTGCGATGACCGCCAATGTGATGGGCGCGCAGATCGAGCAATACACCAAGGCCGGATTCGCAGACTTCATCGCCAAGCCCATTGATCAAGCGCGCCTTGTCGAGGTCGCGTCATCGGTGCGGCAGGCGGAATGACCGCCATAGTCGAGGGCTGCGGACGCCTCTAAAGTGGCGCGGCAAGGCGGATGAGCTTGTATTTTCGCCGCCGGTCCAGGAGGGTCCTGATCGCTCTTCTTCGCGTCTTGTTCGCTTTGGGCGCCCTTTGGGGCCTGGCCGGTTGCGCAGTCGCCGACCGGTCGCCGCCGCCGCGCGCTGAAGCCTGCGTGCTGGCGGCGGTCAGCTCGAACGGCTGGCATGCCGGCTTCTACTTGCCCGCCGAAACCTTTCCTGAAGATGGCGCGCTGCGTGCGGCCTTCCCCGACGCGGCTTGGTTCGCCATTGGCTGGGGCGACGCGCGCGCCTATCCGCGTTTGGGGGTCTATGAGGCTGTCTCCTCCATCGCCTGGCCCACGCCTTCCGTGCTGCATGTGGCGGCGATGAACCGAGATCCGCGCGGCGCCTATCGGCAAGACTATCGCAACATCGCCTTGTCGACCGATCAGGCGGCGCGCTTGGCCGCGGATATCGAGGCGGAGCTGGCTTTGCGCGAAGACGGACAGGTCGACACGGCGGGGCCGGGGCTGGATCCGCGCGGCAGCGCCTTTTTGAAAGCGCGCTCGCGCTATCATGCGCTGAATACCTGCAATGTCTGGATCGCGCGCCGTCTGGAAGACGCCGGGGTCGAGACCGGCTGGAGCGGCGGCCACCTTCTGCCGGCGAGCCTGTTGCGTGCGCTCAGCCGCCGCGCGCCGGAGATGTGCGGAGCGACCTAGGCGATCAGCAACAGGCTGAGCGTGACGGTGACGGCCAGGAAGGTCAGAAGATAGCCGATGAAGAGCGCGGCGGTGCGTAGGATGGCGCCGAATAGGCTGGAGGCGTAAACGGCGCGATCGGCACGGGCCGTGAACACCAGCGCCATCACGACGGCGAGGCTCGCGACCCCTGCGCTCAGCGGCTCAGACGCCAAGGCGGCCGCCATTGAGACGATCGCCGCCACTGCAATGAACGGTAGCAACGCGGCATGGAAATGAAGCGTGTGGATCAGATGTGTGATCAGTGGCGCCCGAGGGTGCAGCACAAGGTTCAGCAGCGCGAACCCCGCGACCATCGACAAGACCGCTTGGCTGAGCGCCAAGCTGATGCGCCGCTCGACGCTTTCAGGATCACGCATAATGGTGGTGGCGGCCTCCACAATCGGGCCGCCCTCGGCGATAAGATCTTCTAAAGCGGGGATGTCCGTCTCGTCCCCGCCCGCGCGCGCGACTCGCTCGGCGCGCAAAGCCTCCAGATCAACCGCCTCGGGCGCCGGCTCCCAGGGCGGCCGGAATAGCGTCATCGATACATCAAACTCCCCGATCCCGGCCCGGGCGAAGCCGTCGGCCTCAAAAGCGGCCCCATCACTGAGGGGCACAGCTTCAATCCCGCCGGCCGGTTCGTCGTCATAGGTGATATGAACGCCAATCACCGTGATGCCGCTGGCGCTGATCGCGGCGATGAAGACGAATAAGGCGATGACATAGAGCCGGAAGGGCGGCGTATGACAGGCGCGCTTGCCGTCCAGATAAGCACGCGTGACGGCGCCGGGCTGGGCGTAGAGGCGCCGCACGGTCGTCCAGAGCCGCCCGTCCCAACTGATCACACCGTCAAGAACATCCATAAGCAGCGACACAGCCGGGCGGTTGAGCTCGGCGACGGACTGACCGCACTGGCCGCAATACGCCGCTCCTTCAAGCGGCGCGCCGCAATTGGCGCAGATGTCAGCGGTTCTAAGGTCCGTCTTGCCCATGACACCAAACATAGCGGTTTCACCCGCGGTCTGACGAGCTAAGGCTCCAGCTAAAGGGGCTGGGCGAAGTCGAAACTTGACCCGTCGCAAAAAAAAAGGCCGCCGGCGAAGCGCCGGCGGCCGATCACAGTGAGGCTCAGCAGGATTACTGGGTGATGTTGAGCGTGATGTTGCCGGTGGCGGCGTTGAAGCCGTCCACAGCGATCTGATACGTCACGCCCGCGCTGGCGGTGAAGGTCACCCGGCTGCGCAGGCCCAGGCCCGACGCATCGTCATTGGTGCCGATCGTGGTCAGCGCATTGACCGCCGTGCCGGTATAGACGCCCAGCAGGGTGTCATAGTTCGACCCGGCGGTGTCGACGGTGACTGAGCCGTTGGCCGGCGCAGTCCAGCTCCACCAGACCGAAGCCCCGCCCGACTGGGCATGGTTCGGCTCGCCGCTTTCCTTGTCCGCGCCGGCATTGCCGCCGGTCGTGGTGACGCTGGAGCCGGATACGGTGATGCGGTCGGCGAAGTCGTTATTCGCCGGTCCGCCGCCGCCGCCGAGCAGAGCGTTATAGGCGGCGTCGATCTGAATGCGCGGGATGGTCAGCCCGTTACGGGAGTCAAAGATCCCCACGCCGGTGGATTCCAGCGCATTTTCGATGTCGGTCACCGTCGCCGCCGGGAAAGCGGCGCGCAGCATCGCGAAGGCGCCAGCCACATGCGGGGTCGCCATCGAGGTGCCGCTGGAGGTCGAATACCAGTGGCAGAAGCCGTCCGGACCCGGCGCGCGCGGGGTGCCTGCGGCGATGCAGTTATTGCCTGGAGCGGGCTGCTCGGACTGCCAGGCGGCGAGGATCGAGCTGCCCGGCGCCATCAAATCCACCAGGCTGGAAGAGTTGGAGAAGCTGGACACCGCGTCAGTCTTGGTGGTCGAGCCCACCGTGATGGCCGTGGAGATGCAGCCCGGCGTGCTGACCGAGTTGGACCAGCCGTTGTTGCCGCTGGCGATCACCGTGGCGACGCCGGCCGCGCGCAGATTGTTGATCACTGTGGTGCGCGGATCGGTCGAGTCACAGGATGAGAAGTTGCGGCCGCCGCCCAGGCTCATATTCACCGCGCCCAGATTAAGCGCGACGCGGTTGACGAACAGCCAGTCCAGCGCGGCGATCTGGTCGGACGTCCAGGACAGGACGCACGCCGAAGCGCCGCCGCAATTGGTCGGACCGAACTCGGCGAAGACGTTGACCGCGATGATGTCGGACTGACGGGCGACGCCGGAGATCGGACCGGAGCTAAGGCTGACCGTCCGGCCGGAAGAGGTGGAACCCACATGCGTGCCGTGGAAACAGCCGTCGATGCCGTTGACCGGATCGATATTGTCTTCCACGCAGCTGTCGCCAGCGGAGCCGCCGGTGAGATTGGTCACCGACGCGACTCCGCCAGGGCACAAGCTGGTCGAGGTGCCGGGGACGATCTGGTTGAAACAGGCGGATGCCGTAACGGCGGCGGCCGTCATCGGGTGCTCCAGCTCTACGCCCGTGTCCAGAATCGCGACCGCCGTTCCGGACCCCTCAACGCCCGCAGACCACGCGGTCTGGGCGCCGGTGAGCAGGGTGGTGTCGGCGAGCGACAACTCGCTGACCTCGTCCTCATAAACGGCGACGACGCCCGGCGTGGCGCGCAAGCGTGCGATCTCATTGCCGTTGACCATGGCGGCAAAGCCCGGCGTCCCGTCGAACTCGCGCATCACGGTTGCGCGCTCGGCGCGCCGCAGCGCGCGCCGGGCGTCGCGGCGTTCAGCGGCGCTCGCGCGTTCAAAGCCGTTGATGCCGAAGGCGCGGACCAAAGCGGTCTCGCGAGCGGCGGCGATCCGGGCGACGCGGTCATTCATGGCGGCGCGGGAGCGCGGCGCCACGCCGGCCGTGGCCTTGGGCTGTTCGAACATCACGATCACCGGGACGCGATCACCGCGGCTGAGCTGTTGTAGTGCACCGTCAGAAACCGGGCCGGTAAGGCCGAAGCGCGGCAACTCCGCTTGGATCGCGGCGTCGCTTGCGCCCCGAACCGGCTCCTCAATCACCGGCGGTTCGTCCGCGAACGCGGCGGTACCCAGCCCAGCGGCGAGGGTGGCGACAATAAACTTATTGCGCATACGTGTATTTCCCCGAGTTTAAGGTTGTGTCACTGGCCGCACCCGTCCCGTGTCCTTGTTCACTTTCGGGTTGATCGGATTTGGCGGCTGGCATCGTGCACTGAACGCATTCAAAAAATCAACCCCAAGGCGCAATAGGCGCAATTTTGAGACATAAGATCGTGCTTAAAAGCGTCTATAAACTTGAATCTATGATTGATTTTGTTGTCGCGGCTCCGCGCCCGGTTGGTGACGTGACAAGGTGTTAGTGCCCTTCGGGCGCAGAGTTGGCGGAAAAATCTGCGCGATCGCCAAAGCACCAGTCGTCATCGGCGCTGGTCCCGGCGCCCAATGCGGGGCTTCTCAGGACGCTTATAATAGGGTAATTACCCTATTAATGGAGGTGCCGATGACCGATGTGTTCAGCCCCGACGAGCAGCACGCCAATTGCGCGGCGCGCGCCGCGATGGGAGAGGTCGCCTGGCCGACCCTGGTTCTGGCGGTGGTTCTCTTATCCGCTTACCCAGGCGTCATTGCGGCCTATGCCCTTGGCGCGCTCCCAATCTCGGCCGCGGCAGCGTTTTTGGCCGTGATCGTTTATGCGACCTACACGGTAGTTCACGAAGCGGTGCATGGTTCCATCAGCGGCAAAGCCCAGCGTTTGAAGCCGCTCAATGATGCCTTGGGCTATATCGGGGGGCAGCTGATCGGCACGCCGTTCACCGCGCATCGCAAAGAACATCTCGCCCACCACGCGCACACCAATATTGAGGGCCGCGATCCCGATTTGCGGCTCGCGCGCGGGGGGCTGGGCGGCTTGCTTGTGGGAACCCTGAGGGCGCTGCCGCATCAGGTGGCGTATTATCTTGATAACAACTGGGCGAAGGCGTCCGGGCGGGACAGGACCGTGCTGGTCGCCGAAATCGTCGTCGCAATTGGATGGCGGCTCGTCTTGGCCTATAGCCTTGGGCTTACTGCGGCGTTTTTCCTGCTCATCGTCGCCAACCTGATCGGCATCTTCATCACCTTGGTGCTGTTCGCCTGGATCGTCCATCGGCCGCACACAGCGACGGGACGCTATCGCGACACCTCAACCTTTGTGTTTCCCCGGCTTTTTGACACCGTCATTTCCTGGCTGTGGCTGTTCCAGAATTATCACGCGATCCATCATCTCTTTCCGCGCGTGCCCTTTTACCGCTACCGGCAGGTGTTCAGAGAGATCGAACCGGTGATGGAACGCCGCGGCTCTCCGATTCATCGGGTCGGCGGTGCGGGCGCGATGAAGGTTGGTTATAAAACGCGCTGACCGACGGAGGCTTGGCCTTGGCGAAGCGTGGCGAAACCAAGAAACGCATTGTGGAGGGCGCGCGCGAGGCCTTTAACGCGCTGCGCTATGGCCAAGTCACCACGGCCGCGCTGGCGGAACGGCTGGGCGTTTCGGAAGGCAATCTCTGGTACCATTTCAAGACCAAGCGGGCCTTGCTCAGCGCGATACAGGCCGACTTCGCCGCTGCTACGCGCGCGCAATTAGACGCCCCGACCCGTCCGGATGACCCGGCGGGCGCCTATTGTGACTTCCTGAAAGCGTGGCGCGATTTGTTTTCCCGCTATCTCTTCGTGTTTCGCGACCGGGGCGAATACGGCGCGCACAGCCCGGATCTGATCGCCGCCTTTCCATCCCTCTACGAAACCCTAGAAGCGCAGGTGGCCGCGCTCTACCGCGGCTTGGCGGCGGCGGGAAAGCTGGCGGTTGATGAGGCGGAGATCCCCGACCTGGTCGTCAATACGATCCTGGTCACCCGGTTTTTCCTCGAGTTTCAGGAAGAGCGCCTGTCGCTGACGACCGGAGAGGCGCAAGCGATGTCTCAGGAGGCGGTCCTTCACCATCTCACGCTTCTGCAAGGACGGCTCGATCCCGGCGTTGAGACGCACGTGCGAGAGGCATTGGAGGGGTGAGAGAGAAAGTGGGGGCTTCTGTTGCCAGGCGCCCCCGAACCCCGCCTGACCTTGCTAGAGATCAGGACTTAAAAGCGAGATTACCCGCGCTGCTTACGCAGCGAGAGCGACCTCTTCAGCGTAGTTGTCGTTTGCAACTATCAAAATCGGGCTGGTAACGAAGCCCATTCGAGCGAAAGCCACGTCTTTAGCCATCCGTCGATCCTATTCGGCCCCAAGCGCCTGCCAAACGAGCAGGGAAAGTGGTGGAGCCGCCGGGATTCGCACCCGGGTCCGGTCTGGTTATTACACGCGCGTTTATCGCCATAGTCCGCCGAAGCGGACATACCTAATATAGGGGATGCAGCGTTAATGCGAAACCAGCACCGGTCAAACTCTTGCAGACGCAAACGAAAACGGCCGGGCTCGAAGAGCCCGGCCGTCGCCGTTCATGCCTAAGCGCAAGGCTTAGTTCCCAGGCGCTGAACCCAGCTGGCCCTGGAAGTAGCGGAAGAATTCCGAGTTCGGCGGAACCACGATGGGGGTTCCGTCGCGGATCGCATTTTCATAGGCGATCAGCGAGAGATAAAACGCGGTGAATTCCGGATCCTGGCCATAGGCGGCCGCATAAATGCGGTTACGCTCACCATCGCCTTCACCGCGGATGCGGTCGGCTTCGGCCTGGGCGTTGGCCCGGATCACCGTGGCTTCACGCTCGGCGCGGGCGCGGATCTCGCGGGCCTGCTCTTCACCCTCGGAGCGGATGAGCTGAGCTTGCTGTTCGCGTTCCGAACGCATGCGCTGGAAGACCTGGTTGGTGATCTGCTGGGGCAGGTCAGCACGCAGAATGCGCACATCGATGACCTCGACGCCCAGATCCTGATTGGCGACCTGGGTGCGCACCGAGGCTTCAATGCGGTCCATCAGGATGGAGCGCTGACCGGAGATCACTTCGTTGGATTCGATCGACGCGATCACGCCGCGCAGCGAGTCATCCATGATCGGACGCAGACGGTCGCGCAGGCCGCGCTCGTCACGGGCGGTCTGGTAGACACGCAGCGGATCGACGATGCGGAAGCGCAAGAAGGCGTCCACCACCAGGCGTTCCTGGTCAGAGGCCAGGATCTCCGCCGGGCGCATGTCGAATTCCAGGTTCCGCTTGTCAAAGTAGATCACCTGATCCGCCAGCGGCAGTTTGAAGTGAAGACCCGGGTCTTCATCGCCTGGCTCGTTGACCACGTTCACAACCTGACCAAAGCGCAGCACCAGCGCCTGCTCGCGTTCGCTAACCGTGTAGGTTGCGGTGAAGGCGGCCAGAACGCCGGCGCCGGCGATAATAAGAATGAGGAAAGATAAAAGTCTCATAGCTTAGTTTCCTCCTTGTCCGGGCCGAACTTCGCCTGTGCCGCCCTGGCCGGAACCGGCTCCAGAGATCACAGGGCCACGGTTTTGACCGAGGCGGTCCAGCGGCAGGTAAGGCACGGCGCCATTGCCATCCTGATCCAGGATGATCAGGTCGGAGCGGCCGATCACCTGTTCCATGGTTTCCAGATACATGCGCTGACGGGTCACTTCGGGGGCCTGCACATATTCGGTGTAGATCGAGTTGAAGCGGGCGGCCCGGCCTTCGGCCTGGGCGACCACTTGATCGCGATAACCTTCGGCCTGCTGAAGCAGCCGGGCGGCTTCACCACGCGCTTCCGGGACGATGCGGTTGGCGTCACGCTGCGCTTCAAGCTCCAGACGGGTCGCGTCCTGACGGGCGGCGTCAACGTCGCGGAAGGCGTCGATCACGCTGGCCGGCGCCGAGCTTTCGCTCAGCTGAACGTCCAGGATCTGAATGCCGGCCGCATAGTCGTTGAGCGTCGCCTGAATGACGTCGCGGGCGCGTTGGGCGGCTTCTGCACGGCCGAGGGTGATCAGCGGTTCTAGCTCGCTGGTGCCCACCACTTCGCGCATGGCGCTTTCAGACACCGATTTCACGGTGCCTTCCGGATCGCGCACGTTGAACAGGAAGTCGCGCACACCCTCGGCATAACCAAGATCGACGCGCCACTGCACCACGAAGTCCACATCGACGATGTTTTCATCCTCGGTCAGCATCAGGCTTTCCGCCTCGGTCGCGCCGACCACGGTGGAACGGGTCTCCGTCACATTGGGACGCAGCACGGTCTCAAGCGGGTAGGGGAGTTTGAAGTGCAGGCCCTCGCGAGAGGTGCGCGCATACTCGCCAAAGCGCAGCACGACGCCGGCCTGCTCGACGGACACGATGTAGTAAAGATTACCCGGCCACACCACGAATACGATGAGCGCGAGGCCCAGGATCGCCGACAGGCCGAAGCCGCCGCCGCC
This sequence comes from uncultured Oceanicaulis sp., assembly GCA_964484345.1. Taxonomy (GTDB): domain Bacteria; phylum Pseudomonadota; class Alphaproteobacteria; order Caulobacterales; family Maricaulaceae; genus Oceanicaulis. The sequence continues at coordinate 70,248 of CAZAGE010000006.1, read as the reverse complement.
GCCTTTGCCGCCCTTCGTGCTGCGGCCCCCGCCGCCGCCGCCCATCAGGCCGCGAACCCAGTCCTGCAGCCGGCGCACCAGCTCGTCGAGGTCAGGTTCCTGATTGCCGCCTCCAGGGCCGCCACGGCCCGGGCCGCCATTGCCACGGCCCCAGGGATTTTGTCCGTTATTGTTTGAGCCGCCGCCGGAGCCCCATGGGCCTCCACCGCCGCCGCTCGAATTATCGTTCCAGGGCATAAGCTCCCCGCTGGTTACGTTGAATATCGTTCGCGAATGCGAGTGCTACGGTATGTGGCCGCTAAGGCCTGCCGGTTCAAGTAAAACCGGGCCTAGTCCGCAGCCGCGCGGTCAAGAATGCGCACGGTGAACCCCGCGTCATCGCCTTGTTGAGGCTCGACACGCTCTGTTTCGACTTCCCGCCAGACGGCGGAATCAAGGGCGGGAAAGACGGCGTCGCCCTCGGGCTCTAAGTCCACCTCGGTGAAATAGATACGGTCCGTCTGCTCCAGCAAATCCGTGTACAGCCGCGCGCCGCCGATCAGGCACACTTCGTCAACGCCAAGCTCTTGAGCCGCCGCCTGCGCGGCGGCGAGCGCGGCGTCGATGTCTGCGAACACAGTCGCTCCGTCCGCTTCGGCGAGGGTGCGGCTGACCACGAAATTGGGCCTCCCCGGCAAAGGCTTGCGCGGCAGGCTGTCCCAAGTCTTGCGGCCCATCACCACCGGCTTGCCCAAGGTGACGGCCTTAAAGCGCTTCAGGTCCGACGGGATGCGCCAGGGCAGATCGCCGTCCCGGCCGATCACACCGTTCTTTGCGACCGCTACCACGGCGGCGAGGCGGGGCATCTATACCGCCACCGGCGCTGCAATGCGGGGATGCGGATCATAGCCGTCGATGCAGATGTCCTCATATTCGAACGCGAAAAGGTCTTTGATGTCCGGGTTGAGATGAAGCTGCGGCAGGGCGCGGGGATCTCTTGAGAGCTGTTCTTTCACCTGATCCATATGGTTTGCGTAGATATGCGCGTCGCCGAAGGTGTGAACGTATTCGCCCGGCTCATAGCCCGTGGCTTGCGCCACCATGGCGAGCAGAAGCGCATAGCTGGCGATGTTGAACGGCACGCCCAAAAACATGTCCGCGCTGCGCTGATAGAGCTGCAGATGCAGCCGCCCGCCCAGCACTTTAAACTGGAACAAGGTGTGGCAGGGCGGCAGGGCCATGGACGGCACGTCGGCCGGGTTCCAGGCGCTGAGGATATGGCGGCGGCTGTCCGGGCTGGTTTTGATCTGCTCGATCAGGGTGGCCAGCTGGTCGATCTCTTCGCCATTGGGGCCTTCCCAGCGGCGCCATTGCTTGCCGTAAACGGGGCCAAGCTCGCCATTGTCGTCCGCCCATTCATCCCAGATCGAAACGCCGCGCTCCTGCAGCCATTTCACATTGGTCATGCCTTTAATGAACCACAAAAGCTCCACCGCGATGGATTTGAAATGCACCTTTTTGGTGGTGAGCAGGGGAAAGCCGTCGGCCAGGTCGCAGCGGATCTGCCGACCGAACACGCCGCGCGTGCCGGTGCCGGTGCGGTCGGTCTGATCATCGCCGGTCTCAAGAATATCGCGCAGCAGATCGAGATAGGCGTGCTCGATCGGCGAGCCGGTCTCAGAATTGTGGGTTTCGGCAAGGGCCATGGCGGCCTCCTGGAGCTGGGCGTTGGGCGCATAAGTGTAGGCGAGCCGGTGATTCGCGAAAGACCATCGCCGCAATCGGCTGTGCATAGCCGGCCGCCGCGCGACGATTGACGCCCTTGACCCGGCGCGCCTGCGAGGGGTCCTTTAGCGCTATGTCTCTGCAGACCCAGAAGTCCTTGCGATGAGCACCGCCGACACCGTGACCCTGAGCCTGTCAGGGCTCAGCTGCGCGGGCTGTGTGCGCAAGGTGGAGACCGCGCTTACAGGCGAGCCAGGGGTCGAGGACGCGGCGGTCAATTTCGCTACCTCGACCGCGCGGGTGAGCGGAGACGCCCTAAGCGCCGAGGCGCTGATCGCGGCGATCGAACGCGCCGGGTTTAACGCCGCCGTTCAGGACAGCACGCCGGACCGGCGCGACCGGGAGGCGCGGGCCCGCGCTGAAGAGACCCGCACGGCGCGCCGGCGCGTTCTGATCGCCGCGGCGCTGACGGCGCCGGTCTTCATTCTGGAGATGGGCGGGCATCTTATTCCCGGCGTTCACGGCTTGATCGAAACGACGATCGGTCACCGCGCCAGCTGGGCGATCCAGCTGGTGCTGACCACGCTGGTCCTGGCTGGGCCCGGCCGTGTGTTCTTCGTCCAGGGCGTTCCCGCTTTGCTGCGCCGGGCGCCGGAGATGAACTCCTTGGTGGCGCTGGGCGCGGGCGCGGCCTGGGCCTATTCGGTGGTGGTCACGCTGGCGCCTGGCCTGCTGCCGGAGACGGCGCGCGCGGTCTATTTCGAAGCCGCCGCGGTGATTGTCACCCTCATCCTGCTGGGCCGTTATCTGGAAGCGCTCGCCAAAGGCCGCACCAGCGCCGCGATCCGCAGCCTGTTGGGCCTGCAGCCCAAGACCGCCCGGCTTGTCCGCGGCGAAGGCGTCGAGGACGTGCCAATCGAGGCCGTTCAGCCCGGCGATCTTATCCAGCTGCGGCCGGGAGACCGCGCGCCGGTCGACGGAGTGGTCACCGAAGGCGGCTCTTACGTGGATGAGTCCATGATCAGCGGCGAGCCGGTCCCGGTGCAGAAATCGCCGGGCGCTGAGATCATCGGCGGCACGGTCAACACCACGGGCGCGCTAGTGTTCCGGGCCGAGCGCACCGGCGCAGACACGGTGCTGGCCCAAATCATCGCCCTGGTTGAAGAAGCGCAAGCCGCCAAGCTGCCGATCCAGGCATTGGTCGACAAGGTGACCGGCGTGTTCGTGCCGGTGGTGATGGGGATCGCTGCGCTGACCTTCCTCATCTGGCTGATTTGGGGGCCGCAGCCCGCCCTCACTTACGCGCTGGTCAATGCGGTCGCGGTTTTGATCATTGCGTGTCCGTGCGCCATGGGCTTGGCGACGCCCACCTCGATCATGGTGGGAACTGGGCGCGGGGCGGAGCTGGGCGTGCTGTTCCGCAAAGGCGATGCGCTGCAGGCCTTGTCCGGCGTTGGCGCCGTCGCCCTGGATAAGACCGGCACGCTGACCGAGGGCGCGCCGGCGTTGACCGACCTGACGGTGTCGGAGGGATTTGACCCCAAGGACGTGCTGCGACTGGCTGCTTCGGTCGAGCAGAACTCCGAGCACCCGATCGCCCGCGCCATCGTGGAGGCGGCTCGAGATCAGGGTCTTTCACTTTCAGGTGTGGAGGAGTTTCAATCCGAGGCCGGCTTCGGCGTTCGCGCGGCGATCGGGGGGCGGCGGGTCGAAGTCGGAGCCGACCGGATGATGGCCCGCGACGGGCTTGACGTGTCGGCCTTCGCTGGAACAGCGCAAGCGCTCGCCGAGGCCGGCAAGACGCCGCTCTATGTCGCCGTCGACGGCAAGCTCGCGGCGGTGCTGGCGGTCGCCGACCCGATAAAGCCCAGCTCCGCCGCCGCCATCGCAGACCTCCACCGCGCCGGGCTTCAAACCGTGATGATCACCGGCGACGATCAGCGCACCGCGCAGGCCGTGGCCGCCCAACTCGGCGTCGACCGGGTGATCGCTGAAGTCCTTCCAGCCGAGAAAGCCGACGCGGTCAAAGCGCTGCGCGCCGAGGCGGGCGCGGTGGCCTTTGTCGGAGACGGCGTCAATGACGCGCCGGCCTTGGCGGAGGCGGGTGTCGGGATCGCGCTGGGCGCGGGAACTGACGTGGCGATCGAAATCGCCGACGTGGTGTTGATGTCCGGCGATGTGCGCGGCGCGGCGACCGCCCACGCGCTCAGCCGCGCGACGTTGCGCAATATCAAACAAAATCTGTTCTGGGCCTTCGCCTATAACGCCAGCCTGATCCCGGTGGCGGCCGGCGCGCTCTATCCCGCCTTCGGGCTGACCCTGTCGCCCATGTTCGCCGCGGCGGCGATGGCGGCGTCCAGCCTGTGCGTCTTGATCAACGCGCTGCGTCTGCGCAGATTCAAGCCAATACGGTCCGCCAGTTGAGCGGGCCGCACCGCTCGGCCATCGAGTGTCGCTCTTAGCCTGATCAGGCCTCCGCCGGCTCGGGCCAGAGTTCACGGATGTCCTGGGGCAGGGTCTTTTTCACGTGGTCAATCTCGCCTGCCGAGATCTTCTCGGTGAGCAGGGCGAACACGGCGCGCACCGCCGCTTCCGCATCAATCGTCTCGGAGCGCTCGAAGGCGGCTGTGACATGGCCGATGAAGTCGTCCTGACTGCGATCCGAACTCGGCGTTTCGGCCGGACGCCAGCCTTCATAATAGAAGCCACGGATCAGCATCGGCAGCTGGGCGGCGAAGGCGGCGGCGGTGTTGACCGGCATGCGGTCGCGCAAGGCGTGCAGCGTGGCGCGTAGGGCCCGGTAGGCGTCGTCGCGCTCGGCGCCCGGCAGGCGCTCCGTCAAATCCTTCAGCCAGACATTGGTGGTGTGGATGGTGTCGTCGAACACTTTGAGTCCATAGGTCGTCATGGCGGCCTCCTTCGCGGTTGGGCTCGCCGCGCCTTGGCGCTTAGAGCCGGTTGATCTCGAACGCCTCAAATGTCTCACCTGCCTGGCCGAGCGCCTCCTCCAGATAGTCGCTGAACAGCGGGGTGCCGGCGAGATAGCGGGGGATATGCTTGTCGCCCATCTCCTCAGCGGTGCGGCGCGCCTCGGCGAAGTCCCGAATGGAGAAATCGCCGCGCCCGACCCAGACCAGCGCGATCAGATCGAGCTGCTGATCTTCATTAAGCGCCTCCATCGCCGCCATCAGCTCTTGAAAGGTCGGATCGTCCGCCCGGTCCTCCAGGATCGCCACATCGCCATCGTCGGACGGGTTGGAGGCTGGCCGCTCGGAGGCGGGCGCGGTTTTCTCATCGAACTCGCGCGCTTTCACCAGAATGTAGAAAGCCTGCTCAGAACTGATCGACAGGTCCAGGACGACGTCTTCCACAGGGCTCATTTTCGCCTCCGTCTATAACAGCTCATGCTTGCCGATGATGCGCACCGTGCTCGCCTGAGGGCCTTTCTCCCCGACCTCTTCATGGATGGCGACGCGCTGACCGACCTCCAGATCGTCAAACGCTCCGTCGATGACGGCGTTGCGATGAAAGTAGACTTCACGGCCGTCGGCGGCTTCAACAAAGCCATAGCCCTGCTCTGCAATCAGCGTTTTCACAGTCGCCAAAGGCGGGGCCTCGTGATGCTTCACATCCCCGCGCATCTTGCGCGCTTCGTCCTGAAGCTGGCGCCGCGCGGCGGCGAAAGCATCGCGGATCGCCACCAGCAGATCTTCATGGGCATGATCGGCGCCGGGATTGCGGCTGACATCCACCGAACGCCCTTCGGGCAGGGAGAGATGGATCGACACCTCAAACAAATCGCCGCGATGGCGGCGGTGGCCGCCACGCCTGACCACGACGCGGCAATCGGTGATGCGGTCGTAAAAATCGTCCAGCCGCGCGGTCTCCGCCTCCACCTTGGCGCGCGCGTCGTCTGACGGCGTGAAATCCTGAAAGGTGATCTGCGGCGGTGTTTGCATGCGGGGCGCTCCCCGGACAGCTCTACAACCCCAAAGCGACGTCGCGTCGTCGGGGCCACTGTTGCGGATGACTAACCATACGCGTGAATCACATTCTCGCCTAGCGCGACCAAGCGGCGCACAGCGCTTTTTGCGCGCGTCTTCCAAGTCTTTTCACTTGCAGTCTCGGTCGCAAAGGCGCACGGTGATCGCCTCGGAACAAAAGAGGTACATTATGATTGGATATGTGACGGTCGGAACCAATGATTTGGCGCGCGCGGCCGAGTTTTACGACAAAATCGCCGCGCTCATGGACACACCGCGCATGATGGAGGACGAAAACTTCATCGCCTGGGGTACGATGGATGGCGGCGCCGGGATCGCGGCCACAAAGCCCTTCAATGGTGAAGCCGCCAGCGTCGGCAATGGCGTGATGGTGGCGCTTCTGGCCAAAGACCCGGCCCATGTCGACGCCATTTACAAGGCCGCGCTGGAGGCGGGCGGCAGCGATGAAGGCGCGCCGGGGCATCGCGGAGGCGGCTTTTACGCCGGCTATTTCCGCGATCTGGACGGCAATAAGCTCAACGCCTTCTGCATGAATGCAGGCTAGGCCTTGCCATCAGGGCGGGGGCGCCCATCCTCGCCATCAGGCTTTTGCATAGTGCGGAAATGCGGGGAGAGGCGCCGTCATGACGCAATCAATCTTGATGGTGGGCTGCGGGAATATGGGCGGTGCGCTTCTGGCGCGATGGGCGTCGCTCGACGGTCTCTCCTTCACCGTGCTCGATCCAGCCTCGCCGCAAACGCCGAGCGGCGTTGCGCAGGTCAGTTATGCCGATCAGCTCGGCGGCGAACGCTTCGACGTGCTGATCGTCGCGGTCAAACCGCAGCTGATTGATCAAGCCATGCCGCCCGCCGCATCGCGGCTTGGCGATGGCGGGTTTGTCCTCTCCATCGCCGCAGGCGCCTCCGCAAGGCAGGTGTCCGCCGCCTGCGGCGGCGCGCCGGTGCTTCGCCTAATGCCAAACATGCCCGCCCGCATCGGGCGGGGGGTCAGCGGGCTTTTTGCTCAGCCGGCCTGCACCGTGGCGCACCGAGCGTTGGGATCGCGCCTGGCCGACGCGGTCGGCGGCGCCCTCTGGCTTGAGACGGAGGACGCGATTGACCGGATCACAGCAGCGGCGGGCAGCGGGCCGGGTTATGTGTTCGAGTTCGCCCGCACCTATCAGGCCGCCGTCGAAGCACTGGGCTTTGCACCGGAACAAGCCCGTCAACTGGTGCTCGAGACGGTGCTGGGGGCCATGACGCTGGCGGCCGAGGGCGAAGACAGCTTTGAAACGCTGCGTCAGTCCATCACCAGCGAGGGGGGCACGACCGCGTCCGGGCTTGAGGCGCTTAACGGCGACGGCGGCCTTGATGCGCGGTTGTCAAGAGCGCTCGCGGCCGCCTATGCGCGCGCGGTGGCGCTGCGGACCTAGTTTCAAATTGCTGTCATCTAAGGGAGCGCGGCGTAGCGGCGCGAGGAGCGCTCTGCTACCGTTTATGTCAAATTGTTACGCTCTGGAGCCGTCTATGCGAGCGCTTTTCGCCGCCTTCTCCCTTCTCTTAACGCCGCTGGCTGCGCCTGCGCTCGCGCAGCCCAATGAAGGCTTTGCTGACTTGAACGAGGCGCTGAGCCCGGCCGTGGTGAATATTGCGACGGCGAACCGGATTGGCGAAGAAGAGGGCATCCCGGTCTTCCCGCCAGGTTCGCCGCTGGAACGCTTCAACGACATGCTCGGCGACGGTCCGCGCGTCGAACGCTCCCTGGGGTCCGGCTTCATCATCGATCCCGATGGTTTGGTGGTCACCAATGATCACGTCATTGACGAGGCGGACGAAGTGGAGGTCGTGCTCCAAGACGGCCGGGTCTTGCCGGCGGAGATCATCGGCCGCGACCCGGCGACCGATCTGGCCGTGCTGCGCGTCGACGCCGGCGAGCCGCTGCCCTTCGTGGTGTTTGGCGATAGCGACGCCATGCGCGTGGGTGAGTGGGTCGTCGCCATCGGCAACCCGTTTGGTTTAGGCGGATCGTTGGCGGCAGGCGTGGTCAGCGCGGTAGGCCGCGATATCGGTGGGCGGTATGACGACTATTTACAGACCGATGTGGCGATCAACACCGGCAATTCCGGCGGACCGATGTTCAACATGAATGGCGAGGTGATCGGGGTGAACACCGCGATCTTTTCGCCCACCGGCACCAGTGTCGGCATCTCCTTCTCGATTCCCAGCGCGGTGGCGGAGCCCGTGATCAATCAGCTGATCGAGTTCGGCGAGACCCGCCGCGGCTGGCTGGGCGTCAATGTTCAGCGGGTGACCGCGGACATGGCCGAGGCCATGGGTTTGTCCAGCGCACGCGGCGCCGTGGTCACGCAAATCGACCCTGAAGGGCCTGCTGGCGCGTCTGATCTCGCCATCGGCGATGTGGTGCTCGCCTTTGCGGGCCGTGCGGTCGCCGATGACCGGGCCTTGCCACGTATTGTGGCGGAAACCGAGCCGGGCTCGACCGTTGAGGTGGAAGTCTTTCGTCGCGGCCGATCGCTCACCTTGGAAGTCACCGTTGAGCGTCTGAACGAGGACCGGTCCGTACGCGCGCCGATCGGAGCGGCGCCGGGAGACGAGCTCATCGACCGCGCGCCGGACGCCCTGTTCGGCCTAACATTGGAGCCGCTGACTGATCCGCTGCGCCGCCGCTTCAGGGTGCACCCGGACGCTGACGGGCTGATCGTCACTGCCGTCGACCCGGACAGCGACGCCTCTGGGAAGGTGCGCGTTGGCGACGTGGTCGAAGAAATCGCCTGGACCGCCGTGGAAGATATGGCGCAGGCTCGCGCCCTGGCCGAATCCGCCGGTGAAGACGGCGGTCCCGTATTATTCAGCCTGAACCGCCAAGGCCAGTATGTGCTGCAAACCCTGCGCTCAGCCGCCAGTTAATCCGACTAGGAGCCGATATGAAGTTACGCCTCGCCGCCTTGACCGGTGTGATCGTGCTCGCCGCGTGCGGGCAATCCGGAGAATCCGCCCAGATCGACCGTCTGGAATCCAATGTTCTGTTCCGCAATGACGGGCCGGAGATTGATGCGGTGGATCCGCACAAGGCGGGCGGCGCCTGGGTCCAGGTGCTCACCGGCGATCTGTTCGTCGGCCTGATGCGGCGCGGTCCCGACGGAAACCCGCAGCTGGCGTTGGCGGAAAGCTTCACCCTGTCTGAGGACGGGCTGACCTGGACCTTCACCATGCGCGACGCGGTATGGTCGGACGGCCGCGCGATCACGGCGGATGATGTCGTCTACAGCTTCCGCCGTGCGGTGAACCCGGCGACGGCGGCGGCTTATGTCGACGTCTTCGGTCCGGTGGTGAACGCCGAGGCGATCCTGGCCGGTCAAGCCGACCCGGACACGCTGGGCGTGACGGCGTTGGATGAGCGCACGGTGGAAATCCGCCTGGTTCACCCCATGCCCTTCCTGCCGCAATTGTTGGCCGATGGGCGCGGCACGGTTCTGCCCGGCCATGTCATCGAAGTTCATGGCGATGCCTGGGTCCAGCCTGAAAACATCGTCGTCAACGGCGCCTATACCCTGGTCGAGCGGACGGTGGGCGCACAGGCGGTGCTGCGCCGCAATGAGTTATTCTACGACAACGCCAATGTCTGTTTCGACGAGGTGTTCAACTTCCCGATCAACGCGCCGGAGACGGCCGCGCGTCTGGCGCGGGCGGGTGAACTGGAGATCGCTGCAAACGTGCCGGCCTCGATGATTGAGCGGGTTGAGCAAGACCTTCCCGGTCATGTTCGCCGGGTGCGGCCTCCTACGACCTTCTATTTCACGTCCAACACGGAACGCGCGCCGTTTAACGATCGCCGCGTGCGTGAGGCGCTTGGTATCGCCATTGATCGGGACTTCGCCTTCACCCAGGTCATCCCGACCGGCCTGGTCGTCGCCAATGGCCTGATCCCGGAAAACCTGGCGGCGCCGTATGGGACGGCCGATGTCGCTTGGGGTGATGAGCCGATCGAAGAGCGAAAGGCGCGCGCGCTCGCCTTGCTGATTGAGGCGGGGTTTGGCCCGGACAATCCGCTGACCTTTGAGTTCGCCTATCCTTCAGGCGGCAATGGAGAGCGGTTCGCCCCGGCGCTGCAGAGTGATTGGAACGGGTTGGCTGACTGGGTGCAGGTGGAAATCTTCGGCACCGAGGCCGCCATCCATTACCAAAACCTGCGCGAAGGCGGGTTTGAAGCCGCGCTTGGCGGCTGGGTCGCCTCTGTGCGCGACACCTCTTACATGCTCGACGTAATCGCCGAAGGCGCAGCAGGCAATTTCTCCGGCTGGAGCAATGCAGAGGTCGAAGCGCTATTGGATGCGGCGCAGAACGAGCAGGACCCGGAGGCGCGTGCTGACCTCTTCCGCCAAGCCGAAGAAATCGCGCTCGAGGATTTCGCGATTACGCCGCTCTTCCATCTGGAACGGCCCTGGATCGTGCACCCGCGCATCGAGGGATGGATTGGCGACTCGATCGAGTACACGCCGTCGACACATTTGTGCGTCGCTGACGCAGCTGAGTAACTTCAATCGTCACTCCGCGAAGACTGGGACCCAGATCCAAAAGGCGTAGCGTTTGATGGTCTCTGGGTCCCCGCCTTTGCGGGGATGACAACGAAGACTGTCTACTCCGCCACGTGCGCTTCCGGTTCGCCCGCCATCAGATCCGGCATCCAGTTTTCATGCGCCTGCTTGAGGCGGATGAGATCGACGGCGTGGCCGCCATTGATCGAGACGAAGCGGCCGCCGGCCAGACCGATGACGCTGACCGGCACGGATTGAGCGCGGGCGTCCGCCAGCATGGCTTCGGCGTTCTCGGCGCTGGCGGCGATCAGATAGCGGCCCTGATCTTCCCCGAACATCCAGGCGAAGTGCGGCACAGGGCCTTCATAGGCGAGCTTGATCCCCGTGCCTGACGCGATCGCCATGTCGGCCGCGGCGCAGGCTAGGCCGCCATCAGACAGATCGTGGACCGCCTTGGCGCGGCCGGCGCGGATTTCGGCCCGGACATAGTCGCCGTTACGCTTTTCGGCGGCGAGGTCGACGCGCGGCGCCGCGCCGGTTTCCTTGCCGACGATGTGCCGCATGTAGAGCGATGCGCCCAGCTCGCCGGCGGTTTCACCCACCAGCAACAGGACATCTCCATCCTGCATGCAGCCAAAGCCGGCGCGCTTGGCCATATCCGGGATCAGGCCCAGACCGCCCACCGCCGGGGTCGGCGGGATCGCGCGGCCGTCGGTCTCATTGTAAAGCGAGACATTGCCGGACACGACGGGGAAGTCGAGCACTTTACAGGCTTGCGCCATGCCTTCCACACAGCCGACGAACTGACCCATGATTTCAGGGCGTTCCGGGTTGCCGAAGTTCAAGCAATCGGTGATCGCGATGGGATCAGCGCCCACGGCGGTCAGGTTGCGCCAGGCTTCCGCGACCGCCTGCTTGCCGCCTTCAAATGGGTCAGCGAAACAGTAGCGCGGCGTGCAGTCGGTGGTGATCGCCAGCGCCTTGTTCGTGCCGTGCACGCGCACGATGGCGGCGTCGGCCGGGTCTTCGGAGCTTGCGGCGGTATCCGCCATTACGTGGCGGTCATACTGGCTCCAGATCCAGCGCTTGGACGCCATGTCCGGGCTCGCCATCAGCTGGGCCAAGATCTCTCCGAGGTGCTCGGGCTGATGCAGGTCCGCCGGGTCGATCTGCGCGCGCGCTTCGGCCGGATAAGAGGGGCGGTCGTACTTCGGGGCGTTTTCGCCGATGGGGTCGAGCGGCAGGTCGCAAACCACATCGCCCTTATGGCGCAGCACCAGGCGGCCATGCTCCGCGGTCTTGCCGATGGTGGCGACGTCGAGATCCCATTTCTTGAAGATCCGCTCGGCCACATGCTCGCGGCCAGGCTTGACGATCATCAACATGCGCTCCTGGCTTTCAGAGAGCATCATCTCGTACGCCGTCATGGCTTCTTCGCGCTGGGGCACGTGATCAAGGTTGAGCTCGATGCCCAGCCCGCCGGAAGACGCCATCTCGACAGACGAGGAGGTTAGGCCGGCCGCGCCCATATCCTGGATCGAGCTGATGGCGTCTTCGGCCATCAATTCCAGGCAGGCTTCGATCAGTTTTTTCTCGGTGAAGGGATCGCCGACCTGAACGGTGGGGCGTTTTTCTTCACTGCCTACGCCAAATTCGGCCGACGCCATGGTGGCGCCATGAATGCCGTCGCGGCCGGTTTTCGCGCCGACATAGAGCACCGGGAAGCCGGGTTCGCGCGCGGCGGCGGTGAAGATTTTGTCGGCGTCGGCCAAGCCCACCGCCATGGCGTTGACGAGAATATTCTCGTTATAGCCCTTGTCGAAATTGGTCTCACCGCCGACCGTCGGCACGCCGACGCAATTGCCATATCCGCCAATGCCGGCGGTCACGCCTGCGACCAGCTCGCGCGTGCGCGGATGATCCGGCGCGCCAAAGCGCAGCGCATTCATCAACGCGACAGGGCGTGCGCCCATGGTGAAGACGTCGCGCAAAATGCCGCCCACGCCCGTCGCCGCGCCCTGATAGGGCTCGATGAAGCTGGGGTGGTTGTGGCTTTCCATTTTAAAGATCGCCGCCTGGCCGTCGCCGATATCGACGACGCCGGCGTTCTCGCCTGGGCCGTAGATGACTTTGTCGCCCGAGGTCGGGAACTTCGCCAGGTGCAGGCGCGAGGACTTATAGGAGCAATGCTCCGACCACATCACCGAGAAAATGCCGAGCTCAACCAGGTTCGGCGCGCGGCCCAGCTCCTTGAGGATGATCTCATATTCATCGGCGGTGACGTGCTCGAGGGCGATCTCTTCGGTGATGCCGTCGGCGTAGCGGGGGTTGTCAGCGGTCTCGGTCATTGCACGCTCCCCATCACGCTCTCAAACAGCTTCGCGCCGTCCGTGCCGCCATGGTCGCGGTCCACGGCGCGTTCGGGGTGGGGCATCATGCCCAGCACAGTCCCCGCCGCGTTGGTGATGCCGGCGATGTCGCGGGCCGAGCCGTTGGGATTGGCGCCATAGCGAAACGCCACCTGGCCGTCGCCTTCGAGCCGGTCCAGCGTCTCATCATCGGCGAAATAATTGCCGTCATGGTGGGCGATCGGGATGATCAGCTCTTTGTCGTCGCCATAAGCAGACGTGAAGCGCGTATTCGCCGTCTCCACCAAGAGCGGTGTGCGCTCGCAGATGAAGTGCAGGCCTTCATTGCGCATCAGCGCGCCGGGCAACAGCCCCGCTTCGATCAAGATCTGGAAGCCGTTGCAGACGCCGAGAATCGGAACGCCCGCTTCGGCGCGCTTGATAAGGTCCGCCGTGATCGGCGAGCGCGCGGCGATGGCGCCGCAGCGCAGATAGTCTCCATAGGAGAAGCCGCCCGGGACCATAATGAAATCAAGGTTTTCGGGCAGGGCGCTATCGCCATGCCAAACCATGGCCGGGGCATGGCCGGTGACACGCTCAATCGCCACCGCAGCATCGCGGTCGCAATTGGAGCCGGGGTAAACAATGACGGCGCTTTTCATGAGCTGCGCTTTAGCAGCATGACGCCCGCTTGGCGAGACGGGTTAACGCTTAAGCGCTCAGTTCGATGTCGTAGGTTTCGATCACCGGGTTGGCGAGGAGCTTGTCGCACATCTCAGCGACGCGCTTCTGCGCTTCTTCCGCGTCGGCGGTATCGAGATCAAGCTCAATGTATTTGCCCTGGCGCGCGGCGCTGACTTCCTCAAAGCCGAGGTGGTTGAGGGAGGTGGCGACCGCCTGGCCCTGGGGGTCCAGAACGCCGGGTTTTAGGTAGACGTGCACACGCGCTTTCATGAGCTGGCCTCATCGATGCTGACGACTTGGGCTTCCTTAATGATTCCCAGGCGTCTGGCCACCTCTGCATAGGCTTCGGTTACATTGCCCAGATCGCTGCGGAAGCGGTCTTTGTCCATTTTCTTACCCGACTCCATGTCCCAGAGCCGGCAGCTGTCCGGGCTGATCTCGTCGGCCAGGATGATCCGCATCATGTCGTTTTGATCATAGACGCGGCCAAATTCCAGCTTGAAGTCCACCAGGCGGATGCCCGCAGCGGCGAACAGTCCGCCGACGAAATCATTCACGCGCAGCGCCAGGGCGAGCATGTCGTCAATGTCCTGGGTGCTGGCCCAATTAAACGCGGTGATATGCTCTTCGCCCACCAGCGGGTCCTGCAGCTCGTCATTCTTATAATAGAACTCGACGATGGATCGGGGCAGGGGCTCACCTTCGGTCAGGCCGAAGCGCTTGACGATGGAACCGGCGGCGACGTTACGCACCACCACTTCCAGCGGAATGATCTCGGCTTCGCGCAGCAATTGCTCGCGCATATTCAACCGCTTGATGAAGTGTGTCGGCACGCCGATGCGGTTCAGGTGCGCCATGATGTATTCGCTGATGCGATTATTCAGGACGCCCTTGCCCTCCAGCACGGCTTTTTTCTGCGCGTTGAAGGCGGTCGCGTCATCCTTGAAATAGGCGACGACGGTGCCGGGCTCGGGGCCCTCATAGAGAATTTTGGCTTTGCCTTCGTAGAGCTTTTTGCGGCGGGACATGGGGTCTTCAATCACAAAAGGGGGCGCTGGCGCCGGTGAGAAAATGCGAAGCGGCCCGTCGTTGGGGCCGCGCGCCGCACAATACGCCGTCTCACCGTTTCGTCGCAATGGGCAGGCTGCGCGGCTGATACGCATTGAATGCGCGCGCCGCCTTCGGTAGTTGGAAGGGACAGCCTTTTTTACCAACGGGGATGCCATGTCCGGGTTTGACGATCGCGAAAACGCCTTTGAAGGCCGCTACGCCCACGATCAAGAGATCGAGTTCAAGGCGCTGGCGCGCCGCAATAAGCTTCTGGGCCTTTGGGCGGCGGAGCTGATGGGCATTGAAGGCGATGCGGCGGATGAGTACGCCAAGGAAGTCGTCAAAGCTGATTTTGAAGAAGTCGGGCATGAAGACGTCTTCCGCAAAGTGCGTGGCGATTTTGACGCTCGCGGCGTGGAACAGTCCGACCACCAGATCCGCCATCGCATGGAGCAGCTGCTCGAAGATGCGCGCGAGCAGGTGCGCAACGAGGCTTAAGCCCTGAGCGATGCACTTCCGGCGCTGGAGCTGGTGCACGGCAAGATCGTTTTGGTGATGGACGGCGACTGCGCCCTGTGCAGCTGGGGCGCACGCACGATTGCGCGCCATGACACGGCGGATGTGTTCCGCATCGCCACGGTGCAGTCTGAAACCGGGTCCGCGCTCTTGCGACGCCACGATCTCGACCCGAACGATCCGTGGAGCTGGCTCTTGATCGATGGCGATCATGCTCTCACTGGCTCGGACGCCATCATTCGGGCCGGCGGCCACCTTTCAGCGCCCTGGGGCCCGATCACCCGGATCGGCCACGTGATCCCGCGTTTCCTGCGCGAGCCGCTCTACAAGTGGGTGGCCAGCAACCGCATCGCTTGGTTCGGGCGCGGGGACCTTTGCGGCATCCCGGACGAAAAACTCAGGGCGAAACTGCTTGATTAACCCGCGCTCGCGTCGCCAGACGCGTTACGCGCCGCATTGGTGATCGGTGACGCCGTCAATGGCGACAGAGCCGGTTCCATAATCAATGCGAACCTCGGCCTCCTTCAACAGATCCATGCCGATTATGATGGCCGGTTCCTCCAACCAGTCGCGAAATTCAAACGCGTACACGTCCGCCACTGAAACCGAGAACATGCCGAGACAAAGCCCCCCGATCTCCAAGCCTGGAAACATACGGCGCTCATCGACAGCATAGCTCGTTTCGCCATCGACGCCTTCAACTTCAACAGGCTGGCTGGCGCTGCGCTCTCGGCCGAAATCGGCGAGCGCGCGATTTATCAGCGACACCTCTGCGCCCGTATCCATCAAGACCCGGATCGGCTCGGGGCGCCCTCGAAGGCGCGCAAGGCCTTTGATCATCCCGTTCTCATGATCAAACCACAAGTCAGGACGGACGGCGTCCGCCGATCCGACAACGAGACGTTCGCCTGGAAAGTCCAACACGATGGTCTCATCGGTGAAGGCGTTAGAGCCCAAAATTCCTGCGGCGCTGAATATCGAGCCGTACGCGCCAGAAACAACGACGACTTCAATGGGCTGGGGGCCGAGCCCGAAATCCAATTCGTCATGGAAAAACAGCCCGACGCTGAACTGACCGGTCATGCCATGGCCGACGCGATCGATGTTCAGCTCGTCTTCTGTCGCCAGTTGCGCCGCGATCAGGCGCGGCACAGCGGTCCGGTTTGCACCTGTGTCGAAAATGAAGGGCAGCGGATCTGCATCCGGGTCGCCGGAGAACAAAAGCTGCCGGCCTAGGCTCACGTCGACGGTGAATAAGGAGCGCCGATTGCGTTTAAGCGGGATGGTGACGAGTTCGGCCGCCGCCGCTTCGGACCGATAGCTTCCTTCAGCTTCGGCGGAGGAAGGTGAACCCGTCGCAAGAGCGAATGCGGTGATAAGTGCATGCACGAACATGACTTATTTCTCGCAGAAGAAATGCGTTGGCGCAATTCAACTTGAGGAATTTGCCGGTCAGGCCTCTCCGAACACCCGGTCGAAGATCCTGTCGACATGTTTGAGGTGATAACCCTCGTCAAAGCAGGCCTCGATCTGAGCGTCTGACAGGAAGTCGCGGACATCATCGTCGGCCTTGAGATGCTCGACCAAAAGGCCGCCTTCATCCCAGGTTTTCATGCCGTTGCGCTGGACCAGGCGATAGCCGTCCTCCCGGCTGGCGCCGGCCTGGGTGAGCGCGAGCAGCACGCGCTGGGAGTTATGGATACCGCCATAGGCGTCCAGATTTTCCCGGCAGCGATCGGCATGCACGATCAGACCTTCGACCATGGAGGCGGTGCGGTGCAGGGCGAAATCGAGATGCACGCAGGCGTCCGGCCCGATGCCCCGCTCGACCGAGGAGTGGGAGATATCCCGCTCATGCCACAGCGCGACATTTTCCATCGCCGGGGTGACGGCGGAACGCACCAGGCGGGCGAGGCCGGTCAGATTCTCCGTCAGGATCGGATTGCGCTTGTGGGGCATGGCGGATGAGCCCTTTTGCCCCTTGGAGAAGTATTCTTGTGCTTCGCGCACTTCGGAGCGCTGGAGGTGGCGCACCTCCACCGCGAGGTTCTCAATGGCGGACGCGATCAGGCCCAGCGCGGCGAAGAAGGCGGCGTGGCGGTCGCGCGGAATGACCTGGGTGGAGACCGGCTCCACCGCGAGGCCCAGCTTCTCGGCGACATGGGCTTCAACGCTGGGATCGACATTGGCGAAGGTGCCAACGGCGCCGGAAATGGCGCAGGTCGCGATTTCGGCGCGGGCCTGGACCAGCCGTTCGCGATTGCGGGCGAATTCAGCGTAAAAGCGCGCGAATTTCAGGCCCATCGTGGTGGGCTCGGCGTGGATGCCGTGGGAGCGGCCGATGCAGGTCGTGGTTTTGTGCTCAAAGGCGCGGGTCTTCAGCGCGGCCAGCACGCGATCCATGCCGACCAGCAACAGATCTGCGCTGCGCGTCAACTGGACGGCGAGGCAGGTGTCCAACACGTCGGAGCTGGTCAGGCCCTGGTGCACAAAGCGTGCATCCTCGCCCACCAGCTCGGCCAGATGGGTGAGGAAGGCGATGACGTCGTGTTTCACCTCGCGCTCGATCTCATCAATGCGCGCGACGTCAAACGTCATATCCTTGGCTTTCCAGACCGCTTGCGCCGCCGCCGTGGGCACGACGCCCAGCTCGGCCAGCTTGTCGGTGGCGTGGGCCTCGATCTCGAACCAGATGCGATATTTGGTTTGCGGCGACCAAATGTCAGCCATCTCGGGACGGGTATAGCGCGGGATCATCGCACGGCCTCAATTGTCTGTGTCGGGTCAGGCGCGCGGAGTGCGCCTGTGGCGCTGCAGTGTCAAGTCCGTCGCATGCGCTCAAGGTCCCGTTTCAGGGTGACCCCGGCCGCCGTGAAAAGACCGGCCCCAATCAAAAATACCGCCGTCCCGCAGATGAGCGCGACGCGCAAGGCTTCAGCTTCGCCGATGCTGGGCGCCAGGCTGTCGGAGATGAAGCCGACAAAAAGTGGTCCGAGCCCGATGCCGATGAGATTGTTGAAAAAGCCGATAACCGCCGCCATCGTTGCACGCATGGCGGGCTGGGTGAGGGTTTGCACCGCCGCCAGGCCTGGCCCCAGCCAGGCATAGCCCAGCAGGATCGGGCCTGAGAGCAGCGCAAGGCTCGCAAAGCCATCCGTTGCCAGCATGGCGGCCAAAAAGAACGGGGCGCTTAGCCCGATGCTGACCGCGGGTACAAAGGCATAGGCGGAGGGGTTTGATCGACCCAGGCGGTCGGCGATCCAGCCGCCGCCGATGGCGCCAACAATGCCCAAGAGAAAGAGCGGGCTCAAAAAGGTCCGGACCTCATCCAGCCCCAGACCTTGAGTGCGTTGCAGAAATGACGGAATCCATTGGTACAGGCCATAGCCGGCGAAGGTAGTGGCGGCGGCGCCTAGGGTGAGCAGCATCAGGGTCGGCGTGGCCAGCACCGCGTTGAAGGCCTCCATGGGTTTCGGCGCCGGCGCGTCCGACTGGCCCGGGTCCATGGTGCCGCGCTTGGGCTCTTTGACCACCCAAACCAGCAGGAGGGCCAAGAGCAATCCGGGCAGACCCAAGAGAATGAAGGCCCACCGCCAGGACAAGGCATCTGCGATCCAGGCGCCGAGCAAAGTGCCCGCCATCAAGCCCAGCGGCGCCCCGATCGTGAACAGGCCAATGGCCAAGCCGCGTTGGGCCGCCGGAAAATAATCGGAAATCACCGAATAGGACGGGGCGATGCCGCCCGCCTCGCCGGTCGCCACGCCGATCCGCGCCAGCGCCATCTGGAAGAAACTCGTGGCGAGGCCCGACAGCGCGGTGAACAGGCTCCACACCGCGCAGGCGATTGCGATCAGCCGCACCCGGTTGGTGCGGTCGGCCGCCCAGGCGATCGGCACGCCCATGGTGGCGTAAAAGATTGCGAACATCGTGCCGCCCAATAAGGCGAGCTGACTGTCGCTGAGATTGAGGTCCGCCCGGATGGATTCCTGGAGCACCGCAAAGAGCTGGCGGTCCATGAAATTCACCAGATAGACGATGATCAGCACGGTCAGGGCTGACCATGCCGTTGCGCCAACGCGGGGCGAGGAGGGGAGCGTTTCAGCCTGAGCCACGGGTCGGATTCTCGTGCGGCGAGTCGGGACTTAACCTTTAACGGCTCCGTGCGGAGCTGTAGAGGCGGTTCTCATGACAATATTCAGGATAGCAGCAGTTTTGCAGTTATGGGTTGAGTGCGGTCTATCCAAAGAGATGTATCCGGCAGCGGATATTTCAATCCTGTTCCGCAGTTAAAGAGCATAACCCGCGCATCTTTCTCGATCTGGCCATCGGATAGGGCTTGCTCGGCTGCCGCCAGGGTTGCAGCGCCTTCAGGGCAAAGGAGTAATCCATCTGCATGGGCGCACAAGGTGCGGGCGGCCTCAATCCGCTCATCGCTGACGGCGATGGCGGCCCCGCCGCTTTCGCGCACGGCGCGCAGGATCAGGAAATCACCGATCGCCTTGGGCACGCGGATACCGGCGGCGAAGGTGTGGGCGTCGACGCATTCTTCGGCATGCTCTTCGCCGGCCTCATAGGCTTTCACGATGGGCGCACAGCCCTCGGCCTGGACGGCGAACATCTTTGGACGCTCCGACCCGATCCATCCGAGCTTCTCCATCTCATCAAAGGCCTTCCACATGCCGATCAGGCCGGTGCCGCCGCCGGTGGGGTAGAAGATCGCATCGGGCAGGGTCCAGCCGAGCTGGAAGGCCAGCTCGATGCCCATCGTTTTCTTGCCTTCGATCCGATAGGGCTCTTTCAGGGTGGAGACGTCAAACCAGCCCATCTCGTCTTTCAGCGCGCCGACGATCGCGCCGCACTGGTGGATCAGGCCGTTGACGCGAAACACCTTGCCGCCCTGGGCGGAAATTTCGCGCACATTCACATCCGGGGTGTCTTCCGGGCAGAAGGCGTAGGTTTCAATATCCGCCGCCGCCCCATAGGCCGACAGCGCCGCCCCGGCATTGCCGTTGGTGGGCATCGCCATGCGTTTGACGCCGAAGGAGCGGGCCATGGACACCGCCATGCCCAGGCCTCGCGCTTTGAAGCTGCCGGTGGGCAGGCGGCCCTCATCCTTGACCAATAGCGCGCCGGTCAGGCCGATCTTCGTCGCGGTCTTCCGGGTATCGACGAGCGGGGTGTCCACCTCGCCCAGGGTTGTGACATGGGCGCTGTCTTTGACCGGCAGAAGCTCGCGCCATTTCCAGAAGCCGGGAAAGCAAACGCTGTCGCGCGCCGCGATGGCGTCGCGGTCGGCGCTGGCTTTGATGGCGTCCAAGTCATAGCGCGCCAAAAGCGGCCAGCCCTCCGGGGAGAGATTGTGCGCCCGGTCATTGGGCAGCACGGCGCCGGTCATCGAACATTCAAGATGGGTGAAATGATTGGACGGCGCGCTGCTCATGAGTAACCCTGTTCAAAGAAGGGAAATTAAGGGGATGGGATATGGCCGTGTTAGGTGTCGGCGGCGTCTTCATCAAGTGTGAAGACCCAGAGGCTTCAAAGACCTGGTATGAAGATGTTTTGGGTTTGAAGCCCAACGAACATGGCGGGTTTGATTTCCTGCACAGTGGATCGGCAAAGGCCTTCGGGCCAGGCGGCCGGACAATTTTTGCGCACTTCGAAACCGATGTTGAGTATTTCGCGCCATCCGAACAGCCCTTCATGATCAACCTGATGGTTGATGATATGGACGCCATGCTTGAGCGCTTGCGTGATAAGGGCGTCCCGCTCCAAGGCGTGCCGGAGGAGTATGATTACGGCAAGTTCGCCTGGGTGATGGACCCGAACGGCATCAAGATCGAGCTATGGCAGCCACTGGCCGACCCGACGGCCTAGAGCGCCTAGCGATAGTCGCAGGCCCCGCCCATCGGTGGCCGCGCCGCCTGCGGCCAGTTCAGCGCATCGCGACGAGCTTCAAGATTGTCAGGGTCGGAAAGCGGGGGATCATAGGCCCACTGTCCGTCGATGCAGGCCCGGTGCGTGCCATAAAGCTGTACGCCGTCAGTATGGATGAGGATGCGGTCTCTTAGCCCGCCGACAGAGACGGCGTCAATCTGGCCGTCTGCATGAAGCGCTTCGAACCAACCGAGTGCTCGCTCCGCCATCTGTGTGGAGCCATCTGGTTCAGACAAAGAGTGGCGTACAAGAATGCTAAAAGCGGATCGAACTTCAAATCGCGTTGCGACCCAGTGGCGTAAGCAGGCTTCACTGGCGGTTTCTAATAAGTGGTCCGTATTCTGGTCGCGTAACCCGAGCAGAAGTTCCGTCGCAACTTGCTCCAGCTCGGCATCTCCGTCTTGCCGTGCGGTGTGACGAATTTGGCTGACTTCAAGATCAAGCGTCTTTCGCGCGATAAGGTTATCGCCCCAGCCGTCCTGCATGCATCCAGGTGGGGGCGCGGCAATGGATTGAGACAGCACCACTAAGGCGAGGTTGGCCGTGGTCATCATTACGCCCTGGTCCCGTTCACGATATTGGATATGCCGCGTGTTGCGGCTGAAATCTGTCGTTCTTGCTCACACAGCCAAAGCCATTGGCCGTCCGGATTCGCCTCAAGAAAATATAGATCGCCCTCGATACTTTCTGCGAAGTCAAATCAGAGAAGACGAAGTCCGGACTTTTCAGCATACCGGAAAATCTTTTCAACCACACTCTTGGGAAGAGTGACCGGCTCGCCACGATCTCCGACAGGTCCGCTGTAATTATAGAGTGGACGCCAATCTGCGTGGACTTCCGGATCAAAGTTATAGACTGTTTCGGGTATGAAACGCCTTGCGAAGATTTCACCAAAGATGAAGTTCGCTCTGATTTCAGATTTGCGATCGATGCGCGACTGGATGAATGACGCGTTGGCTCTATGCTCAGCGGCTGAACAGCTTTCGACAGCATTTAAGTCAAGGGTTGCGGTATTGTATGGCTGGTCACCTTGATCTGGAGTCGTATAGAGGGCAGGGGTCAAAGGCTTAATGATCCAGTCACCTTTATCAATCAATTGCTTGCAAGTATTTTTCGAGTTGCAGATTCGAGTGGCGGGGGTTTTGAATCCGATGCTGCTTGCGAGATCTAGCTGACTGATTTTGTTGTTGTAGATCAAACTGCCGGTGAAGTCATTTACCGCGACTTTGCTATTACAGCGCCATATTCCCTTCGTTGCGGCCAGCCACTCTGCCTCGGTCTGATCGTCGAAAACTAAAGCCGTGCATTCTTGCCTCAAGCGAGTAAGTAGGCCTGGCTTCCATCGCCACCATACAGCCGAGATTCCCCAAGTTTGCTGTTTGATTTCGATCTGTTGTGATCGATCGGGGTTGAACGAAATCTCGAAAGGGTCGGTCGGATCAAGAATCAGCGTCTTGGTCCCGAGGCTCTCAAGGCGGTCCGCAACCTCGCTGAGGTGAGGGTCGCGCGTCAGTCCGAAAAACAGGGCGGTTTCCGCCATGACGTAAACCGCCCCGCTCTCTATTAGTCTACGGGGTCATAGTCCTGACGCGGGGCGCCCCCGGTGCCATGGGTGTCGACCCAGTCCCACGTTGCATCACTCGGTGAAATAGTTTCGTGGCCGGACGCGCCGTTGATGCGGTCAAGCTCATCTTCCGTGAGCTGACGCACGGGTTTCTGAGCAACTTCGAGAAGCTTTTTCATTTGATCCTCCATTACGGTAGAGGCACAATTTTAGGAGGAAAGACTGATACTGAAAGCGGAAAAATATGTGGAAAACACAAATAGGTAGCATCGCGTTTTGCCGTTTTAGAGCAGCCCCAGCGCCTTAAAGCTCGCCGTCTGCTCCCGGCCCACGACGATATGGTCGTGAATGACGATATCAAACGGTTTCGCGGCGTCCTTGATGCGCCTTGTCATGTCGATATCGGCGGGGCTGGGCGTTGGATCGCCGCTGGGATGATTGTGCACCAGGATCAGCGCGCTGGCGTCCAGGGCGATGGCCTTTTTCACGATCTCGCGCGGGTAGACCGGGGCATGGTCGACGGTGCCGCTGGCCTGAAACTCGTCGCGGACAAGGCGATTTTTCTTGTCCAGGAACAAGACGCGGAATTCCTCGGTGGCGCTGTGCTGCAAAGCGGCGCGCAGATAATCCAGCAGGGCCGACCAGGAGGATAAGACCGTGCGGCCGGTGACCTGCTCGCGCGCGATCCGTTCGGCGAGAGCCTGGATGAGTTTAAGATCCAGCGCGGTTTTCTCCGATACGCCGGGAATGGCGGTCAGCTGTTCAGTGCGCGCGGCGCACACCCGGCCCAGATCCCCGAACTGGTCCAGCAAGGCTTTGGCGAGCGGTTTCACATCCCGGCGGGGAATGGAGCGAAACAGCGCCAGCTCCAGCAATTCATACTCGGCCAGCGCAGCGCCGCCATGATCGGCGAAACGCTCCCGCAGGCGGTCGCGATGGCCGTGATAATGGGGGGCGGGTTTTTGCGCATTCGCCATGGCATATCTCCTAAGACCAGAGTTAGTCGTGAAAAAATCCCCTGTCAGCGGAATTCTGGTTCGCAAGCGGTCTTCTCCCGGGCGCCCGATTGCGCAGCAAGGGCGCCTCATGGTGCGGCGCCGCCAAGATGTTGCGCTGCAAAATCTCTCCGCAGCGCTGACTCCCGGTCGATCCCCGCCAACGCTGGCTCGCGAACAAGACGCGCGAGGACGCAAGCATGGACTCACAAGCCCCAGTATTCGCCGGCGGGGATGTCGCCTGGATTTTAACCGCCTGTGCGCTGGTTTTGATGATGACGCTTCCCGGCTTGGCGCTGTTTTACGGCGGCATGGTGCGCCGGGAGAATGTGCTGGCGACGCTGATGACGGCTCTGGGCGCCGCGGGCGTAGTGACCGTGGTCTGGGCGATTGCGGGCTATTCCTTCGCCTTTGGCGGCGGGGACACTCAGGTGTTTGGCGGTTTTGACCGCCTGCTTCTGGCGGGGCTCACCCTGGACAGCGAAGCGGCCGGCTTGCCTGAAGCGGTCTTCATCCTGTTCCAGATGACGTTCGCCATCATCACAGTGGCGATCATCGCCGGCGCGGTGGCCGAGCGGATGAGCTTTAAGGCCTGGATGCTGTTCATTCCGATTTGGCTGCTGGTCGTTTATGCGCCCATCGCCCACTGGGTCTGGGGTGAGGGCTTCTTGTATGACGCCGGCGTGCTCGATTTTGCGGGCGGGGCGGTCGTTCATATCAATTCCGGCGTCGCGGGCCTGGTGCTGGCGCTCTATCTCGGCCCGCGCCGCGGCTTTCCCAAGGAAGGCCATCCGCCGCACAATCTGGTGCTGACGGTGATTGGCGCGGGCTTGTTGTGGGTGGGTTGGTTCGGGTTTAACGGCGGCTCTGCGCTATCGGCGAACGCTTTGGCGGCTCACGCCGCCCTGGTGACCCAGATCGCGGCGGCCACGGCGGCGCTGACCTGGGCCTTGATCGAGTGGATCACCCGCGGCAAGCCCAGCGTATTGGGCGCCGCCTCCGGCGCGGTGGCTGGGCTGGTGGGCATTACGCCGGCGGCGGGTTTCGTCGAGCCCTATGCGGCCTTCATCATCGGCGCGCTGGCCTCTGTGGCCTGCTATTACGCGGTTACGGGCCTGAAAGCCGCCCTGAAGTTTGACGATAGCCTGGACGCCTTCGGGCTGCATGGGATTGGCGGCTTTGTCGGCGCGGTGCTGACCGGCGTGTTCGCCGCCTCGGCCGTCGGCGGCACAGGCGGTGCGGTTGAAGGCAACGTCATGCTGGTCTGGACCCAGACCTGGGGCGCCTTGGCCGCCGCCGCCTGGTGTGCGATCGCCACCTTCGCCATCGCCTGGCTGTTGGGCCGGGTGATCAAGCTGCGGGTTGATGAGGAAGACGAAGTGACAGGGCTGGATGTCGCGCTGCACGGGGAGAGCAGCTGACGTTCAGCCGGCGGGCGCACTGAGGGGTGCGCCCGCCCTACCTTTCCTCCTTGACTGGCCCTGCTTCGGTCTCCGGAGCGGGGCTATTTTTTATTGCAGCGCCAGCAAAGTCCGTGCGTAGGCGGTCACTGCCCGCGGCGTCGTACTTTCGCGGCCGGCCTGGTGATCAAAAGTCGGCAGCTGCAGGGTCGCCCCAGCATAGCGGCCTTTGGACGCCGCGGTGATCCGGCCAAGCTCGGTCAGCCCCATGGATTTGGGCTCTTCGCCCCGCCGGGCCCGGGCGTCGTTTTCCCGCTCGATAAAACTGTCTTTGAAGATGATCGGCGCGCCCGCCGCGCTGGCCGCGCTTTCCAGCTTGGAGACCTGCTCGGCGTGAAAGCTCGACAAACCGTCACGGCGGCGCAGGATCACGGCGCCGGCCAGGGCTGCGGCGCCGTCATCGAACGGGCTGGTGTCGCAGACGATGAGGTTGGAGCCGGGCTCCATCCCGCCCGCTTGCGCCCAGCCGAGCACATGGTCGGCTGACCGGCCGATCTCTTCCTCAGCGGTGACCACAATCGTCCCGCCAAGGCCTTGTTCCGCCGCGATGCGAAGAGCGGCCAGCGTGATGACGTTGTCGAGATGGCCGGCGATGAAACCGCTGGCGCTGCGCTCCAGCCGGCGCGCGAAAGCCAGCGGAGCGCCGGCTGGAAGGCTAGGCAGGTCGGCGAGCGTGAGGACGGCGCGATGCTGATCGTCCAGCGCCACGCTGCTGACCTGCCCGTAGGCGATGCGGCCGCCGCTGACCGGGTCGTAGGCGAACACATCGGAGCGGCCATACCGGTCGTTTAAGGCCGAGGCATCCGATGCTGTCAGCGGCCGGTCGCCAGCCGTCTTGTCATTGGCGCCGGCATGGGCGGCGAAAATCGCCTGACCGCCTTGCGTGATGAGAGCGCCGTGACGGTCGGCATGGACGATGAAAACCGGACCCGGCTTGCCCAGATCGATGACGCACAGGTTTTTGGGGCGCTCGGTCGTGAAACCGGCGGCGGAGAAGTCGCGTGCGAGATGGTCGAGCAGGGGCGTTTCATGGCCAACGACGGCTGGAAAATCGAGATATTCGCACGTCTTGGCGAGGATACGCGCCAGGAGCTCTTGATCGTTCAGCCCGCTCACACTCACAGCTTCTCCACAAATACGGTTCCGGCCGAATAGCCTGCCCCGAAGGAACAGATCACGCCCTTATCCCCGGAGCTTAGATCTTCAGAATGTTTGTGGAAGGCGATGATCGAGCCGGCCGAGGACGTGTTGGCGTACTCGTCTAAAATGGTCGGCGCGTCTTCCCCGCCGGCATCGCGGCCAAACACTTTTTTGGCGATCATCAAATTCATATTGATGTTGGCCTGGTGCAGCCAGACCCGGCGCATGTCGTCGGCGGCGAGCTCGAGCTCGTCCATATGGCCGCGGATCATGTCCGAGACCATCGGCACGACTTCTTTGAAGACTTTGCGGCCTTCTTGAACGAAGAGCTTGTCGTCTTTCGGATCGCCGTTGGGCACAGGTTTGTTGTCACCGGAGGGGCGTTCGGCGCGGTTCAAAAAGCCGAAATTATTGCGGATATTATTGGAGAATTTGGTCTTCAGCTTGGTGCCGATGATCCTCCAGCCGCCTTCGCCCAGGTCTTCGCGCTCCAACAGGATCGCCGTGGCGACATCGCCGAAAATGAAGTGGCTGTCGCGGTCACGCCAGTTGAGGTGACCGGAGCAAATCTCCGGATTGACCACCAGGATGGCGCGGGCATGGCCGGCGGCGATCTGGTCGGCGGCGGCCTGGATGCCGAAGGTGGCGGAGGAACAGGCGACATTCATGTCAAAGCCGAAGCCTTCAATGCCCAGGGCGTCCTGGATCTCGATCGCCATGGCGGGATAGCCGCGCTGCATATTGGAGGCGGCGACGATAACGCCGTCGACATCAGCCGCCGTTTTGCCGGCGCGCTCCAGCGCGTCCTGGCAAGCCTTCACGCCAATTTCAGCCAGCACGGAGACGTCTTCATTATCGCGCGTGGGAATATTCGGGACCATGCGCTCGACATCCAGCACGCCGTCCTTATCGACCACGAAGCGGGATTTGATGCCGGACGCTTTTTCGATGAACTCCACCGAGGACGGCGAGAGCGGTTCGATTTCACCCGCTTCGATCGCGTCGGCATGCCCTGCATTAAAGCGTTCAACATAGGCGTTGAAGCTCTCGACCAGCTCCGCGTTGGAGATTGAGTTTTCAGGGGTCCAAAGGCCCGTGGACCGGATGACGGCGGCGGTCATCATTATTCTCCAGCAGCTGGAATCTGTAACAATTGCGGCGGCAACTTAAACCTCGCAATCCTTCCCGCCAACCGCCGAGAAGGTGTTGATTCAGCCGGTGTTTGTTTAACCTTTTTCCGCATCGGTCTCGATCGGCGCCCCCTCGATCACTTCATGGAGAGATTGCGGGCGCAGTCGCTCCTCTCCATCCCCGTCAATGCAGCGATAGTCCAGGATGCCGGAAGGACCATGGCGCCCGCCGGTGTCGCAGGTGACGTTCACAGCTTCACGCGGCGGCGGCTCGGTCGTTCCGCAGGCGCTGATGAGGGGAAGCATAAAGATGGCGGCGAGGCAGGCGTTGCGGATCATGACTTTGCTCCTAGGGCGGCGACGATTGCGTGCTGCGGGCAGCCGGTCAGGTGGTCGTTGACCATCCCGGTCGCCTGCATGAAGGCGTAGACGATGACCGGCCCACAGAATTTAAAGCCGCGTTTCTTCAACGCTTTGGACATCAAACGGCTGATCTCTGTCTCGGCCGGGACCTCGCTCATCGTCTTAAAGCGGTTTTGGATCGGCGCGCCGCCGACAAAGTCCCACAAGAAGGGCGCGAAGGCTTCGCCGCGCGCCTCCATATCAAGATAGGCCCGGGCGTTGCCGATTGTGGCGGTGATCTTGGACCGTGAGCGCACAATGCCGGGATCGCCCAAGAGGCGTTCGACATCCGCCTCGGTGTAGGACGCGATGCGTTCGGGATCAAACGCATCGAAAGCGGCGCGGAAATTATCCCGCTTCTTCAAGATCGTGATCCAGGACAGCCCGGCCTGGAAGCCGTCGAGAATCAGCTTTTCCCACAGCGCTCTACCGTCATATTCCGGCACGCCCCATTCGGTATCGTGATACTCGACATAGAGCGGGTCATCCCCCGCCCAGGCGCAGCGTTCACCCATGACATCACCGCTTCAGCTTGACCTCAAGCTTCGCCCGATCGCGGCGCGGCGGCAAGGTGTCAGAGCGCGGAGAGATCGGTGAGAATCGTCGCAGCCGCGCCGTCCGCTGTGACGGCTGCACCGGCCTCCAGAGCCATGGCCAAGCGGTCGACGCGCACCAGCGACAGCGCCGTGGCGCCGGCGGTGGAGGTGAGGGCGCCCACCTCGGTCTCGCCGGCTAGAACAGGCGTGCCAGCCTTCGGCGCATCGCCCTCAAATTCCAGAGCGATCGTGCGCTTGCGCACGCCGCCTTTGCGGTGCATTCGGCTGGCGACTTCCTGGCCGACAAAGCAGCCTTTCTTATAATCCACGCCGCCGAGCAGGTCGTGGTTCACATCGGTGGAGAAGACTTCGCTGGCGGCGTAGTCCGCGCCGAATTCCGGCACGCCGGCGCAAATGCGGGCTTGATGATAGGCTGCGGCCTCATCGCTCGGGCCGCCTGCTGGAACGATGGCGCGAACGCCCAAGGCCGCGGCGCGCGGGTCGGGGACGGCCGCTAATCCGACGGTTTTCAGGTCAGCTTCGCCGGATCCAAGTCCAGCGGCGACGTCCAAGTCCTCCCGGCGGACGATCTCAGCGTCGGCCCGCAGGCGGTAGAGGGTGAAACGTTTAATCAGGCTGTCAGCCTCGCTTGCGGGGACGTCGATATAGAGCCCGCCCTCGCCATCATCGAAAAGCATGAAGTCCGCCAAGACCTTGCCTTGCGGCGTCAGCAGCGCGCTGAACTGCGCTTCATCCGGGCTCAGGTCTTCGGGGCCGCGGGTTATGACGCGTTGCAGGAAGCTGCGCGCGTCCGGGCCGGTGATGGCGATGACGGCGCGGTCGGGCAGGGCGGTCAGGAAGGGGTGTGTCTGGGTCATGATGCTGGACAGTTGGTCGATCAGGCGGCGGGTTCAAGGGGGCGGCGCTGGTCAGGACAGGCTGAAGCGTTTAATCCCTCGCCGCCATGAAGCGTATCCTGTTCATAACGGCGACCCGAATCGGGGACGCGGTGCTGTTCTCCGGCCCGCTGGCCTATCTTGCGGACCGACATCCCGAGGCTGAGATCACCGTTGCTTGCGGCCCGTTGGCGGCGCCGCTGTTTCGCGCCGCGCCCGGCGTTCGCGAAATTATCGTCATGGCCAAGCGTAAGGGCGGGGGACACTGGCTGGATTTGTGGCGGCGCACGGTGTCTCGGCGCTGGGACCTGGTGGTGGATTTGCGCGGCTCGCTGACCAGCTGGTTCTTGATGGCCGGCCAGCGTCAGGTGAACCGGCGCAAGCCCGGCCATGTGCATCGCCACCGGGTGGTCGAAGCGGCCAGCGTCATTGGCGTGGATCCCGCGCCGGCGCCGCAGGTTTGGCTCGACGATCCCGCCCGCGTGCGCGCTGCGGCCTTGCTGCCGCAGGACAAGCCGGTGCTGGCGCTGTCGCCCGCAGCGGCGGCGCCGTTCAAGGAATGGCCGGTGAAGCGGTTCGCCGAAGCGGCGGCGGCTCTAACGGCGCCCGACGCGCCGTTGGCGGGCGCGGCTATCGCCCTATTCGGCGGGCCGGGCGATGAGGCCGTGACCGAGCAAGTCGCCCGCGCCTTGCCGGGGGCTGAGATTTTGGACTTGGCGGGACAGCTGGATCTGGTGGAAGCCGCCGCATGCCTGGCGCAGGCGCGGCTCTTCATCGGCAATGACAGCGGGCTGATGCATCTTTCCGCGGCCGCGGGTGCGCCGACGCTGGGCTTGTTCGGCCCCACCGACGATCGGATTTATGGGCCTTGGGGCGAGACCGCGCAGAGCGTCCGCGCTGGCGGTCCAGCCGATGAGGCGGAGCGGGGCAAGCTGCGCTTCGCCGAAGACAGCTTGATGGGCGATTTGACGGTTGGGGCTGTTGTGGAAGCGGCCACAGCGCTTCTTGACCCTCAAGGTGAAAGTCGCCGAGCCTAGATCAAGATATTCGGGTCTGGCCGCTCGATCTGGCTGGCGATGCACAAGGTCGGATTGGCTTCATACCGGCTCATGCGCGACAGCAGGTCTTCGCGCGTCATGCCCTGGACCCGCTCAAAGCTCAGCGGTTCATAAGCGAAACGGCTCTCAAGGGTCGGCGTACCCATCGCCCAGGGAGCCGTCACCCGGGATTCGATCATTCTGAAATCTACGAGGCGCAGATCGCTGTGTCGCGTGTCGGTATAGAGCCGGCCTAAGAGGTCGGACAGTTTTTGCCGGGGGCCTTCCACCAACTGAATGAAGGCGTCGTCCGAGCCGACCAATACGCCGGTCACGCCGTTGCTGGCATTATTCACCGCCGCCTGCCGGACGATCGCCCGGAGCGCCTTATGATCGCTCATATCGATCGCCGATCGGTGAAATATAAAAGGCGGCACAGCGACATAGTCATATCCAAAAAAATGCGGAGCGCAGCCATAAGGCCACGCCCCGCGTTTCAGAAGCGTTGACGTCAAGCGGCGCGAACCGTCTTCAGGAAGGTTTCAACCTGATCTGACAGCGCACGTGACCGGCTTTCCAGCGCGGTCGCCGCATTGTCGACGATGGCGGCGACTTGGGCGGATTCTTGGACCGCGTCCTGGACCCCGACGATGTCGTTCGTGACGGTCCGCGCTCCCGTGGCGGCTTGTTGAGCGGAGGAGGAAATTTCCGCCGTCGCAGAGCTTTGCTCTTCGACCGCCGCGGACAGCGCCGTGCTGGTGCTGTCGATCTCACCGATCTGGTCGATGATCGTGCGGGTCGCCTCGATCGCATCGCTGGACGCGCCGGTGATGTCATTCAGACGCCCGGCGATCTGCTCGGTCAGCTTTTGGGTTTGACCCGCCAGCTGCTTGACCTCTTCGGCCACCACCGCGAAGCCCTTGCCGGCTTCCCCGGCGCGCGCCGCTTCGATGGTGGCGTTCAGGGCGAGGAGGTTGGTTTGTTCCGCAACCCCGTTGATGGCCTGGACGATTTCATCGACCCCGGCGACGGCGGCGTTGAGGCGGTCGAGGCCTTCCGCACCGATTGAGGCGCGCTCGCTGGATTGGCGGGCGGCTTCTGCGCTGGCGGCGACCTGCTGCGCGACTTCTCGGATGGACGCGGACAGTTCTTCAGAGGCCGACGCCATGGCTTCCACACTGCCGGAGGCCTGGGAAGCTGCGGCGGCGACAGAGCTTGACCGATCGCCGGCGCCGGTGACCGCCGTGCTTAATTCGCGCGACCGGCCTTGCAGGTCGCTGGCGGCTTCGCCCAGGGCGGAGACGATCTCGCCCACTTCGGCTTCAAAGCGGTCGGCCATCGCCATCATGGCGGCGCGGCGCTGCTCCTCGGCGCGTTCTTTCTCAGCGGCTTGTTCGGCTTCCAGACGCTCCATTTCACGGGCGTTATCGCGGAAGACTTGCAGCGCGCCGGCCATATCCCCGATTTCATCGCTGCGCTCGGCGCCGGTGATCTCCACATCCTTGTCGCCCTCGGCGAGACGGCGCATGGCGCTGGTAATCTTGGCGATGGCGCCCGGAATGCGCTGGGCGAAGAAAAAGCCTAGTCCGCCGGCGATGAGCAGCGCGACCACGACCGCGATCATCATCTGCGTGCCCGTCGCGCTTGCCCCGGCAGTGGTTTCAGCCGCCGTTTCGGCCTGCCGCTCGATCACGATCTCGCGGGCTTCGTCCGCGGCGCCGGCCATCAGCGGGCCGCGCTGATCCATTTGAGCCAAAGACGCGTTACGCGCGTTGATCGCGCCGACAGCCGCCGCGAAGGCGGATTGATACTCTGCAACCCCGTCCATCGACGACTGCGTGAGTTCGCGGCGCGTCGGGTTCTGCAAAAGCGGGAGCAGGGTGTTCATGTATTGGGCCGACTCC
Organism: uncultured Oceanicaulis sp.; assembly: GCA_964484345.1. GTDB lineage: Bacteria > Pseudomonadota > Alphaproteobacteria > Caulobacterales > Maricaulaceae > Oceanicaulis. Next base: position 38,409 of record CAZAGE010000006.1, on the reverse strand, counting down.
GCCAATTCCGCATTGGCGCGGTCTGCGGAGGCTTCGGAATTGTCCACCAGGAAGCGCTCCGCATAAAAGCGCCCCAGCATCAGGCGCTCCTGAGCCCGGGCCGCAAAGTAAGAGGCCTCCGCGTCGCCGTCCGCATAGGCGCTTTCGATTACTTCGGTGAGATCGCTGCGAATGGCGGGTCCGGAAGCCGAGAGGCGCGCGACGGCCGCGTTGCGGGCGTCCTGATGGGTGATGGCTTCTTCAAACCGGCTCCGATACTCGGCCAAAAGGGTCGAGATCTCTGTCAATCCCAGACGGTCGGCGTCGCTGGCCAGCCTGTCTGAGAATCCGAAGAAGACTTCGGCGGTGGACGGGTCGCCGTTGGCGCGCCAGTTAAAGGCGGCGAGACGCGCTTGCGCGAGCTCGATCTTGATATCGGTGATCTCGACGCCTTCTTCCGCGCTGGATTGAACGTCGGCGATGCCGCGGCTCAAGCCTTGTACGCCGAGGACGCCGATCCCGCCGACGATGAGTACAATTAAGGCGAGTGACGCGAAGGCGCCGATCAACTGGGTTTGAATTGTTAGACGCATGGCTAAGAGCCCCCGGATTCCAAAAAGAAAACGACCGCTTACACGGCTTACTTAGAGCTTCTGGTTTTGCGTGGTTAATGAGGCCTTGCGCACCCAGGACAATTGAACGGAGTCAGTGAGGCGGCCAGAAAGCCTCTATTCATAAAGGCTTGCCAAATACCCCTAACTCGTCTGGGAATATGGGGTTTGAGCGGAATAATCAGGATGCAGAGGACGCTTTGCGCTCACCTAAAACTATAGAGAAAATCTATGCAGCTGCGACATTTAGTCCAGATAGGTGCGCCGAAGCTGTTCACTCAAAGCACGCCCGTCGCGGGCTAAACGCTCGCGTTCTAGTTCAAATTCCGCCCCACAGCGGGGGCGGCGGCGTTCGAGTCGGCGAAAGCCGTTATTGAAATTGTCTATCAACCTGTCGCGGTAAGCACCCCGCGCCGGCGCTTCATGGGCGAGTAGCTCCACCATCGCCTGGCGCCAGGTCTGGGACCCGCGACCCTGGCAGGCGAAATCGAGATAGTGCAATTCGCCCAGAACTGTCGCCAGGCGCTCCACCGGATAGGGATCGCGTACGGGCTGCGCGCTGGCGCTCGCGGTGAGGGCGAAGAGTAAACACAGGCTGGCGAAGAGACGGCGCATGCCTTGCCTCCTACGGCTTGAACGCGGCGGGATTGGGGCGGGCCAATACCTCCAGCGAGTGCTCCAGCGCCCGGCGCGCCGTATCCCATTGCAGCGCTTTCACGGCCTCCTCGAAGGTGAAGAAGCGCGCATCCGCGGCGTCATCGCCCGCCATGGGCTCGCCAGCCGTCCAACGCGCGACATAGTCGATCATCACGTAGTGCGCCTGCGCGTGCAGGCTTTCATACACATCAATCAGTCCGGCGATCTCGGCCTCGATCGAAGTCTCCTCCATGAGCTCGCGCAGGGCGGCTTGATGCAAGGTCTCGCCGAACTCCAGCGTGCCGCCGGGGATCGACCACTGGCCTTTGAAGGGGTCTTTGCCGCGCCGGATCAGCAACACCTCCGCGCCGCGCCAGACGACGACGCCGACACCGGTATGCGGGCGCTTGACGGGGGCGCCGGGCTTGGGCAGGCCTTGATCCATGTGTGGACGCTACGTCATTTCCCTCACGCTCGACCAGCTTGCGGAGCTGTTTGAGACGGAAGACCGCCCAAATTTCGCGCCCAGCTGGAACGCCGCCCCGACCCAAGAGCTGCCGGTCGTGCGCCGGGGCAAAGAGGGCGAGCCGCGCCTGTCGCTGATCCGCTGGGGCCTGGTGCCGCACTGGTCGAAAACCGGGCCGGATGGCTCCAAGCCGCTGATCAACGCCCGCTCGGAAAGCGCGGCGGACAAGCCGACTTTTCGCTCAGCCCTCAAGCGCCGCCGCGCGCTGATCCCGGCCGATGGATTTTACGAATGGTCCAAGCGCGAGGATGGCTCGAAACAGCCCTGGTATATCACCCGCGCCGATGGCGAACCGATGGTGATGGCGGGGCTGTGGGAGCGCTGGGGCGAGGGGGACGAGAAGGTCGACAGCTTCGCCATCCTCACCCACGAAGCCGGGCCCGACATCGCCCATCTCCACCACCGCTCGCCCGTGCTGGTGGAGCGCGAGGATTTTTCCCGCTGGCTCGATCCGGACACTGACCCGCAACCCTTCTTCGCCGTCGAGCCGGAAGGGCGCTTAACCGCTCGCACGGTGAGCGATCGGGTCAATAAGGTGCGGGAGAATGATGAAGGGCTGTTGGATGAACCTGGGCGGGATCGGTTGATTTAGAGGCGTGCGTTGAAGCCCCGGCCAAGCCCCGGACTTGATCCGGGGCGCAGAGCCGGGGTCTCTTTCCGCGTGTGGCTCTTGAGTCTGCAGGAGGTCCCGGATCGGCGCTGCGCTTGTCCGGGATTTCAAACGTGAAAGACCCGCTAGGCCCCAAACCGCACCAGGAAGCGCTTGGCTTTGCCCACCGACAGGATCACCGCGCCGGCGCCGGCCTGATGCTCGCGCAGATCAGCGTTTTCATCCTGAACCTTCACGCCATTGACCGAGACTGCGTTCTGCTTGAGCAGGCGGCGCGCTTCGCCCTTCGACGCCGCCGCACCCAGCGTCTCATCGGTCAGCGCGTCGATCAGCGCCGCCGGCGCGCCGGCCGGCACGTCCAGCGTCGGCACGGCCGAGGCGATCATGGCGACCAGGTCGGCCGACAGCGTCTCCGCCTTGCCCTTGAAGATCACACCGCTCGCTTCGATCGACAGGCGCGCGGCGTCTTCACCATGCACGCGGGCGGTCAGCAGCTCGGCCAAAGCCTTTTGCGTCTGACGCTCGTGCGCCGGAGCAGCTTCCAGCTCATTAAGCGCCTCAAGATCGATATCGGTGAGCTGGCGCAGGAAGGTCGGCGCGTCCGCATCCGCCGAGTTCAGCCAGAACTGGTAGAATTCATACGGGCTGGTTTCCGCCGGGTTGAGCCAGACCGCGCCCTTTTCCGACTTGCCGTATTTCTTGCCTTCCGAATTGGTCAGCAGCGGATAGGTCAGGGCGTGGCCCTGCACGCCTTCCATCCGGCGCAACAGATCGACCCCGCCGACGATATTGCCCCACTGGTCCGAGCCGCCCATTTGCACGGTGCAGCCATGCTTGCGGTACAAGTGGACGAAGTCGAAGCTTTGCAAAAGCTGGTAGGAGAACTCGGTATAGCTGATGCCTTGCTCACGGTTTTCGATCCTGGTCTTCACCGAATCTTTGGTGAGCATGGCGTTGACCGAGAAATGCTTGCCGATATCGCGCAGGAAGGCGATGACATTCATCTCCCGATACCAGTCCGCATTGTTCACATAGATCGGGTCCGGCCCGTCGGTGCGCGCGAAGAAGGCGTCCATCTGCTGGCGCTGGCTTTCGATATTGGCCAGCACGGCCTCTTCGGTTTGCAGCGAGCGCTCCTGGTCCTTGCCGGAGGGGTCTCCAATCAGGCCCGTGGCGCCGCCTAAAAGCAGGATAATTTGTCCGCCGCGCCGGCGATAGCGGTCCAGCCCCAAGAGCGGGATCATATTGCCGGCATGTAGGTTCGGCGCGCTGGGATCGGTGCCCACATAAATCGGCGGGCGCTCCTTGGCGATCAGCGCGTCGGTGAACTCCGGCGTCTTCTGATTAACGAGGCCGCGGGCCTCCAGATCGGCGAGGAAGGGGGTGGCGCTGGGATCAGCAAGGCGCGCGCTCATGGCAATGCTCAAATTCGTTAGGCGGTGACAGGAAAGATGACGGCTTAGCGGCGGGTCTTTCGATTGGCAATGGCCCGGCGGGTCCACCCTGCTAGTCTGCGCCCAAGACGGCGGGAGGCGAATCGATGCGGGAGCCGGTGAGCATCACAGCAGTGGCGGCCATGACCGAGGCGGATCCCGCCTTTGTCGAGGCGAGCTGGTTTTTGCCCGGCGCGGACCAGACGCCCGAGGCGGCGTTCAAAGCGCGCCGCATCCCCACCGCCGTCCTGTTCGATATCGAGCAGGTGAGCGACCCCACCAGCAACCTGCCCCATATGGCGCCGGGGGCGGCGGTGTTCGCGCGCTGGCTGTCGGACAATGGCCTGACGGGCCAGGAACGCTTCATCGTGTACGACCAGAACACTTACATGGCTTCCGCCCGGGTCTGGTGGTCGCTGCGCCGGATGGGCTGTGACGCGCGCATCCTGGATGGCGGGTTGGAGGCTTGGCGCAAGGCGGGCGGCGAAATCCAGAGCGGCCCTGTTCCGGTGCGCGCCCGCGCCTTTGAGCGCGGCGTTCGCTTGATCCGCGACGACGCGGTGACCTGGAGCGATGTGCTCCACCATGTGAATGCGCGTGACGCGCTGATCGTCGACGCCCGCCCGCCGGGCCGCTTCGCCGGCATCGATCCGGAAGTGCGCCCGGGCTTGCGCAGCGGCCACATCCCGGGCTCCGTCAATCTGCCCTACAGCGCGGTGATCGGCGCGGACGGCAAGCTGCTTCGCGAAGACGCGCTGGACCGGGTTTTGCCCAAGATTGACCGCGATCGCCGGGTGATCACCACCTGCGGCTCGGGCGTCACCGCCGCCGTGCTCTACGCCGCCTTCATCGCGGGCGGCTTCCGAGATGTCCGGCTGTATGACGGCAGCTGGACGGAATGGGGCGCGCGCGAGGATTTGCCGGTTGAGGTGGGCGAGGGGACGGGCAAAGCCTGAATTCACGTGCCACCTCCGGGCCGGTGACCTAGGCTCTCCCCATGACCGGCCCGCTGCACCAGCCTTGCGCCGAAACGGCCGCCCCGGCGCTCGCCGACGAAACGCCGTGTCCGAAGGAAAAGCGGGTCTTCGTGTTGGCGGCCGCTGTGCTCGGTTCGGCCTTGGTCTTCATCGACGCCACCGCGCTGACGATCGCGCTGCCCGATTTGCGCGACAGGCTCGGCGCGGGGCCGGAAGCGCTCAACTGGATCGTCAACGCCTACGTCCTGGTGCTTGCCGCCGGTACGCTGGCGGGCGGGGCGGTGGCGGACCGGTTCGGCCGCAAGCGGGTCTTTGTGATCGGCGCGGCCGGCTTCGCCATCGCCTCGGCTTTGTGCGCGTTCGCGCAGGACCCCAGCCAGCTGATCGCCGGGCGGGTGATTCAGGGCCTGTTCGGCGCGGCGCTGGCGCCGGCGAGCCTGGCCATGCTGGCGGCGGCTTATCCTGGCGAAGACCGGGGCGCGGCGATCGGCGCCTGGGCGGGCGCCTCGGCCCTCACGACCGCCGCAGGCCCGGTGATCGCCGGGGCGTTGATCGACGGCTTTGGCTGGCCGTCCATCTTTTTGATCAATCTGCCGGTGGCGGCCGGCGCCGTGGCGCTGGCGGTGGGGTTTTCGCCCGAAACCCGGGACGAGGCGGCGCCCCGCGCCTTCGATCTTCCCGGCGCGATTCTCGCCGCGATCGCCTTGGCGCTGATCGCCTGGGGGCTGGTGGGACTGGGCGAGGGGGGCAGCTCGCTGACCGCCGCTGTCGCCGCGCTGGGCGTGGGCGCCGTGGTGTTCGCAGGGTTTTTGGTCCGGGAGCATCAGGCGGCCTCTCCGATGGTGCCGCTGCAGCTGTTCGCCAAGCCCGCTTTCGCCAGCGCCAACGGCTTCACCCTTTTCGCCTATGCCGGCCTGTCTGCGATGATGTTTGTGCTGCCGCTTAATCTGGTGGATGTGCGCGGCTGGAGCGCAGCTCAGATCGGCCTCTCCTTCCTGCCCTTCACCCTGGCTGTGGGCCTCTTGTCGCGCTTATTCGGCAGGCTGGGGGAGACGCTGGGAGAGGGCCGCACGCTCATGCTCGGCGGTCTAATCGCGGCATCTGGTTTTTTGATGCTGGGCCTGCTGCATGCTGGTGAAAACGCGGTTCTGGGCGTGTGGATCCCCATGGGGCTGCTGGGTTTGGGCTTCGCCGCCTTCATCCCGACGCTCACCACCGTGGCGGTGTCGAGCGCAGGTGAAGCGCTGGAAGGCGTCGCGTCCGGCGTCAACAACGCCGTCGCGCGGGTCGCCGGCATGATCGGCACCGCGGCCGGCGCCGCGCTGATGGCGGCCTCGCTCGGCTCGCTGGCGTTTTTCGCGGCGGCCGTGCTGGCGATTTTGGGTGGTCTGGCCGGTTGGTTGGGCGCCGGGCGCCGATAGGGGCTTCCCCCTCGCCAAATCCGCGCTAGCTTGGCGGCGAACACTGTTCACCACACAGATTTAAGGGGAGGGCCGCATGGCTGGGTTGGACATTCTTGAAGGTCGCTTGAGCGTTCCGGTGATCGCCGCGCCGCTATTCATCATCTCCAATCCCAAGTCCGTGATCGCCCAGTGCAAGGCCGGCGTGGTCGGCTCTTTCCCCTCCTTGAACGCCCGCCCGGTCAGCCAGCTGGACGAATGGCTCGACGAGATCACCTCCGAGCTCGACAGTTATAACGCCGCCAATCCCGACAAGCCGGCCGCTCCGTTTGCGGTGAACCAGATCGTGCACCGCTCCAATGACCGGCTCGAGCAGGATTTGGCGCTGTGCGAGAAATACAAAGTGCCGCTGGTGATCACCTCGCTGGGCGCCCGGGTCGAGCTCAACGACGCGGTTCACAGCTGGGGCGGCAAGACGATGCACGACATCATCAATATCAAATTCGCCCACAAGGCGCTGGAAAAGGGCGCGGACGGCCTGATCCCGGTCTGCGCCGGCGCGGGCGGCCATGCCGGCACCTTGTCGCCCTTCGCCCTGGTGGCGGAGATCCGCGAGTTTTTCGACGGCCCGATCGCCCTGTCCGGCTCCATCTCCACCGGTGGCGGCGTCTTAGCGGCCCAGGCCATGGGCGCGGACTACGCCTATATCGGCTCCGCCTTCATCGCGACGGAAGAGGCGCGCGCCAGCGAGGATTACAAGCAGGGCATCGTTAAAGGCCACGCCGAAGACATCGTCTATTCCAGCCTGTTCACCGGCGTCTCCGGCAATTATCTGCGCGAAAGCATCGAAAACGCCGGCCTCGACCCCGACAACCTGCCGGAAAGCGACCCGTCCGCGATGAACTTTGGCTCCGGCGGCAACACCGACGCCAAAGCCTGGAAAGACATCTGGGGCTGCGGCCAGGGCATCGGATCGATCGACAAGGTGCAAAGCGCCGGCGCTTACGTGCACCAGCTGGCGGCGGAATATGAAGCGGCGAAGCAGCGGATTATGGGGGCAGCCTAAACGCTTTCCCCACCCAAACGCCGCCGCGCTTTATCGGCGCCGATGAGCGGCAGCAGCATGGCCATTTCCGGACCGCGTGTCTGACCGGTCAGCGCCAGGCGGAGCGGTTTGAACAGCGCGCCGCCTTTGCGGCCGGTTTTCTCCTTGATGGCGGTGGTCCAGGCTGACCAGCTGTCACCGTCCAGCTCGCCCTCGGGCAAGAGGGCGGCGGCCTCTGCGGCATAGCCTTCGTCTTCGATCACTGGCGTGACCGGGCCGTTGATCAGGGCGGCGAATTCGGCGGCGTCTTTAACAAATTCCAGGTTGGGCTGCACGGCCGTCCAGAAGGCTTCGCCGGCGTCGGCGTCCATGGCCGCCAGCCGGTCTTTGACATCGCCATAGCCCATGGCGTGCACCAGCTTGGCGTTGAGGCGCGTCAGCTCGGCCGGGTCGAAGCGGGCCGGGTTGCGGGAGATTTTGTCGAAGCTGAATTCGGCCACCAGCTGATCCAGGCTGTCGCGCGCTTCGACGGGGTCGGACGTGCCGATCTTGGCCAGAAGCGACAGGATCGCCATCGGCTCATAACCGTCTTCCTCGCGCAGGCCTTCAATGGACAAAGAGCCGAGGCGCTTGGACAGTTTTTCCCCGTCCGCGCCGATCAAGAGCGGCTGGTGGCCCATCTCAGGCGCGGAGCCTTTCCCGCCCAGCGCCTCGAAGATTTCGATCTGGGAGGCGGAGTTGGTGACATGGTCTTCGCCGCGGACGATGTGGGTGATCTTGGCGTCGAGATCATCGACCACGCTGGGCAAGGTGTAGAGATAGCTGCCGTCCGCGCGGATCAAGATCGGGTCGGAGACCGAGCTGGTTTCAATATGGCTCGGTCCGCGGATGAAGTCGGCCCATTCGATGCGTCCGCCGGACAGCTTGAAGCGCCAGTGCGGCTTGCGACCTTCCGCCTCCAGCTTGGCTTTGTCCGCATCCGTCAGCGACAGCGCGGCGCGGTCATAGACCGGCGGTTTGCCCTGGGCGCGCTGGATCTTGCGCTTGCGGTCGAGCTCGTCCTCGGTCTCGTAGCAGGGATAGAGCAGGCCTTTTTCGATCAGCTGCTGTTTGGCCGCCTCATAGCTCTCGAAACGGTCGGACTGATTAAAGGTCTCGTCCCAGACAAGGCCCAGCCAGGTGAGATCGGCCTTGATCGCGTCTTCATTCGCTTTGGTGGAGCGTTCCAGATCCGTGTCGTCGATGCGCAGCACGAAGTGTCCGCCGACCGAGCGGGCGAACAACACATTCATCAAGGCGGTGCGGACATTGCCCACATGGATGCGCCCGGTGGGGCTGGGGGCGAAGCGGACTTTCACGGTCATGGCGAAGCTCAAGGGTCTGGCGGCGTTAAAGCGAGCGCGGGCTTTAGACCGCGCCCGGCCCGCCGTCAAACCAGGCTAGATGCGGCTGCGCGCGCCGCAGGCGGCGTCGATGGCCAGGGCCGTTTCAAGAGCAGCGAGGCCGGCGGCCCCGTCGGCGGCGCAGCTTTCGCCTTCACCGCGCACCGCAGCCACGAAAGCGGCCACATTCGCGCCCAGGGAATCCTGTGCGGACGGCTTTTGCTGGAACTCTGGATCCAGAGGCAGACCGGCTGGGTTTTCGAAGGTGCGGGCGATGAAATCCACCGCGACTTCATCGCCGCCCTCATAAGCGATGGTCATGACCCGATCGCGCGCCTCCGCCACCCGGCTGGATTCCAGCTCCGCAGAGACGCCGCCCGGGAAACGCAAAGTCGTGCGCACATGATCGGCCAAACCATTGCGATCCGCGATCATCTCCGCCTCAATCCCATCAGGCCGCGTTCCGGCCAAGGCGAGCGCCAGATCGATGTCGTGGATCATCAAATCCAGCGTCACCGACACATCCAGATTGCGCACGCCGGGCATGCCCATGCGCTTGGCCGTCAGCGATTTGATATGGGGCAGGTCGCCGAACAGGCCCATGGCGTCAAAGACGAAGCGTTCCTGGTGGCCGACCCGCAGCACGGCGTCATTGAGACTGGCCAGATTGACCAATTCGCGCGCTTCTGCGGCGGTGGCGGCCAGCGGCTTTTCCACCAGCACGGCTTTGCCCGCGGTCAGCGCTCGCCGTGCCGCGTCGTGGTGGAACACAGCCGGGCTGGCCACCGTGACCACGTCGCAGCTTTCGATGAGATCGTTCAGGCTCCCAAACGCCTGGCCGCCATGCTTGGCGCACAGGGTTTCGGCATGGTCGGAAACTGGATCGAACACGCCGAGAAACTCGACGCCCTCAAGGTCGACATATTTAGAGGCGTGATAGCCGCCGAAAACACCGGCGCCGACGACGCCCGCTCGCAGGGATTTGGATGCATTATTCATGGCGCGCAGGAAGCACGCGCAGCCCATGCGCGCAATCCGGCCGCCGACACCCTGGCCGTCACGATTGGTTTCGAAGTCTTGCGGGCCGCCTGAAGCTTCGCTTTCGGGGGCGCAGGTGGTCCGCTAAGGTCTGCCACGAATGAACTGATCTTCACCACTCTCTCAGCTGGGAACCTCACCATGAAAAGCCGTGAAATCCGCCTGACCCGTCACTTCACCGGCCCGGTGCTGCCGGAATACTTCGAAACGGCGGAGGTGGATCTGCCTGAGCCCGGCGAAGGCGAGATCCAGGTCAAGAACGCCTGGCTGTCGGTCGATCCCTATATGCGCGGCCGCATGATCGGCATCAAAACCTATGTCGATCCTTTCCGTGTCGGCGAGGCGCTGGAAGGCGGGGCCGTGGGCCAGGTGGTCAAATCCAACGCCGAGGGTTTCGCCGAAGGCGATTGGGTGATGAGCATGTATGGCTGGCGCGAGGGTTGGACCGCGTCGTCTGAAGGCGTCACCAAAATCGATGCGAATCTGTTGCCGCCCGAAGCCTATCTGGGCATCGCCGGCATGCCGGGCATGACCGCCTATATCGGCCTGAAAAAGATGATTGGGCTGAAGGAGGGCGAGACCCTTTGGATGAGCGCCGGCGCCGGCGCGGTCGGCTCGGCCGGCATCCAGTTCGCCAAAGCCATGGGCGCCAAAGTGCTCGCCACGGCGGGCGGCGCTGAAAAGACCGCCTTTTGCACCGAGCTCGGCGCAGACGCGGTCGTAGATTATAAAGCCGTGTCCGATCTGGGCGCGGCGGTGCGCGAGGCGGCTGAGCCGCTGGGCGGGATCGACGCCTATTATGAAAATGTCGGCGGGGATCACCTCGAGGCCGCGCTCGACAGCCTGAAGGATCACGGCCGCATGGCCGTCTGTGGCATGATCGCGCGCTATAATGATGACGAGCCGTCGCCGGGGCCGAGCAATCTCACTCAGATCGTCGCCAAGAAGCTGACGCTGCGCGGCTTCATCGTGTCCGACCATTTCGATGTCTATGGCGACTTCGTCCAGGATCTGTCGAGCTGGATGATGGCCGGCAAGGTGAAGACCCGCGACACGGTGTTCGAAGGCATCGAGAAAACGCCGGACGCCTTCATGGGCCTCTTCACCGGCGCCAATATCGGCAAGATGCTGGTGAAGCTCTAAGCGGCCAAACGGCGCTGCTAGTCGGTGGCGGGTTCCGCGCGGAACCCGCGGCCCAGCACGAAGCCGCCCGCGCAGGCGCCGACAAAGGCGGCCAACGTCTCATTGGCGAACATGTAATCAAAGCCGGCATAGGCTAGGCAGGCGCTCGCGACCGCCAATCCGGTGGCGGCGATTCTGTTCAGCATCGGGACGGGTTTGCGTGTCATGATTTCCCAGGAGCAAACAGCGGGCCGAAAATCAGGCTTTTGTTTACCATACGGATCAACTCAAAGCCTATTCTGCTGATGAATCCGCCCGATTTCCCTGTGTGGCCTTGCAAATCCGCTTAAGAATCGCGCTTCATGGCGCGGTCGAAATAAAGACCGTTCGCCGCGATGGTTGCGGCGGACGCCTAATAACGAATTCTGGGGGATCCCTCATGAACAAGTCTGAACTCGCCAAAGCCGTTGCTGACAAGTCTGGCATCACGCGCGCCCAAGCTGGTGAAGCGGTCGACGCTGTGATCGACGCCGTCGTTGCGGCCGCCAAAAATGGCGACTCCGTCCAGCTGGCTGGCTTCGGCACCTTCCACGCCAAGCACCGTGAAGCGCGCGAAGTGCGCAACCCGCGCACCGGCGAAAAAATGATGTCGAAGGCCAAGACCCAGCTGGCCTTCCGTCCGGCTTCGGCCCTGAAGGACATCTAAGACGCGCTCCTGAGTTTTCAGGATCAAGTCGGAAGACGCCGCTCGGGAGACCGAGCGGCGTTTTTCTTTGCTGAACGCATTCATGGTTAACTCGACGGAAAGCATGACGGCCCAAGGGTGACACTGTTGTCGCTAGGGGTTTGGGCCATGCGTTTATCAAGTTTTCCCATCGCTGTGCGGATCGGGGCCGCGGTGGCCCTGCCGATGCTGGGACTGGCCGTCTTCATGACGCTCTTCGTTATGGGCGAGATGCGGATCGCTTCGCGTATGGAGCGGGTCGAGCAGATCACCGATTTCAGCCGGGATATCAGCCAGCTGATTCACGAATTGCAGCGCGAACGCGGCAACTCGGCCGGCTTCGTCGGCGCTGGCGGGGAGGGGGCCTTCGTCGCCCGCTTGTCTGAACAACGCATCCGGACCGACCGGGCGCTTCGGGCGTTTGAAGAGTCCTCGGTGACCATTCTCGGCGCCGGCTTCGGCGAGGCGTTGAACGGGTATATCGACGCCAGCGGCCAACGCCTGAGCCAGTTGGGAAACCATCGGCGGTCCGTGGACGGTTTGACCCTCGCCATGGGCGATACGGTCGCGCCGTATACCGGCATGATCAACTCGCTCATCGCGGTGATCGCGGAAGAAACCCATGCCACCAGCGGCGGTCTGGGCACGACGGAGATCATGGTCGGTTTTCTCAACCTGGTGCACGCCAAGGAGAGCGCCGGTATTGAGCGCGCCGTGGGGGCCAACACCTTCAGCTCCGGTGTCGTGACAAACGCGAACCACCGCCGCGCCTTGACCCTGCAGGCCAATCAAGAGGCCTATTTCACCGAGTTTCGCGAACTGATGGGGCCGGAATGGGCGGCGCGCCTGGATGCCCTGAGCGCGACCCCCGAATCCGAAGCGGTTTACGCCGCGCGCGAGGTCTTGGTCGGCGCGGGCTATGGCGCGGAGCTGGAAGGCTATACCGGCCCGCAATGGTTTGATCTGACGACCCGCCGGATCGATGCGTTGATGGATCTGGAGACCCAGGTGTCCGACCACCTGGCCGATGTGGCCGGCACGGCCCGGGCCAACGCACGCAACAGCGCGAACATCGCCCTGGTCGCCGGCGCTGCGACGCTGCTCCTCACCATGGTGTTTTCCGGCGTGTTGATGGCGTCAGTGGTGACGCCGATCAAGCGGATCACCGATCACCTCCAGCGCCTGTCGAAAGGCGACACCAATGTTCATGTCACCGGCACCAAGCGCGGCGATGAGATTGGCGCCATGTCCAGAGCGGCCCGCAGCTTCCTGGATGCCACCAAGGACCGCGAAGCCTTTGTCGCGCGCAATACCGAGCTGGAACGCAAAGCGGTGGCCGACCGCAGCAAGCTGCTCGTGGACATGTCCGAACAGGTCAAGAGCGCTACGGAAATCTCGGTCGGCGATATCGTCACCCAGGCGGAGCAATTACGCGAGCGCTCCGACGCCATGCGCGCGGCCTTGGTCGACGCTGGCGGCGAAGCGGATTCGGCCAATGAGGCCACGGCCCGCACGCTTGAAAACACTGAGCGGACCGCCGGTCTCGCCAGCGAGCTCAATGACGCGATCGGCGAAGTGGCCGAGCAGATCGCCCGCGGCGACACGCTCGCACGAGATGCGGTCAGCCAGGCCGCAGCCTCCCGCGATGGTGTGGAGGCGCTGACCGAAGCGGCTGATCAGATCGGCGACTTCGTCGGCATCATTTCCGGACTGGCCGAGCAGACCAATCTTCTCGCGCTCAACGCAACCATTGAGGCCGCCCGTGCGGGTGAAGCCGGCAAAGGCTTTGCGGTGGTGGCCAGCGAAGTGAAGACGCTGGCCGAGCAGACCAATAAATCCACCACCGAGATCGCCGAGCGGGTCCAGGCGATCCAGGCGCGCACCGGTGAAGCGGCGACCGCCATCGGCGCGGTGGCGGACGCCATCGATATGCTCGGCGAAGTGACCGCGGCCGTCGCCGCGGCGATTGAGGAGCAGCGCGCCTCGACGCACTCTTTCGCCGGCTTTGTTGATGATAACCGGCAAATGCTGCAAACGGTGGCGGGCCAGATCGAAGCTCTGGCCCGGATAGCGCGCAGCTCGGCGGATGACGCAGTCGGCATGGCCGATCTGGTGGTGTCCATGGCTGATGCGGCCAAGGGCGCCAATGAGGAAATCCCGCAAATCGTCAATCGGTCCATCGATGTGGCGAAGACGCGGGAGGAAGACCCGCGCTTTCAGCTCGACACGACGGTGACGCTGGTGGTCGAAGGCCGCACGATCAAAGCGGATATGCGCGACTTGTCGCGCACCGGCGCCGGCTTTGACGGCCGCTGCGGCGAGAACGGCGATCGTCTCAAGCTGATCATCGGCGACCAGCAATTCGCCGGCCGGATCGCCAAAGCGACGGACGATATGACCGGCATTCAGTTCGATGAGCGGCTGGAGCTGGACGCCGTGCAAGCCTTGGCGGTGTCGATTGAGCGCAGCGCCGCCTAGGTCAGCAATTTCGCCCACAAGAAAGGCCGCTGGCGACGCCAGCGGCCTTTTTCATGGTCGCCAATGGCGCGTCAGCTATTCCGCCGCCCGGGTGATCCCCGCCGCCGGCTTGAGGGCGTCGGAGATCTGGAAGGCCATTTCCAGGGCCTGGTCGGCGTTGAGACGCGGATCGCAATGGGTGTGATAGCGGCTGGAGAGATCGGCTTCGGACAGATGGCCTGCGCCGCCCACACATTCTGTGACGTCCTGGCCGGTCATTTCAAAATGCACCCCGCCCGGCTCCGCGCCCTCGGCGCGCAGCACTTCGATAAAGGTTTTCAGCTCGCCGAGCACCTTGTCGAAATCGCGGGTCTTATAGCCATTGCTGGCTTTATGCGTATTGCCGTGCATCGGATCGCACGCCCAAACCACGTTGCGGCCCTCGGCGAGCACTTTGCGCACCAGCGGCTGCAGGCCGTTAGCGACCTTGTCGGCGCCCATACGCACATAGAGCACCAGGCGTCCCGCTTCGTCGCGCGGATTGAGCGTATCGATCAGGCGGATGAGTTCATCGGGATCCAGCGTCGGGCCGCATTTCAGCCCCACCGGGTTTTCAATCCCGCGCATGAACTCGACATGGGCGCCGTCGGGCTGGCGGGTCCGATCACCGATCCAGCTGAGATGCCCGCTGGTGGCGAACCAGCGCCCGGTCTCACGCTCCATGCGCACCAAGGCTTCTTCAAACGGCAGGTGCAGCGCTTCATGGCTCGTGAAGAAGTCCACGCCTTCAAGGCTCGGCGCGCCGTCCGGCGTCACGCCGCAAGCGCGCATGAAGGCCAGAGCTTCCGAAATCCGGCCGGCATATTCGTGATAGCGCTCGCCGGCCGGGCTGCCAGCCAGGAAGTCGAGCGTCCACTGGTGAACATTATGCAGGTCGGCATAACCGCCGGACGCCAGCGCGCGCAGCAGGTTCAGCGTCGCCGCCGACTGGTCGTAGGCGCGCACCAGGCGCTCGGGATCGGGGACGCGGGCTTCAGACGTGAACGCCATGTCGTTGATGGAGTCGCCGCGATAGCTGGGCAGTTCAACGCCATCGATCACTTCTGTCGCCGCCGAGCGAGGCTTGGCGAATTGTCCGGCGATGCGGCCGACTTTCACCACCGGCTTGGCGCTGGCGAAGGTCATCACCACGGCCATCTGCAGCAGCACCCGGAAGGTGTCGCGCACATTATCGGCGGAAAACTCTTTAAAGCTTTCCGCGCAATCGCCGCCCTGAAGCAGGAAGGCTTGGCCGGCCGCCACATTCGCCAGTTGTTTTTTCAGGCGCTTCACCTCGCCGGCGAACACCAGCGGCGGACGGCGCGATAGCTCCGCTTCGACACGGGCCAGAGCGTCCGCATCGGGATAGTCGGGCAGCTGTTTGGCCGGCTTTGAACGCCAGCTCTCCGGGCTCCAGGCAGTCATCTCAATTTGTCCTTCAAGGCGCACTTACGCCGCATCCAGCCGTTACGTTAGCGCCTATGTTGCGCTGCGGTAAGGGGGCGCGTCCGCAGGTCGCGTCAGCGCCAGTGCGAAATCCGGGCCGGCTTGCGCGCGCGCTCAACCGGCTCCGCTGTCGCCGTGCCGACATAGACAAAGCCCGCCACCCGTTCGCCGGGCTCAAGGCCCAAGAGAGATTTGATTTTGCGATCATAGGCATACCACTCGGTCAGCCATTGCGCGCCATAGCCCAGCGCGCTCGCGCCGATCAGCAGATTTTGGCAGACGGCCCCGGCGCTGAGCTCCTGTTCCCAGAGCGGAATCTTGTGATTTTCCGTGACGTCGGAAATCACCGCGATCACCACCGGGGCGCGCTCAAACCGGGTGCGCTCCAAGGCGTAGCGTTCCGGCGGCGCTTCCGGCTCCAGCTCTTTGAAGCGGGCTTCCAGATGCGCGCTGAACTGAGCGCGCGCCTCGCCCTGAAACACGATGAAGCGCCAGGGGAATAGTTTGCCGTGATCGGGTGTGCGCGCGCCGATCGCAAGCAGCGTGTCCAGCTCTTCTGCGCTGGGGCCGGGACCGGTCATATTCTTCGCCAGCGTCGAGCGGCGCGAGGCCAGCAGCTGCACGGTTTCCGGCTGTTGGCGGGCGGCGGGCACCGCCTCGCCCGTTTGCGGGAAACGCGGCGGGGAAAACTCGGCCATGGAAGCGTCCTTCAGCTGACAGGTGACGATCACGTCTTTGACGGAATGGTAAAACGCCCGATATAGGTGGAAGATAAGCATTGCGTTCGCAAGCGTGCACTCTGCACCTTGGCGCAAGGATAAACCCAGGCGGAGGCGCAACGCCTATGGCGGCGGAAATCGCGATCCAGGACGACCTCACCCCGGCCGAACGCCGCCGCCTGAAGGTGCGCGACGCCATTATCGGGGCGGCCGAAGAGATCTTCGCCGAAGAGGGTGAAGCGGGCTTGTCCATGCGCCGGATCGCCGAGCGCATCGATTACTCGCCGGCCGCGCTCTACAAGTATTTCGATTCCAAGGAAGCGCTGTTCCAGGAGATCCGGGAGGGCTTCTTCGAGCGCCTCTATGCCCGCATGCAGGCGGTGAGCCGAGAGGTGGAGACGGGACCTTTGCTGTGCACCCAGTGCATGCGCGCCTATGTGGAGACCGGGCTTGAGCAGCCCGCCCATTACAAGCTCGCCTTTTCCGGCATCGCCGAAGACGACGAGCACGACAAGGGCAGGTATGCCTTCGCGGCTGCGGGCCACTTGAAGGCGATGATCGAACAATCCATCGCCGAGGGCTGGTTCCGTCCGGTGGATGTTCAGATTGCGGCGACCAGCGTCTGGGCGGCGTCCCATGGTCTGACGCTTTTGGCTATTACTGTGCCGGACTTTCCCACCGACATTCCCGGCCTATCTGAACCTGGCGAAAACCCGCCTGCGGATATGAAGAGTGTGGTCCGCCATGCGCTTGATGATCTGATTGATTTTCATGCCGGCATGGTGATGCGCGGTCTTGGAAGCGCCCGCTTGATCGAGCGGCTGGACAGCGGCGACGCCTTTTAGTACGTAAAAATCGAGAAAGTGAACGGTGTTCACTTTTCAAACTGCGTTCGCCGATCTATATACGTCCCGGCATGTGATCCGGGAGAGCGCCATGGCGCGTGAAAGCCTTTTATCCAAAAGCCGTTTTGGCCTGACCGTTCTGGGTCTTGCCGTGGTGTTGATTGTCGTCGTGACCATGGTCAGCGGCGTGCGCAGCGCCAGCGCCAGCCAATCCGTCCCCAGCGAGGTTGATCCGCTGCCGGTGGCTTATCAAACCGTTGAATTCACCGATGCCGGAGATATCCAGGCGCGCTATCCCGCCTTGATCACGGCGCGCCGCGAAAGCGCCCTGGGCTTTGAAGCGGGCGGCCGGATCGCGGAGATTGGCGTCGATGTCGGCGACCGGGTTGAAGAGGGGGCTGTCCTGGCCCGGCTCGACACTCGCGCGCTGGAAGCCAATTTGGCGGCGGCGCGCGCCGATGTGGCGGCGGCCGACGCACGCGCGGACCTGGCCGAGCTGACCCTGGAGCGTCAGCGCCGGCTGGTGGAGCAGGGCCATATTTCCCCGCAGCGCCTCGATGAAGTCGCCGCCGACGCGCGCGCCGCCCGCGCCCAGGCCGCCGCTGCCCAAGCCCAGGCGGATACGCTGAGCGTCCGCATCGATCTGGCGACCATCACGGCACCCTATCACGGCGTCGTCACCGCGCGCATGGCCGATGAAGGCGCGATCGCCGCGCCGGGCGCGCCGGTTCTAAGCCTGATTGAGGATTCAGCACTGGAATTGCGCGCCGGCCTGCCCGAGCGTGACGCCGCCAGTCTTGTCGTCGGCCAGAGCTATGACGCCGAGATTGACGGCGGCGAAGTCACCGTGACGCTGCGCGCCATCACCGGCGTGATCGAAGCGCGCCGCCGCAGCGTCTCCGCCGTGTTCGACGTCTCTGCAGACGCCGGGGTGCGCAGCGGCGCGGTCGCGCGGCTCATCCTGCCCACCCAAATCGAAGATCGCGGCTTCTGGGCGCCGGTGACAGCGCTGTCGGAAGGCCGCCGCGGCTTGTGGTCGATCTATGTGATCGCCGGCAATGGCGAGGGCTATCAATTGGAGCCGCGGCCGGTGGAGATCATCCATACCGAAGGTGAGCGGGTTTATCTCACCGGCGCTGTGCGCGAGGGCGAGCAATTCGTCGCCTCCGGCGTGCACCGGGCCGCCCCCGGCCAGATCGTCCGCCCGGCGAACGGGGGCTGAACGCCATGAACGCGTCTAGCCTGTTTTATCGCTTCCCGCGCCTGACGCTGCTCACCCTGTTTCTGGTGATCATCAGCGGTTTTGCGGCCCTGGGCGTTTTGGGCCGCCAGGAAGATCCGACCCTGATCAAGCGCTACGGCAATGTCATCATTCCCTTTCCCGGCGCCGATGCGGCGCGGGTGGAAGCGCTGGTGCTGGAGCCCATTGAGCGCGAGCTGTTGGAGCTGGTGGAGGTCGACGAGCTGAACTCCAACGCGCGCGCCAATATCGGCATTATCGACGTGGCGATGCGTGAAGATCTCAGCGAAGCCGAGGTGGAGCAGGCCTGGACGCTCGTTCGAGACCAGGTCTCGATCGCCGAAGCGAACCTCCCGGACGGCGTTCTGCCGATTGAAGTGCGCCAGAATTATCTGGGCGCCGCGACCCTGGTGGTGTCGCTCACCTGGCCGGACGGCGCCGATGGCGGGTTGGGGGTTCTGGGCCGGCTCGCGCGGGATCTGGAAGATCAGCTGCGCGCGGTCTCCGGCACGGAAGAAACCGACATCTACGGCGCACCCACCGAAGAGGTGAGGGTGGTGCTCGACCCGGAAAGCGCCGCATCGCTGGGTCTGACGGCCGCCGACGTTGCAGCGATCCTGGCGCGCTCCGACGCCAAGGCGCCTGCCGGCCGGCTGGCGGGCGATGCGCTCGACATCACAGTAGAAGTCGCCGGGGCATTTGATTCCCTGGACCGTGTCCGCGACGTCGCCATAGCAGAAACCGATGATGGATTTCTGCGCCTTGGCGACATCGCCAGGGTCGAGCGCACCGTCACCGATCCACCCACCTCGATCGCGCTGCGCCAGGGCGAACGCCAAATCCTGGTCGGCGCGTTTCTGGAGCCGGGGCTGCAGGTGGACCAGTGGGACGCCCGCGCGCAAGCCGCCGTGGCCGAATTCGCCGCCGCCAATCCCGGCGTTGATGTCGAGATCCTGTTTGACCAGGCGAGCTATGTCGTCGACCGCCTGGCGGGCCTGGCGCGAAATCTGGGTTTTTCCGCCCTGATCGTCTTCGCCGTGCTGTTCTTGATGATGGGCTGGCGCTCAGCGCTGATCGTCGGCTCGGCCCTGCCGCTCACCGTGCTTTTGGTGATGGTGCTGATCAATTTGCGCGGCGAGCCGCTGCACCAGATGTCGGTGACCGGTCTGGTCGTCTCGCTTGGCCTGTTGATCGATAACGCCATCGTGGTGGTCGACGATTACCGTCTGCTGCGCGGGCGCGGGATGGAGCGGCTGCAAGCGCTGGAAAAAGTCATCAAGACGCTTTTCGGACCGCTGCTGGCCTCCACCCTCACCACGGTGTTCGCCTTTGCACCCATCGCTTTGCTGCCCGGCTCGGCGGGCGAGTTCGTCGGCATGATCGGCGTGTCGGTGATCTTCTCGATCCTGGCGTCTTTCGCCCTGTCCTTCACCGTCATTCTGGCGCTGGCGGCCTGGTTTGACGATGGCCGGGCCGGAGAGACCAACCAGCCCTTCTGGCGCGACGGGCTGCGCTCCAAGCCGCTCGCCTGGGCCTACCGCAAGGTGCTGGACGCCACCATCGCCCAGCCGGTGATCGGCATCTTGCTGAGCATTTTACTGCCCTTCGCCGGTTTCTTTGCGGCGAGCACCTTGCCCTCGCAATTTTTCCCGCCGACCGAGCGGGACATGTTCCAGGTCCGTCTGATCCTGCCGCCGGCGAGCTCCATTGAGGAGACGGCGCGGCGGGTGGATGACGCCTCGGCGCTGCTGCGCAGCTATGACGGCGTTTTGGACATCAACTGGGTGCTCGGCGAATCTGCGCCGCGCGTCTACTACAACATGCTCGGCGGCACCCAGGGCCGGCCGAACTTCGCCCAGGGCTTTGTGCGCACCGAGTCGGAAGCGGCGACGCGGCGCATCGTCACCGACGTCCAACGCCGAGCCCGCGAAGAGTTTCCCGAAAGCCAATTCCTGGCGATTCCCTTCGAGCAGGGCCCGCCGCGTCCGGCGCCGATCGAACTGCAGGTGATCGGACCCGATCTCGCCATCCTTGATCAAATCGGCGACGATATCCGCCGTGTCCTCGCTCAGGTGCCGGGCGTCACCTACACCGAAGCTCAGCTCCGCTTGGGCGAGCCGGTGGCGCAGCTGCAAGCCGACGAAGCCGCCGCCAGCCGGGCGGGGTTGCGCCTCACCGATCTGGCCGGCCGGGTGCGCGCCGATATCGACGGCGTCGTGGGCGGGTCCGTGCTGGAAGGGGTTGAGGAGTTGCCTGTCCGCGTGATCGCGCCGGCCTCACGCCGCGACGCTTTGAGCTTGATTTCCGGAACGCCCTTGCCTGCGGGACAAGATGGGGCGGAGCCGGGTCTGGTTGGCGCCTTCGGTCCCGTGACGCTGGAGCCGGAAACCGCGCTGATCACCCGGATCGATGGCCAGCGCGCCAACCCGATCTACGCCTTTCTCGATCCCTTCGTTCTGCCCGCCCCGGCGCTGGCGCGCTTCCAGGAACTCTATGAGGAGCAGGGCCAGCCGTTGCCGCCGGGCTACCGCATCGCGGTCGGCGGGGACGCGGAAAACCAGGGCGACGCCATGGCCGATCTGTTGAGCACGGCGCTGCCATTGCTCACCTTGATGATCGCCGCGGTGGTGCTCGCCTTTAACTCCTTCCGCTATGCCGGCGTGGTCTTCGTTGTGGGCTTTTTGTCCGCTGGCCTGGCGATGTTTGGGGTGTGGATGTTCGGCACGCCCTTGGGCTTTAACGCCATCATCGGCTCGCTGGGCCTGGTTGGCCTGTCCATCAACGGCACGATCGTGGTCTTGTCTGCGCTGCGGGCGAACGAAAAAGCGGTCGCCGGAGATCCGGACGAGGTGCGTGAAACCGTGGTCGACGCCACCCGCCATATCCTGGCGACCACGCTGACCACGATTGGCGGCTTCGCCCCGCTGCTGATTGAGGGCGACAGCTTCTGGCTGCCGTTTGCGGCGGCGGTGGCGGGCGGGGTGAGCGGCTCGGCGATCCTTGCGCTGATCTTCGCGCCGTCCGCCTTCGTGCTGCTGACCCGGTTTGACCGCAAAGCGCCTACGTTGGAGCCTCAACCGGCGTAGGTGTCGGGAGCACTCGATGAGCGGTGAAAAACGCGGACCCTGGACCATCACGGCTCAGCGCGAAGCCTATGACAATCCCTGGATCACGGTTAGGGAGTATGACGTCATCCGCCCGGATGGAACGCCCGGGCTCTATGGCGTCCTGGAGCCGAAACACATCGCTGTCGGCGTGGTCCCGATCTATGCCAACGGCGATACTTTGTTAGTCGGTCAATATCGGTTCGCCATCGATACCCACTCCTGGGAGTGTCCGGAGGGCGGCGGTCCGGTCAACGGCGATCCGCTCGACACGGCGCGGCGTGAGCTCGCCGAAGAAACCGGCTGTGCGGCGGAGCATTGGATTGAGCTTGGGCGCAGCGCGCTTTCCAATTCCATAACCTCAGAATGGTCGATGGGCTATCTCGCCTGGGGACTCACCGTGGGCGCGCCGGACCGTGAAGCGAGTGAAGCGGACATGATTGTGAAGCGTCTGCCCTTTCATGAGGCCCACGCCATGGCCATGTCAGGAAAGATCACCGACGCCTTTTCCATTCAATTGCTGGGAAAGGCGGACTATCTGGCGCGCACGGGCGGATTGCCGGAAGACCTCGCCCGCGCCATGCTGGGACGCTGAATAAGGGAAGACTGCGATGAGCCTTGCGGAAAGCCACGCGGATGTGAACGGACGCGCGCCGACCGGGTTGCAGGATAAGGTCTGGTCGCGGCTGAGGCTGGAAGCGGCGTCCGCGGCAGCGGCGGAGCCTATGCTCGCCAGCTATCTCAACGCCGCCATATTGCGCCATGACAGTTTCGCGGACGCGCTGTCCCACCGTATCGCGGACAAGACCGCCGATCCGCGCCTGGACGTGCTGCAAATGCATGATGTCGCACAGGATGCGCTGCGGTCCGAGCCCGGCCTCGCCGATCAGGCGGCCGCCGATATGCTGGCGGTGGACGAGCGCGATCCGGCCTGCCGGTCACTGCTGCAGCCCTTCCTCTACTTTAAAGGCTTTCATGCCTTGATGTGCTACCGCGTGGCGCACTGGCTGTGGCGCGAGGGCCGCGACACGCTGGCCTTTCATCTGCAAAGCCGGGTCAGCGAGCGATTCGGCGTGGACATTCACCCGGCCGCCCGGATTGGCTGCGGCGTGATGATCGACCACGCCACCGCCGTCACCATCGGCGAAACGGCCGTGGTCGGCGATGATGTCTCCCTGCTTCACGAGGTGACGCTGGGCGGCACCGGCACCGAGCATGGCGACCGTCATCCCAAAATTGCGCGCGGCGTGCTGATCGGCGCGGGCGCCAAGGTTTTGGGCAATATCACGGTGGGTGAGGAAGCGCGCATTGCAGCGGGCTCGGTGGTGCTGAACACGGTTCCGGCGCGCTGCACCGTCGCGGGCGTGCCCGCCAAACCGGTGGGCGGGCCGTGCGCGGAGCCGTCACGCACCATGGATCAGACGCTCGCCGGCGGAGAGTGACGGCGGCTGACCGCGCGCTGCCGTCGCGCCATTGCCCTTTGCGCGGCTCACGTTAGGCTGCGCGCCGAATAATTCCTGTTCAGACTTAAAGGAGCGCCGCTGTGGCCGCACCCGTTTTCACCCGTCCTGAAGCCGCCAAAGTCGAAGCTTTCCTGCGCGGCAAGCTCAATCCCGAGCTCAAGGTTCAGCTGCGCCAGCGCGCGGATGAATGCGCCGAGATCTATATCGGTGCGGAATGCCTGGGCGTGGTCTCCAAGAATGTGGAGGAGGGCGAAACCTCCTTCTCCTTTGAGATCACCATTCTCGACATCGACCTGGAGGACATGTGACCGGCGCTTGAGGCGCGGCGCACTTCGTCCTGATGGTTTTACGCGTTTCAGCTCTGGCCAAGACCTTCGGGGGCGAGGTCGAAGCTGTGCGCGATGTCAGTTTTGAGGTCGGCCCTGGCGAGCTGGTGGCTCTGGTCGGCGAATCCGGCTGCGGCAAAACTACCACGCTGAAATGCATCAACCGCCTGCTGGAACCGTCCAGCGGGACCATCTTGGTTGAAGGCGAGGATATCCAGGCCATCGATCCCGTGGCGCTGCGGCGCCGGATCGGCTGGGTGATGCAGGGCGATGGGCTGTTCCCGCACCTTAGCGCTTCCGCCAACATCACCGTGACGCCCCGCCTTCTGGGCTGGGACAAGGCGGATATCTCTACGCGCGTTGACGAGCTCCTGGAGCTTGTGCGCCTTGATCCAGATGAGTTCCGGGATCGCTTGCCGGCGCAAATGTCCGGGGGGCAGCGCCAGCGGGTCGGCGTCGCCCGGGCGCTCGCCGCGCGCTCCAATCTCATCTTGATGGACGAGCCCTTTGGCGCGCTCGACCCGATCACGCGCGATGGTTTGCGCGAAGACGTCATGGCCCTAAAGGCCAAACTCAACTTCGCCGCGGTGCTGGTCACCCATGACATGGCGGAAGCTCTGCTCACCGCCGACCGCATCGCGGTGATGGATCAGGGCCGGGTGGTTCAGTACGGCGCGCCGGCCGACCTTTTGGCGGCGCCCGCGGGCCCGCTGGTCGAGCGTATGCTGGAAACGCCGCTGCGCGAAGCGCGCCGGGTGCGCGACCTGACCGAAGGGGCGGGCCATGTTTGAGGCGCTGCCCGATCTGATCGATCAATTGCCGGCGTTTTTGGGCGGGCATTTGCGCCTGTCGGTCGCGGCGCTGGCGGCGGCCTTGGCGGTGTCTTTGCCGCTGGGCGTTCTAGCGGCGCGTAACCCGCAGATCGCGGCGCCCGCCCTTACGGTCGCCAGCATCATGCAGACCATCCCGGCGCTTGCGCTGTTGGCGCTCATGGTTCCGATCTTGGGCGGCACGATTGGGTTTGCCCCAGCCTTTGCGGCCCTGACGCTTTACGGCGTGCTGCCGGTGCTTCGAAACACCATTGTCGGCCTGCAGGGCGTCGACCCGGTGGTGCGCGAAGCGGCGCGCGGCGTCGGCATGAGCCCCAGCCAGTCCTTGCTGCAGGTGGAATTGCCTCTGGCGGCGCCGACCATCGTCGCCGGTGTGCGCACCGCCACCGTCTGGATCGTCGGCGCAGCGACTTTGGCCACGCCCGTCGGCGCGGCCAGTCTTGGCAATTATATCTTCTCCGGGCTTCAGACCCGCACCTGGGCGGCGGTGATTTTCGGCTGTTTGTGCTCGGCCGGCCTCGCCATCCTGATCGACCAACTGATCCGCGCCACCCATGAAGGGGTGGAAGCGAAAAAGCTGGGCCAGGCGGTGGTCGCGGCGGCGGCGGCGATCCTAGTCCCGGCGGGCGCGATCATCGGGGCAAGCCTTTACCGCGCCGACGCTCCCAGCCTGGTCGCCGCGGACCAGACCAGCGGGCCGTCGCTGACCGGGGCGCCGGTGGTGGTCGGCGCCAAAGCCTTCACCGAGCAATACATCCTCGCAGACGTGGTCGAAGCCCGATTAAACGCCGCCGGCGCCGAGGTGCGGCGGCTGGATAATCTGGGCTCGACGGTTCTGTTCGACGCACTGGTCAATGGCGAGGTGGACATTTCCATCGATTATACCGGCACGATCTGGGCGAACGCGATGGGGCGCGACGATATCGTGCCCCGCCATATCATGAGCGCAGCGGTGACCGCCTGGCTCTACGAGACCCATGGCATCGTCAATTTGGGCCCGCTGGGGTTTGAGAACGCCTATGGCTTCGTCACGCGCCGCGAACTGGCTGAAAGCTTGGCGCTGGAGACCATCGCGGATCTGCAGCGCGTGGATGGCCTGTCCATCGGCGCCGATCCGGAATTCTTCGCCCGCACTGAGTGGGACCGGGTTCGCGCGCTTTACGGCTTGGGCGAGGCGGAACAGCGCCCGATGGACGCCACCTTCATGTACGCCGCCACGCGCGACGGCCAGGTGAGCGCCGTGACCGGCTACACCACGGATGGCCGAATCGCCGCCTATGACCTCGCCGTGCTGTCCGATCCCTTGGCGGCCTTGCCGCCCTACGACGCGATCGTGCTGCTGTCGCCGCAGGCGGCGGGGCGACCGGGGCTCGCCGAGGCGCTGCAGCCGCTGATCGGGGCGATTGATGCTGACCTGATGCGTCAGGCCAATGCGGTGGTGGATGTGGAACGCCGGCCGGTCAGCGAAGGGGCCAGAGTGATTCTGGGGGTCCTGGAGGAGGGCTAGTCGCTGGCTTCCTCCTCCGTCAGGGCCCGGTAGAGCTCCAGATTGAACGCCGCGCCCGACAGTCCGGTATGCTCGAGCGGATCTGAGGTTTCCGCTTCCAGGCCGACAGCCCGCGCCAACCCGGCGCCCGTCAGGTCCCGATGTCCCGCGCCCCAGGCCAGCGAGGGCAGATCCAGCACGAAATAGGTGTAAAGCGTGCGAAAGCCGTCATGGCCTTCCTCTTTTAGCCAGGCATCCACAAAAGCGCGGTCGAAATAGGCGTTGAACGCGGTGAACAGCGCTGTGCGCCGCCCCACCGTTTCGCGGTGGAATGTCAGGAAGGCCTCAGCCGCCTCCGCTTCGCTGACCGCCCCAAGGTCGATCCAGCGTTGCTCGTCATACCCATTGATCGAACGGGCGATCGCGCCGGCGCGATCGGGGTGGTCAGGGTGGATGCGAATAAAGAAGCGCCCCAGCTCTTCTCCGTCGAGCGTCGTGTAGATCGCGCCGATATCAATCATCTCGTGATGGCCCGGCTCCAGGCCGGTGGTTTCCACATCGATGACGGCCAGCACCCAGGCCTCGGGATCGTCTGGTGGAAAGGCGGGCTGGGCGAAGGTCGGCGCTGTGAAAAGGCACAAGGCGAACAGGACGCGAAGCATGAAAAAGCCCTCCGAACAAATGTCCGGAGGGCTTTGACAGGTTTTCGCTGCGATGGCGAGCGGGCGCTAGAGCACGCCCAGCATGCTGGCGACCAGCGGGTGGCGGACGATGTCTTCCTTCATCAACCGGACCACGGCGATGTCGTCGACCTCGTCGAGCTTGTCGGCGATCTGCGCGAGGCCCGAGAGGTCGGGCAGCAGATCGGTCTGAGCCGGGTCGCCGGTGACGATCATGGTGGAGTTCCAGCCCAGCCGCGTCAGCAGCATTTTCAGCTGGGCGTAGGTGCAGTTCTGCGCCTCGTCGACCACGACATAAGCGTTGTTCAGGGTGCGCCCGCGCATATAGCCGATCGGCGCGATCTCGATCAGGCCTTCGGCCATCAGCGCTTTGAGACGTTTCGGGCTGAGACGGTCAGAGAGCGCGTCGTAGAGGGGGCGCAGATATGGCGCGAGTTTTTCTTCCATCGCGCCAGGCAAAAAGCCGATCGATTCGCCCGCTTCCACGGCGGGCCGGGAGAGCACGATCCTGCCCACTTCGCCCGCTTCGAGCGCTTCAACACCCTTGGCGACGGCGAGATAGGTTTTGCCGGTGCCCGCCGGGCCCAGCGCCATGACCAGATTATGCGCGTCAATCGCGCTCATAAGCTCCGCCTGATTCTTCGAGCGCGGTTTGACATTCTTGGTGTAGCTCTGATCGCGCATCGGCTCTTTGTCGTCGGGCGACCAATTGGTCCCCGGGAAAAGTGCGCGGACTTTTTCCTCTTCATAGGCTTCAGCGTTGAACGTTCCAGCTTGGCGACGTTTGGCGGCTCGCTTGCCCATTTCAGGCCCTCCAGATGGCAATAAAAAACCCCTCGCGCGGCAGCGGAGGGGTCGTTGAGGAGTCGCGAAAGCGGGACTCGAAAGACGCCGATGCACAGGGCGGCGGCGCGGTTTCAGGTCCGGGGGGTGAAAACGGACGCATCCGTTACTCCCTGCTTGCGATCCATACATATGCGCCGGTCGGCGCGGCGGGCGATGCGAATCCTTGAACTCGAATCGCATACGCAGTGTCATCCTAGGACAGTGAACGAAATATGAGTCTACTCGTCGTGGACTTTTCACCAGATTGTCGCCCAAGCGTCACGGTGCGCCCGGCGGCCGGAAATTGAAGGATTAAGCGCCCATGACCCTGTTCGCCCTGGACGGCCACATGCCTGAACTTCACCCGGAAGGCGCCTGGGTCGCCCCGTCCGCCAGCGTGATCGGCAAGGTGAGACTGGAGAAAAACGCCTCGGTCTGGTTCAGCGCCGTTTTGCGCGGGGACAATGAGCTGATCACCATCGGGGAAGACTCCAACGTCCAGGACGGCAGCGTGATGCATACCGATATGGGCTTCCCGCTAGTGCTGGGGAAGGGCGTGACGGTGGGCCATAACGCTATGCTGCATGGCTGTACGGTGGGCGATTATTCTCTTGTGGGCATCGGCGCGACGATCCTCAATGGCGCCAAAATCGGCAAGAACTGCATCATCGGCGCGCATGCCCTGATCACCGAAGGCAAGGAAATCCCCGATGGCTCGGTGGTGATGGGATCGCCGGGCAAGGTGGTCAAACAGATCGCCGAGGGCGTCGATGAGATTCTTAAAGCCAGCGCGGATCATTATGTCGACAATGCCAAGCGCTATGCGGCGGGTCTGACCGAAGTCTGAGCGCTTCGCCCGTTCGAGGGGCGGTCATGAACGCAAAATACGACACCATCGGCGTCGACTACGCCAATCTGCGCCGGCCCGACCCGCGACTCGCGGCGATGCTTCATCAGGCCCTGGGTGAGGCGCGGAGCGTGCTCAATGTGGGCGCCGGGGCCGGCAATTACGAACCCGAGGGCCGCGATCTCATCGCGTTGGACCCCAGCGCCACGATGATTCGCCAGCGCCCGGCTGCTTCAGCGCCTGTGGTGCAGGGGCGGGCGGAGGCTTTGCCGTTCGCCGACGACAGCTTCGATGCGGTGATGGCGAGCCTCACCGTGCATCATTGGAGCGACCAGGCGCTGGGACTAAGAGAGCTGCGCCGCGTGTCGCGGGGTGTGGTGGTGATCCTCACCTTTGATCCGGCCTGCCGGCGCTTTTGGCTCGCCGACTATATCCCGGAGCTGGTGGCGCTGGATGAAGACCAGATGCCGCGGATGGAGCTTTATGCGGCGCATTTGGGAGCAGTGGATATTTCTCCCGTCCCGATTCCCCATGACTGCAGCGACGGTTTCCTTTGCGCCTATTGGCGGCGGCCGGCCGCCTATCTCGACGCTCGGATTCGCAAGGCGATCTCATCGTTTTGGGCGATCGGCGATGTGTCCGACGCTTTGGCGCGTCTAGACGACCACTTGCGCTCCGGCGAATGGGAACAGCGCTATGGCCCCTTGATCGACCAAGACGCGATGGATTTCGGCTATCGGCTGGTGGTGGCGCGCGCCTAGTCTTTGCGGCCCCATAAATCGCGAATGCGCTGGTCGGCGTCGCGGCCCAGATTGAACCAGGCCGAGCGGTCGCGGGACGCGTCAACGACAAGCAGCTTGTCGTTTCGGTCCAGGAGATGGCTGAGCTCATTGCGCAGATGGGCCGCGCTGGCGGCGCCGCGCACGATCCACACACCCTTGCTGATCGGCTGAACGTCGCCGAACTCGCCCAGCGCATTTTCAAACGCCGGCCGGCCCTCATCGGTCAATTCCGCGGCGATGATGAAGTTTGCGGTCTTGGCGTCCGCGGGCAGGGGGCGCTTTTCGTTCGGGGCGCGGCGCGCCTCATCCAGCCACACCTTCAGCTGCGGCGTCGCAGAGGCGGCGGCGAATTCACCCTCGCGCTCGCCGGAGACGATGGAATGGGCGGCGACCCGCCCTTCGGTGATAAAGGCCCGCATTTGGGCCCCGGTGTAGGGCCCGTAAACGCGGCCTTCGACTTTGACATACCAAGTCATGGTGATTCCGTCATCGCGAGGCATCTGCGTCTCCCCAAGCCCACGGCGCTACGCCGCAGAAGCTTTCACCCCTGTAAGGCAAGATTCAGGCCGAACGCCCACACTATGCGGGCAGGACGTGACGCTTTCACGTCCGCATGGCAGGGAAAAGCGCTCAATCATGGCGTGAAGCTTGGGGTTTAGCCGTCGAACGCAACGGCGAATCCATTGTGTAACCAACGTGCTACGCGGCCGGTCATCTCGCCGATACGCACTGTTTCCCCGATGCGCGGACGTTCCAGACAGGCGAAAGCGGCGCCGGAAATGGACACATCAATCACATCCGCCTGAATGATGACCCCGTCTTTGAGCTGTAGTTTCGCACGGCCTTTGCCAGGCTTTCGCGGCGCGGCGCGGTCTTCGTCCAGGCCCAGGCGCTCCATATTGAAACGCCAGGTGATCGCGTCGGCCAGCCGGTCCCGCTTCAGCTGGCTGTTCGTGCTCAGGCGCACCGCGAATCCGGCGCGACCCGCGCGGACCACTTCGCCCTCCATGCGGCCGATGCCGTCAAACAATAGGACCACGCGCTCACCGGATTTCGGCGGGGTTTTCGACGCGATGCGCGCGCCGCCAGGGGAGACATCGACGAGAGTGCAGCCAAACTCGCCGACGCTGGGCGCCAGGCCGCGGCCGGGCGCGGACAGGCGCACCCGGCGGTGCCGGCGGCGCTCCTGGGCGCCGCGGGCCGCGATCTTGATCTTGCGCCGATCCAGGCGGCTGGACAGATCTATACGTTGCGTCATCAGCGAAAACACTCCTGAGCCGGCACCATGGCCTGCCGAGGTTTAATTTTTCGCTAGGCTGCGCTCTTAAACATCATTCGCGGCGAGAGCGCGGATCGGCCGATCGGTCCTGGCGTACAGCGACACGCTGGGTTCCGGCTCGCTCGCGGGTCGAAGCTCGGTCAAGCGATGACGGACCACCGGGCGCAAGCTGGGCAAGCCCGCGCCCAACGGCTGATACAATCCCAGCGCACGGTCTAAAAAGCCTTCCGGTCCGCGCAGCGGCAGGAGGGTGACCTCCACTTCACTGGCTGTGGAATCAAGCGCAATCGCTTCGGTGATGGCGCTGGCGGGGGCTGGCGCGGAGAGTGCGCCTTCCAACAAGGCGCGCATGTGCTGTCGGTCATGGCCGGTCCAGAGGCCGAGGAAATTCTGGTCCCGAAACTCCCGGCGATGCATGCGGCACAGCCCGGTGCCCGCCAGCCGAAACACATGGTGGTCGCTGTCCATCCGGCGCAGCAAAAACAGGTGGGAAAGCAAACCGCCCAAGTCTTCCGGCAGGATTTCAGCGCGAAGGGGCGCCGGCTCTCCGCGCCGGCGGGTGTTCCAGTAGGCCAATAGCGTCAGGCTATTACGATGTCTCACGGCGAGCCGTCCTTTTGTGCAGCGTCGGCGCGTGAGAGGGGCGGCGCCGGCAGTTCGGGCTGAACTTTGCAAACCGCTTGCCAAGTGGGGGATTGGAGTGAGTCCGGCCATCTGCGCCGCATTCGGCCCCGGGCTTGCATGGACACTCCCGAATAGTCTTGGAGTCCGCCATGCGCGTTTCATCCCGGTACGCCGCCATGCTCGTCGCCGTTGCAGGCACGATGGTCGCCAGCGCCGCTGCTGCTGGTCAGCATGCGCCTACGCCGCCTTCTCCGCCGCCGCCGTCGCATCATCCCTGTTGCACGCATCCGGGCGGTCCGACGATCCATGCCCCTAACGTCTATATCGGCGGGCCAAACATCCACGTGGGCGGGCCGAATATTCATGTCGGCGGCGTCTATCTGAACAACAGCGTCAATATCAACGTCACCGCGACCGCAAACGCCACCGCCAACGCGATGGCGAACGCCAGCGGGTCGGGTGGAGGCTTCGGCGGTGGGGGCAACACCTTCATCTATTCCGGCGGCGGGTATATTGGCGGCGGCACTGCGCCGGCGGCGACCGCGCTGACCGGATTGCGCCTTGCGGGCGCGGCCTCCGCCGCCGCCGCAACCTACGAAATGGTGGAAGAAGAACGCACGCGATGGGTCGAAGGCTGGCGCGTGGTCCGTGTGGTCTGTGTGGACGATACCGGCACACCCCATCCGGCTTCGCGTCCAGATCCGAACGAACGCGTGGATGCGCATTTTGATGGTGAGATTTTCCGCTGTATGGCCGGCACGGCTTTGCAGGCGACCATTGGCTGGCGCGAAGATGGCCATGACCGGTATGACGGCGGGGACACCATTCACTGCCGCAAGGGCGAAGCTCTGCGCCATGCCCCCGGCGGGCGTTTAAGCTGCGCCCCCCAGGAACCGGAACGCAATTGTAATGAGCGCTCGCTGCTGCGTTTGCACGGTCCGGGGATCAAGCTGATCTATTACCGGTATGAAGAGGTTTATACAGAGACGGTGCGCCGTGAGGTCGCGCGCGCGGAAGCGGAAGCCTCTGCGTCCGCGTCGATGACGCTGATGCTCAATGGCGGCGTCGGCGGCTATAACTAGCGGCGCACAACGAAATTACACCACCGCCTCTACCCCGAGCGCTCCGGCGTTCGGGGTTTTCTTTTGTCTGGAATTTGGGCGCGACATGGAGGGCTCGCCGCAGGCTTTGGGCGGCGGCTTTGCGCCAGGCGGCTCTGGCGGCGCCTCTATGCCGAAGCTGTGGCCAGAAAAATCCCGGACCAGCAGAGCGCTGATCCGGGATTTTCATCTTAGATTCGGGGCGCAGGGCCCGCGCTGAGCTTTACCCACCGCTTTGATTCGAGAAGGTCGCCACGTTTCCAAGCGCGCTTGAGGACGAGGTGATTGATCGCACATAACCGGAGTGATTGGCGTTGATCTGGCTCGTCACCGCGCCGGAATTCGACTGGGTGAAGGCTCCTTCAAGGCCGACTGGACAGGTCGAGCAGATATAGGCGCTTTGCGCATTGCCCATCGCCGTCGACGACAGAGCCGTGCCCAGACCGCCGCCGGCGCCGCCATTGAAGTTCACGGTCGAACTCACAGCGCCGGTATTGGTCTGCGCCAGGCCGGAAAAAGCGTCACCGCTGATCACCGAGGTGAGGGCGGTGTTGCCTACCGCGTTAGCGGAGCCGACGGCCAAGCCGTTCTCATATCCGCCCAGATCCAGATTGGTGACGGCGCGCACATTGCCGGCATTGGTTTGGCTGCCGCGGGTTTCACCATAGCCAAAATCATTGAACAGCGTGACCGTATTGCCTGCCGCCTGGCTGGCGCTCACCACACCGAAGTCGGCGAGGCGAACATCGGCGGAGGCCTCGGCGGTGACATCGCCGGACTGGGTCTGATCGACCTGGGCGCGCGCGAATTCGCCGCCGGCGACGAGCAGGCTGTTGCCCGCGGCGCTGACGCCCTGGGCAACCGTTTCGATTTCCGCCGTGCTCGCATCCAGACGCGTGGCCGCCTCTGTGTCGCCTTCACTGTTCTGGGTCAGAACGACATCGCGTTCGCCATAGGTGGAGACCTCGGCCGCATTCATCGTGGCGTTCGCGGTTTGCACCGTATGAGCGCCATAGGTGGTGATGCGAAGATCCGACAGAGCGCCCGTGCGCGTGCCTGCGCTGGCGTTCTGCACCAGATCGACATCGACATTGGCGTCGCCGCGGATCGTCACTGCATTGCCCAAGGCGGTCGCCGTGGAGGTGACGTAGGACCAAGCATTGTCGACCAGGACATTCGTGGTCGCATCCGACGTGCCGGTCATGGATTGCCGCCCGGTATAGTCGGTCCAGCGGCCGATCAGGCCCGTCGTTGAGTTTGCTTGCGCAAATGGCGACGTGATGATCGTTTCAGTTTGATCCGCGGTGATGTCCTCCGAAGAGGTGCTCGACCCGTCATTCGACTGGTCGATCACCACATTATCGGTAGGTTCCGCGTAGCTGGCTGCGGATGCCAGCGTCGCGCTGCTCGTGGCCGCGATCAACACTCGTGCGAGCTTGGACATAGGGAGCCTCCGATCGTGAGGAATAAGCGGTGAATTGCTGGACGCCGCCGGTGATGCTGGAACCGCCGATCGGGTCTTCGAATGCGCAGACCTGTTCCGGCGCGACGCCATAAAGCTGAGCGGAAATCTCCAGCACGGCGCGTTCGATGACCGAACGCACGGCCAGCTGCACCGGCTCCAGCGAGCGGCCGCCGGCTGAGGCGTCGAGGACGACATCGCCGAAGAAGGCGAACACGCCAGCGGACAATTCCCGGCCGATGATCTGCTTTTGGTAGCTGACCACGTCGACCACTTCGAGCGTGCGCGAATCGATCAGGCGCAGGTCGAGGCCGACATTCATCACGTAGAGACGGCGTGAGAAGACGCCCGACGGGTCGCTATCCACGCTGTCGCCGGCGAAAACATCCTGGCCGTTCGAGCGGATATTGGCGTTCAGCTCGGTGATGCCGCCGACCAGATAATAATCCGAGCCCGGGATCGAGCCGGCGTAGATCTGGCGGAAGCCCTGGTCTTCGCTGGCGTCCTCGATCAGCTGGTTATTGGTGTAACGCAGCTCCAGTTCGGCCACGGATGTATCAAAACGTTCCACCAGGCGCGCGCCAGCCTTGGCGAAGGCGCTCATCGCCATCAGGGCTGCGCCCTGGGTGACGCGGGCGCCGCCTTCTGGGGCGATCTGACCGGTATAGTCGGCGATACGCCCCACCGCGACGCGCGGCGCGCCCCGCCCTTGGGCGTAGGCATGGGCCGCCATGCACACCAGGGCGTCAGAATAGGGTGTCGGGTTCGGCGTGACCGGGGCGCCGCCGGTCGGCGTCGCGTAAAGACCGTCCGATCCCGGAACCGAGCTGGCGCAAGCGGCCACGCTCAGGCCGGAGATGGCCGCGATCAAAAGCGTCTTAATTCGGGTCATTATCGCTCTCCCCCGCATTCGCGCCGCCGGCATCGGCGTTCGCGTTTGCTGTGACATCGCCCGTATTGGTCTGGTTGGAGTTGATGACGACAGTGTTGTAATTGCCGTTCACCACCACGTTGAGCTGGTTGCCCACGGCGAAAGCCCCGGCGCTTGCGAAAGGACCAGCCATCATCCCGTCCCCGCCGACCCCGGCCATGCCCGTGACGTTCACGTTGGCGCTGGCTGAAGCCATCGCATTGGCCTGTGCGGACACGCCGACACCGGTCTGGATGATGCCGTTGATCACCACGCGATTGCCCGCGCTGCGCGTTCCGGCATAGGGACGGGTCTCCTGGCCTGGGACCGTGCCGTAGGGCCGGTTCCAGTCCGAGGGATTGGTTTGTTGCGCCGCTGAAGCGGCAGGCGCGATTGCGCCCAGCGCAGCAACGGCGAAAGTGATGGCTTTAAGAGGGGCTGCCATGGTTTAAGTGTCCTCTTTGAAGACGGTGCATCCCGACTGACGCAACCTATGTGCCACATCGTGGCTAAGATGAGTTTCACCATGGAAAATCGCGATCCGCGGCTGAACAGGCCGGAGACGTCCCAGCCTGCAAACAGCGGACCGGCCATCAACGCGCCGATCGTGGTGATCGTCCTCTGCGTCCTGATTGTCCTCGCGCACTTGGCCGCGCTGGGTACGTTCGGCGGTCAGGACTACGCGCCGGCCGTCGCGCTCTGGCTCGGGGCCGTGCGCACGGGCGCGGCCGCCGCCGAGCTGCCGCCAGCGCCCATCTTCGGCCTGACGCCCTATGTGCTGCACGTCTTCCTTCACTTTGGCTGGTTTCACCTGCTGGTGAATCTCGGCGTGCTGCTGGCGGTCGGGTCGCAGACCGCGCGTGCTTTCGGCACAGGCGTGCGCGCCACCGTCGGTTTCCTGCTGTTCTTTTTCGCCTGCGCGATTGGCGGCGCCGTGGTGTCGGTGCTGGTGAACTATGATTCGCCGAGCGTCATGGCCGGGGCGTCGACCGCAGTGTCCGGCCTCGTCGCTTCAGCGGGCTGGACGATGGGTGGACGCGCGGGAATGCTCCGCCTTGCGATACCCTGGCTGGTCATCAATCTTGGTCTGGGCGTTGCGGAGCTGTTTATCGATCAGCCCATCGCCTGGGCCGGCCATATCGGCGGGCTGTTGGTGGGGATGCTCGCCTTCCCGTTTTTCCTCGCCGCATTTCGCCGGCGACCCGACAGCCCGCGCCGGCATCGACCGTTTTGATCGGCGGCTGATCAGCCTGGATCGGGCATGATTCGGTCAATCCGGCGCTCGCCGTCGATTTCCAGGCCTTTGATCACCGCGCGTCCGTCCGGCGCCAGGGAGACGATCAGGCGCAAACGGTCCTGGTTGCGCATTGTGTCCAGCTCTTGGGCTTGCTCGGCTTCGGCGTAATAGGCTTCCAGATTATACACCGCGCCAAGCACGTCGCGCTCGGTGCCTGGGACCGGCTCTCGCAACGGCGACCAGTTCTCGTCCTCAGGATCGAGGGCGGCCTCTTCAACGTCTTCCCAGTCCGTCTGCGTCGAGACCGAGCGCACGCGGCCCTGCAGGAAAACGCCGCTCGCCGGTTGCTGGGGTGAGACCGCGACCGGAAATGCGGCGCCGTCGTCGCCGTCTTCCAGTGTGACAAAGATGCGGTCGCCGACCTCCCATCCGGTCTTCGCGCCCTCCAGCTCCGCCATATCCAGGGTATGCGCGTCCGTGCGGATGATGGAGTAATAGCCTAGCAGCAAATCGCGCGGATCAACCGGTTCCATGGCGAGAACCACCTCGCGGCCATGGGCGCGGTGATGGGCATGAGTCACCACCATCGTGGTGAGGAAGGCGATCATTGCAGCCAGGATAAGGAGCAGGCGAACCATAATGTTCATGACGCGCGCCCCTCAGACCGAGCCGCGAGGCTTTTGCGCCAGCGGGTCAACCCGACCGACAGGCCGATCAGCAAAATCCCGCCGATCAGGAAGAAGGTCGCCGTGTTCAACAGGTCGCCGAAGAGATCGACATAGACATAAAGGCTCTGTCCGGCGAACAGCGCGACCCCGATCCCGCCGATCAGCCCGGCGCCGGGCCTCGACCCGATGAGAATCAGCGTGACCGCCGCGATGAAGACGAGGGCGCCCAGCATCAGCTCGAGCCATAGCGATGCGTCTTCGCCGGTGGCCAAGTCGATCCACGGCAGAACGAACACCGCCGCCGCCGAGACGGCCAGCGCGAGCGCTACGCCCTTGCCGAGCGCTTCGGCTCGGACCTGCGCGAGAATCGCCAGCAAACCTAGGACCAGGGCGGCTGCCGTGATTCCTGTGATCACAGGCGTCGGCGCTTGGGGCTCGATATGATTGATCGCGGCCTGCGCGGCGATCAGGCTCGCCGCCGCGGCTGCGAGGGTCCAGGCGGAGGCGATGCCGGCGCCGGTGACGCCGAGCCCGCGAAGGCGGCCGGTGACAAGCGCGAGGGCGCCGGCGCACAGCGAGTAGGCGCAAATCAGGCCCAGCAGGGTCTCGTCGGTGCGATCGATCGCGTAAAGGGCATGGCCGAGCCAGACGATGAAAGAGAGGCTGAGAAGGTTCATCGTGACCTTCGACTCCAGGCGCGAGGCGGCGACGGCGATCGCCGCCATCAGCGGCAAGTAGAGCCAGACCGGCCCAACGGAGAGGGCATTGCCCGCCTCGACGAAGGCATAGATCCCGGTCAGCCCACTGGCCAAGATCAGCACCGGGCGCGAGGGCAGGGCGATGGCGGTGGCCAGCGCGCCGAGCGCCCAGATCCACAGCCCGGTCTGGTGGAAGGCGCTCATATTGAAGGTTTGAGCGGTCAGGGCGATGCCGCCGCCGAATAGCGCAGCGCCCAGAAGCGCCATAGCGTGACCAAGGACAGTGTTGTTGCGCCGAAAGGCGACACCGGCCGCGCCATAGGCGGCGGTGAGCGCTGTGAGAATCACTACGAAGCGGCTTAGCCGCGACAGCTCCGGCCAGTTCGCCGCCACAAAGCTGAGCGCGGCGAGCGCCAGCAGGATGGCGCCCAGGATCGCTGCGGCGCCTTGCGCGCTCCAGCGGGACGGGGGCGCGGCGATATCGCCGAGAATCGCGTCCCGGCTCGCCTCCGGCACCAGGCCGGCGGTGATCCACCGGTCCAGGTCTTTTTCAAGCCGTTTCTTATAGTGGTCGGCCATGGTGGCTACGCTGCCCTTGATTGCTCGCCGCGGGCCTGGATTTGCCTGCGACCGTCCCCTCCGTCATCATCCTAGCTGAGGAATGAGAAATTCGGGAGGCAAAGATGACTGCAGCACGGATTATCAGCGAGAAGGGCCGGGAGGTCTTCACCGTTTCCCCCGACGCCAGCCTGATTGACGCCGCGCGAACGCTGACCGAGCACAAAGTCGGCGCGGCCGTCGTCGTCAATGGCGGCCATGAGCCGGTCGGGGTTTTTTCCGAACGCGATCTGGCCCGCGCCGTCGCCGCAGAAGGCGCTGCAGCGCTGAGTGAGACCGTGTCTACGGTTATGAGCACGCGGCTGGTCACAGCTACGCCGTCCGCCACCATTGATGAGCTGATGGGCCAAATGACCGACCGTCGGGTCCGCCATGTCCTGATCGTGGAGGAGGGGGCGTTGGCCGGCGTTGTGTCGATCGGGGATGTGGTGAAGCGCAAGATTGCGACTGCAGAAGCGGAAGCCGAGAGCCTGAAGGCTTATATAGAAGGCGTATAGCGACACCCGCCGCACCGCTAGAAAGCGGTCTTGCTGCGCAAATGCGCAAAAAGATGTTTTTGGGGGTTGCGCCTGATCGGGCAGGGGCATAGAAACCGCGTCCTCGGCGGCGGGGCACTGACCGCGGGGCGCAAACGAAACCAAGTTCAACGCGGTTTTCGGTTGCGCTTCAACGCAAAGCGCCCCATACTGCTGAGCCTTCCGCTTCGGACGGGTGTTCCAAATCGGCGTGTTGATAGCGCCGAAGCCAAGCCTTTCGGCTTTGTTTCGGAGATCAAAACTGTCGCTGAGGTTCAGCTGAAAGAGGCGATTGACGACGGAGCGGGGCGCTCTTAGGGAACGCGCCTCTTCGAAGTCAGCGGATCACCAGGGCGGCGACGCCGCGGTGTTTTGCGAAGGGGTCGGCCACCAATTCATCGCTTCGGCGTCGGGTTGGCGGGGACTGCAGACCGGGATGTGTAAGCGTCTCATTCATCTGCAGAAACGCGGTTGACCAGGGAGAGCGGGATCGGTAGACACCGCGCTCCTCGCCTTCGGGCGGCACGCCGATGTGGTTCGCCACTGAGACGCGCTGCACAAAGGCGATTGACACGGGCGGGGCGGCTCATTAGAAACCGCGCTCCCAACGCCGGGCGGCTCCAACGACGGAGCGGAACGGCGGGTCAGTTAAGCGGGCTGCGGCCCACCTAATTTGACCGGCTCTTTGACATTGTTGGTTTTGGAAAGAGAAACGCAGGCGGCGGC
>CAZAGE010000005.1:0-86680 GCA_964484345.1 uncultured Oceanicaulis sp. | reverse complement strand
GCTGCCTGCAATATTGGGGCGGCATGGGCTATACCGCCGACAATCCGATCAGCCGGGCTTTCCGCGATGGCCGCCTTGTCTCGATCGGCGGCGGCGCCGACGAGATCATGCTGGGCATCATCGCCAAGCTGGAAGGCACGCTGCCCAAGCGCAAGCCGTCCGGGCCGGCGGGCAATGCCTGAGATGGCGGACTACAACACCATCCTGTTCGAGCGGCGCGACGGTGCGGCTTTTGTGACGCTCAACCGTCCCGAAAGCCGCAACGCCATGTCGCTGGAGATGGTGGGCGAACTGATTGCTGCGCTCGAGGAGGCGCAGCAATCCGGCGCGCGCATGGTGGTGCTGCAGGGCGCGGGCGGGCATTTTTGCTCAGGCGGCGACATCAAGGATATGAGCGCGCCGCCGCCCGCCGACGGCGAAGCCGATCCGATCATCGAGGTATCCACCCGCTTTGGTCAGATGTGCGCGATCTATGGCGCGTCCGATCTGCCCATCGTGGTGGTCGTGGAAGGCGCGGTGATGGGCGGCGGCTTTGGCCTGGCTTGCGTCGCGGACGTCACGATCGCGCGAGAAACCGCCGTCTTCCGCCTGCCGGAAACGGGCTTGGGCATCGTGCCCGCGCAGATTGCGCCATTCCTTCTGGAGCGGCTGGGCTATTCCCAGGCCAAGCGTCTGGGCGTCACAGGCGGCAAAGTCACGGCTCAGGACGCGCTCGATATCGGCTTGGTGCATTTCCTCTGCGATGGAGTGCAGGAGACCGAGGCGCGCCTCATTGAGGTGATGAGTGATATCCGCCGCTGTGCGCCGAACGCCGTCGCCGCCACCAAGCGCTTGCTGCGCAAGGGCCGCAACGCCGAGCCAGCGGATTTGATCGGCCATGCCGCTGAAGTCTTTGCGGCCGCCGTGCGCAGCGAAGAAGGCGCGGAAGGCATGACCGCCTTCATCGAAAAACGCCCCGCCAGGTGGGCGGTGAGTGAATGAGACCTTTGGCGAAACCGGTGTCCTCCCTCGCTTGCGGGGGAGGTGCCCGTGAAACGGGCGGAGGGGGCTTTGCGACGCCGCAATGCCCCCCTCGTCCCTTCGGGACACTCCCCCCGCAAGCAGGGGGAGACACCGTTGGCGTTCGCCTTGAGGGGAGGGCGTGATGCTGACCCGCCCCTTCGCCTCTGTCCTGGTCGCCAATCGCGGCGAGATCGCGGTGCGCGTGCTCAACGAAGCCCGCGCCAGCGGCCTGCGCGCCATCGCGGTTTATTCCGACGCTGACGAAGCGGCCTTGCATGTGCGCGAGGCGGATGAGGCGGTTCGGATCGGTCCGGCGCCGGCGGCGCAGAGCTATCTCAATATCGACGCCATCCTGGATGCTGCGCAGCAAACGGGCGCTGAGGCGATCCATCCCGGCTATGGCTTTTTGTCGGAGAACGCCGGCTTTGCGCGCGCGGTGATCGAGGCGGGTCTCGTCTGGATCGGTCCGCCGCCGGACGCCATCGACGCCATGGGCGACAAGGCGCGCGCCAAGGCATTAATGATCGACGCCGGCGTGCCGACCCTGCCAGGCTGGCAGGGCGAGGATCAATCGGACGCCACTCTGAAGACCCAGGCCGAAACCGTCGGCTATCCCCTTCTCATCAAGGCCGTCGCCGGCGGCGGCGGGCGCGGCATGCGCATCGTCCGCGAGGCGTCAGAGTTCGCAGACGCGCTCGCGTCCGCCCGCCGGGAAGCCAAGTCCGCTTTCGGCGATGACGCGGTGTTGCTGGAGCGCTTTATCGAGCGCGGCCGCCATGTGGAGATCCAGGTTTTCGCCGACAGCCAGGGCAATACCATCCATCTGGGTGAGCGCGATTGCTCGGCCCAGCGCCGTCGCCAAAAGGTGGTCGAAGAAGCGCCGTCGCCCGCCGTTGATGACGCCCTGCGCGCGCGCATGGGCGCGGATGCGGTCGCGGCGGCCAAGGCGGTCGATTATGTCGGTGCGGGCACGGTGGAATTCCTGCTCGACGATGAGGGCGGCTATTATTTTCTGGAAATGAATACCCGGCTCCAGGTGGAGCACCCGGTCACCGAAGAGATCACCGGGACCAATCTGGTCCAGTGGCAGTTCGCGGTGGCCTCCGGCGAGGCGCTGCCGCTTACGCAAGACGAGGTGACCCTGACCGGTCACAGCATCGAGCTGCGGCTTTACGCCGAAGATCCGTTCAACGAGTTCGCGCCCCAGTCCGGCAATGTGCTGGCCTATAATCCCCATGGCGTCACGGAAGGCGTACGGGTCGATAGCGGCGTTGATCAGTTCAGCGTCATCGGCACGGATTATGACGCCATGGTCGCCAAGCTGATCGCTCACGCGCCGACGCGCGATGAAGCCATCGCGGCCTTGCGCCAGCACATGCTCGACGCGCCGCTTTTAGGCGTGCGCACCAATCGCGACTTCCTGATCCGCCTGCTCGACGATGCCGCCTTCACCGCCGGCGAAATGCGCACCGCCGATCTCGACGCTTGGTCGGAAGCCGCCGCCGGCCCCTTCGCGGTGGCGGAGCCGCCCTTTGAAGCGATTGCGCTGGCGGCCGCTGAAGCCACGGATACCAACGGCGACGTCTATCGCGCGCCGTCCGTGCGCCAAATGGCATTGGACCTGGAGGTTGACGGCAAGGCGATGTCCGTCAGCGTCGAACAGCTGCGCGAGGGCGGGGTGCGCGTATTCGGCGGCGAAACGCCGCTCGAGATCGTCTTTGATGAGACCGGCTATAGCCGGACGGCTTACACCCTTAATGGTGAAGCACGTGAGGCGCGCCTGGTCCGGCTCGACGATGAGGCGGGCTATCATATCGCGCTGGGCGAGCAGATGGTTTTCGTGGCCGAAGCCTCGCCCTGGAGCGGCGCGGATGCGTCTGATCCCTCGAAAATCCTCGCCCCGGTCTCCGGCGCTGTGGTGGCGATCCATGTGAAGCCGGGCGATGCGGTGAAAGCCGGCGACGTGGTCGCCGTGATGGAAGCCATGAAGATGGAAATGCGCCTGACGGCCGAGGCCGACGGGACGATTGCTGCAGTGCATGCTGCAGAAGGCGGCCAGGCCTCGGGCGGATTTGTCTTGATCGACCTTGATTTGCAAACGCAGGATTAAACCATGACGAAGGCGGTTCTCACCTGCGCGCTCAACGGCGTGCTGACCAATCCGAAAACCCATCCCGTTCCGGTCACGCCGGAAGAGATGGCGGCGAGCGCGCGCGAAGCTTTTGACGCCGGCGCGAGCGTCATGCATGTGCATTACCGCATGCAGGAGCCCGACCATGGCGGCTTTCCCAGCTGGGACCCGGATGTCGCCGGCGCCATCGTCGAGGCGATCCGCGACGCCTGTCCGGGCGTGATCATCAACTCCACCACCGGCGTTGTCGGCCCTGACGTCTCAGGACCCGTCGCCTGCGTGAAGCGGGTGAAGCCGGAGATCGCCGCCTGCAACGCCGGCTCGCTCAACTATCTCAAGCTCAGGCGCGACGGATCGTGGGCCTGGCCGCCGATGATGTTCGACAATCCGGTCGAGAAGGTTCAGGCCATGGTCGACGCCATGAATGAGGTCGGCGCCCATCCTGAATTTGAATGCTTTGATGTCGGCATCGTGCGCTGTGTGAACATGTATATCGAAAACGGCATGGCCCCCGCCGCCCACTACAATTTCGTGATGGGCGTCGCTTCGGGCATGCCGGTGGACGCGGACTTGCTGGAGCTTTTGCTGCGCTATAAGCGCGAGGGCGATCCCTGGCAGACCACGCTGATCGGCCGCCAGGAGATCTGGCCCGTGCATCAGCGCACGGCCGAGCTGGGCGGCATGCTCCGCACCGGCCTGGAAGATACGTTTTACCTGCCCGACGGCGAACGCGCTGCGGGCAATGGCGCGCTGATCGAGGCGCTGGCGACCTGCGCCCGCAATGCGGGCCGCGAGGTGGCGAGCCCGCAAGAGGCGCGTGAACTCATGGGCTTACACTAAGGGGAGGACCTCCATGGAGGCGCGTGCGAGCGAACTGCCACGCATTGGTGCAGACGAGTTGTTTCCTTCAACACCGGCGCGTCTTCTAGAGCGAGGGGCAAAGGACGGCGATAAACCGGCCTATGCGGTCCATAACGGTGCGGGCTGGGAAACCACCAGCTGGAAAGGTTATGCGGACGAAACTCGCAAAGCGGCGCGCGCGCTGATCGCGCTGGGCGTGGCGGCTGATGACGCCGTGGCCATTCTGGGCTTTAACCGGCCGGAATGGACCATCATGGCGATCGCCGCGATGATGACCGGCGGCCGTCCGGCCGGGGTCTACTGGACCAGTTCGCCGCCCGAGATCGCTTACATCCTTCAGCACTCTGAAAGCCCGGTCTTCCTGGTGGAGACGGCCGAGCATGTCGAACAGGCCCTGCAGCTGCGCGATGAATGCCCCAAGCTGGAGCATATCATCGTCATGGACGGCCCGGCGGGCGACCACCCCGACGTCTTGTCCTGGGGCCAATTCCTGGCGCTGGGCGTGGAGGACCATGACGATGCGGTCTCCGAACGGCTCAAAGCGGTCGGCGAAGAGACTGTCGGCTCGCTGATCTACACCTCCGGCACCACCGGCCCGCCCAAGGCGGTGATGCTCAGCCATGGCAATATCGCCTGGTCCTCGGCCATGCTCAGCCACATGTTCGAGAACAAGGATGGCGACCGCGGGCTGTCCTATCTGCCGATCGCGCACATCGCCGAGCAGCAGCAAAGCGTGCACAACCACATCAAGTCGGGCTCGATCCTGCATTTCGCGCGCTCGATGGAGCAATTGGGCGAGGATCTGCAAAGCGTGCGCCCCGCCGTCTTCTTCGGCGTGCCGCGGGTGTGGGAGAAGATGCACGAAACGCTGCGCGCCCGCATCGGCGAAGCCACCGGCGCGCGCGCCAACATCATCGCCTGGGCGATGAAAACCGCTGGCGCCTATAACGAGGCGATCATCGAAGGGCGAAAGCCGGGCGCGTTTTTAAGCTTCCAGAAAAACCTCGCCGACAAGCTGGCGCTGACCAAGGTGAAGGCGGCGTTGGGGCTGGACGAAGCGCGGATGCTGATCTCCGGCGCGGCGCCGATCTCTCCGGACGTGCTGCGCTTTTTCGCCAGCCTCGACCTCATCATCTATGAAGGCTATGGCCAGTCTGAGACCAGCGCGCCGACCGCCTTCAGCCGTCCGGGCAGCGTCCGTTTCGGCTCGGTCGGCCGGATGATCCCGCACATGGAGGCACGCGTCTCTGAAGAGGGCGAGCTTCAGGTCAAGGGCCCGAACGTCTTCGCCGGCTATATGAAAAACAACGAAGCCACCGCCAACACCTTCACCCAGGACGGCTGGATGAAGACCGGCGACGTGGTCAAGATCGACGAGGACGGCTTCGTCTTCATCACCGGCCGGATCAAGGACATCATCATCACTTCGGGCGGGAAGAATATCACCCCGGCCAATATCGAAACCGATCTAATGAATGGCGAGCTGGTCGAGCACGCCGTCGTGGTCGGTGATGGCCGCCACTATCTCACCGCACTGCTGACGGTGTCGCCGGACGCGCTGGCGGCGTTTGCGGAAAAGGCGGGGATGAGCGTGGAGGAGGCCGCCAAGTCCGAAGCCGTGGCCAAGTCGCTTCAGGACACGGTCGATGCGGTCAATGAGCGCTATGCCCGGGTCGAAAATATCCGCAAATTCCGGGTGCTGGAGAAGCCGCTCAGCGTCGATGACGGCGAACTCACCCCCACCTTGAAAGTGCGCCGCAATGTGGTGATCGACCGCAATAAGGCGAT
Organism: uncultured Oceanicaulis sp.; assembly: GCA_964484345.1. Lineage (GTDB taxonomy): Bacteria > Pseudomonadota > Alphaproteobacteria > Caulobacterales > Maricaulaceae > Oceanicaulis. Next base: position 80,898 of record CAZAGE010000005.1, on the reverse strand, counting down.
CGTGGACGAGATGTATGCCAGCGACGACCGCTGAGGCGGGCTTGGCCGACGACCTCGACGTCCTGATCATCGGAGCCGGCTTCGCCGGCCTCGCCATGGGACGGCAGCTCAAGCGCGCCGGCGTGGAGCGCTTCGCGATTGTGGACCGCGCCGCAGGCGTGGGCGGGGTCTGGCGCGCCAACCGCTATCCCGGCGCGGCCTGCGACGTGCCCAGCCATCTTTACTCCTACTCCTTCTTCCTCAATCCCGACTGGAGCCGAAAATTCTCGCCCCAGTCTGAAATCCTCGCCTATCTGGACAGCGCCGCCGACGCCTTTGGCCTGCGTGAGCATTTAGTGTTCGGGCGGACGGTGGAGGCGATGGCGTTTGACGATAGGGCTGGGCGCTGGACGGTGCGCTTCGCCGATGGCGCGACCCTGACCGCGCGGGCGGTGATCTCGGCCGTGGGGCAGCTCTCCGAACCCTTCACGCCCAAGATTGAGGGGCTCGACAGTTTTACGGGCCCGGTCCTGCACAGCGCGGACTGGGACGACCGCGTCGATTTTTCTAACAAGCGGGTGGCGGTGATCGGCAATGCGGCGAGCGCTGTCCAGCTTCTGCCGAAGCTGACCCAGGAGTCCAAACACCTGACCGTGCTGGCCCGGACTCCCAACTGGGTGATCCCCAAGCCGGATCGGGCGTTTTTGGGAATAGAGAAGTGGGCCTTCCGGCATATTCCCGGCTGGCACCGGCTGTATCGCACCGTCAGCTATCTCATCCACGAGCTGCGCTATCCCGCCTTCGTGTCGCGCTCTTTGGCGAGCGCTTACACGCACTGGCGGCTTAAGACGCTGATCCGCAAGGCGGTGAAGGATGAGAAACTGCGCGCCCAGCTGACCCCGGATTATGCGCCGGGCTGTAAGCGCATCCTGTTGTCCAACGACTATCTCCAGCTCCTGCAGCGCGACGATGTCCGGCTGATTGCCGATCGGCCCGACAAACTCTCTGGAAACACCCTCATAACCGGGTCCGGCGAGGAGATCGAAGCGGATATCCTCGTCTTCGCCACGGGGTTTCAGACCACCGATTTCCTGCCGACACTGGATGTCGAAAATGCTGAGGGAAAGAGCCTGCGCGAGGCTTGGGGCGCCAGCCCGCGCGCCTATCGCGGTGTGGCGGTGAGCGAATTTCCCAATCTTTTCATGCTCTACGGGCCGAACACCAATCTGGGCCACAACTCCATCATCTTCATGCTGGAGCGACAGACCGAATATGTCCGCCGTCAGGTGAAACGCCTGCTGGATGAGGATATTTCAGCGCTGTCGATTTCGCCGGAGGCCGAAACCGCCTTCAACGCCAAGCTCCAAGCCCGGCTCCAGCGCACCGTCTGGGCTGAGGATTGCCCCAGCTGGTATAAGACTGAAGACGGGGTGATCACCAATAACTGGTCGGGTCTGGCCACCGCGTTTGCGATGACGCTGGGCAGCGATGACCGGGAGAGTTGGGTGGTGCGCTAAGCGCCGAGATGCACCCTCACTTTCTCTTCCCCAGCGAAAGCTGGGGCCCACTTTCGTAAGCACGGCGTTCGATGCTCCTTGGGTCCCAGCTTTCGCTGGGAAAGAGAAAAGCGGGTTCAGCTGAACCGCTCCCCCCACTGTTTCACATGGCGAAGGGAGTCGACGGCTTCCGGCAGGATCGGTGCAAAGAGCTGAAAATCATGCCACATCGCTTGCCAGACCTGGCAGGTCACCTCAACACCGGTGGCTTTCAGCTTCTCGGTCAGGCGGATTGAATCATCCAAGAGGATCTCATCTTCGCCCACCTGGATCAGCGTTGGCGGCAGGCCGGAGAGATCCGCGAACAGCGGTGAGGCCTCGGGATCGCGCGCATCGCGGCCGTCCAGATACATCGCACCGCCCTGGGCAAGGTAATGGGGTTTCAACATCGGGTCGGCGTCCGCCTTGCCGGTCGCGCTGTCGCCGGAGGCGGACAGGTCCGTCCAGGGCGAGAGGAGATACAGACCATCCGGCATCGGCCGGCCGGCGTCGCGATGACGGATCACGCTGGCGAGTGTCAAACCGCCGCCGGCGCTGTCTCCCGAGACGATCAACGGGCCGTCGACCTGATCGCGCAGCAGCGCCAGCGCATCGCTTCCATCTTCGATCGCAGCCGGGCAGACATGCTCCGGCGCCAGCCGGTAATCAAGCGACCAGGCTTCCATTTTCAGGGCGTTGGCGAGCTGAGAGACAAAAGGTTTGTGGCTTTGCGGCGAGCCGATGCAATAGCCCCCGCCATGCAGAAACAAGATGCCGCCGGGCCGCGTCTCCGCCGGTTTGAAGTGCAGCGCCGGGCGCTCGGCCAGTGTGATTTCCGTGAGCGTCACACCCTCTGCGACCGGCGAGCGCTCGCCGCCTTTATCGATGCGTGCACGGGCGAGTTGGCGCGGGTTCTCCGGCGACATAACTTTAAGCCCGGCCTGCCGGGCGAGGTGGCGGGCGAACATCCGGCGAAGGCCCAGGCCGGGCCGTTTCTTGATCGTTTCAATCATGTTTGAGGTTTACTCATGAGCGCTGATTTAAGGTCGTCTCTCACCCTGCCATGCGGGGTGACGATTCCCAACCGTTTGGCGAAGGCCGCGATGACCGAAGGCCTGGCGGAACCCGGCGGCCGCGCCGGCGCGCGAATCGCGCGTGCGTATAAAGCGTGGGCTGAGGGCGGGGTGGGCCTCAACATCACAGGCAATATTATGATTGATCGGCGCTACCGGGAACGGCCGGCCAATATCGTCGTCGATGGCCCCCAGGACGCTGACGCCCTGGCGGGGCTTGCCGCTTACGCCGCCGCGGCGAAGGCTGGCGGCGCCAAGGCGATCGCGCAGCTATCCCATGCCGGGCGGCAAAGCCCGGCCAGCATTGCGCCGGAACCCGTGGGGCCGTCGGCGGTCGCTGTAAACCTGCCCGGCGGGCTGTTCGCCGAGCCGCGCGCGCTGGAAACCGCCGAAATCGAAGACGTCATCGCGCGCTTCGCCGCCACCGCGAAGACCTGCTGCCAGGCCGGCTTTGACGGCGTTCAGGTGCATGCCGCCCATGGCTATCTGATCAGCGAATTTCTCAACCCGTTGGTCAATCAACGCACCGATGCATGGGGCGGGTCCTTAGAGAACCGCGCCCGCCTGCTGATCGAGGCGGTCCGCGCCGTGCGCGAGGCGGTGGGCCCGAACAAGATCGTCAGCGTGAAGCTCAACTCCTCGGATTTTCAGAAAGGCGGCTTCAGCTTTGAGGATTGCTTGAAGGTGGTCGCGATGCTCGACCTGGAAAGCGTCGATCTGCTCGAAATTTCCGGCGGCAATTACGAGCAGCCGCGCATGATGGGGCTGGAGGGGACCGAGCCGGTGTTTGACGGCGAAGTGCGCGAAAGCACCCGCGCCCGCGAAGCCTATTTCATGGCCTATGCCGAAGAGGTCATCAAAGCGGCTAAGACCCCGATCATGGTCACCGGCGGCTTTCGCACCAGGGCGGCGATGGAGGAGGCGCTGGACGCCGGGGTGGCGATGATTGGGATCGGCCGGCCGCTCTGTGTCGATGTGGATGCGCCCAAGCGCCTGCTGGCGGGTGAGATAGACGCTCTGCCGGCCTATGAGCAGAACCTGGTGCTGGGCGAGGGGCGTTGGGGACCAGCGTCGGACAACGACATGATCAAAGCGGCCAACGGCTTCGCCACCATGGCGTTTTTCTATCGCAATATCCTGCGCCTGGGCGACGGCAAGCCGACCAAGGACAAGATGTGGCTCCTGCCCGCGCTGATCGCCCACCAGCTCGAAGAATTGCGCGATGCCAAGGCTATGTAAGGCGAAAAGCAATATATTATAACGTGTTACCTCGTAACCGTGATTGTGTTACGGGAAGAGCGTGTGAGACAAATCCTTATAAAGGCGTGCGCTGGCGCGCGCTGACGCGAAGAGGATTGTCATGGCCTGCAACCATCCCAAACACGCAAACCATACCCACAAGCATGGCCCGGGCTGCGGCCACACGGCCATTCAGCACGGCGACCATGTGGACTATCTGCATGACGGCCATTTGCATCACCCCCATGAAGACCATGTCGACGAACATGTGCTTGAGGTGAGCGCCGCCAATCCGGACGGCTGCCAGCCTGTCAGCGATTGCAACGGGCATGTGCACGGCCCGGGCTGCGGCCATGAGGCCGTCCCCCATGGCGACCATGTCTGCTATCTGGTGAACGGCCGCCTGCACCACCCCCATGACGGCCATTGCGACGACCACGGGCCGGTTCAGGTCGTGTAATCAGCCCGACTGTGCGGCGACCCGCTGCGCCCAATCGGCGAAATCGTCCATGGCCTGCTCAAAGCCTTCATCGTTGAGCGTTTCGTGCCGGCCTTTGGGGTCGAAGCGCATGGTCGCGTCGGTGAAGCGGGCGTTATAGAGGCGCGCTTTCAGGGTATTCATCGCCTCGCCCTTGTCCGTGGCCGGGTCTTCACCGCCCGCCGCCATATGCACCGGCAAATCCCGGCGCATGGCGCGCAGGCGATGTTCGTCCGCACCCCGCTCTGAGAGCTCGATCAGATCGCGCCAGAGCGAAATCGACGCCGGCCCGCCGCATAACGGGTCGTTGACATAGGCGTCGACCTCTTCGGGAATACGCGACAGCCAGTCAAAGTCCGTGCGCGCGTTCTTCACCTGCTTGCCCCAGGCTTTAAAGGCCAGCGCATCCATCCAGCTGGACGGCGCGGTCGGCTTCTTAAACAGGCCTTCCATGCCCAGCACGAAGCGCATCAGGCCGGCCCGGCCGCCGAGCGCCAGGTTGGAGTTCCACACCGCCAGACCGGCCATCTCGCCCTTGCGCTCCATCGCATGATTCATCGCGATGACGCCGCCCATGGAGTGGCCGAAGATGATATGAGGCAGGGTGCCGAAGCGCTGGCGCGCGGCGGTCTCGACCGCTTGAGCGTCGTCGATCACTAAAGCCCAGCCTTGCTTGGCCGCGAACACGCCGACCGGCGCGTCCTCGGCCGTCGTGACGCCGTGGCCGCGATGGTCGTGGGCGACGACGTTAAAGCCGCGCGCCGAAAGATGCCGGGCGAAGCGCTGATAGCGGGCGGAATGCTCCGATAAGCCGTGGTGGATCTGGACGGTCGCCTTCGCCTCGCCGTCCGCGGCCAAAGCGCGCCAGCTTAGCGTGGCGCCGGTGGGGCTGGTCAGCGGCTCGGCCTGGAACTCCATGACGGGCTTTTCCTTTGCATCTGTCTTCGCTTAGCGTGGGCGCAAGCATAAACCAACTCAAGTGATCCACCATGGCCAAACCTGCGCTCCTCGCCATCGATCAGGGCACCACGTCCAGCCGCGCGCTGGTCTTCGATCTTGAGGCGAACCTGGTCGCCAGCGCCCAGAAGGAGTTCGCGCAAATCTACCCGGAGCCGGGCTGGGTGGAGCATGATCCCGAAGTGATCTGGGCGACCGTCTTGTCCACCGCCCGTGAAGCGGTCAGCCAGGCGGAAGCGGCCGGCTTTGAGGTCAAAGCCATCGGCGTCACCAATCAGCGCGAAACCACGATCGTCTGGGAGCGCGCCACCGGCCGGCCGATCCACAACGCCATCGTCTGGCAGGACAGGCGCACGGCCGATGTCTGCGCCGGTTTACGGGCGCAAGGACGCGAACCCCTGGTCGCGGACCGGGCCGGCCTGGTGCTCGACCCCTACTTCTCCGCCACCAAGCTGGCCTGGATTCTCGACCATGTGCCGGGCGCACGGGCGAAGGGGGAGGCGGGCGAGCTGGCGTTTGGGACCGTCGACAGCTTTCTGATCTGGCGCCTGACCGGCGGCGGCGTGCATGTGATCGAGGCCACCAACGCCAGCCGCACCAGCCTTTACGGGCTGGAGGCCGGCGATTGGGATGAAGACCTGCTGGAGATTTTCAACATCCCCGCAGCCGTCCTGCCCGCTGTGGTCGACAGCGCGGGCAAGATTGGGGAGAGCGAGGCCTCGATCTTTGGCCGGTCGATCCCGATCACCGGCGCCGCCGGCGACCAGCAAGCCGCCGCCATCGGCCAAGCCTGCCTAAAGCCTGGAGAGATGAAGTCCACCTATGGCACCGGCGCCTTCATGCTCGTTCACACGGGCGAAGAGATGGTCGCGTCCAGCACGCGTCTGCTGGCCACAACAGCCTGGCGGATCAGCGGTGAAAGCCGGTTCGCGCTGGAAGGCTCGGTGCTGTCCGCCGGCGCCACGGTGCAATGGGTGCGCGACGGCTTGGGCTTGATCGCCAAGGCCAGCGAGATCGAGGCGCTCGCCGCTGATGCGGACCGGGAGAGCGGGGTCTATCTCGTCCCGGCCTTCTCCGGCCTGGGCGCGCCCTATTGGGATCCGGATGCGCGCGGCGCGCTGGTCGGCCTGACCCGCGGTTCGGGCCGGGCGGAGATCGCGCGCGCAGCGCTCGATTCCGTCGCCTATCAAACCCATGATCTGCTGGTCGCCATGGCGGCGGACGGGGTGGATGTCTCCACCTTGAAGGTTGATGGCGGCATGACGGTCAACAACGCGCTGATGCAGCGCCTGGCCGATCTGTGCGCCGTTGAAACCGTTCGGCCGCTCAACCCCGAATGCACCGCTTGGGGCGCCGCCTTCCTGGCGGGGCTGGGGGCGGGGCTTTACGCGTCGCTCGAGGATGCGCGCGCGCTGTGGCGTGAGGATCGGCGCTTTACGCCCGCGATGGACGCGCTGACGCGGATGCGGCGGCTGTCCGGCTGGGCGGAGGCGGTGAAGCGGGTGCTGTAAAGGTCTGAAACCCCGGCCAAGGCGCAGCCGTAGAGCCGGGGCCTTGCTCCGTGAAAAGCGCCCGCTCCTCAACCAGGTCCCGGATCGTCGCTCCGCTCGTCCGGGATTTCAGCGGGGCCTTGTGCATTCCTGAACAGAGCGCCATAACGCGCCCCTCGCCAGTTTAGGACCTGCCATGAAGCCCGCCGCCCACCGCCTTCTCCTTGAAAGCTATCCCTTAAGCGTCACCGTGCCCTCGCGCTTCCGCGATCTCGATACGCTGGGCCATCTCAACAATGTGGCGATCGGCAGCTTTTATGAGGAAGGCAGAGCGGAGTTAAACCGCGTCTGCTTCCCGGTGGAGATGCGCCGCAAGCACGCCATGCGCATGCTGATCGCGGACGTGCATATCCAGTATTTGCGCGAAGCCCATTATCCCGGCGATCTGATCGTCGGCGCCGGCATCGGCCATATCGGCCGCACCAGCTACCGCATCGATCTCGCGCTGTTCCAGAAGGGCGAGTGCGTCGGCGTGTGCGAGACGGTGCTGGTGAATACGGATGGGGAGAAGAACGCGGCGATCCCGGAGGAGGGACGCGTGGCGTTGGAGGCGGTGCGGGTGAAGGGCGGCTAGCCCTTATCTTTCGCCATCCCCGCGCAGGCGGGGACCCAGCTTCATTGAGCGCGGCGCTTGATCGTCTCTCGGCCCCCGCCTTCGCGGGGGTGACGAGGAAAAGACGTGCGTCCTTCGAGGCTTTTGCTGATGCAAAAGCGCCTCAGGATGAGGGACGTTCGAGCTTGAGGTTACCCTCACCCTGAGGTGTGAGCGAAGCGAGCCTCGAAGGGCCCTGCTGGATTATCAATCCAGCGCCTTCACCACGCTTTCGGTCATCTTCTTCGCATCGCCCAGCAACATCATGGTGTTGTCGCGGAAGAAGAGCGGGTTTTCGATGCCGGCATAACCCGAGCCGAGCGAGCGCTTGATGAAGAAGACGGTCTTCGACTTCCAGACCTGCAGCACCGGCATGCCGTAAATCGGCGAGCTGGGATCATCTTCCGCGGCCGGGTTGGTGACGTCGTTCGCGCCGATCACGAAGACGACGTCCGCGGTGGCCATTTCCGAGTTGATGTCTTCCAGTTCGAAGACCTCGTCATAGGGCACCTGGGCTTCGGCCAGCAGCACATTCATATGGCCGGGCATGCGGCCGGCGACCGGGTGGATGGCGTAGGAGACGTCCACGCCTTCCTCTTTCAGCTTGTCGGCCATTTCTTTGAGCGCGTGCTGAGCCTGCGCCACGGCCATGCCATAGCCGGGCACGATGATGACCTTGCCGGCGTTCTTCATGATGAAGGCGGCGTCTTCCGCCGAGCCTTGCTTGGCGGTGCGGTCCTGAGGGCCCGCGGCGGCGGCGCTGTCGCCGTCGGCGCCGAAGCCGCCCAAAATCACCGAAATGAAGGAGCGGTTCATGCCCTTACACATGATGTAGGACAAGATCGCGCCCGAGGAGCCCACCAGGGCGCCGGTGATCAACAGCGCATTGTTTTCCAGCGTGAAGCCCAGCGCAGCGGCGGCCCAGCCGGAATAGGAGTTCAGCATGGAGACCACGACCGGCATGTCGGCGCCGCCGATCGGGATGATCAGCAGCACGCCCAAAATCAGAGCGATGATGGTGATGATCCAGAACGCGGTCTTGTTGTCGCCCGCCGAGGCCGATAGGAAGATGATGAAGACGCCAACCGTGACGCCGAGCGCCAGGTTGAGCCAATGCTGGCCCTTGAACACGATGGGCGCGCCGCTCATCAGGCCCTGCAGCTTCATGAAGGCGATGACCGAGCCGGAGAAGGTGATGGCGCCGATCGCGGCGCCCAGCGCCAATTCCACCAGCGACAACAGCTTGAGCTGATTGAGCAGCTCGCCGGCATCGCCGCGGGCGATGCCGAAGGCGGCGGGCTCATAAAGCGCGGCGGCTGCGACCAGCACGGCGCACATGCCCACCAGAGAGTGGAAGGCCGCGACCAGCTGCGGCATGGCGGTCATGGGAATGCGCCGGGCGATCACCGCGCCAGCGCCGCCGCCGATCGCGACCGCGCCGGCCACGAGCAGCCAACCCAAGCCATTAAGCTCGATAAAGAACAGGCTGGTGCCCACCGCCAGCGCCATGCCGGCCATGCCCATATAATTGCCCTGGCGTGAGGTTTCCGGGCTCGACAGGCCACGCAGCGCCAGGATGAAGAGGATCCCGGATCCGAGATAGAGCAGAGCGGCAAGATTGGCGGACATGGCAGGGCCTTATCGGCTAAAGAGCAAGGAAAACAGGTGAAAAACCAAACGCTAGGCGTCGCTCTTGGCGGCCGGTTTTTCTTTTTTCTTGTACATGGCGAGCATGCGCTGGGTGACCAGGAAGCCGCCAAAAATATTCACGCTGGCCAGCGCGACGGCGAGGATGCCGGCGCCTTTGGCGAATTGCGCGCCGTCGCTGACCGCGCTCGCGCCCGCGGCGATCAGCGCGCCGACGATGATCACCGAGGAGATCGCATTGGTCACGCTCATCAGCGGCGTGTGCAGGGCGGGGGTCACCGACCAAACAACGTAATAGCCAACGAAGACCGCCAGAACGAAAATCGCTAAGCGGAAAATGGTGGGATCGACTTCCATAAACGCCTCCAGCGGCGGGTCAGTAAATCAGGCTTCTGTTTCAGTGTCGGCCGGCGCCGGCGGCGCTACGGCGAACTCTTCACTGTCGGATGTGATTATGATGCAGGCGCTCAAAGTCACCACCGCGACAACGGCGATCCCGAGCTGGGTCATGCGACGTTTCATGATTTAACTCCCCGTCAGGCTCTCGTGGACGATCTCGCCGTCCTTGGTGAGGGCCATGCCTTTAATAATGTCATCGTCCCAGTGCGGCGCCAGAGCGCCATCTTCGCTGATCAAAAGCGGGAAGAGATTCACCAGGTTTTTCGCAAGCAGCTGCGAGGCGTCGGCGGGAAGGCGCCCAGGCAGGTTGGAGAAGCCGGCGATCTTCACGCCGTTATGCTCGACCACCTTGTCCGCTTCGGTCAGGTCGGTGTTGCCGCCATTGCCGGCCGCGATGTCGATGATCACCGAGCCGGGCTTCATGGCTTCAATCATCTCTTTGGTGATGAGTTTCGGCGCCGGCCGGCCCGGAATGAGAGCAGTGGTGACGACAATGTCCTGCTTGGCGATATGGCTGGCGACGAGCTCGGCCTGCTTGGCCTTATACTCATCGCTCATCTCTTTGGCGTAACCGCCGGCGGTTTCGGCGGCTTTGAACTCTTCGTCCTCAACCGCGATGAATTTCGCGCCCAGCGAGGCGACCTGTTCTTTCGCCGCCGGGCGAACATCGGTCGCCGAAACGATGGCGCCCATGCGCCGGGCGGTTGCGATCGCCTGCAGGCCGGCGACGCCGGCGCCCATCACGAAGGCTTTCGCCGGCGCGATCGTGCCCGCCGCCGTCATCATCATCGGGAAGGCGCGGCCATAGAGGGTGGCGGCTTCAACAATGGCGCGATAACCGGCGAGATTGGATTGGCTGGACAGCGCGTCCATCGCCTGGGCCCGGGTGATGCGCGGGGTGAATTCCATCGCCAGAGCGTTGATCTTGGCGTCCGCGCAGACCTTGGCGAAATCGGTCGCGCCATGCGGCTCCAGCAAGCCGATCAGCAGCGTGCCGGCTTTAAGCTTGCCTAGCGTCGCGTCATCGGGACGGCGCACGCAAAACAACGCTTCAGCGGATTTCAGCGCGGCGGCCCGGGTCGCCAATTGCGCGCCAGCGGCTTCATAGGCGTCGTCGGTGAAGTCGGCTTTCAGGCCAGCTTTTTTCTCGACGGTCACCGTTGCGCCCGCTTTGACGAGAGATTTCACCGTGTCCGGCGTTGCGGCCACACGATCTTCGCCCGGAAGGCTTTCAGCGAGTACGGCGATATGCATGCAAAAACCCCAAGCGGATCAGAATTGATCACAGCATGGACAATCAGGCCCACGCCGCAAGGGGTTTTATAGATCGTTAAATGTCGGCGACTAGCCGAGGGCGGACACAAGGCCGCCGGAGATCACAGCGATGATCGCCAGAACACCCACGAAAACCCAGTAAAGCGCGCCCTGCTTGAGCACCACGCCGGACACGCCGGCGACGATGACGCTGACAATCAGGCCGGTCATCCAGTTCATGCCCGCAGCGAACACCAGGGTGAGATAAAGCACCACCAGCCCGGTCAGGATCGAGCAGAAGACCGACACATGCATCACACCATCAAAGGTCGCTTTGTGGTCGGAGATGTCCATTTCACCGCGGGTGTAGTCGTCAGCCATGTCGTCCTCGAACGCTGGAAGAATTCACATTACGCCGCGCTTTATCATGCGTCATCGGCGCCGCCAAGATGGCCAAAGCGCCCTAAGATGCGGTGAATGGTCATGATCAGCGCGCCCAGCCCTCAATTAGGGCGCCCAGCGCCGCCGTGGTGGCCAGCGGATCATCCAGCACCAGGTGGTGGCGGGTGTTGGGCACCGTGACGAAAGGCGAGTGTGTGAAGACTGACTTCATATACTCCCAGGTCTCTTCCCCCATCAGCTTGGATTGCGCGCCGCGCATGACCGCCATTGGGCATTTCAGCGCGGCCGCCGCCGCCTCCGGGTCGCGCCGCTCATAAGTGAGCTTCGCCCAAATGCCGGGATCGAACCACCAGGTCCAGCCGCCCTCGACCTGTTTCAAACTGCCGCGCGCAATATGGTCGACCAGCCAGACATTGTCGCACGGCTGCTCCGGCAACAGGCGGAAGCGGCCCAGCGCTGTGGCGAGATCGGGATAGACTTTGCCGCCGCGCTTGGGCGGGGCGCCTTCGCGTTGCTTTTCCGGTTTGCGGATCGGGCTGTCCAGAATGATCGCGGCTTTCAGCTCATCGCCGAAATTCGTCGCCGCTTTCAGGGTCGCGAAGCCGCCAAAGCTATGGCCGGCGAAGACCGGCGGACCCGCCTCGAACGCGCCGCCGTCAAGACCCGCCGCCCGCGCCGAGGCGGCGTGATCATCCATGGTGTAAGCCTCGCGCCAATCGCTTTCGCCCATGCCAGGCAGGTCGGGCGCGACGATCCGGCGGCCCTCGCGCGCCAGCAGCGGACCGATGGCGTCCCACCAGCCTTTATGCGCGGTGCCGCCATGGACCAGGATGACGCCTGGCGCGCCGCGCTCCCCCCACGCCTTCCACGCGATGCGCGCGCCCTCATGCTCCACAGCGCCGGTCTCGACCGGATCGGACTGAGCCTCGGTGAACCAGTCGGGCGCGGTCAGCGGCTCGCCATGAAGCGCGGCGAGGGGCGGGGGCAGGGGAGCGGTGCGGGTCATAAAAGACTCAGATTGGATAAATGTAGGACGCTTTAGTGCCCGCTTCGCTGTTGCTCCGTCAAACGCGTGATGCGCCTTCGCTTAGACGAGATAAAGCATCTCCGCGGGCCCGCCTTCTAGAAATACCATGAGGCCGATCGCCGTGTTGACGGCCGCATGAGCGACGATCGGCGCTGAGAGACGGCCTGTCCGCTCGCGCAGGAGGCCGAAGAGTAGGCCATAAAATGTCGCAGTGAAGACCCAGGGGTGGAGCACGCCAAATACCACCGAAGTGAACACAATGGCCACGGGGACCGACCAGCCGGCGTCTACCAAAGCGGGCTGTAGCCATCCCCGGAACAGGACTTCCTCGACGATCGGGACGACGACACATCCTACGGCGAACCAGATGACGCTGGCGGTTATCGCATCAAACCACTCAATCGGCGTCTTGAGCGCGGTTGCCTGCGCCTCCCCGGCGGGCTGCGGCATAAAGGGTTCGGGGATGAAGCCCGCCACCAACAGCCCCGCCAGCGCCGCGATCACAGCCAGCGGCGTGTAGGGAGTGAGCCATGGCCTGACCGCGAGCAAGGCCAGGCTGAGCTTGCGCCCGACGACCCAGGTCAGTGCGGATATCTCAGCCCAATTAAACAGCGCCAACAGCGACAGCGTAGCGGTGAAGCTGAAAAGCCCGCCGTCCGTGAGGAGGTAAACCGCAACGTATAGGGCGACGCTGCAAAGCCAAACGATGCCCAAGGCGATGAGGCCGGGGCGCAGAGTGGCGGCGAGCTCGCCATTAACGCCATGCATCACGTCCTTCGGCGCAAACGGGCTGTGGGTTCTTTTTTTGAGCGATTTCAAGCTCACAATACCCTTTATGGTAGATTGAAACCTAATCACTCCTGTCCCGGCTGAGCAAGCAGGCGCGCGCCCGCGGAGTCTGAACGATCCAATAAGGGTGCGCTAACCCTCTCTTTACCCTAACGATTTCTGACCGGCGTCTACACGTCATCTTTACGTGGGGTGTGTCATATCGGGTCGCATCAAGACGGGACGCCGGTTCGCGGGGCACGGGGAAAACCTCGGTTCAGTGAAAACCAAGCCGGCGCCCGAAAGCGACCGAAAAGGCGTGGGTGAAATGGCGAAGACAGTATTGATCGTCGATGACGATCCGACCCAGCGCCGTCTGCTACAGGCGGTTCTGGAAAAGCAGGGGCATCATGCGCAGTGCGCGGAGGACGGCGAAGCCGGCCTGGCGGCCGTCAAGCGCGGCGGGATCGACGTGGTCATGCTGGACATGGTCATGCCCGGCATGGATGGGATTGAAACATTGGAAGCCATGAAGGCGTTCAGCGCCGAGCTTCCAGTGATCGTCCTGACCGCCCATGGCGGTATTGAAACCGTTGTTAAAGCGATGCGCGCCGGGGCGTGCGACTTCTTCGTCAAGCCGGCCAGCCCCGAGCGGATCGCGGTGTCGATCCGCAATGCGCTGAAGGTCAAAGATCTCTCTGGCGAAGTGAACCGCCTGAAGAAGACCAAGTCCGGCCAGCTGGGCTTTTCCGACATGATCGCCGGCGCTCCGGCCATGCGCCAGGTGGTGCGTCTGGGCGAACGGGCGGCCAAATCCAATATTCCGATCCTGATCACCGGTGAAAGCGGTGTGGGTAAGGAATTGGTGGCGCGCTCCATCGCGGCCGCGTCCGATCGGGCCGGCCGGCCCTTCGTGGCGGTCAACTGCGGCGCGATTCCGGAAAACCTGGTCGAGAGCACGCTGTTCGGTCACGAAAAGGGCGCCTTCACCGGCGCAGTCGCCAAGCATCTGGGCAAGTTCCAGGAAGCCGATGGCGGCACGCTCTTCCTTGATGAGATCGGCGAATTGCCGCTGGACATGCAGGTCAAGCTGCTGCGCGCGCTTCAGGAAGGCGAGGTTGATCCGGTCGGCGGCAAGCGCCCGGTCAAGGTGGATGTGCGCATCGTGTCAGCGACCAACCGCGATCTCGCCGAGCAGGTGAAAGAAGCTCAGTTCCGAGAGGATCTCTTCTATCGCCTCAACGTCTTCCCGATCGAAGTGCCCAGCCTGTCGCAGCGCCGTGAAGATGTTCCGGCCCTGGTCCGCCACTTCATCGCGCGCTTCAACGCCCAGGAAGGCAAGGCGGTTCTGGATGCAAATTCGGAAACCATGGACATGCTCGCCCGCCATGATTGGAAGGGTAATGTGCGCCAGTTGGAGAACGCCGTCTTCCGCGCCGTGGTGCTGTGCGACGGCGACTATCTGACGCCGGAAGACTTCCCGCAAATCTCCGGCCTGACGCCGACGCTTGAGACCGCGCCGGTCGCGCCGGAAGGCGCAGCGCCGGCCGAGCCGTCCGCCTTTGCGGACGAGGCCGGTGACGAGAGCGGCGTTGATATTCTCGATGCGGGCGGACATCTGCGCTCGCTGGAGAATATCGAGCGTGACCTAATCGCCTTTGCGATCGAGACCTATTCCGGCCGCATGGCCGAGGTGGCCCGCCGTCTGGGCGTGGGCCGCTCGACGCTTTACCGCAAAGTCCGCGAATACGAGTTGGACGTAGACGGGTATCGCGAAGCAGGCTGATCCAGCCTTTCTTCGCCACTTCGAACGCCCCGAAGGTCTCCTCGCTTCGGGGCGTTCTTTTATGGGCGGATGATATCCAGCTTGGCGCGCAATTCCGGGTCTGCGTCCAGCAAAGCGCGCTGGGCGGCGATCTCTCGCTGGATGCGGTCCATCAGTGCAAGCCAACGCGGGTCGCTGCGTAAGGGCGCCAGTACTGGCCGGTGAGTCAGCCCTTCCGCATCGCGCCAGCCCAGATCGACCGCCTCGTCCAAATGATCAAAGGCGGAGTCGATGGCGCCGCCCGCCGCCGCCAACCGCGCCGCATGCACACGGCTTCCCGGCCAAATACCATCGGGGTCGAGGCCGAGCGACGGCGCCGGGCCGCCAGCAAGCGTGTCTTGAATGGCGCGTTCCCAAATTGCGGCGGGACCCGCAGCGTTAAAGTGCCCGATCGCTGCGTCGCGATCGCCTTGGCGAAACGCAACATCCCCGCGCACGCGGCGCAGATCATGGGTCACGTCCGCTTCCGGGAAGGCGGCGAGCCGGGCCGCCGCCGCCTCGTCGTCACCGCGCGAAAGCTCAATTTCGATCACACCCAGCGTCACCACCGGGTGGTCTGCATTCAGCTGCAACGCGCGCTCCAACCATTGCGATGCGAGGGCGCGCTCGCCCAGCAGGCTTAGGCTTCGACCGATTTGAAGCTCGGCGTAAAGAGAGCCGCCGCCGGCCTCCAAGGCTCGAACATCCAGCACCAGCGCTTCATAAAGCTGCCCGCGCACGCTGAGCAGATAGGCCGCGCTGGACATGGCGTTCACATGAGTCGGGTCGCGCAGATAGGCCTGCTGGTAGGCGGCCAGCGCTTCGCTGACCCGGCTTTGGCTGTCGAGGCTATAGCCCAGCGCGTGCCAGGCTTCGGCGCCGCCGGATGCGCTCTCGGTCGCCTCACGAGCCAAAGTCTCCGCTTCCTGAGCGAGTACGGGATCAAACCCAAACTTCGTGACCTGTGTGGACAGGGCGACACTGAGCGCGATCGCATAGTCAATCCGCTCTGGCTGGTCGAGACGCGCCTGACGCAAAAGCGCTATGGCCCGCTCGGTCTCATCGGCCTGGTGCAACATCATCAGGGCGCCGACCCGGCGCATCACTGGATCGGCCTGAACGGATGGACCCTGCTCAAGCCCAGCCTCGGCGCGCGGGCCGTTCACGGTTGCAGCTACTCCCCAACCCAAAGCGCCAAGCAAGACGGCGCCAGCTATACCGCCGCCGATCCAAGCGGTACGCCGCCCCAAGACCGGCGTCTTGCCGGCGGCCTCAACCGGAACCCCGAGCCGATAGCCTTCTCCGCGCACGGTGAGGATCACCCTGGCGTCCTGGCCTGTCTCGCCGAAGGCTTTGCGCAGAAGCTTGATGCGTTGAGCAAGGGTGTCTTCGCTGACCACTTTTCGGCCCCAGGCTTCCTGGGTCAGGGTCTGCGTGGAGACCGTGTCGGGCGCGTGCCGGATCAGCACCTCCAGCACGCGCAGGCTGAGCTCTGGCAGAGCCTCCGTGCGCCCACGCCGGGTCAGCGCCCCGCTTTCCCGGTCCAGGACAAAGTCTGCGATGCGAACCCGCGTGCTCATTCAGTCTTCCAAACCTCGCCAGCAGACAGGCTGATTTCAGGTGAATTCAGGTGACTCCGCCCCTGCGCGCAAGCATGGCGACCATCTCAATCATTCGTGCGCAGGAGACATAGCATGATCAACCCTCAAACCCTCGCAGCGTCCGCGCTGGCCGCCGCACTGTGCGCAGCGCCGGCGCTTGCGGACATCCAGCTGAACGCCGCGGACCGCCAAGCGCTGGAGGCCCGTATCGAAAGCGGAGAGCTTGGAACCATCACCAGCCTTTTAATCCTTCAGGACGGCGAGGCCGTATTTGAAGGTTATTTCAATGGGGCGGATGCTGACACGCAGCACGATACGCGCTCGGCGACCAAGACGGTGACGGGCATGCTGGTGGGCGCGGCGATCGCCGACGGACATATGTCGATGGACCAGCCGGTGTCGGACTGGTTCGAGGCTGAGCGTCCCTTCGCCCATGAGGATCCGCGCAAGGACGCCATTCTGCCGGTCGATCTGCTGACCATGAGCGGTCCGCTCGATTGCAATGACTGGACGCCCTATTCGCGCGGCAACGAGTCGTGGATGTATGGGCTTGAGGATTGGGCTCGCTTCTTCTGGGATCTGCCTTTGCGCGGCTTTCCCTCCTGGACGACCCCGCCCGAGCAATCCTTCAACGGCCGCGCCTTTTCCTATTGCACCGCCGGGGTGCAGATGCTCGGCGAAGCGGTTGAGCGGTCAGTCGACGAACCGCTGGACGCCTATGCCCAGCGCCGGCTTTTCGATCCGCTCGGCGTTGAAGCGCCTGGTTGGCAGCGCACCGGATCGGGGCGTTACCATCTCGGCGGCGGTCTGCGCCTTAGCACCCGCGATCTCGCCGCCCTGGGCGAGCTTCAGCGCCAGGGCGGCCGCGCCGGCGAGACCCAAGTCCTGCCCTCAAGCTGGACGCAGGCCGCCGTCACGCCGGCTGCCGAAGTGCCGGATATGGAGGGCGTGCGCTACGGCTATCTATGGTGGCTGCGCCCGTTTGAGCTGGAGGGACAGTCCTATGACGCGGCTGAAATGAACGGCAATGGCGGCAATCGCGTCTGGGTGCTGGAGGAGTTCGGCGTGACGGTCGTGCTCACCAAGACCGATTTTAACACCCAAGGCATGCACGAAACCGCCGAACAGCTGCTGCGCGAAGAAATCCTGCCGCGTCTGAGCCGTTAGGGCGCGTCAAGGCGTAAGGCCGCCCTGCGCGGCCTTACGCCGAGGCGTTGCCGGGCGCCCAGACCAGCTCAAAGCGCTCGCACACCACATCGAGACCGTCGGAATACTCAAAGCCATAGCGCTCAGCCTCCCGGGTCCAGAATTTGCGGTGCTCGGTGATCCAGTACTCATAGGACCGGTCACCCTCGCCTTCGACATAGGCGAATTCGGCGTCGACCTGATGAACCGGCATCACATCGACCCGGGTGGTGCGGATCACGCAGGCCGGCGCTTCGCGCCCATCCGTGATCAACACCAGATCGCCGGGGCGGGGCAGGGTCTCAGGCGAATACCAGCGCGCCAACGAGGCCGTCGCCTGCTTGGTTCCCGACAAGACCAGGGCGAGCAATTCGTCCATCATCGCTTCGCTGTCGCCGAAGGCGTCGACATAGCGCGGGCCCGCGGCGGTCTCGCCGGTGGCGGCCTGAAAGCGCGCCCAGAAGGCGGCGTGGGCGCTGGTGAGCTCGGGGAATTGATTCATGGGTACTCCAGCAAGCGAGCTATTTCCGATTCGCCCGCGGCAAGAAAACCCCGAGAAATGTGAGCGCTGTCATTAGAATGGCGGGCACAATCGGCGTCTCATTTTCGATAAAGGCGCCATAGAGGAGCCAGCCGGTAAGCGCGAACGCAGTCGCCGTCAGGCTGACCCCAAGGAGGATTTGCTTCCAGCTCATGTCCTAGGTCCCTCTCCGCTTATCGCGCTATTTCTCTATCTTCCCGCCTTCAATCACCCGGAAGCCGCCGCGCTTGGGCGGTTCCGGCTTGGCCTGTTCCGAGAGCGGTTTGGCGGTGGAGTCAGGCGTGGGCGCCGTATCGTCCGACGGCGTTTCGCCAGTGTCGGTCTCGGCTTCAGGCTCGACCAGCTTCGGCGTGAAGCCGCGCCGGATCGCGCCGGACTTGGCGAGCGTTTCGACCGGATCGGGGGCGGGCGCGTCTTCGACCTCGCCGATCACATCCTCATGGATGTCGCGGGTGTTCGACCGGCGCGGCGGGGCTTTGCGGCCAAATCCCGACTTGGGCTTGGCCTTGAAGCTCGAGCCGCGTTTGAAACCGGACCCGCCCTTGCCCTTGGCCTTTTTCTCGATCTCTTTGAGCTTGGCGAGCTGCAGGCGCGACAAGGCCTCTCCGTCTTCGCCCAGGCGCGGATCGGCGAAGGCGGAGCCGTATTCGCCCAGCCGCTCTTCGATCGAGCTCATGAACTCTTCTTCCCAGTCGGTCAGCGCGCTGCGCGCAGCTTCAGCCGCGTCGTCGTCTTGGGATGTGGCGATGGCGCGCTCGACCGCCGCCTTGGCCCGGCGGATGCGGGCGAGCGCCTTGCGCGTGGCTTTGTCGTCGACCTCGCGGGCCAAGCGGACGCCTTAGTGCTCGCCGACGGCGCCGAGATAAAGCTCCAGCAGAGCTTCCTGCTCTTCGCGCTCGTGGCGGTCCTGCTTACGGATCGAGATCACCTTGCGCAGCACCTTGGTGTCATAGCCAAAGCTCTTGGCCTCGGCATAGACCTCCTTGATATCGGCGGCCAGCGCAGCTTTTTCCTCTTCCAGGCGTTCGATGCGCGCGACGAATTGCTTCAGCTGCTCGCGCGCCGCACCGCCAATGGCGTCGCTCTCATCAGTCGTCGGCGTCGGGGCGAATTCGGCCATGGCGGGCTCTCCAATCGGTCAAACAGTATAGCCCCCCTTCGATAGGCGAGGGGAGGGGCAAAGAGCAAGCGAGGAAAGCGGAGGAAGGGCAGGCGAGACGCGTTATTGCGCGATCACATCCGCCAACGCCTCCGCAATGGCGTCGGCGTGGCGATGGTGCGGATTGTGACCTTCATCCTCGATCAGGCGCAGCTCGCCGTTCTGGACGGTTTCCACGAAGGGCACGGAGTGGCGCCGGGTGTAGACGACCGTGTCCGCTTCCGCGGCGACGATGATCACCGGCTGGGCGATCTCGTGATAGCGCACTTCCTGGTCTTCCAGGCTGATATTCACCCGGGCCATGTCCGCTGCATTGGCGCGCCAGGCGCTGGGGCGCAGCAGCAGTTTCAGCCGGGTCGCCTCCACATAGCCCGCCGGAGGCCGGGCCGGCGCGAACGCGCTCTGCGCGCCGCTTTCCAAGGATCCGGGCCCGATCATCGGCACGACCCCATGGGTGATCACGCCGCCCAGAAGCGGCCATCCGGTCAGATGATTGTAGAGCGCGGCGTCGCCGACATGGGCCCGCAGCGCGGGCGCGACCAGCACGCCGCCCGCGGCCCGGCCGGGATGATCCATCATCAAACGTGCGGCGATCGCGGCGCCCCAGCTATGGCCGATCACATGCGCTTGTTCGATGTTAAGGGCGTCAAACATCTCGACGATCAGCGCGGCTTCGCGTTCCGGCGTCCAGTCGCCGCCGCCATCGGGACGCTCGCTCCACCCCAGACCGGGCCGGTCGATCCAGAGCACGCGATAGTCGCTTAAAGCCTCGCTCAGCGCCAGCTTGGGCTCATGCAGATTGCCCGAGGCGCCGTGGAGCACCAGCACGGCCGGCGCGTCTTGCGGTCCGGTCAGGTGATAGTGCAAGCGCACGCCGCCCGCCTCGACGAACTCGCCAGTCGGCGGATGCATCGCTGCGATGGTGCGGTTGAAATGCGCGCTGGCGGCCCAGGTGGCGAGGATGCCTAAGCCCAGCACGGCGGCCAGAACGAGCAGGACGGTCATCCAGACCCGCCCGATCACAGAGCGCGGCCGGCCAGCTCGCGCTCCAACCGCGCCTGACCGCGGCCGGCGGCGGCGTGATGAGGGTGCAGCGCCAGCGCTTCTTCATAGGCGTCGAGCGCGGCCTCGCTGGCGCCTGCACGCTCAAGCGCGGCGCCCAACAGCGCCCAGGCGTCAAAGCGGCGCGCATCCAGCGTCACCACGGTGTCCAGCGCTTCCAGCGCAAAGCCCCAATCGCCGTCTTGAATGGCGAGCTCTGCGGACGCCATCCAGCCTTCCGCGAACTCCGGTTCCAGGATCCGCAAGTGCGCGTAGGCGCGGTCGGCCGTGGCGTCATCGCCGATCTCGCGCGCCTGGGCGGCGCGCTGCAGCAGCAGGTCTGCGGTGGGCCCGGCCTCCTGGCGCCAGAGCGAGCGGATCTCATCGGCGATCAAATCGGCGGTCGCCGGGCTGTCCGCCGCCTGCAGCGCAGCCAGACGGTCATCCAGCCGCTCTGCCGGAGACAGATAGGCCCGGCTTTCCGGTTCGGCCGCAACCCCGGGCAGGGAGATGACAGGCTGTTCCTGGACGAGCACGGCGGATAGGGCGAACGCGATGATCATAGTGAGCAGGATAGGCCGCCGCGCCTGACGGGCAAGCCGGGCGTGCGGTCAGGGTCAAGCGCCAGCGCGCGCGTTGTAAGCGCGTCACGGACTGTGGCGGCTTGCAAAGCGGGTTTTTCGGTCTTGCCGGCCTAGTGCGGGGTTGCGCCCATCAAGTGCTCGGCCACGGCGTGATAGGCGGGCAGGCTGGTGGGGTCGATGGCGGCGTTGAACGGGTTGGGGTGGGAGGAAAAGCGCACGATGACCATCTGTGCGGTTGGATCCACATAGATGGCCTGGCCGTGCACGCCGCGCGCCATGTAGGCGCCGTGATCATTGTGGCTGACCCACCACATGCCCCGATAGCTCCAACCCTCCAGCGTCGCATAGCTTGCCGCTTCAAAGGCTTGACGGTCTCCCCCGCCTGCGATGCTGCGGACGGCGGCGGCCGGTATGATCTGTTCGCCGTCATGGACGCCTTCATCGAGTAGAAGCTGCCCAAGCCGGGCGAAATCGCGCAGCGCGGCGTTCATGCCGCCGCCGGTGAAGGGCGTGCCGATCGAATCCACGGTGAAATAAGCGTCCTGATCCATGCCGATGCGGGACCAGATGCGCTCGGACAAAAGATTTGGCATCGCCACGCCGCTCGCCCGGGAGATAATCCATCCCAGAGCATCGGTGTTCACGGTCTTGTAGGAGAAGTCGGCGCCGTGTTCGCCGCTTTGTTCTACGGTCTGCAGAAATTCGTAATAGGTGCGCGGGCCGTCAAACTCGGCAGGCTTCGGCAAAGCGCTGCCGGCGGCCCCATGGGCGAAGATATCGGCGTTGGGATCGCTATAATCCTCGCTGAAATCCAGCGACGTGGTCATGTCCATGACCTGTCTCACCGTGGCGGTTCCGAACGCGCTGTCAGCCAATTCCGGCACGTAGTCGGTGACGGGCGCCATATCGTCGAGCGTGCCTTCCGCCACCAATATCTCAGCCAGCAGACCGACCATGGATTTGGTCACGGACATGGCCGCATGGCGTCCGGTTTCGTCCAGACAGCCGAAATAGCGCTCATAGACCACAGCGCCTTGATGCAGGACGATGATCCCGTCGGTGTAGTTGGCGTCCAGCGACGTGCGCCAGCTCATCGGCGCATCGCTGCCGATGGGGGTGAATTCGACCGCGTCGAGTTCCTCCAGTCGCAGCTCAAACGGCAACGGATCGGGCGCATCGAGCCCGCGCGCAGTGCGGCGCGTCGGCATCAGCTGGTCGAAATGACAGACCGTCCAGCGCAGCTGAGGAAAGTCGAAGAAGCCGCCGTCTGGATAGCGGATCGTTTGCGCTTCCGGCGGCGGGAAACCCTGCATCCATCCCAAAGCTTGAGGATCGGAGGCGGCGGCGTCAGGCGGGGATGCGACGAGCGCAAGTGCGAGGAAAATGGACATGCGCTATACACTAGCGCTGGCCCGTGACAGTTCAAATCGGCCGCCGATCTATAGAGTCGGCAACCCTCGCGCCGCGAGCGCATTCCGGACCGTACCGGCGTCGACAAACACTTCAGCGTCGAAGCCATAGGCGCGCGCCGCGTCGACATTATCCGCCCGGTCGTCGAAAAACAGCACTTCGCCGGGTTCAAACGGCAGGCGCTGATCGGTGATCTCGAAGATGCGGCGATCCGGTTTGACGACGCCTTCTTCGCCAGACACCACGACCTCGGTAAAGCGCGAGATCGGCGGATACATGGCTTTCAGGTTGGGCCATTTCTCGGCCGGCAGATTGGTCAGGCCGAATTGCGGGACCTGCGCGGCTTCCAGCGTGGCGACGATCTTGTCCATGCCGGTGACCCAGCCGTCGAACATGGCGTCCCACTGGGTGTCCCAGGCGGTGATGAGGTCGGCCTTGTCCGGATGCGCTTCGATTAGCGCCTTGCGGTTGTCCGCCATGGTCACGCCGCGGTCATGGGCGCCATGCCAGGCCATAGAACAAACGCCGCCGAGGAAAGCCTCGACGGCGTCGTCCGTATCTAAAAGCGCGCGGTAAACGCGGGCGGGATCCCAGTCGACCAGCGTGTGGCCGAAATCCCAAAGGATCGCGCGGGTGCGCGGCACGTCAGCCTAGCCGGCGCGCGCCTTGAACCGCGGATCGGTCTTGTTGATCACATAGACTTTGCCACGGCGGCGAACGACCTGGCAGTCACGGTGACGGCTCTTCAAAGAGCGGAGAGAGCTGCGAACTTTCATGGTCGTGACCCTGTATTCTCATACAAAAAGCCCGCCGCAGCGGACCTTGGAAATCTCAAGAGCGCGGGAGGTAGCCTAAGAGGTGGGCCGAAGTCAACATTCCCGGCGCCGAAATCCGCTGCATATGCAGGCCCGATTTGGCTCGCGCCGGGGCGCAGCGTCGGGTTAGGCTCCCTTCGCTGGGGCAGCAGCTTGGAACCGGTCATGATCGCTTACCTCTCCCGTTATGTTTTCGCCATCGTGTCTGGGGCGCTTATGATCGCTGGAGCGATGGCCCAAGAGGTGTCGGACGAGGACGCCGCCAGCTTTGAGGTTTGGCGCGCAAGCTTTCAGGACCAGCTGATCGAACGCGGGATTGATGACGGCGTCGCCGCCTCCATGATGGAGGGGCTTGAGATCGATCCGCGCATTCTCGACCGGGATTCCAGCCAGCCCGAATTCGTCCGCCCGATCTGGGTTTACTTGAACGGCGCCGCGTCTGATGTGCGTGTTGCAAACGGCCGGCGGTCAGCCGCGACCCATGCCGACGCGCTGGCCGCCGTTGGCGAGCGCTTTGACGTCGACCCCGATATCCTGACCGCCATCTGGGGGCTGGAAAGCGCCTATGGCGAGATCATGGGCAATTTTGATGTGGTCCGCTCGCTTGCGACGCTGGCCTGGGACGGCCGCCGCCGCAGCTTTGCGGAAAGCCAGCTCTTCGCGGTCGCGCAAATGATCACCAATGGCTACGCCCTGCGCGACGATCTGTTGGGCAGCTGGGCCGGCGCCATGGGGCAAACCCAGTTCATCCCCACGACTTATATGGCGCGCGCGGTCGACGTCGACGGCGATGGCCGCCGGAATATCTGGACCAGTGAAGCCGATGCGCTCGGCTCGGCGGCTAACCTCCTCACTTTTGCGGGCTGGGAAGCAGATGCTCCGGTCGTGCTGGAAGTCACGCTGCCCGAGACCTTCGATTATTCTACTTGGAACTCCCGGCGTCGCCGCGCCGTGTCGGCCTGGGCGCTGGATGGCCTAAGCCTCGCCGAAGGCGAATGGGACGCAGCGGACATGTACCGCACTGGGCGCTTGCTGATCCCCGCCGGCGCGAACGGCCCGGCCTTTCTGGCGTTTGGCAATTTCGACGCGCTCATGCAGTACAACAACTCCACCGCCTATGCGCTCGGCGTCGCCTATCTCGCCCAGCGGATCGGCGGGGAGGCGGAGCTGCCTGACGGCTGGCCCGAAGGGGATGTGCCGCTGACCCGAACCCAAGCGCGCGAGCTGCAAACCGCCCTGACTGAGCTGGGCTACGACACCCAAGGCATTGATGGCCGCATCGGTCCGAATTCCCGCCGCGCACTGCGGGCGTTTCAGGCGGATAACGGTCTGACAGCCGACGGGTATGCCGGGCGGCGGGCCTATGACGCGGTGATGGCGGCGGCTGAGACCTAGACCGGCCCCGGTTCCTCATCATTGCGGTCAAGCGGCTTCAGGGCTGCGGCGCGCACCCGTGGGTGGAGCAGGGCCAGCGCAAAACCGGCCAGCGCCAGCACGGTGTTGACCCAAAACGGCGCTTCCGGCGCCACCACCTGGTAAAGCCACAGCCCGGTCACCGGCGCGATCATGAAGCCCAGGCCGGCGGTCGCCGTGGTCAGGCCGGCGGCCCGGCCCTGTTCTTCCGGGGTGACGGCGATGGAGGCGCCGCCGGTGAAGCCGGAGCGGGCGAGGCCGAAGCCAAAGCTGTTCAGCATGAAGCCGAACACCAGGGCGGCGTAATTCGGCGCGAAGACCAGCTCGATATTGCCGATCAACACCATCGCAGCGCCCAGCGCCATCAAGACGCGCGGGCTGGTTTTCAGCGCCGGGATCACCACAAGCTGGGCGAAGATCAGCGCGGCGGCCCCGGCGGTCAGCGCCACCCCGCCCAGCTGCAGGCCTTCATCCGGCGTGGCCTCCAGCCGGTCCATGATGAAAAAGCTCATCGCTTGCAGGCTGGCGGCCTGGGACAGCCATAACAGGCAGCCATAAATCATGAACGCGGTCAGGCGCGGGTCTGCCGCGAACTTGAATTGAATGAAGGGATTGATCGGCCGGCCCTGGCGCTTGGGCGGGGTCTTTTCCGGCAAGGCGAGGCGCACCGCGATGGCCCCGGCGGCGACCAGGATGGTCACCGCGATCATGAAGCCTGCGACCCCGATGCGCTCGACGAAGGCGGCGGCCAGCGCAGGCCCGATCACCGAGCCTAGCCCGAAGGCGGCGGTGAGCGCGGCGAGCGCTTCCGTGCGCTGCGAGGGATCGGTTCGGTCGGCGACATAGGCTTGCGCGCTGGGATTAGTCGCCGAGCCCAAGCCCCCGAACAGGCAGCGCGCCAGCGCCATCGCCACGATCGCCGCCATGGGCGGCAGCAGGCCGGATTGGCCGGCCCAGGCGCCGATCGCGAAGACGAAAGTGGATACGGCGAAACTCGACAGGCCGAACACGATGAGCGGCCGCCGGCCATAGCGGTCGGACAGAGCGCCCCAGACCGGGCTCATCGTTAAGAAGAGCAGGGCGGACAGGGTGTAGATGGCGCTCACCCACACCTCGCCCACCTCCAGCTCCCGGGCGAGCGGCGGCAGGATGGCGAACAGCATGGAATTGCCGATGGCGGTCGCCATCAGGCAAACGAAGAGCAGCCGGAAGGCCCGCCTCCGCGCTTGCGGGCTGGACGGGTTGGCGGGATCAAAGGGCGGAGTCATGTGCGGCTTCAGATACGCTGAAGCGGGGGCGCGTCCAACCTTTCCCTACTCCTTTTGTGTGTTTTGAGCGGCGGAATCTGATGTGAATTTAATGTTCTGCACGGGCGAAGAGATTTGCCGTTCGTGCTGTGTCCGCTAGTGTTCCGCGCGCAAAATCTCGCGTTTGACGAGGGGGAGATCATGAAGACTGTCATAACCGCGATGGCCGTGGCGGGCCTGGGCGCCGCCGTGAGCTGGGCGTCGAGCCCGCCCATCGTCAACCCAGGTGCGCCGGGCCAGCCGTCCCGCACCATCAGCGCAGAGGAGTCCCTCGCGCTGAGCCGCACCTCTCACATTCCCGCCGATGTTCGGTTCATGCAGCACATGATCGTGCACCATAACCAGGCGGTGGAGATGGGCGCGCTGATCGAAGCGCGCTCGACAAATCGCGGCGTTCAGCTGATCGGCCAGCGCATCGCGCTTAGCCAGTCGGCCGAAATGGAGATGATGACGAGCTGGTTGCAGGTGCGCGGCGAAGCGGTGGAAGACGAACATCTCCATCACGGCGGCCATGATCACGGCATGCATGGCGACCATGCAATGCATGCAGATCATAGCGACCATTCCGACCATGGCGATCACAGCGGCCATGAGGGCCACACCGATCACGCCTCTCACTCTGATCATTCCGACCACTCCAGCCATGGCGATCACGCCGGTCACGGCGATCAGGCCATGGAAGAGATTGATCCCCGCGAAATTCCGCTGATGCCGGGCATGCTGTCGGAAGCGCAGATGGAGCGTCTCGCCGCCTCTGAAGGCGAAACCTTCGACCGCCTCTTCCTTGAAGGCATGATTGTGCACCACCAGGGCGCCATCGACATGGTCGATTCCCTCCTTGCGGTGCCGGGATCCGGCGAAGACCCGCAACTATCTGAATTCTTGTCCCATGTGGTTTCCGACCAGACGGCGGAAATTCTGCGTATGCGCAACATGCTCTCTGAAATGGACGAGCACGCCGGCCACGCTGGTCATCAATAGGAGCTTTCCTCATGAAAACCCGTATCCGTCATCTTCCGATTTTCGCATTGGGCTGCGCGGCGCTGCTGGCCGGCGCCGCTCAGGCTCAGCAAGTCATCGAACCGGATGAACGCACCACGCTTGAAGCCGGCTTCCTGGAGCCGGGCGTCGCCGCCTGGAATCTGGAGCGCACCGCCAACATCGCCCCGCCGGAAGGCTTCCTGAACGACGAAGCCACCTTCCGCCCGGCGCGCTTTATGGAAGCGATGCGGGCGCGTCGTGCGGCAGAGGAAGCCGGTGAAGAGCTGCCGGAAGGTCCGGCTTTCTCGCCGCTGGCGCTGGCCTCGACCGACTTTGCGTTCGACGGCGACCGCATCTATATGGGCAATTATCATGGCTTCCTGACCTATGATGTGTCCTCCGGCGAGCCGGAGCATATCGGCACGGTCGTGTGCCCGGGCGGTCAAAATGACGTGTCGGTCTATGGCGACCTCTTGTTCATGTCGGTGGAAGCCAACCGTGCGCGCCTGGACTGCGGTCCGGGCGGGGTTGAGGGCCAAGTCAGCGAAGAGCGCTTCCGCGGCATCCGCATCTTCGACATCTCCGACATTTCCAATCCGGTTCAAGTCGGCGCGGTGCAGACCTGCCGCGGCTCGCACACCCACACCATCGTCCCGGATCCGGAAGATGACGGCGTGATCTATATCTATAACTCCGGCACGTCGGGCATCCGCCCCACTGAAGAGCTGGAGATTTGTTCGCCTGGTCAGCCGGAAGACAATGAAGAGACCGCGCTCTATTCCATCGACATCATCAAAGTGCCGCTGGCCGCTCCGGATCTCTCCGCCATCGTGAACCGTCCGCGCATCTTCGCCGATCAGGACACCGGTGCGATCGCCGGTCTGTGGCGCGGCGGCCGTGCGGGCATCGCCACCCAGCGCACCGCTCAGACCAATCACTGCCACGACATCACGGTCTATCCCGAATACGGCATCGCCGCGGGCGCCTGCTCGGGCAACGGCATTCTTCTGGACATCTCGGATCCGGAAAATCCGGCGCGCATCGATGATATCTTCGATCCGGACATGGCCTATTGGCACTCGGCCAACTTCAATAATGACGCCAGCAAGCTGATCTTCACGGACGAGTGGGGCGGCGGCATCGGAGCGCGCTGCACGGCGGACAGCCCGTCCCACTGGGGCGCCAACATCATCACCACGATTGAAGACGGCGAACTGACCGGCCAAGCCTATTTCAAGCTGCCGACCGTGCAGAACGAGACCGAAAACTGCGTGGCGCATAATGGCTCGCTGGTCCCGGTCCCGGGCCGCGATATCCTCGCCCAGTCCTGGTATCAGGGCGGTCTGTCCCTGATGGATTTCACCGATCCGGCGAACCCGTTCGAAATCGCCTATTTCGACCAGGGCCCGGTTGATGGCGAAACGCTGGGCGTGGCCGGTTACTGGTCCGCCTACTGGCATAACGGCCGCATCTACGCCTCTGACATCGCCCGCGGCTTCCAGGCCTTCCGCCTGCTGCCGTCCGAGCATTTGTCCGAAGCGGAGATCGCTGCGGCCGAGTCGGTGATCTGGGGCCTCAACAACCCGCAGACCCAGCAGAAGATCGAGTGGGCTGACACGCCGGACGTGGCGCGCTCCTACCTGGTGCAGCTTGAGCGCGGCGACGCCATCGATGGCGAGCTGGCCGAGCGCGTCGGCGAAGAGCTCGACCGCTGGGCCGACGGCCGTCCGCGCGGCCGCCGCATGGACCGCCTGGCGCGCGATCTCAATGCCGCCGCTGAAGAGGCGGAGGGCGCTCACGCCGACCGCATGGCCGCTCTGGCGGGCGTTCTGGAGCGTGGCGCCTAAGGGGTTCACCGACGGCGCTTCCCGATTTCGGGAGGTTTGATTTTGGGCGGGGTCAACGGATGTTGGCCCCGCCCTTTTTAAATGCACTTCAATGACCGGGTCGCCGATTGGCGTCAGGTCGGCGCAGCGCGCCCAGTCCTCGCTTCAGCGGTGATCTTCAGTCTTCGAGTCTGGGTTTGCGGGCGCCCCCTGCAATCGTCGCGTTTTGGGCGGTCAGAACGCCGCACCCGACTGACGCATGCGTGTCAAAAACCGCATCCATACTCCCCACGGGTTCTGGGGAATTGCCCGCAAGATTTGCGCGGCAAGTGGGGGTGTTATGACGACGACTGCTGTTCTTGTACGGGTGTTTGCAGCTGCAGCGGCCTTGCTCTTTTTCGTTTTTATCGCCGCGGATCCGGCCTTCGGGCAGGAGGCTGAACCGCCCGCTGTTCAATCCGAAGAGGCGGCCGACGCTGAAGCGGAGGACGCCGCGGTTTCCGAAGACGGCGAGGCGGCCGTCTCCGCTGAGGGCGAGGATGGAGACGTCGCCCCTGACGCGGAAGGTGTTGAGGGCCTTGAAGGCGATGACGCCGCCGAGGACGCCGGACTTGAGCCGGAGGCGCCCAGCCGCTTCCAGCCCGTGCTCGACCTGATTGAGGCGGGCGGGGTCGTCATCATCATCCTGGCCGTCTTGTCAGTGATCAGCCTGATGTTGATCGCCGTAAAGCTGGTGCAGTACACGCTGCAGCGCGTCGGCGACCACCGCTTTGTCGAAGGCATTTGGGCCGAGCTGCGCGCCGGCCATCCCGATGAGGCTTTGCAGATCGTCTCCCGTCGCAAGGGCGTGGTCGCGCGCGTGATGGAAACCGCTCTGCACGCCAAGTCGATCGACGGCGCGTCTGAAGCCGCCCGCCAAGAGGTGGAACGCGTGGCCAAGTCGATGCTGGACGGGCTGGAGCGCGGCCTGCCCCTGTTGAGCTTGGTCGCCACAGTCAGCCCGCTGCTCGGGCTGCTCGGCACGGTGCTCGGCATGATCGAGGCCTTCCAGCAGCTAGAGACAGCTGGAGACACCGTGGATCCGGCGATCCTGTCCGGCGGTATCTGGGAGGCGCTCTTGACCACCGCGGCCGGTCTTACGGTCGCGATCCCGGCCGCCGCCTTCTACACCTGGTTCCAGCGCTCCGTGGACGTGGCCGGCCAGCACATGGAGGACGCCGCCGTGCGCGTATTCACAGCCTCGCTCTATGCGCCGAGCGAAACCGGCGTTGCTGAGGGCGAGCAGGCCTGACCTCGCCGGCTGGACGGGAGACCCGCCATGCAAATCCGCCGCGCCGCCAAACCCGTGAGCATTCTCAACGTCACGCCTTTGATCGACGTGGTGTTCATCCTGCTCGTCTTCTTCATGCTGGCGACCAATTTCGCCAATTACAAACTGATCCGTATCGAAACGCCGCGCGAAACCGAGGTGGTGCGCACCAGCGAGGGCGCAGTTGTCATCGCGCTGGCCGCGGACGGCGGGATGCAGTTCGACACCCGCGACATCGAACCCGCTGATCTGGGCGCTGAAATCGCGGCGGTGGTGGCGATCGATGAAACCCGCGCCTTCCTGATCCGGCCCTCTGAAGGGGTGCCCTTGCAGGATGTGATCGGCATCTATGACGAGGCGCGCCGGTCTGGGGCCAGTCAGGTCTCCTTCTCCTCACCGGAACAGGCGGGCGGATCATGAATATCGTCACGCCGCGCCGGCCCAAAGATCTGGTGAACATCACGCCGCTGATTGATGTGGTGTTCATCTTGCTCGTCTTTTTCATGCTGGCGGGCGCGATCGAGCGCCCTGAAGAAATCGAAGTCGTGCCGCCAGCCTCTGAGAGCGATGACAGCAGCGATATCGAGGATGTCTCCATCCTGATCGGCGCCGATGGAGCCGTAGCGTTCATGGGCGTCCGGATGGGGTCCGACGAGGAGCTTGTGCGCACCGCCACTGTCTGGTTCGCGCGCCGGCCGGATAGCTCCATCCAGCTGAAAGCGGATTCCGAGGCTGATGCGGTCCGCGTCATTGAGGTGATGGAGCGGCTGCGCGAGGCCGGCGCCCAGTATCTGGTCCTGATCACGGTCAGCGGCGGTCCACAGCCGGAGGAGGGGTTATGACCCTGACGCGGGACGCCGCGCGCTCGCGCCTGCTGCAGCTGTCCAACAAGGCCGCGCCCCGGGCGGTCCACTGGATGGCCGGATTGATGCTCGCCGCCGGCGCCCATGTGGCGGTGGCGCTGCCGCTTCTGCCTGAACCCGAGCCCCCGGCGCCCATCGTGGAACCGGAAGGCATTGAAATGGGCGTAGACCTCGCCCCGCTGGTACAGCCGCCTGAGATCGAGGCGCCGCCGCCCCCGCCGCCTGAGATCATTGAAGAAGAGCCGGTGCTGCAGGAGCGCGCCGAGGACAGTCCTCCGCCTGCGCCCCCTGCGGAGCCACGCGAGATTCCCGACCTGCCGGACATTCGCCCCCAAGCCATCCCTGAGATGTGGCGCGGATCCCCCGGCGGCGGCGGCGTAAGCTTGGCCGAATTCATGAATTTGCGCGGCTGGCTCGCCGGGGCTCGCGCGGAAGTCATGCGCCATGTGCGCTATCCCGAGCGGGCGGCCGCCGATCGGATCACCGGAAGCGCGCGCGTCCTTATCGTGGCGTCGGCCGACGGCGAGATCACGCAATGGGACTTTGTCGAACGCTCGCGCCACGAGGTGTTGAACCAAGCGGTGAGCCGCGCGGTGAGTCGCGTGCGGCGCCTGCCCCCCTTTCCGGAAGGCACCACCCAAACCTTTCTGACCTATACGACGGAGTTTCGCTTCGAGTTGGTGATGCCTGACGGCTCTATTCTGGCTCAATCTGAAACCGATCCGGCTCCGCAAGCCGCCGCCGCCGCGCCGCCGCCGTCAAATCTTGCATCCTTGGCCGACCTGGCCAGCTGCGCCAGCGCCGGGGCGCGAATTGGGACTCTTCGGTCAGACATCATGGCTCGGCGTGACTCGCTTCAGGCGCGGCTCGCGGATTACAATGAAGACGTGGAGCGCTATCAGCGCCGCCGCGAAAGCCTGCCCCGCCGTCTGGAGCGCGAGCGCGACGCCATCAACGCGGAAAGCGAGGCGTTCAACGCCGACCTGGAGACGTTCCAGGCCTCCGTGCCGCCCTATCAGGCCCAGTGCGGGTCGGTGCGCGCTGCGTTTGAGGACTTTGCAAGCGTATGTGCGCCCTTCCTGCAAAGCGGCAATCTCTTCTGCGAG
Organism: uncultured Oceanicaulis sp.; assembly: GCA_964484345.1. Taxonomy (GTDB): domain Bacteria; phylum Pseudomonadota; class Alphaproteobacteria; order Caulobacterales; family Maricaulaceae; genus Oceanicaulis. The sequence continues at coordinate 49,053 of CAZAGE010000005.1, read as the reverse complement.
GCGTTCGGCGAGTATTGGGGCCGGCTGGGGTCCGACGTGAACTAGGCGCGTGCGGTCGCTTCAGGGCGGCTCGCGGTCCCGGTTGGCGAATTGTCGGTCTTGCGTCCTTGTCGGCGAATTGTGACTGGAAAGCCCCGGCTTAAGTGTGGTGTGCTGGTCATTCAAAACCTGCTGGAGGGGCAAGAATGACCGAAACGTCCATGGAGTGGTTCAAGGTCGCCGAGCTGGACGAGCTCAGCGAAGGCCGGGTGATGTCGGTGACGGCGGGCACCCGCTCGCTGGCGCTGGTGCATTTCGACGGCCAATACGCCGCCATGGACAATCACTGCCCGCACCAGGGCGGTCCCTTGGGCGAGGGCGCGATCGAAAAGGGCGTCGACGGCGAATGCTGGCTGCGCTGTCCCTGGCATGGCTGGGATTTCGATCCGCTGACCGGCAAGCCGCCGGGCGGTCATGAAGACACCGGTCAGGAAACCTTCCCCGTCGAAGCGCGCGGCGACGGCATTTATGTCGGCGTGCCCAAGGCGGCTGACCGCGAAGCCACCGTCAGTGATCAGATCGTCGACAGCTTGACCAATTGGGGCCTCGACACCGTGTTCGGCATGGTCGGCCATTCCAATCTGGGCCTCGCCGATGCGTTGCGCATCGCGGAGGGCGATGGCCGCCTCAACTATTATGCCATCCGCCATGAAGGCGCGGCGAGCTTCGCCGCCAGCGGTTACGGCAAGCTCACGGGCAAGCCGGCGGGCTGTCTCGCCATCGCGGGCCCGGGCGCGACCAACATGATGACCGGGCTGTGGGACGCCAAAGTCGATCGCGCGCCGATTTTGGCGCTGACCGGCCAGGTGCAGGAGCAGGTGATCGGCGTGCACGCCTTCCAGGACATCGATCTGGAAGCCGCTTTCCAGCCGGTCTCGCGCTTCTCCGAGACCGTGCGGCCCAACTCCAACCATGGCGAGCTGGCGGCCCAGGCCATGAAGACCGCGCTGGTCGAGACCGATGTCTCCCACCTCATATTCCCGGACAATGTCCAGGTCCTGCCGCGCCCTGACGCCAAACCCAGCGCGCCGGACGGCCGGATCGGCTCGCACCGCCTGGCGCCGGACCCCGACAGCGTCGGCGCCGCGACCGCCGCCATCGCCGCCGCCAAACGTCCGATGATCATCGTGGGCTATGGCGCCCGCGACGCCATGGACGGGGTCATTGCGTTGGCGGAAAAGCTCAACGCGCCCGTCGCCACCACGTTTAAAGCCAAGGGCCAGATCGCCGACCGCCACCCGCTGGCCGCCGGCGTCTTGGGCCGGTCCGGCACCCCGATCGCCAGCTGGTTTATGAATGAAGCTGATTTGCTGATCGTCTTCGGGGCCAGCTTCTCCGACCACACCGGAATTTATCCGTCCGCCAAGACCATTCAGGTCGATCTTGATCCCATGCGTTTGGCCAAACGCCACCCGGTCGATGTGCCCGTGCGCGGCGAGGTCGGCGTGACCGCAGGCTTGTTTGCGGATGCGGTGAATGCTGCCGGGCTCGATCAGCGTGGCGAGATCGCTGAGCGCTGGGCGCTCTGGCGCGAAGAAAAAGCCACCCGTATCGCCGAGGACAATGGCAAGGGCGTCAACGCCGCCGCCGTGTTCGACGCGCTGACCCGCTTGGCCCCCGAAGATGCGATCCTCACCGTGGACGTCGGCAATAACGCCTATTCCTTCGGCCGCTATTTCGAACCGACGCAGACGCAGCGCGTCTTGATGTCGGGCTATCTTGGCTCGATCGGTTTTGCGTTCCCGGCGGCCATGGGCGCCTGGGCGGCGACCCAGCGCGATGAACGCTTCAAAGGCCGCAAGGTGATCTCCGTGTCCGGTGATGGCGGCTTTGGCCAATACGCCATGGAGTTCACCACGGCGGTGCAATACCAGATGAATATCTGCCACATCCTTTTGAATAATTCAGAGCTGGGCAAAATCTCCAAAGAACAGCGCGACGGCGAGTGGCCGGTCTGGCAGACCCACTTGGTGAACCCCGCCTTCGCCGGCTTCGCCCGCTCCTGCGGCGGCCATGGCGATCTGGTCACTGAAGCCGGCCAGCTCGACGCCGCGATCGAAACGGCGCTCAGCATCGAGGGTCCGGCCCTGGTCGAGGTGAAGTCGGACGTGAAGCTGCTTTAAGGCCTATTCTTTCTCTTTCCCGGCGAAAGCCGGGATCCAGAGCCGATATGCATGGCGTGCTGCGATCTCTGGCCCCAGCTTTCGCTGGGGAAGAGAAGCGGGGGAGGGGCTACCCCAGCCGGCTTTTCATGTGATCGAAATAGCGGATCGGGAAGAGCCGCTCGAGCTGGGTGGCGAAATGGGCGTCGCGGCCGACCAGCACTCGGCGCTTCCGCTTCTCGACATGGCGCAGGATGGTCTCGGCGGCGTCCGGCGGCGGCATCACCAGCGCCTGGCGCGCGCGATCGAGCTGCGCGGCGATTTCTTCATTGGTGGCGTCGGCGGGCTTTTTGGCGTTTTCCGCGATCATGGTGTTGACCCCGCCCGGGTGGACCACGGTGACGCCGACATTGGTGCCTTCCAGCTCGTGGGCGAGCGCCATGGAAAAGCCGCGCACGGCGAATTTCGAGCCCGAGTAGGCGGTTTGCCCGGGCGGCGCGATGATGCCGAACAGGCTGGAGATATTGACCAGCTGGGCGGCGGGTTCCGCCTTCAGCAAGGGCATGAAGGCGCGGGTCATGCGCACGACGCCGTTGAAATTGACGTCCATGACCCGGTCGAAGTCTTCCTCTGGAACGCGGTCGAAGGTGCCGCCTACGGCGATGCCGGCATTGTTGAATAACAGCGCCGCGCCGCCATGGTCGGCTTTGACCTTGTCGGCGTAGGCCGCCGGCGCCGCCCGGTCGGCGACGTCGAGCACATCGGTGGTGACGCGCACCGAGGTGTCGCCCAACGCCTCTCGCGTCGAGGCCAGGCCCCGTTCGTTGATATCGGCCAGCGCCAGATGCGCGCCGCGCTGCGCCAACGCCGCAGCGAGGGCGGCGCCGATGCCGCTGCCTGCGCCTGTGATCACGGCGGTCAGGCCGTTGAAATCTAAACGGTCCGCCATGGCGGCTCCTCCCCATTTGTCTCGTTGACCCGTTTTTGGACCGCTGCGCGGGGCGAGGCAATCCGTCCTAGTTGCATGGGTTTGTGAAAACCCGCATCTTTTGTCCGGTTAACGCAATAATCCCGGGGAGGATTTGGCAATGGTGACCTTGGATAGCGTGCGCAAGGACGCACCTTGGAAGTGGCTTAAAGACGGGGCGGCCGACATGTTGGCGGCGCCGGTGGTCTCGCTGGGCTATGGCGCGATGTTCACCCTGATCGGGATCGCCATCACGCTGGGCATGTGGGCGGCGGGCCTCGGCGGTTTCATTCCGGTGATGATCGGCGGCTTTGCTTTGGTGGCCCCGACTTTCGCGATCGGCATTTACCGCATCAGCCAGGCGCGGGACGCCGGCGAGACGCCAGGCCTTCTCGACTTCTGGAAAATCTCCGGCTCCAAGCTGACCCAGCTGGGCCTGTTGTCGGTCTTGCTCTTCGTCTTCTTCCTGGCGTGGGCGCGGCTAGCGCAATTTTTATTCGCCATGCTGGCGGGCACGGACAGCGATTTTAGGATTGCGACGCTGCAGAACTTTCTGTTCACCGATCCTTCTGGCGTCTTGCTGCTGGTGATCGGCACGGCCGTGGGCGCAGCGCTGGCGCTGGTCGCGTTCGCTGTCTCGGCGATCTCCTTCCCCATGCTGGTCGACCAGGATGTCGACGCCATCACCGCCGTGGTGGCCAGCGTGAAGGCGGTCACGTCCAATCCCTTCACCATGCTGACCTGGGCGCTGATCATCGCCGGTGCGGTCGCCGTCGGCGCTGCCGGCTTTCTGATCGGCCTTGCGGTCAGCTTCCCGTTGATCGCCCACGCCAGCTGGCGGGCGTATAAGGACTTCAATCCCAAACCGCTGCCCAGTGCGGCGGAGCTGGAAGCCCGCGACGCATAAGCGCAGGCGGCTTCCACGTCACCGCACTGTCACTGCCTGACCCTAGCCTCTTCAACCAACCGGTTGGGGAGGCTTTGGTTTGCAGGACGAGGCGTTATCCTCGGCGCGCTTTACGGCGGTGCTGACAGTCACGGCGGTCAGCTTCTTCTTGTTGCTTCTGCCGTTTGAGCTGATCCCGGAAATCCCGGTCGATATCGACGCCAAGCCCTTCTTCGCTCCGCTGGCGATCTGCGCGCTATTGCCCTCGGGCCGGATCGGTCTGGCGGTGGCGCTCGGGGTCGCGCTCGGCGAAGGCTTGCGCGATTTGATGGAGGGGTATGAGCTCGACGATCCCATCGGGTTTTTCGGCTATATCGCCGGTTTCCTGGTCGCCAGCGCGATCTTCAACGCGGCGCCGTTCAAGCGCTGGGCGCTGATCCTTGGGTCCATCGCCTGCGCGGGCGTGCAAGCGCTGTTGGAAGCGTCGAGCTTTTTGCTGTTCGGCCAAGAAGGTTTGACGGTCGCGCTTTATAGCGCGGCCGGCAATACGATCAGTCACGGCGTGATCTTCGGCGCGATTCCGCTGCTATTCTTTCTGCCCGCGCTGCATGGGCGGTTTGAGCATTATCTCGGTTTTGCGCCCCGTGGCGCCCCGGAGCCGGAGGCGCTTGCCGTCGGCCCGTTTGAGCTGGACGAGGTCGGCGATGTCATTGCGGCGCTCGACGGGGCGAGCTTTCGCGCCGCCGCCGCGCAGGACCCGGCGTTTCAGCATCTCTCGATCGCGGTTGAGCCGGGCGAAGTCCTGGCGCTGACGGGGCCTGACCTCGCGGCTTGCCGCGCCGTCGCCCAAGCCTTGGCGGGCCTGGCGCCGTCGGCGACGGGCGGCGTCCTGGCCGGGCGTGCGGAACCGGCAGAGGCTGCAGCCCTCGTCGCCGCGCCGCCGGCCGATTACATCACCCAGATGCGGCCGATCCAGGAAGTGGCGGCGGGCCTGATGGCGCGGGGGCTGGAGGCTGAAGAGGCTTTTGCGCAGGGCCTGATCCTGTTGCGCCAGGCCGGAATCGGGGCGGATCACGCCGCCGATTATGGCTGGACGCTGTCGCCGGGTGATCAGATGCGCATGCTGGTCGCCGCCGCCCGCGCGTACCGCGCGCCGTTATTGATCATCGACCAGGCCTTTGACGAGGCCGACCCTGCGCTCAATGCCCTGTTGCTGGATTTGATCGACGATCAGCGCGAGTGGGGCGCGGTCGTGTGGATTGACGGCGACCTGGACCGCCTGCGCCAGAGCGCGGACCGGGCCGCCGTGATCAATGACGGCCGCTTGATGAAGCTGGGCGATCCCGTTGACGTGTCGGAGCTTGACCTGGCCGGCATGTCAGCGGGGCAGGAGCCTGACCCTGTCGCAGAGGCGGTGTCGAGCCCGCTGAAGGTTCGCGTTCCCACGCTTCAGGGCCGGGAAGAGGGCTGGTGGGTACGCCGGGATGCACGGGTGAAGTGGCTGCTCTTCATCGGCCTGATCGCGATGATCTACATCGCGCCGGACTGGCGCTGGATGGCGGGGCTGACGGCGGTCGGGATGATCATGGTGCTCACCGCTCGGCCCAGCCCCTTCTGGCTCACGCTCGCGCTTTTGGTGCAGGCGCCCAACATCATCGGCCTGATCTTGATCCCCTGGTGGACGGGGGAGGCGGGATCACTGGAAGATCTGGAATTCGGGCTGCGCTTGGGCCTCGGCTGGCTGGCGGCGATTTTGTTCGGCCTCAGCGTTCTATCCTCAATGGATCCGCCCGCCATGGTGTCGGGGTTGCGCGGTTTGGGCTTGCCGCAACGCTTTGCCTTCACCATCGGCTACGCCTTTTTGCTGGTCTATCTCAGCATTGCGGATTTTCAGCGCTTGGCGAGCGCGGTCCGGCGGAATTACGGGGCGTTCAGGGTCTGGCGGCCGGATCGCTATGTCGCCTTCGCTGCAGCGCTGATCTTGCCCGCCATTATCGCCGTCGCCCGGCGCGGCGGCGCGATGGCGCTGGCCTTGGAAGCGCGTGACGGCGACGGCGCGGTCACACCGGTATTGCGCAAAGCGCCGGACCAGGCCGACTGGGCGCTGCTGATCTTGGGTTTGGGCGTGTTGGCGGCTGCGATCGCGGCGCGCTTCGGCTGGCTTGGTTGACGCTGCGGCCACCTTGACCCCACGGTCCTGGGGGGGTACCGCCAAAGCTTAACGCGCGTGCCGCTCTGGTCTGCGCCATTCCCCGTGCTTTGAAAGGCCGGATCAACCGTTCGCTTACGGGCGAGCGGGGTTCGGTCCACAGCGCAGACAAGAGACTTGACCATGGCCGACGCCCCCGCCGCTGATCCGAAAACCCGCCGTTTTCCCGATGCGCCGTCCCCGAAGGATTTGCCGGCGGTGGATCAGGAAATTCTGGAGTTCTGGAAAGCGGACGGCACCTTCCAGGCTTCGATCGACGAGCGTCCGGCGGACGATCAATTCGTCTTTTATGACGGCCCGCCCTTTGCGAACGGCCTGCCGCACTATGGCCACCTCCTGACCGGCTTCGCCAAGGATGTCGTGCCGCGCTATCAGACCATGAAGGGCAAGCGGGTTGAGCGTCGCTTCGGCTGGGACACTCATGGCTTGCCCGCCGAGCTGGCGGCGGAAAAGACGCTGGGCATCTCCGGCCGCCTGGCCGTGCTTGAGATGGGCATCGACAAGTTCAACGAGGCCGCCCGCTCGGAAGTGATGAAATATGCCGCCGAGTGGGAGGACTATGTCACCCGCCAGGCGCGCTGGGTCGATTTCGAGAACGATTACAAAACGCTCGACATCACCTTCATGGAAAGCTGCCTGTGGGCGTTCAAACAGCTTTGGGACAAGGGCGTGGTCTATAAGGACTACCGCGTCGTTCCTTATTCGTGGGCGGTGGAAAGCCCGCTGTCGAACTTTGAAACCCGGCTGGACAATTCCTATCGCAACCGCACCGACCCGGCGGTCACTGTGGGCTTTAAAATCCGCGACGGGCAGGGCGAGCTGTCGGGCGCGCAGCTCCTGATCTGGACGACGACGCCCTGGACCTTGCCGTCCAACCTGGCCGCCGCCGCAGGCGCCGACATCACCTATGCGGTGATGGCCAAGGAGGGCGAGCGCTACATCCTCTCCGCCAACGCGCTGGAGAAATACAAAAAGCAGCTCGACGGCGCCGAGCAGGTCGGCACGGTGAAGGGCTCAGAGCTGGAAGGCCTGCGCTATCACCCGCCGTTCGACTATTTTGAAGGCCATGACAACGCCTTCCAGGTGCTGATCGAGGACTTTGTCGTCGATGAGGACGGCACGGGCGTGGTGCACATGGCGCCGGGCTTTGGCGAGGATGACCTTAACGCCTGCCGCAAGGCCGGGATCGCGGTGGTCGTGCCGGTCGATGCGGCAGGAAAGTACACCAGCGAGATCGCGGATTATCAGGGCATGCTGGTGTTTGACGCCAATAAGCCGATCATCCAGCGCCTGAAGGAAGAGGGCAAACTCTTCCGTCACGACACATACGACCACAATTATCCGCATTGCTGGCGCACGGACGAACCGCTGATCTACAAGGCGGTCGACAGCTGGTATCTGCGCGTCTCCGACTATCGCGAGCGCATGGTCGAGCTGAACCAGGACATCAACTGGGCGCCGGGCCACGTCAAAGACGGCATTTTCGGCAATTGGCTGGCCGGCGCGCAGGATTGGAATATCTCCCGCTCGCGCTTCTGGGGTACGCCGATCCCGGTCTGGGTCAGCGATGATCCGGCCTATCCGCGCACCGATGTTTACGGCTCGATCGAAGAGCTGGAGCGCGATTTCGGCGTCAAGGTCACGGACCTTCACCGCCCCTTCATTGATGAATTGACCCGCCCGAACCCGGATGATCCGACCGGTAAATCCACCATGCGCCGCGTCGAAGACGTGTTCGACGTGTGGTTTGATTCTGGATCCATGCCCTATGCGCAGGTCCATTACCCGTTCGAAAACAAAGAGGTGTTCGAGCAGAACTTCCCGGCCGACTTCATCGTGGAATATGTCGCGCAGACCCGCGGTTGGTTCTACACGCTGATGGTCTTGTCCACGATGCTGTTCGACCGCCCGCCGTTTAAGAATGCGATCTGCCACGGCGTCGTGCTCGACGAAAACCGGCAAAAGCTCTCCAAACGCCTGCGCAATTATCCCGATCCTCTCGGCTTTTTCGACGAGTATGGCTCGGACGTCATGCGCTGGTTCCTGATCTCCTCGCCGGTGCTGAACGGCGGGGACTTGCTGGTGCCCAAGGAAGGCCGCGAGATCGCCAGCGTGCAGCGCGAAGCGATTGCGCCGCTGCTCAACGCCTACGCTTTCTTCTCGCTCTACGCCAATCTGGAAGAGCGCCAGCCGCAGCTGGTCACCACGGCGGAGGATCCGCTGGACCTCTATATCCTGACCAAGACGGGCGAGCTCGCGGAACGCGTCGGCGCGGCGCTGGACGCCTATGACATCCCCAAGGCGACGCGCGAGACGGTGTCCTATTTCGACGCGCTGACCAACTGGTATATCCGCCGCTCCCGCGCCCGCTTCTGGGGCGCCCAGGACGAAGCGTCCAAGAACGCCGCCTTCGACACGCTCTACACCGTGCTGGTGCAGGCGACGCGGATCTGCGCGCCGCTGCTGCCGATCATTTCGGAAAAACTCTACAAGGCCCTGACCGGCGCGCGCTCGGTGCATCTGACCCACTGGCCGGCGGAGGATGAATTCCCGGCTGACCACGATCTGGTGCGAGCCATGGACCTGGTGCGCGAGGCGTGTTCGGCGGCCCTGGCGGTGCGCGAGCGCTCCCGCCTGCGCGTGCGCTTGCCGCTTAAAACCCTGACCATCGTCCATGCCGAAAGCGCCGGGCTTGAGCCGTTCACCTCGCTGATCGCGGATGAGATCAATGTGCGCGAGGTCGCGCTCTCGACCGATCTCGACGCTTATGGCGCGGTGCAGCTGCGGCCCGATCCCAAAATCGGCAAGCGGTTGGGCAAGGCGATGAAAGAGGTGATGGGCGCGGCCAAGCGCGGCGAGTTCACGCTCAACGCAGACGGCACGGCGAGCGTGGGCGGCCAGACCCTGGCGTCCAACGAATTCCTGCTCGCCATGGTGACGGAAGAGGGCAGCGCGGCCGAACCCTTCGCCGGCACCGGGGCGGTCGTCGTGGACATCTCTGTGGATGAAGATCAGGAGCGCGAAGGCCTTGCCCGCGACCTCATTCGCGCCGTGCAAACCGCCCGCAAGGACGCGGGCCTCGAGGTTTCCGACCGCATCGCATTGGGTGTTGAAGGCGGTCCTCTGGTCGCCGCGGCGATTGAGGCGCATGGCGACTTCATCAAGGCTGAAGTGCTCGCCCTCTCGCTTAGCGCCGCGGCGGGCGAAGGCGCCCGCACGCAAGTTCAGCTTGGCGGTGAAGAGACCACGATCACCGTTGAGAAAGCCAGCTAAGACGTTTTCCGCGCCCGTTAACGGCGCGAACCCGGACAGAACCGATGACCGAACAGACCTACGATTTCTCCGCGATTGAAGACAAATGGCGCGGCTATTGGACCGCGAACAAGACCAACGCGACGCCGCAGCCCGAGCCGGGCGACAAGACTTTCTACGTGCTCGACATGTTCCCCTATCCTTCGGGCGCCGGGCTCCATGTCGGCCACCCGGTGGGCTATCTCGCGACCGATATCGTGGCGCGCTATAAGCGCATGGCGGGGTTTAAAGTGCTCCACCCCATGGGCTGGGACAGCTTTGGCTTGCCGGCCGAACGCTATGCGATGAAGACCGGGGTTCACCCGGCCATCTCCACCGAAAAGAATATCGCGACGTACAAGCGCCAGATGGGCCTGCTGGGTCTGGGCTATGACTGGGACCGGGAAATCCAGACCTCTTCGGAGGACTATTACCGCTGGACCCAGTTCATTTTCGTGCGGCTCTACAACGCCTGGTATGACGATGAGGCCGGCAAGGCGCGTCACATCGATGACTTGCCGATCCCGGAGGATGTCTCCGCGAAGGGCAAGCTGGCGATCCAGGACTATCAGGACGAACACCGCCTGGTTTACTACGAAACCGCGCCGGTCAACTGGTGCCCGGAAGAAGGCACGATCCTGGCCAATGAAGAGGTTTTCGACGGCAAGTCCGAGAAGGGCTATGAGGTCGTCCGCGTCCCGCTGCGCCAGGTGAAGATGCGCATCACCGCCTATGCCGAGCGTCTGATTGCGGACCTTGACGGCGTCGACTGGCCCGAAGGCATCAAGGAAAGCCAGCGCAACTGGATCGGCCGCTCCGAAGGCGTCACGCTTCAGTTCGCCGTGGGCGGTTCGGACGCTGTGATTGAAACCTTCACCACCCGCGTCGACACGCTGGGCGGGGTCACCTTCCTGGCGCTGGCGCCGGAACATCCGCTGGTCGCCCAGCTGACCGATGCCGAGCACAAAGCCGCCGTCGACGCCTATGTCGAGGCCGCCGCGCGCAAGTCCGATCTGGAACGCACGGTCGACGCCGAAAAGACCGGCGTCTTCACGGGCGCGGAAGCGATCAATCCGGTGACCGGCAAGGCCGTGCCGATCTTCGTCGCGGACTATGTGCTGTATGATTACGGCACCGGCGCGGTGATGGGCGTGCCCGCTCATGACGAGCGCGATTTCGCCTTCGCCAAGGCCTATGGCCTCGATATCGTGCCGGTGATCGATCCGGGCGCAGACGCGGATAATCGCGACGCCGTTCTGGCGGGTGACGCCTGCCTGGCGGGCGACGGCGCCATGCTGCCGCCGCCGCCCGGCATGCCGGAAACCCTTTACACGGCCGGTACGCCTTGGCATGAGGCAGGCCAAAAGGTCGCCGATCACTTGGAAGCGGAAGGCCAGGGCCGCCGGGTGGTGAGCTATAATCTGCGCGACTGGATTTTCGCCCGCCAGCGTTATTGGGGCGAGCCGATCCCGATCATCCATTGGGAAGACGGCACCCGCACCACGGTCTCAGAAGATCAGCTGCCGCTCACTCTGCCGCATGTCGATAACTACCAGCCGACGGGATACGCCGAGAGCCCGCTCGCCCGTGCGGAGGACTGGGTCGAGGTGACCGATCCCGTCACCGGTATGACGGGCAAGCGCGAGACCAGCACCATGCCGCAATGGGCGGGCAGCTGCTGGTATTATCTGCGCTTCATGGACCCCCACAACACCAACGCGCTGGTCGGTGCTGAGGTCGAAAAAGCCTGGGGCAGCGTTGATCTTTATGTCGGCGGCGCCGAGCATGCGACCCTGCACCTGCTCTACGCCCGCTTCTGGCACAAAGTGCTGTTCGACCTGGGTCTGGTCTCCACCAAAGAGCCTTTCGCCAAGTTGGTGAACCAGGGTCTTTTGACCAGCTTCGCCTACAAAGATGAGCGCGGCGTCGTGCTGCCCATCGACGAGGTGGAAGAGACAGAAGACGGCGTCTTCATCCAGACCGCCACCGGCAAGCGGGTGGAGAAGGTCGGCGCGAAGATGTCGAAGTCGCTCCACAACGTGGTGACGCCGGACGATGTCGTCGAGCGCTTCGGCTCCGACGCCTTCCGCGTGCACATGATGTTCATGGGCCCGGTCGAATCCATGCGCGAGTGGGAGACGGACAAGACCGCCTCCGCGCTCAAATTCCTGCGCAAGGTTTGGCGCTTCGCCACCGCCGCGATCGCCGCGAGCGCGGACGAGGAAGCCAAAGCCGTCTCGCTCGCGCGCACCAAGCTGGTGCTGGCGGTCAGCGAGGATTTGGAAAAGCTGCGCCTGAACACCGCCATTGCTGAGTTGATGAAATTCCTCAACGCGGTGGAAGGCGAAGCGATCTCCAAAGCGACCATGCGCGATTTCATCCGTGTGCTCGCCCCTTTCGCGCCCTTCATGGCCGAAGAGCTCTGGGAGATGGCCGGCGCCGCGCCCAGCGTGTTCAATGCCGGTTGGCCTGAAGCCGATGAAGCCGAGCTGGACGCCGCGATCGAGACCGTCGAGATCGTTATCCAGGAAGGCGGTAAGCGGCGCGGGTCGGTGCATCTGGCGCCCGACGCCGACGACGCCGCGGTGCGCGCCGCCGCGTTGGAGATGCTGTCGGCCATGGGCAAATCGATCGAGGGCGTGCCGGAGAACCGCATCATCGTCGTGCGCGACAAGAAAACCGGCCGGGTCCGCCTGGTGAACGTGCCAAAGCTCGGCTAGGCGGCCTTGCCGCCACGGCTGCGCCGGTTAACCTTCCCTCCCGGTTTTGGTGAGGGAGGTGACCATCATGCTTCGGTTTCTTTCAGCGATCAGCGCAGCCGCGCTGCTTGGCGGCGCGGCGCAGGCGCAATTTGGCGGCCAGTCCGGCGCGGACATGTCCATCGAGGCGATCGAGCCAACGGATGAAGCGGTCAGCGTCGGCGTCGCCGGTGAAGACCCGGCGGACATCGCCCGCTATCTCCTCGCCTCTGGCGCCCGCGGCGCGCAGATCAGCCCGGACGGCGCCCATATCGCCTTTTCCTGGGGCATCACGGGCGAGCCTCAGCTTTGGTTGATGCCCGCGTTGGGCGGCCAGCCGCGGCGCATGACGTTTGGGTCCGGCATCACCTTCTTCCGCTGGCTGCCGGATGCGTCGGGCCTGATTTATGGCGCAGATAATGACGGCAATGAGCAGCCGGCCTTCCATCGCATCTCCACCGACGGCTCGGAAGAAGCCGTCGTGCTCCAGGCCGCCGAGGGCGGCTTTCGCTCCTTCGGTGATTTCGCCGCTGACGGCTCGGGCTTCGTCTACAGCTCCACGGAACGCAACGGCCAGGATTTCGACATCTGGCGCGCCACGCTTGAGGGCGAAGCCGAGCTCATTTTTGAAGGCACGTTTGGGTATTTCGCCCGCTCCATCTCGCCGGACGGTTCGCAAGCCGTGGTGACCGAAACCGTCGGCGAAGACAGCGATAATCTTTACCTGCTCGACTTGGACAACGGAGAGATCGAAACCCTGTCCGCGCCCGACCCTCGCGCCAATCATGGCGATGGCGGGTTTGAGTGGAGCGCCGACGGCACCAGCCTTTACCTCTCCACCAATCGCGGCCGCGAGTTTTCCGCGCTGGAGCGCTATGACCTCAGCACCGGCCGCTTCACCGTGCTTGAAGAAGCAAACGGCGATATCAGCGATGTCTCGCTGTGCGGCATCGGCCAGCGCTGGCTGGTCTGGACGGTCAATCTGGACGGCTTCCATCAGCTTCGCGCGCGGGATCTGGAGACCAATCGTAGCGTTGAAGGGCCGGACCTGCCCGAAGGCGCGATCGGGGTGAGCTGCGGCTCAGCCACGGACTTCGTCGCGATCGGGGTCAATGGCTGGGCGACGCCCGGCGATATCTACACGGTCGATCTCGCCTCCGGCGATGTGACCCGCACTTTCGCCGCCAACCTGGCCGGCCTGGATCCCGAGCGTCTGATCCGCCCGGAATCCATTCGGATGATGGCGCGCGACGGCGTCGAGCTGCAGGGCTTGCTCTACATTCCCGACGAAGCCTCGCGCGGCGGCGAACCCGCGCCGGTGGTTTTCGACGTCCATGGCGGTCCCACCGCCCAGTCCCAGGCCACCTGGGAGCCGGCCATGCAATATCTCTTGGATCGCGGCATCGCCGTCTTCCAGCCGAATGTGCGCGGCTCGACCGGGTTTGGCCGCACCTATGTGACGCTGGACGATCGGGAGAACCGCCTCGATTCCGTGCGTGATTTGGTCGACATGCTCAACCATCTTGAAAGCGATGCGCGCATCGACGCCTCGCGCGCGGCGGTGCGGGGCGGGTCATATGGCGGCTATATGGTCAACGCGGTTCTTGCCAACTTCCCCGGTGAGTTTGACGCCGGGGTGAATTTGTTCGGCGTCGCTGATTGGGTGACGGCGTTGGAGGTCGCCTCGCCGGGCCTGAAAGCATCCGACCGCATCGAGTATGGCGACATTACCGAGCAGCGCTGGCGCGATTTTTACACCGAGAACTCGCCGATCCGGCAGGCCGATCAGATCAATGTGCCGGTGCTCTACTCCCACGGGGTGATGGATCCGCGCATCGACATTTATGAGACCGAGGTGATGGTCACCACGCTGCGCGGCAACGGCGTGCGCGCCGACTTTATCCGCATCCCCGACGAGGGCCATGGCTGGCGCAAGCTGTCCAATCAGCTCTTCTACTTCCGCCGCGAAGCCGCCTTCCTGGAGGAGATGCTGATGGGCGAGGGGGAGTAGGCGTTTGGTTCTGCCGGTCCTTCGAGACGCGGGCTCAGGCCCGCTCCTCAGGATGAGGATGTCATAGAGCTTCACCAATCCTCATCCTGAGGAGGCCGAAGGCCGTCTCGAAGGACGCACCGCCAAAGCCCCTCTCCTCCTCACCAAAGGGGGAGAGGAGGCATCTTTGCATATCGGGAGTATCTCCACCCCGCTTGCCGGCGCCTCTAGCCCGGCGCATAAGCGAATGGGATGACCGACACCGCCGCCAAGCCTGCGCCGCGCCGCGCTGCAACCCTCTTCCTGGTGGGCACGGTCGGCATCGACGCGATGGCCTTCGCCATCATCATGCCGGTTCTGCCGGCCTTGTTGATGGAGCTGACCGGCGGCGGGATCGGCGTGGCGGCGTTCTGGGGCGGTTGGGCGACGTTCGCGTTCGCCTTGATGCAGTTTTTTTGTTCGCCGGTGATCGGCGGCTTGTCGGACCGCTTCGGCCGGCGGCCGGTGCTGCTGCTCTCCCTGACGGCGCTGGCGATCGACTTCCTGCTCATGGGCCTCGCCCATGCGCTCTATGTCTTTTTCATCGCGCGGCTGCTGTCGGGCATCTTCGCGGCCACTCATTCCACCGCGAACGCCTATATCGCGGACATCTCAACGCCCGAGGAGCGCGCCAAACGCTATGGCTGGCTGGGCGCCGCGATGGGCGCCGGTTTCATCCTGGGCCCGGCGCTGGGCGGCGTGCTGGGGGATCTCGACGCGCGCGCGCCTTTCTTCGCCGCGGCGGCTCTGGCGGGGATCAATGCGCTATACGGTTGGTTCGTGGTCCCGGAAAGCCTGAAGCTGGAGAACCGCCGCGCGTTTTCCTGGAAACGGTCCAACCCGTTCGGCACGCTCTGGCGCCTGCGCCGGACCGAAGGCCTGGGCGTCATGGTCATCGTCTATACCGCCATGGGCCTGGCCGGCTTCGTCTATCCCGCAGTCTGGACCTATGTGGCCATCGCGAAGTTTGATTGGACCGCGGCCGAGATCGGCCTGTCGCTGGCGGTCTATGGCGCGATCTATGTCGTGTGCCAGGCGGTGATGGTGCCGGTCGTGCTGCCGCGCCTGGGTGAGCGGCGGGTGATCTGGATCGCGCTATCGATCGAGATTGTGGCGCTGATCGGCCTCGCCACGGCCCCCAGCGGCGCCTGGGTCTATTTCTGGATCAGCTTTGCGCTGTTCACCGGCCTGCAGGACCCGGCTTTGATGAAGATCATGACCGAGCGGGTGGGCAAGGACGCTCAAGGTGAGCTTCAGGGCGGACTGGCGGCGCTGGGCGGCGTCGTACTGGCGATCGCGCCCCTGCTCTACACCCAGCTCTTCTTCCTGTTTGAAGGCGGCATGGTCGGGATCACCTTCCCTGGCGCGCCCTTCCTCGCTTCGGCCGGGTTTTGTGCGCTGGCGCTGGTATTGTTCTTGGGTCGGCGGCGGACGAAAAGCGCCTAACCTTCCACCTCGCTCAGCACGACCATGTCATAGCTGAAGCGGTCGGCGGGGTGGACGGTATCGGACAAGGCGATGATGCGGCCGCCCTGGTCGTAATAGCGGCGTCGGGTCCGCAATGCCGCTTCTCCGGCTTCCGCGTCCAGGGCCTCCGCTTCGGTCTCGGACAGTTCGCCCGCGCTGATGGATTGCTCGATGCGGGTGGTGGACACGCTCTTTTCGCGGGCGATCCACTCGATGATCGCGCCGCCCATTTCCACATAGGTTTGCACCGGCGGGGCGAGATCGGCGCGGATGAACACATCGGCGAGGGCGATCACCGGCCCGCCCGGCTCGCTGCGCACGCCATGGACATGCAGGAAATTCCCGCTGACCGTCACATTGAGCGCCCGCGCCACGGAGGGGTCCAGCGGGCCGGTGCTTGATCGGAGCGGCGTTAAGCGCGCCTCGCGGGCGTATTGCATTAAATCATCGACATTGCCCAAGCGCTGGGTGAAGCGCTGGCTGGCTTCGCGCGCGATCACTTGGGTGCCGGCGCCGCGCTTGCGCTTGATCAAGCCTTCTTCGGACAACAGGCGCAGCGCCTCGCGCACGGTATGCCGAGAGACATCATAAGTGTCGCACAGCTCGTGTTCGGTGGGCAGGAACTCACCAACCGCAGGACTGCCCTGGGCGATTTGGGCACGCAGGGTTTCAGCCAGCGCCATATAGCGCGGCGCGGTCGAAGCGGGTTGATCCAGGGCGCTCATCTCGCACTCCGCAGCCTTATCAAGCGGTCGGCAGCATAGCGCGAAAACAGGACGCCGCGATGGGCAAGCTCACTTCCCGGAGAAATCAGGCGCCCGCTTGTCCAGAAAGGCCCGATAGCCCTCCTGAAAATCCGCGCTTTGGAAGGCGTTGAGGAAAAGCGCGCGCGTGGCGTCGTCATCTTCCGATTGGCCGGCCGCGATGCGGGTTATGATGGCTTTGGTCACGCGCGCGGTGCGCGGGCTCGCCTGGGCGATCTGGTCGGCGAAGGCCTCAACGGCCTCGTCGAGCTCTCCGCGTTCGACCAGCCGGTCGATCAGTCCGATGCGCAGCGCTTCTTCGCTATGCATCAAACGGCCGGTGAACAAAATGTCCTTGGCTGCAGAGACACCCACGGCGTCGATCAAGCGCCGCGTATCGTTCAATGGATAGGCGAGGCCCATCTTGGCGGGCGTGATGCCGAATTTTGATCCGTCCGCAGCGAAACGCAGATCGCAGGCCAGCGCGATGGCGCAGCCACCGCCCACGCAGGCCCCGTCAATGGCGGCCAGGGTCGGTTTGGGGAAAGCGGCCAATTGGTCGAGCGCGGCCGCGATGGCTTTGGAATACTCCGCCGCTCGCTCCGGCGTGGCGTAGACCGCTTCAAACTCGGAGATATCGGCGCCCGCTGCAAAGGCGCCGCCGGCCCCGCGCACCACCAGAAGCCGGACGGCCGGGTCCGCTTCGGCCTGGTCCAGCAGCTCCGGGATCGCGCGCCACATCGCTTCCGATAGAGCATTGCGCTTTTTCGGCTTGTTCAGGACCAGCTGGGCGGTGACCCCTGAAACTTCAAGATAAACGGCGGGTGCGGTCATGATCTGGGCTGCCCTTTCTTTGGAGCGGGCGTCTTGTCTTTGAACTTGCAGATATCCGCAATCTCGCAGCGCCAGCATTCCGGCGTGCGCGCCTTGCAGACATAGCGCCCGTGCAGGATCAGCCAGTGATGCGCGCCCTTTAGATACGCCTCCGGGGTGATCCGCTCCAGCCGTTCCTCGACCTCATCGGGATTTTTGCCCGGCGCCAGCTTAGTGCGGTTGCCGACCCGGAAGATATGGGTGTCGACCGCGATGGTGGGCTGGCCGAAGGCTTCGTTGAGGACCACATTCGCGGTTTTGCGGCCCACCCCGGGCAGGCGCACCAGCTCGTCGCGGGTTTGCGGCACTTCGCCGCCAAACTCCTCAATGATCATCTTGGACAGGGCGATGACATTCTTGGCCTTGTTGCGGAACAGGCCGATCGTCTTGATGTGCTCGCGCACGCCCTCTTCGCCCAGCGCCAACATGGCGTCCGGCGTATCCGCTGCGGCGAACAGCTTCTTGGTCGCCTTATTGACCCCCACATCGGTCGCTTGAGCAGACAAGGCCACCGCCACCACCAGGGTGAAGGGCGAATGATAATCCAGCTCGGTCTTGGGATCGGGGCGCACTTCGGCCAGGCGCGCGTAAAGCTCTTCGGCTTGCTCGCGATTAAGGCCCGGCGAGCGGCGCTTGGTCTTGCGGGGTTTTTTCGGGGCTGCGCTGGTCATGGAACGCGACCTAGCGGGCGAAACGCCGTGCGGCAAGTCCGCCTGCGGCGATGCTGTCCCTTGTAAGGCGTTTCGTGAGCGTGCAAAAAACCAGAAAGAAAATATGGAAATACGCCATGGCCTCTCGCCGCGACACCCTGCTTGCTTTCGCCGCTCGGCGCAGCCCGCGCTATACTAGCTATCCCACAGCCCCCCATTTCCATGAGGGCGTGACGGGTGCGGTTTATGGCGATTGGCTGCATCAGCTGGATCCGGGCAAGCCCGTCTCCCTATATCTCCACGTACCCTATTGCCGGAGCCTGTGCTGGTATTGCGGCTGCAACACGCGGGCGACCACGAAAGCTGGCCCGGTGGAGGCGTATTTGGAGACGCTGCTGGCTGAGCTGGCGCTGGTGGCGGATCGCTTGCCGGCGCGCATGACGGTGTCCCACCTGGCGCTTGGCGGCGGCACGCCGGCGATCCTCACCCCGGCCCAAATCGACCAGCTGATGGGGGCGGTCCGTGACCGTTTCGACTTCGTCAGCGACGCCGAGCTCTCCATCGAGATCGATCCGCGCCACTTCACCCGCGAGGACGCTGAAGCGCTCGGCCGCAACGGCTTCACCCGCGCCAGCACCGGCGTGCAGAGCTTCGACCCGGCCGTGCAGGCCGCCATCAACCGCATCCAACCCTTCGAGCTGGTTGAAGCGGCCTTTAATCGCCTGCGTGAGGCGGGCGTGACCAAGATCAACGCGGACCTGCTCTACGGCTTGCCTAAGCAGACGGTGGAAAGCGCCCGCGCCAGTGCCGAGGCCGCGGCGGCTCTCAAGCCCAGCCGCTTGGCCGTGTTCGGCTATGCCCACGTGCCCCACATGATGGCGCACCAAAAGCTGATCCTGGATGAGGATCTGCCCGGTCCGGAAACTCGCATCGACCAGGCCGACGCCATGGATCAGGCCTTGATGGCCAGCGGCTATCGCGCGATCGGCATCGACCACTATGCTCTGCCGGATGATCCCATGACACGGGCGCTCGACGCCGGCGTCTTGAAGCGGAATTTCCAAGGTTATACCACCGATAAAGCCTGCACGATGATCGGCCTGGGCGCCTCGGCTATCGGCGAAAGCCCGGCGGGTTATGTTCAGAACATCACGGATGTGCGCACCTGGCGCGACGCCGTTGTGGCAGGCGAGTTGCCGATCGCGCGCGGGGTCGGGGTGACCGCTGAAGACGTCATGCGCCGAGCGATTATCGAGCGGGTCATGACGGATCTCAAAGTGGACGCCGCCGGCATCGCCGCCGCCCATGGCTTGCCCGCGCCAAGCTTTGATGTGGACGAGCTTGAGGCCGCGGGCATCGTGACACGTACTGGTGCGAGGCTGTCGGTTGACCCGGCCTACAAGCCGTTGGCCCGTCTCGCCGCGGCGGCGTTCGACGCCTATCTGGCGACTGCGCCTGTCAAGCACTCGGTCTCGGTTTAGGCCTCACTTATCGGCGCTATGCGATGTCCTCCCCCGTTTACGGGGGAGGTGTCCGCGACGCGGACGGAGGGGGCAGCGCTCCGCTTGCCAAGCCTCCCTCGTCCCTTCGGGCCACTCCCCCCGTAAACGGGGCGAGACACCACTTGCTCTATTTCGTGACGGGCTCTTTCGTCTTGCGTTTCAAACTCGCCAGCGTCGCTCGAAGCACGGCGGGCGGCGCGGGTTTCTGGATCAGGTCCAGACCCGCCTCCCGGGCGGCGGCTTCCGCATCCCGGCCGCGCTCGGCGGTGATCAAGACGCCGGGCGGTTCGCTGCCCCAGCGTTCGCACAGGCCTTCATAGACGCCGGGGCCGGTCTGACCGTTCTCCAGCTGAAAGTCGAGCAGGACCACGTCCGGCGTCGTGCCGTTAAAGGCGGCCTTGGCGCTGGCGTCGTCGCGCGCGCCGCGCGCGTCGCAGCCCCAGCGTTGCAGCAGCGCAACCGTCGCCTCCAGCACCGGCGTTTCGTCATCCAGACACAGCACTTTAAGGCCATCCAGCGCCTCGGCGCGGCGGCGCACGGCGCGTTTGGCGCTGGGCTTGGACGCGGCGCGGGGGAGGGTGACTTCAAAGGTCGAGCCATGACCCTCCTTGGATTGGAGACGCAGCTTATGGCCCAGCGTGGTGCAGATGCGATCAACCACCGCCAAGCCTAAACCCAAGCCTCGGTCGGTCTGATCCGCGTTCGCGCCGCGCTCAAATTCCTTGAAGATGTCGCGCTGGCGCTCTTCGGGAACGCCGGGGCCGGTGTCGATGACTTGAAGCCTTACCGTGTCGCCGTGCCGGCGGGCGCCGACCAGCACCGTCCCGGAATTGGTGTAGCGCACGGCGTTGGAGATCAGGTTCTGCAAGACGCTGGTCATCAGGCCGCGATCGGAGAACACGGCCAGGCGGCACGGCGCGACCCGCAGCTTCAAGCCCTTCGCTTCCGCCGCGGGGATGAATTGCGCGGCGGTCTCCTGCATCAATTCGCCCAAGGAAAACACGCTTTGGCGCGGCGTCACGCCATCAGCGTCCAGGCGTGAGATATCCAGCAAGGCGCGCAGCAGCCGGTCGGCGTGGTCGATCGAACGCTCAATACGCTGGGCGAGCTTGGCCTGACCGTCCGACCCGTCTTTCAGGTCTTCCTCCAGCGCTCCGGCGAACAAGCGCGCGGCGGACAAGGGCTGGAGCAAATCGTGGCTCGCCGCGGCGAGGAAGCGCGTTTTCGACTGGGTCGCCGCTTCTGCGGCCTGGCGCGCATGCTCAAGATCCTTGGCCAGCGCCAGACGCGCCTCGCTTTCCGCCTTTAGGGCCGCGGTGCGCTCCTCGACCCGGGTCTCCAGGGTTTCATAGGCGCGCTTGAGGCCTTCTTCGGCTTCCCGTCGCGCCGTGTTGTCCTGGTAGACGCCGAAGAAGCCGACTACTTGGCCGTCTTCGATGCGCGGCTGGTAGACGACCTGCCAGGACCGTCGACGGCCGCCGCCATTGCGCCGGGATATGTCGAACACCTGCCGATCGCCGTTGAGCGCCGCCTCCATATGCGGCCGGCGCAATTCATATTCATCCTGGGTC
The DNA here is from genome assembly GCA_964484345.1 of uncultured Oceanicaulis sp. Classification (GTDB taxonomy): domain Bacteria; phylum Pseudomonadota; class Alphaproteobacteria; order Caulobacterales; family Maricaulaceae; genus Oceanicaulis. The sequence continues at coordinate 27,986 of CAZAGE010000005.1, read as the reverse complement.
ATGAAGGCGGCGAGCGGTTTGCCGATGGCGTCTTCTGACAACTCGAAAAAGTCGAGATAGCCCTTATTGGCGAAGCGCAGCTTGTAGTCCCGATCCGCATAGCTGAGCAGGGCCGGCAGATTGTCCGTGTAGAAGCGGATCGAACGCTCGCTCTCTTCAAGCCGATTATGGCTGCTACGCAGCTTCTCCGCCGTTTCATCGATCAGCGTTACGACGTCGCCGGGACTGACCCGGGCGCCGGTGAGCACGCGCGTCATCAAGATGCGCGCCGAGGCCGCGCCGAGCGCGCGGGCGAGGCGCGCTTCGGCCAGGCTGATGACCGCCGGCGTCGGGGTGTCGCCGGGATTGAGGGGGCGGCCGACGGTTCGGGACAATTCGCCCATGGTGATCGCGGCCTCTCGCCCGCCGAGCACGCGAGTCAAAACCGAGTCCAAGTCCGAGACTCGGGCGCCATGGGCGGTTTGCGCGGGGGCGCCGCCGCGGCCCGTGAAGGCGTCGGCCTGCATCTGATCGACCAGCCCGATCGAGGAGAAAGCCACGGCGATAATGAAGGCCAGCGTGTTGGCGATCAGGCAGAGTGCGCTCGCGAAGGCGAAGGGATCTAGGCCCGCCGGCGCCGGCGGGGTGAGGCCGGCATAGGTGGGCGCAAGGATCAAGACGAGCCAAAGCGCGAGACCGGTCCCCATGCCGGCGAGAGCGCCGGCCCGGTTGGCGCGCCGCCAGTAGAGGCCGAGCAAAAGCGCAGGCGCGAGCTGAGCGGCGCCCGCGAACGCGACCAGCCCAATTCCGGCGAGCGCCACTGATCGGTCCATACCCAGCTGGAACAGCAGCGCTGCACCCACCAATCCGATCACCGCCAGGCGTCGCCAGAGCAGGAGGCTGGAGGCGAAACCGCGCGCGGCGGACAGCTTGGCGCGCAGCAAGAGCGGCGCGGCGAGATCGTTCACCAGCATGGTCGACATGGCGAGCGCTGCGACCGTGACCATGCCCGCCGCCGCCGAAAAGCCGCCGATGAAGGCGAGCATGGCCAGGCTTTCCGCGCCCATCGCCAGGGGCAGGGCGAGCACATAGGCGTCCGGATCCGAGCCGTTCAGCACGCTCGCGCCGGCGAGCGCCACCGGCGGCGCGACCAGCGCGACGATCGCAAGATAAGCGGGGAAGGCGAAACGGGAGAGGGTGACGTCCTCCGGCTTTCGGGTCTCGACCACCATCATGTGAAACTGGCGCGGCAGGGTCAGCGCAGCGAAGCCCGCGAGGATGGTCAGCACGATGAAGCGGAAGTCCATCCCGCCCTGGAAAAGCGGCGAGGCGTCCAGCACGGTGGCGCGCATCTCGGGCGGGGTTTGCCGCCAGATCAACACCGCAAACACGCCGACCGCCGCCATGGCGAGCAGCTTGATCAGGCTTTCCGCCGCCACCGCCAGCACCAGGCCGCGATTACCTTCGGCCGCGTCAGCTTTGCGCTGGCCGAACAGGATGGCGAAGGCGGCGAAAGCGATGGCGGCGGGGATGCTCCAGCCCAGACCGCCCGCATCCCCGCCGGTCATCAGGGAAAAGGCCGAGGCGGCGCTTTTCAGCTGCAGCGCGATATAGGGGATGACCGCCAGCAAAAGCCCGCCGGCGGCCAGCGCGCCAACGGCCGCCGACTTGCCATAGCGGGCGGACAGGAAGTCCGCGATGGATCCGGTATTATGCTCGCGGCCCAGGCGGACCAAGCGGCGCACGATGTTAAAGCCCAGCAGGAAAACCAGGGCGGGACCTAGATAAATCGGTAGGTAGTCCCAGCCGTTGCGTGCGGCGTCGCCGACGGCGCCGTAAAACGTCCAGCTGGTGCAATAAACGCCCAGCCCGAAGACATAGAGCCAGGCCCGCCGTTGAGGCGCCTTGTCGAGGCGTCCCGCCTTGGCGTCGCCCCAAAAGGCCAGCGCGAACAGGATCACGACCCAGGCGCCCAGGATGACCAGTGTTGTGGACAGCCCCAAGGGCGATCCTCCTCCCCGCGCTTATGCGGGGTCGTTCGCCCCTGCGCTTGGCGAAGGAGTTTATACCCGGAGCATCAGTGGGGTCTTGCGGCGCACGGTCGCGGTTATTTCTGATGCTCAGCCGCCTCCGCGGCTTCGCTCCTCGCTCTTGATGAGCAAGCTCATCTTCGCTGCGGGCGGCTGTTCGCCTTGCGAAGCCTTCGGCTTCGAAGAGCCAAGCTTACTGACAGCCAGCGCAGCAAGAGCTTAGCGACGATCTCGAGCGGTTGAAGCCGGGTGAGGGGGCGAACGTCGCGCCCGACGGCACGGACGTGCCGGAGGACAAGAAAAAAGCGGCGGCTGTTTCCAGCCGCCGCTTCCAGGTTGAGGTGTGGTCGACTTATTCGGCTGGACCGTGGCTCACATGAGCCTTGGCGGACGGGATGCGAATCTCCTCCACCATGTCCTGGACCTCTTGCGGCGGAGCCTTTGTGGCCAGAGCCGTCACGATCGAGACCGTGAAGCTGAGGATCATGCCCACCGTGCCGAAGCCTTCCGGCGAGATGCCCATGAACCACTGCTCGGTCGTGCCTGTCGCAAAGCTCGGCAGGACGCCGACCAGGCCCAGCACCGCCACGACGCCCAGCCCGATCGCCGCGAACAGCGGGGCGCGGGCGCCGCTTTCGCTGCGCAGACCGAAGTAGAGCACGGTGGCCGCAATCGCGAGGATCAGGGCGCACACGCCGATCACCGCCGAAGAGAAGCCGATCTTGAAGTGGATGATGTACGCTGCGGTCGACAACAGACCGACGGACATGCCCGCGATCGCGCCTTCCTTATTCATCCGCTTCCAGAAAATGCCCAGGAAGATCGCCGGGAAGAAGCTGGCCGCGGCCAGCCCGAAGGCGAACGCCACAACGGCGGCCACGAAGCCGGGCGGGTTGATGCCGGCATAGATGGCGATCAAGACCGCCGCCACTGCCGCCACCCGAGCGGTCAGCAGTTCCTGGGTGTCGCTCATATTCTTGAACAACACCTTCCGGCACAGGTCGTGAGACACCGCTGAGGAGATCACCATCAGCAGGCCTGCAGCCGTTGACAGCGCCGCAGCCAGGCCGCCGGCGACCACCAGGCCGATCACCCAGGCGGGCAAGCCGCCGATTTCAGGGTTGGCCAGCACGAAGATGTCGCGATCCAGCTGAGTGACCTCATTGGTCGCCGCATCGGCACGATACTGGATCAGGCCGTCGCCATTTCTGTCTTCTGCATTGAGAAGACCGGTGTCGCGCCAGTTATAAAACCAGGCCGGCGTGCCGCCTTCCGGAATCGCCCCGCGGACGGACGGATTGGCCGCAGCCTCTTCCGACCAGGCGCTTTCATTGACCGTGTCGATGAAGTTGGAGCGCGCGAACACCGCCACAGCCGGAGCCGTGGTGTACAGGATGGCGATGAAGATCAGCGCCCAACCGGCCGACTTGCGGGCGTCAGACGCCTTGGGCACGGTGAAGAAGCGGATGATCACGTGCGGCAGACCGGCCGTGCCGACCATCAGCGCCAGCGCGATGGCGAACACGTCGATCGTCGCCTTCGAGCCTTCGGTGTAAGCCCTAAAGCCCAGATCGGTCAGCGTGTTGTCCAGATTCTGCAGCAGCGGAACGCCTTCAGCGGTGGAACCAATGAAGCCCAGCTGCGGGATCGGCGTGCCGGTGATTTGCAGCGACAGGAAGATCGCCGGAACCATGAAGGCGAAGATCAGCACGCAATACTGCGCCACCTGGGTGTAGGTGATGCCCTTCATCCCGCCCAGCACGGCGTAGAACAAGACGATGATCGCGCCGACGATGACGCCGACTTCGATCGGCACGTGCAGGAAGTTGGAAAACGCGATCCCCACGCCGCGCATCTGCCCGGCGATATAGGTAAACGAGATGAACAGCGCGCAGATCACCGCAACGATACGGGCGGCCTGGCTATAATACCGGTCGCCGACAAAGTCGGGCACGGTGAACTTGCCGAACTTGCGCAGGTAAGGCGCGAGCAGCAGGGCGAGCAGCACATAGCCGCCGGTCCAGCCCATCAGGTAGACCGAGCCGTCATAGCCGGAAAACGCGATGATGCCGGCCATGGACAGGAAGGAGGCGGCGCTCATCCAGTCTGCGGCGGTGGCCATGCCGTTGAAAACCGGATGCACGTCGTGCCCGGCCACATAGAAATCGTCAGTCGAACCGGCCCGGGCCCAGACGGCGATGCCGATGTAGAGACCGAAGGTTCCGATCACGAATAACGCCGTCCAGAACATGGTCGGCGTAAGACCCATAATGGTGTCCATATCAGCCTCCCTTAGCCTTCGTCGTCGTCGACGTCATACTTGCGCTCGATGCGGTGCATCAGGGCGGAGTAGACGAAGATGAGGATCACAAAGGCGTAGATCGCGCCTTGTTGAGCGAACCAGAACCCCATAGGCGCGGTGCCGATGGTGAATTGGTCCAGGAAATCGCGGAACAAGATGCCCGCGCCGAAAGACACCACGAACCAGATCGACAGCAGCACGCCCATCAAGGTCAGGTTCTCGCGCCAGTACGCCTTGAAGGCGCTCTCTGTGATATTGTGTTCGCCGGAGGCCTGCGCGTCGTCCCCGGGATGAAATTCAGAAGTCGCCATAGCGCGCTCCTCCCTAGCTGTTTTGCCGGTTTCCCGGTCATCAGGCAGGGTGTCAGGCGGCCCGCTTGAGGGTTAGCCCGACATTGGTCGAAGGTGGTTTCGCGCCTTCGCCTGCTCGCTTAGTCTGGGATGGAGATAAGGAATGAGCCAATGCGGGCACGGTGTATCTGCGGGGCGGTGACGGTCAGGCTTGGCGACAAGCCGACCTATATAAATGATTGCAACTGCACGCTTTGTCGTAAGTCAGGCGCCGCTTGGGGCTATTTCCCCGCCGCCGCCGTCACCATTGAGGGCGACACAAAGGGCGTGACCCGCAACGACATGGAGGCCCCGGCGGTCGAAGTCCATTTTTGTCCCCGCTGCGGGGCCGCAACCCATTGGGAGCTCACGCAGGCGTACACGGCCGACCGCCCCCAGGCTGATCGGGTGGGGGTGAATATGAAGCTGTTTGATCCGGCGACCCTGGCGGGCATAGAGCTGCGCTTCCCGGATGGCTTGGGCTGGAGCGGCGACGACGCCCCTCGCTATCGCCGCGACGCTTCAACCATCGCGACCGGGTTTTCCTGGTAGGCCTCAGGCTGGATCAAATCCGCCATCGTCGCGCCGGCGCACCCCCAAACACCTGTTTGAGAACAGGCCCATCCTAGGCGCGTTGGGCCAAGCGCCGGCGCGCGCGGTTCAGCCCGGCCCTGCCCGGCGCATCTTGCGCCTCTGGAACAGATCAGGCCGATAAAGGTCAGTAATCGATCACTTTGTCCGCACTCAGGAACAGGGTGGCGATGCCCTCGCGCGTCGCCATCTGCGCCCCTTCGCGCAAATTGTCCGCGTCGACACTGGCCTGCTCGGCGCAATGGGGGCAGACCATCACCGAGCCGCCGGCGGCGACAAAACCGTCATACGCCTCGCCGATGCCGCCGCTATCGCCCCAGGCGAGGTCGCTGCGCGATCCCGAATCGGCAAGGCGGACGCCCTCAAGATCGAGGAACAAGGTCACGTCCGCTTCCCCGCTTTCGAGAAGCATCGTGCCGATATTCAGCGCCATGAAGGCGGCGTGCAGATCATCCGTGAAATGGCTGAGATGAATGACGACCGATTGGTTTTCCTCTGCGGCATGCTGGTCTGAATGAGCTGCAAGCGCTGAAGGTGTGGCAGTTGCGGTCGCGAGGGCGATCACGAAGGCGAACGTGGTGAAGATACGGATCATGTCTGTCCTCCCTTGGATGGCGAAGTGGGATGGACTTTACCCTGAAGGAAAGGTTTCGACCCTGCGACGGATTGCGTGAGGTCTTGGTGCGGCGGAGATCTCGACGGCGCGCCGGTCAGGCCGGATCAAACCCGCCATCGCTGCGCCGGGTCACGCCGAAAACCTGTTTGAGCACAGCGTCATCGAGCACGCTTTGCGCCGGCCCAAGCGCAACCAGCCGCCCGGCCTGCAAGACAGCGATGCGGTCGGCGAAGCGTTCGGCCAAGGCGAGGTCATGAAGCGCCACCAGCACCGCGGAGCCGTTTTCCGTTTCCGCTTTCAGGGCGGCCAGCGCGTCGAGCTGATGGCGGGGGTCCAGCGCGGCGGCAGGTTCGTCTGCGACCAAGAGAGGCGCGCTGGACGCCAAGAGCCGGGCCAGGTGAAGTCGGGCCTGTTCGCCGCCGGAAAGCTGTTGCACAGGCCGGTCTCTCAGAGCGGTCGCGTCGGCTCTTTCGAGCGCCGTGTCGACGGCGGCGCGGTCGGGTGCGCCGAGCTCGTCGTAGGCTCGGCCGCCGCCCCAGGCATAACGGCCCAGCGCCACCAAGTCTCCGCCTAGCAGCGACCAGGCGATCGATCGCTCTTGCGCCAGATAAGCCGCGCGCCGGGCCCGCGCCGCTGGCGGCATCGGCGCGACCGGATCGCCGGACAATGTCGCCTCGCCGGTGAAGGGGATCAGGCCCAACCCGGCGCGTAAAAGCGTCGTCTTGCCCGCGCCGTTGGGGCCGACCAGCGCGACGCATTCGCCCGGCTGCACCGTCAGCGTGACTGCTTCCAAGGCCTGGCGCGCGCCCAGCTGGACGGACAGGTCGGTGAGGGACAACACGCTCATCGGCCGATCCCCCGATTGCGCGCGGCGATCCAGATAAAAGCCGGGGCGCCGATCAAGGCGGCCATGACGCCCAGGCGCAATTCCTGATCCAGCGGCGCCAGGCGCAGCGCCAGATCCGCCAGGGTCAACAGGATGCCGGCCACCAAGGCGCTGGGCCAGATCAGGCGCGCTGGGTCGTGCTTGACGAAAGGCCGGATCAAGTGCGGCGCGACGATGCCCACAAAACCGATCACCCCGGCGACGGCGACAGATGCGCCGGTCAACAGCGCGGTCCCCAAGACGGTGAGCAGGCGCACGCGGCCGACATCCGCACCGAGGCTGGCGGCGGTCTCCTCGCCGAGGCTGAGGGCGCGCAGACCTGGCGCCGCCAGGACCAGCAGTGCGCCGCCGGCGATCCAGAACGGCGCGGCGAAGCCCAGATCCACCCAGGAGCGGTTGGCGACCGACCCCAGCATCCAGGTGATCAGATCGGCCAGCGCGAAGGGGTTGGGCGCCAGATTGATGGTCAGCGCGGTCAAGGCCCCGGCGAAGCTGGACAAACCCACGCCCGCCAAGATCAATCCGACCGGCCCCAGACGCCCGGCGCCAAGCACCGCAAGCAGGGCGGTGGCCGCGAGCGCGCCGATCAGGGCGTGGGCGGGCAGGGCGAAGGCGGAAATTGCCGCCAGTCCGAAATACAACGCAATGACGGCGCCGAGCGAGGCGCTGGCGGAGACGCCCAGCACGCCGGGGTCCGCGAGCGGGTTGCGAAGCAGGCCCTGCAACGCGGCGCCGCTGGCGCCAAGCGCGGTGCCGGTGAGGAAGGCGGCCAACGCCCGGGGCATCCGGATTTCCCAGACAATGACCTGGTGGGTGGCGTCCCCTACGCCGAAGAGCGCCGCCAGCGTGTCCGCCACGCTCAGCGCAGCGGTGCCGTTGAGCGCCGCCAGGAACAGTGTGAGGAGGCTTGCGCCGCCAAGGGCGAGAAGGAGGCGGGTTGGGGTCATGGCGCGGCGTGGCTCTCGGCGGCGGCGCGAAGGTCTGCAGCGGCATCTGCGAGCATCCAGGTGCCGCAAGAGATCTGAGCGCCGTCGAGATCAAGGCGCGGCGTGTCGGCGATCAGGCGGCGGAAGACCGGGTGACTGGCGACCGCCCAGCCGTCGGGGGCGGCGCTGAGATCCTCGAAATACGCCGTCACGACAAGATCCGGGCTTTGCTGGGCGATCTCTTCCAGCGGCAGGCTGCGCCAGCCGGCGCCAGGCGTGGCGTTGTTCAACCCGGCCGCCGCGAGTGTCGCGTCGATTAAGGTGCCCGACCCTGTCGTTGCGCCCGCGGGCGTAAGATACAGCGCGGCGGTCCCGTTGCGGCGCGGCGCTGCGGCGAGCTCGGCGTCCATGGCCGCGATCAGCGTTTCGCCGCGATCGGTTTGGCCCAAGGCGTTTGCGGTGTCGCGCAGCGCGGCCCGGATGCCGTCAAAGTCTCCAGCGAAGCCGATCTGATGGACGGTAAGGCCGACCCGTTCGAAGAAGGCCAACGTCCGGGCATCGCCGCCATAGCTGCGCACAATGAGATCAGGCTGAAGCGCGAGCACGTCTTCGGCGGTGGCGCGCAGTTGAGGCAATCCCTCCGCCCGGTCACGCAAGGCGGAGTGGGCGTCGTCGGCTTGGGGCGACACCGCCAGAATGTCCGCCCGATCGCTAAGCGCGAGGACGAATTGATCCGCGCAGAAATCCAGCGACACCACGCGCGGCGGGCCCGCCTCGGCGGAAGCCAAGGCGAACCCTGAAAGCGTCGCGGCGAGAAGGCCTAGGGCCGCCATCGCACGCCCACCGACACCGTCCGCGGCGCACCCGCAAAGGCGGCCGGCTGCTCATAGGTTTCGTCGAAGACATTGCGGACCGTTGCGAAGAGCTGAACGCCCTCGGCGACATCATACTGACCGGCCAGATCGACCAGCTGGTAAGACTCCACCTCGCCGGCCGAGCTGACGAAAAAGCCGGCGTCGTCATAGGTGACGTCCAGCCGCTCGCCGGTGTGCGTGATCCGAGTGTTGAGCGTCAATCGCTCGCTCGCCCGCCAGCTGGCGCTGGCGCTTGCCGCATGCTCGGGGCGGCGCAACAAGGCGTCGCCCGTGTCCGCATCCGTGGCGTCGGTATGGGTGTAATCGAGTTGAAGCTCCAGCCGGTCGATGGGGGTGAGCGCCACATAGGCTTCCCAGCCGGTCAGATCGGCTTGGCCGATATTCCGGTTGGTCCCGGTGAAGGTCGTGAAGTCGAACACGTTTTCGATGAGGTTTTCGATCTCGCCGTCATACCACGCAGCGCCGAAGCGTAGGGAGTCCTCGCGCTCACCCAGATCCAAGGTGGTGTCGAAGCCGAGCTCGACGCTCTCGCCTTCCTCCGGCAGCAGGTCCGGATTGGGTGTCACGAAGAAGGAACTCGCAAAGCGCTCCGACAGGGTCGGCGCCTTAAAGCTTGTGCCCCAGCTCGCCCGCAGGCGGGTCGACAGCGCATCGAGACGCCAAACCGCGCCCAGATTGGTGGTGGTTTGACCCCCAAACGCCTCGTAATCGTCATGCCGGATCGAGGCGGTGGCGATTATCGGCCCCGCTTCGGCCTGACCGATCAAATAAGCCGACAGGACGTCCTCGCTCACGCTAAGCGGCGCGTTGAACGCCGTGTCCGTGTCGATGCTCTCATCGCGCCAATCGACACCGACGGTGAAAACGGGCTGGAGGTCGCCGCCCGGCCGGACAGTGGCATGCGCCTCGGCGAAGTCGCGCTTGCTTTCATAGGTGTCAGTGAGGGCGACGCCGTTAAAGCTGTCGAGCGTGGTGCTGACCTGACCCGCGCGTAGGCGGGTTTCCACGGTGTCGGCGACGTGCGTCAGACCGAGCGCCCAGACCTCAAGCTTGTCTTCGCTCTCCAGGTCCGGATCGTCAGCGCGCTGGAAGCCAGACAGGCCGCCAGAGAAAGTGTCGAATTCAACCTCGCTCTGGCGCCAGCGATAGAGGGCATCAATCTGAACGCTGTCGGCGAGATCGGCTTCGCCCCGCAGGGTGACGGAGCTGATTTCGGCGCCGTCTGGATCGCCGTTGGCCGCGGCGATGCGCGCCGGCGTGACGTCATAGCCTTCGGTGATCAAATGCTCGGTCGACGCGCTAAGGCGCCAGTTGTCTGCGCCATAACCGAATCCGGCGCCGACGTGCACAGTCTCCAGCTCACCCACTTCCAGCGAGGCTTCTGGGGAAAAGCCCTGTTCGGGAAAGGCGCGGGGCAGGATGTTGATCACGCCGCCCACCGCGTCGGAGCCATAGATGGAGGACAGGGGTCCGCGTACGATCTCCACCCGCCCGGCGTCGCCCAGCGTGTCGGAGCCGAAGTTGAACACGCCGGTCGCCGAGCTGGCGTCATTGATCCGGATGCCGTCATAGAGCGCCAGGGCGTGCTTGGCGTTCGACCCGCGAATAAAGACGCTCGTCAAAGAGCCGGCCGGACCGGACTGGACCGATTGCACCCCCGGCACGCTGGTGAGCAGGTCGGCGAGGGTGGTGACGCCTTCCAGCTCGATCTGCTCACGGTCGATCACGGTGACTGAGGCGGGCAGGGTTTCCGCGTCCGCAGCGACGCGCGTCGTGGTGACTAAGACGACGTCGTCAGCCAGGGCCGGCGCGCCGATGGCGCTGAGAGCCAGCGCCAACGCGCTGGTGGAGGTCTTGAACATGGGTCTTCCCGTTCAAAAACGGCGCGCCGTGAGCGGGACGGGCCAAAAAGCGACACAAAGCGCAACGGGACAGCCCGGCTCACGCGCATGACGTCGCTTCAAACGGAAGACTTCCGCGTCTGGCCGGCGTGTACCCGCGCCGCGAACGAGCGACCGCGCCGGCAGGTCTCCTGGCTTGCAGATCATCGCCGGGTTCGCGCCGCCTTCCCGGTTTCCCAGTGGCGTATGGCGCAAAGGCTCACTGCTCACAGTAGCGGGCACTGCCCCGGACTTGGCTTTAAACAAAGCCGCACCGGTGTTCCCTCTTCGCTCCCTCGCGGGAGAACCGTCGCGGGGCTAGGGGTAAACCTGAGTGCGTTGTGGGGTCAAGGGGTTAGAGACGGAGCGCGACCCATCGTCATCCCTCCCCTTGATGGGGAGGGTGTCCGCGTCAGCGGACGGGTGGGGTGGAGATCGCAAAGCGTTGGGCTTCCCGAGAGGCTCTACCCCCACCCGATCCGAAGCTGCCGCTTCGGCCCACCCTCCCCACAAGGGGGAGGGACGGGCATTCAGCCTATTCCGGCTTGCCGAGATCCGCGCGCGACCGCTGCTCTTGGGCGATGCGTTCGATCAGCGCGTCGACGCTCATCACACCCAGATCGCCATGGTCGCGATGGCGTACGGCGACGGTGCCGGCTTCCGCCTCGTCATCGCCGACCACCAGCATGTAGGGGATTTGGCGGTTCTGGGCGTTGCGGATCTTCTTCTGCATGCGGTCTGACGCCAGGTCCACCTCGGCGCGCACGCCGGTGTTCACCGTGGCGACCTCGGAGAAATAGAGCTGGTCCTTGACCTTGGTCGCGTAGTCTTCATGGCGGTCCGCAATCGGGATCACCATGGCCTGAACCGGCGCCAGCCAGGTCGGGAATTTGCCGGCATAGTGCTCGATCAGGAAGGCGACGAAGCGTTCATGGCTGCCCAGCGGCGCGCGGTGCAGCACATAGACATGTTGTTTGGAGCCGTCATCGGCCGTGTAGACCAGGTTGAAGCGCTTGGCGGCGATGAAGTCGAGCTGGTTGGTCGAGATGGCGTATTCAGTGCCGACGACGGACTTCACCATGAAGTCCACTTTTGGCCCGTAGAACGCCGCTTCACCTTCCACTTCCGTGTAGGGATAGCCGGACTCATCCATCGCGGCTTTGAGGATGGACATGGCCTCGCGCCAGCCGTCGGCGTCGTCGACATATTTGTCCAGATTATCCATGTCCGGCAGCGACAGCCGCATCCAGAAGTCTTCAATGCCGAACAGCTTGTAATAGTCGGCGTGCATGTGCATCACCGCGACAAACTCGTCCTTGGCCTGGTCCTTCCGGCAATAAATATGGCCGTCATTCTGACAGAAGCCGCGCACGCGCATCAGGCCGGACAGACCGCCTGAGGCTTCATAGCGATAGACTTGACCATATTCGGTCAGCCGCACCGGCAGATCGCGATAGGAATACTGATCCTGCGCAAACACCATATGGTGATGCGGGCAGTTCATCGGCCGCAGATAGAAGTCCTGCTCATCAATCTTGATCGGCGCATACATGTCCTCGGCGTAGTAGGGCAGGTGGCCGGAGCATTGATAAAGCTCGCCTTTAGTGATGTGCGGCGTGAACACGCGCTTATAGCCTGCGCGATGCTCGGTCACCCGCGCGAGATGCTCGAGCTCGTCGCGCAGAACCGCACCATTAGGCAGCCAGAGCGGAAGGCCGGCGCCGACCTCTTCGGACAAGGCATAAAGCCCAAGCTCGCGGCCGATCTTGCGGTGGTCGCGCTTGGCTTGTTCCTCCAGGCGCGTGATCTCCGCGTTGAGCTCGTCCTTGGTTTCAAAGGCGAGCGCATGGATACGCTGAAGCTGGGCGTTCTTAGCGTCGCCGCGCCAATACGCGCCCGCGATCGAGCGCAGCTTGAACTCACCGACCTGGCCGGAATGGTTCACGTGCGGGCCGCGGCACAAGTCGACGAAATCGCCCGTGCGGAAAAACGTGATCGTGGCCTCGCCATCGTCGCCGACCACGGACTCATCGCCTGTTTCCTTGGCGATCGCGGTCGAGCCCTTGTCGCGCAGAAGCTCGAGGAGTTCGACTTTGAACTCCTGGCCTTCGCGCTTCATATATTCAATCGCCTCGTCCGCGCTGACCTCTTCGCGCTCGAATTTGTGCTTCTTCTTGCGAAGCTCCTTCATGCGCTTTTCGATCTTGGGCAGGTCTTCGACCGTGATCGGCTCATCCAGTGCGATGTCATAGAAGAATCCAGTCTCAGTCGCTGGTCCCACCCCGAATTTCGCGGTCGGATAAAGATCCTTGATCGCGGCGGCCATCAGGTGCGCGGCCGAGTGGCGGCGCGTTTCTACGGGAAAAGCGTCTTGCGACATGACTGGGTTCGTTTTCTTGACTGATAGGTTGACAACAAAAACCGCGCCGCCGGTGCGGCGACGCAGCAAAGCAAAGGTTTAGGGATTAGAAGCCGCGCTGTCCACGCGCGCAGGCGCTGGGCCTCAGCCGTCAGCGGGCGGTTCGACAATCAGCGCCTGGGCGACCAGCACGGCTTGGGTCCGGTTGATGACGTCCAGCTTTCTAAAGATCGCCGTTACATGCGCTTTCACAGTCGCTTCCGAGATGCCCATGTCATAGGCGATCTGCTTGTTTAATCGTCCGGCGGCCAAGCCTTGCATGACCCGCAATTGCGCGGGTGTCAGCTGGGCCAGCTTGGCGGCCGCTTCGGCGGCTTCGTCGGCTTCAGGACTGTCATCTTCCGGCGCCCAGACCTCGCCGTCCAACACGGCGGTGAGCGCTTCGCACAACGTCTCCATGCCCGAGGTCTTGGGAATAAAGCCAGAGGCGCCAAATTCCAAAGCCCGTGAGGCGACGCCCGGCGCGGTCGAGGCGCTGATCACCACCACCGGAATGTTGGGATGGGCGCGGCGCAGCTCGGCCAGCCCTACAAAACCTGTGCTGTCTTCCATGTGAAGATCCAGACACACAAGCTCGGCCGCACCCGATTGCAGCGCGGTCGCGGTTTCTTCCAGCGAGTTGGTTTCAATAATCGCCCGATCCGGCGCAACGCGCGCGACGGCCGCAGCGAGCGCGGCGCGAAAGAGCGGGTGGTCATCGGCTAAGACGATGCGGCTCATGTTTGTCATCGCGTCCATGGACGCCTCCCCACGCCATAGAACTGTCACACGCTAACCCGACCGCGACACCGCGTCGCCTCACCAAAAAGTCGCACACGAAATCGGGTCTTTTCAGACCATTGGCGCATACCGCCGCGCTTCACGCCTCTCGATACTGCCGCCCCAAGACGCCGGAGCACCGGCGCGACAGAGCGTGGACCGCTTCGGTTCATTCGGGAGGCAGAGAAGTCACGATGTTTAAGTCTGTTTTGAAAACCACTCTTGCGGCGGGCGTGTCCGCCATCGCGCTCAGCGCGGGCGCATCCGCGTCCAACCCTGAAGAGTTGGAGGCGCGCCTGGCCGCGCTGGAAGCCATGGTTGCGGAATTGCGCAATGAGCTGGAGGCCGAACGCGCCCGCAGCGCTGAGCGCGATCACGCCATGGTCGACCGTGTGGTCACACTGGAAACCCGTGAGACAACCCAACCAGTGACCGCCGCCGCCAGCCCGCCGGGCAACGGCTTCATGGCGGGCAACACCAATATCACCTATGGCGGCTTTATCGATATCGACGCCCATCTCACCGATGTGTCCGATGGTGATCTGGCGCCCACCTCGATTACTCGGGACTTCTACATCCCTGGCGCAACGCCGGTCGGCGGTTCGGGTGAAAGCGAGCCGGATTTCGACTTCACCGCCCAGGGCTCGCGTTTCTTCTTCGCGACCTCGACCCCGACAGGGCGCGGCGAGATCAAGAGCCGGCTTGAGTTCGATTTCCTGGGCTCTCCCGGCGGCAATGAGCGGGTGTCCAATTCCTATAATCCGCGCCTGCGCGTCGCCTGGGCGGAGATGGGCAATTGGCGCATAGGCCAGGATTGGTCGACCTTCCAGAACACCGCCGCGATCCCGGAAAGCGCCAGCTTCCTGGCTCTGTCTGATGGTATGGTTTTCGTGCGCCAGGCGCAGATCCGCTACACCAACGGTAATTTCCAAGCCTCGCTGGAGAACACCGACACCACGGTCACGCCCTTTGGCGGCGGCGGCCGGATCGAAGCGGGCGACGGCGCCATGCCGGATCTGGTGGCGCGCTATAATCTGCGCGGCGACGGCGTGAATGTCGCCTTCGCCGGCATTGCGCGGCGCCTGTCTGCTGAGGTTGGCGGTATCGACGGCGAAGCATTCGGCTGGGGCGTTTCGGTCCAGGGCCGGGTGTCGCTCACCGACACCTCTGATCTGCGCTTCTCGGCCACAGCCGGTGAAGGCGTCGGACGCTATATCGGCCTGAACGCCATCAATGGCGCGGTCGCGACCGCCAGCGGCGATCTGGAAGCCATCCCGGTCTATGGCGGTCTGATCGCCTGGCGTCAGGAGCTGGGCGAAAGCCGCCGCTTCAATGTCGGCTATTCCTATCTGGAAGCAGATAATGATGTCAGCCTGACCGGCATGGGCGCCACGCGCTCGGTCCAGTCTGGTTATGCGGCGCTGCTGACCACCTTGCCGGGCGGCGTGACCCTCGGCGGCGAAGTCATGATCGGCAATCGCGAGCTGGAGAACGGAACCTCTGGCACGATCAGCCGCATCACCCTGTCAACGAAGTACACATTCTAACCCCACCGCCGGATCGCTGCGCTGCGATGACAAGCGGCGCAGCGTTTCGACACTCACGATCTAAGAGGAGGTCGAACCATGGACGGATCAAATCCCAAAGCCACAGGCAGCGCCCCGGCGCTAGTCCCGGTGCCGGACGATTACGCCGCGCGCAGCGCCATCACCGATAAAGTCTATGCGGAGAAGTATAAGCGATCGCTGGAGGACCCGGACGGGTTCTGGCGCGACGAGCTTCAGCGTCTCGATTGGTTCAAGACCCCCACCAAAATCTCCGACGTCAGCTGGGACCCCGATGACCTGCATATTCGCTGGTTCGAGGATGGTGAGCTGAACGTCGCCCATAACTGCATCGACCGGCATCTCGACGAGCGCGCCAACGACACCGCGATCATCTGGGAAGGCGATAATCCGGGCTTCCACCACTCCATCACCTTCGCCCAGCTGCACAATCATGTGTGCCGGATGGCCAATGAGCTCAAGAAGATCGGCGTGCGCAAAGGCGACCGGGTCACGATCTATATGCCGATGATCCCAGAAGCGACTTACGCCATGCTGGCGTGCGCGCGGATCGGGGCGGTTCACACCGTGGTGTTCGGCGGCTTCTCCCCGGAAGCGCTGGCCGGCCGCATCGAAGACTGCGGGTCGCAGTTCGTCGTCACCGCCGACCAGGGCGTGCGCGGCGGCAAGGGTGTGGCGCTCAAAGCCAATGTCGACAAGGCGCTCGACCTGGTCGAAGGCGTGCGCGCGGTCTTGTGCGTGCGCCATACCGGCGCCAGCGTGCCGTGGGTGGAAGGCCGCGATTTCTGGCACCACGACCTGGCGCTTGAAGTCGACGCCAACTGCCCGGCCGAGCCGATGAATGCGGAAGACCCGCTTTTCATCCTCTACACCTCAGGCTCCACCGGAAAGCCGAAGGGCGTCCTGCACACCACGGGCGGCTATCTGCTTTGGGCAGCGCTGACCTTTGATGCGGTCTTCGACGTCAAGCGCGGCGAGGTGTTCTGGTGCACGGCCGATGTCGGCTGGATCACCGGGCACACCTATTTGACCTATGGCCCGCTGGCCAATGGCGTCACCACGCTGATGTTTGAAGGCGTGCCGACCTATCCGGGCCCGGATCGGTTCTGGCGGGTCTGCGCCAAGCACAAGGTGAATGTGTTCTACACCGCGCCGACCGCGCTGCGCTCCATCATGCGCGAAGGCGATGAGCCGGTGGAGAAGCATGATCTCTCCTCCCTTCGCCTTCTGGGCACGGTGGGCGAGCCGATCAATCCGGAAGCCTGGTCCTGGTATCACCGGGTCGTCGGCAAGGGAAAACTCCCCATCGTCGACACCTGGTGGCAGACCGAAACCGGCGCCTGCCTGATGACGCCTCTACCGGGCGCTCATGCGCTGAAGCCGGGCGCGGCCAGCTTCCCCATGTTCGGCATCCAGCCGGCCCTGGTGGACAATGAAGGCAATGCGGTCCCCGACGAGGGCGCGGCGGAAGGCAATCTGATCATCAAAGGCAGCTGGCCGGGTCAGATGCGCACCGTTTATGGCGACCATAAGCGGTTCGCGGAGACGTATTTCTCCACCTATCGCGGGCTCTACTTCACCGGCGACGGCGCCCGGCGCGATGAGGACGGTTATTGGTGGATCACCGGAAGGGTGGACGATGTCTTGAACGTCTCCGGCCACCGTCTGGGCACGGCGGAGATTGAGAGCGCTCTGGTCTCCCACCCGCTGGTCGCAGAAGCCGCCGTCGTGGGCTATCCCCACGACATCAAAGGCCAGGGCGTTTACTGCTATGTCACGCTCAACGCCGGCCTTGAGCCCACCGACGACACCGCCAAGCAGCTGCGCAATCATGTGCGCTCGGAGATCGGCCCGGTCGCGAGCCCCGATCTCCTGCAGTTCGCGCCCGGCCTGCCCAAGACAAGGTCCGGCAAGATCATGCGCCGCATCCTGCGCAAGATCGCCGAGAACCAGTTCGACAGCTTGGGCGACACTTCAACGCTCGCCGATCCCGGCGTCGTCGACGATCTGATCGAGGGCCGGCTCAACCGCTAGCCACACCGCTCCCCTCAAGCGGCGCCATCCAGCTGACGGCGCCGCTCCTCGCGGCCGGCGCGCCCGTCCTCCTCTTGAGGCGCGCCGGCCGTTTTCTATTGCGAAGCTTGCGTTAGCGCCTGAAGAATGCGCCTGTCACGTGTGTTGCGCCGCCGCGGGAGGACAGGCGATCAACTTCATATCGGGAATACTCGCCGCGCTGTTTGCCAGCTCAGCCAGCGCGCAAGTGCTGGATTTTGTCCCACAAGGCGGAGCCTGCAGTTCGAGCATTGGATGTCAGACCGGCGTCGATCCAAACGACGCTGCAATCGCTCTTGCGCAGTGTGAAGCCCCTGAACCGCTCACCATCAGCCAGTCCGGCGACCGCCTCCGGGTCACGCTTCAAGCAGACGAACGGCCGCTCAATCTGAGCGGCACGCTCTTCACCGACGCGCTCACCCAAGTCGGTGAGAATTGCTGGGCGGCGGAATGGCGTTTGCCCCAGCTCGCTCAGTCCAAAATCGTACTCTACGGCTTCAATGCCCAAGGGCGGCGCGTCGGCCAGGCGGAGTTTCGCGGCGAGGCGGCGGGTATGGACGTCGCGTATGCAGACCTCGCCGTCGAGATCGAAACCGTGACTCTGTTCGATGCGGTCTCAGACATCCAACGAGACGTCCATCTTTATGAGCCGCCGCAATTGGGCGACTCAGCGGCTCCCGTGCTCATCTTGCCCGATGGTCAATCGATCACTCGCATGGCCCGAATTGTCCAGGCGTTGATCGATCAAGGGCGGATTGATCCGGTTTTGATCGTGGCCCTTGAAGCGCGGATGGATACGCCGTTCGCGCGCTCCGACGAATATGTGCCCGCCACCGAAACGGACATGCACGCCCGGCATATGGCGTTCTTCGAGCAAGATTTCATCCCGTGGATCAAAGAGCGCTACCCAGCGCGCGTGACCGATGAGGGCTGGCTGATCTTCGGCGCGTCGGCGTCAGCGACCTTCGCGCTGAGCACCACTCCGGCGCAAACGCCGATTGATCATGTCATCGCCGCCTCGCCGGCGCTCTCGGATCTCAACTTCCTTGAGGACGCTCAGGCCAGCGGGCGCGTCTTCCATATCGCCGCCGGCCTCTATGAAACCGAGTTTCTGCCGGCTGCGATCCGCTATGCCGGTCAGCTTCGGGTCGAGGGCGGGCAGGTGGAAACCTACTGCTATGCCTCCGGACATGATTACTTCACGTGGGAAGCGGCGCTTCGAGATGCGCTCATCGCGACTGCCGGCGAGCCGGCGCTCGATCGACCCGCCGATCACTCGAATGCCTGCGGTTTCTAGGGGCCGACCAAAACTGCCTCGGGCGACAAAGACCGGCACCAAGCCAGCCCACCAATCTGCTCGAGCCAGGCGCAAGGCGAGGATCGAGCTCTCATCGCGCTTGCGAGAGGCGACAAGAAAGATGTGGGCTCAAACGATTCCCATTGGCGCGGGCTTATGAATCGCGCGAGAGATGTAGGCTCTAAATGAATTCGCGACAGCGCCGAAGCTGGAGGTGTGATGCGAATACTTGTGCTCTGGGGCCCGGTGATCGGCGCGCTGCTCTTGTCGGTCGGCGTCGGCGTACAGCCCTGGGTGGATGCCCGGCTGCTATTCTTGGACCCGCTCGCCGCCGCGCAGACGGCGCCGTGCTGCCATGCCTATTTCGGCGCGATGTCGACGCTGGGCGTGTTCGGGTGGGCGATGGCCGCGGGGCTGTGCGCGCTGACCGCAGCGGTGCTCGCGGCGCGCGGTGATCGCCAAGCGGGCTTCTTCCTCGCAGCACTCGCCCTGACGGCCCTGTTGGGCCTGGATGACGCGCTGATGATCCATGAGACGGTCGGTCCGCGTCTGGGCGTGGCGCAGAATCTCTTGCTGGCCGTCTACGCGGTGTTGGGCGTGGTTTATCTCTGGCCTGCGCGTCGGCGATTGTTCGAGCCGGGTGGCGCTTTGCTGATCGTCGCGATCGCGGGCTTCGGCGTGAGCTTGGGGATCGACGTCGTGCTCAGCGATGCGCAGGCCTGGGTGGCGGTGGTCGAAGATGCAGCGAAATTCGTCGGCATCACCGCGTGGCTGATGTTCCACGGCTCAATCGCGTTTAACGCGCTGACCGCCCCGGACGCCCTGTCGCAATAAAAAAGGCCGGGCGAAACACCCGGCCTTTCTGTCTTTGTAAGAGGCGGTCAGATTACTCCGACTTTTCCTCTTCAGAGGCGTCTGCTTCAGCCGGAGCGTCTTCGGCAGCAGCCTCTTCCGCCGGAGCCTCGTCCGCAGCTGCGGCTTCGGCGGCGGCTTCTTCTTCAGCGGCCTTTTTGGCGGCTTCTTTTTCGGCCTTTTCTTCGGCGCGCTCTTTGGCTTTCTCGCCCGGCTCGCCCTTTTTCGGGTTGTTGCCGGCGGCCCACTCGTAAACGCCAGCGTCCTTTAAGAAGCGCGCGACGCGGTCGGTCGGCTTGGCGCCTTTCTTGATCCACTCGGCGGCCTTTTCGGCGTCGACGACGACGCGCTGCTCGTGGTCCTTCGGCAGCATCGGGTTATAGGCGCCGATCTTTTCGATGAAGCGGCCATCGCGCGGCATGCGCGCGTCGGCGACGACGATGCGGTAGTAGGGACGCTTCTTGGCGCCGCCACGGGCGAGACGGATTTTCACAGACATGGGTTTTCCTTTTGGGTCGTGTTTGGGTGTCTAGCTGGCTTGGATTTCAAGGCACGGCACATCCAACGGATCGGCCGGCAAGTCGGTTGCATCATGCTCTTCGAGCAAAAAGTGGAAGGCCGCACGCGAGCACTGATAGGGCGAATGCTCGGGTCCGAACCGCCATTGGCTGACCGCCAGGCGGCTTTCATGGGCGAGCATGTCGCCGGTGAAACGCGCGGCGGCGCGGGTCATGGCTTCGGTCGGACCGGTGTCGATCACGACATTGCAGCGGGTACAAAAATTCGCCGGCTGCCCCCGTTCGGTGACGTCAAAGCTCACCCAGCACACCGCGCGCGAGCCCAGGCCCCGGGCGATCTCCGGAAACTCAGGCGCGATGGCGTCAATCGGGTTGACCTCGTCGACCCAGTCCGAGCCTGCCGGCGGCGCAGCCGGGCAGCCATTGGCGAGAACCGCCTGCGCGAGGAGAGCGGCGAGCACCGTCATTTCTTCTTACCCCCAGGAAGGCCGGTAAGCCCGCCCGGTGCGCCCAATCCCGGCAGGCCGCCGGGCGTCGGGCCGCCCAGGCCAGGCAGGTTTGCGCCCGCTGGCGCGTTGCCTTTGAGAAGATCGGATGCGGCCTGATCGAGGCCCGGCGGCATTCCGCCAGGGGGCATCCCGCCAGGCATCCCACCCATTCCGGGCATGCCCGGGAAGCCGCCTTTGCCGCCCTTCTTGCCCATCTTCTTCATCATGTCCGCCATTTGGCGGTGCATTTTCAAAAGCTTGTTGACGTCCGGCACCTCAACGCCCGCACCCTTGGCGATGCGGCGCTTGCGGCTGGCTTTGAGCAGGTCTGGCTTGGCGCGTTCTTCGCGCGTCATCGACAGGATGATCGCCTCTTGGCGCTTGAGCATCTTGTCGTCCATGCCCGCAGCCGCCATTTGCTGTTTGGCCTGTTTATTCATGCCGGGCAGAAAACCCATCAGACCGCCCAGACCGCCCATCTTCTGAAGCTGGCGCAGCTGGTCGGCGAGGTCTTCCAGGTCGAATTTGCCCTTCGCCATCTTCTTGGCGAGGCGTTCAGCTTTCTCTTGATCGACTTCGGCGGCGGCCTTCTCCACCAGGGAGACGATGTCGCCGCGGCCCAGAATCCGGCCGGCCAGACGCTTGGCGTCGAACGCGTCGAGCCCGTCGACTTTCTCGGATACGCCGAGGAATTTGATCGGCAGGCCGGTGACCCAGCGCATGGACAGCGCCGCGCCGCCGCGGCTGTCGCCGTCCATCCGGGTCAAGGCCAGGCCCGTCAGCGGCAGGCGCTCATTAAAGCGCTTGGCGGTCTCCACCGCGTCCTGACCGGTCAGGGCGTCGGCGACCAGCAGGGTTTCGCGCGGCCGGGCGATCTCGGCGATCTTGGCCGCTTCGCCCATCATCTCTTCATCGATCGAGGTGCGGCCTGCCGTGTCCAGCAGCACCACGTCATAGCCCTGCAGCCGGCCCGCGCTCATGGCGCGCTTGGCGATCTCCACCGCGCTTTGACCCGCCACGATGGGCAGGCTGTCCACGCCCGCCTTTTCCGCCATCTGCGCCAGCTGCTCCATGGCGGCCGGGCGGCGGGTGTCGAGCGAGGCGACGAGAACTTTTTTCTTCTCGCGCTCAGAAATGCGCTTGGCGAGCTTGGCGGTGGTGGTCGTCTTACCCGAGCCTTGAAGGCCGGCCATCAAGATCGCCACGGGCGGTTCGCCCATCAGGCTGAGGCCTTCCGGCTCGCCGTCGCCGCCCAGCAATTCCACCAGGGCGTCATGGACGATCTTGATGACTTGCTGGCCGGGCGAGACCGAGCGGATGACTTCTTCGCCGACGGCGCGCTCGCGCACCTTCTTGGTGAAGTCTTTGACCGCCGGCAGGGCGACATCGGCCTCCAGCAACGCCACGCGAATTTCGCGCAGCGCCGCGTCGACGTCCTTCTCACCCAGCGCGCCGCGCCCGGTGAGTCCGTCGAAAATGCCTGTCAAACGTTCGCTTAAGCTGTCGAACATGGGCCCTGCTTACATCTGCTTCCAACCACTCACATAGGTGAGGGCTCAACGCGCACGCCGCAACCGCCCCGCTGGACGAGCCTTCGTCGAGCGGGGGACCTCGCCGGCCTCCGGGCGTTTCTTCCATCTTCGACGGACGCCGTGTGCCGGTAAGGCAAGCGGTTAGACGCTTGCGCAGAAGCGTGGGTGATTAGTCGGGGGGCGGGGGAGAGTCAAGGGCGGGGGATAGGCGCATACTTATCCAACCCGCCTAGATCAGCGCGATAATCCACCTTTGATTTTCAAAGGAGCGCGCCTTGTCAAACCCTATCCGAGGCCGGACGCCGGTCTGCGATGTCGAGTTGCGAAATTATGCCAATGCTGTCGGACGCTTGAGAGCCGCTCGGCGCGCGTTAGACACAACGGAAATCTCCATCCGCCAATACAACCGCCGCATCAACCGCAGGCTTGAAGAGGAGGAGGAGCGCCGACGCAGGAGATCGCCGATTACCGTCGAGGACTTGCTTGAAAGCGGCATTCCCAATGGCGGGTTCGGCCAGCCCGGCGTGCCCGTCGGTGCGCAGGCCGCGTATCAAGCCGGTGAATTTGTGAGGGAGGCGTCCGAGCTTCTAGCGGAAGATCGCGACTACCAGCAGCTTAGGAGGGCGCACGGGCGCAAAACGCAATTGGAGCGCGAGATCGCCAAGCTTGAAGGTCACATCCCCGAAATCCGATCCCGGCTGGACGCGAATGGGTGTCGGTACAATCGAGCTCTACAGGATTAGGTAGCCTTCCACCTGTTCCCCTTCGCGCAGGCTCAATAGATCGCCGCTCAGCACGCGATCTACAAGCGCGGTGATCTCGGGGTCTTCATTGGACGCCGGGGCGCCGGCGATTGCATCGGATAGGCGGCGCCAGAATTTGGCGTGTTCGTAAAAACCTTCGACTTCTTCAACCTCGCTCCAGTCCACCATGCAAGCGGCCGCGTCTGCGTCGCCGGCGAGGGCGGCATATCCGGCCGGCAGCAGCGAGATATCGTCCAGCCGCTCTGTTCTTGTGTCGGGGCATCGCCCGTTCCAGTCGAGAAACTCAGCCACGGCGCGCAGGTCCAGGCGTGGCGGTCGGGCGTTGAACAGGCGCTGGCAATCGACCGATCTTGGGTCTGGCCGTGCGGCCTCGATGATCGCCTCCGCTTCCGGATAGGCGGCATAGCACCCATAGCCCGCCTTATGCGCCAGGGGCGCACGGCCTTCGATATCGGCCAGCTCCAACAAGGCGTCGCTCCGGTTGATCCGGCTCGCCGCTGCGATCAGGTCCCGCGGCGCTGACCCCGAGCGGTCCCACAAACTCAAGCGGAGCTCGACTTCTTCACTGGAGCCATATTTCCGGGCAAGCCACTCGGCTTCGCTCAACCGGCAGCGCCGCTCCGCCGGGCTGGCCGAAAGAATGGATCCAGGATCGCGATCCGTTTGACCCTGACAGTGGAGGAAGATGCGAAACGCCGCGCCGGGCGTGGTGTAGGTGACGCCAGCGGCGAGAAGCGCGAGCAGGAGCGCAATCAATACGATTATTGATATGAGAAATACGCGCATAGGGGATTCTAGTGTGCCGCTTGACGATCCACAATGCCTCGTCGCTATCGCCGGGAAGTTCAATGCCGCCCGGGTCGGCGGTTAGAGGCTTGCACCGAGGCCTGCGGGCTTAGTGGGAGGGGTGATCGCGCACCGCGTCGGCGCACAAGTCGCCGAGTTCGCCCGGCTCGCCGGCGCGCCAGATTTGATCCATCCGGGGCGGGCGGATGAAGCAGCCATCTTCATTGTATCTTTGCTGGGCTGTGAACGGCTCACCAGCGGCCTCCAGATACTGCAGATAATAAATGCCGGCGGTCCTAATCGCATGATCGCGGTCCGATTGGGCCGCAATCTCCATCAAGCGTTCAGGCTGTTCTCCGGTTTCTATCCAGCGCAAATATCGCCAAGCAACGCTTTCATGGCCCTTCCCTGGGAAGTCGTAGTCCACTTCGACGCCATAGATGTCGCTGCGTGTGATGAGACAGTCCATCGCAGCGACATCCCCCCGAAACGCCGCCGTCCAAAGAGCGGAGTGATCAACGTCCAAGGTTCCGCAAGCCTCTTTGATGCGGGCATGGCGTTCTCTTGTGGCCATGTCGCAGGCGGAGAGCGTCATCGCGGTAATGACGCACATGCACGCTAAAGGAATGGGATAATCGCGCATCGCGCGCATCGCGCGCATTCTATTTCAAGGTTCTTATTTTGCAAGAAAGTGGCGGATAACTCGACACCAATCCTCCCTCGCTCAAACGCGCTGACAATAGGCGCTAGTGGAACCAAGGGAGACCTCCATGTACCGCAATGCCCGCCAGCGCCCATCGGAGCCGGCAGTTTGCAGCACCATCCGCCGCAATATCGAAGACTTTTCAAGGACCATTCGCGAGATGGAGCTGAATATCGCGCGTGAGACCGAGGAGATCAGCCAAGCGCGGGCCAAGCTTCGGTCCACCGCCCGCGACTATGCTGAACTGGTCCAGGAAATGATGGGGCTGCCAGAGCTGCCGGGTCCTGACCTTAATCCAAGAGCACGCGGAAAACTCCGAATAATTCTTCGACTTCTTCGCCGCCTTGGCCAAATCGCAGACGCTGTCTCCATCCTGAACGGTGCGCGCCGGGCTTTTATCGTCGAGCGCGCGCGTCAGCATTTGATGACTGTTCAGCGCGAGACTGATGAGGCGATCGCGGAAGCCGAAACCCGTCGAAACGAGTTTCAGGCCACCATGGACAGACGCTCGCGGCAGACACGCCTCCAATTCAATGCATTCCAAGACTATGGGTGCAATGGCGACCCTGAGAGAAGTGTCGTCTATACGGTGAGCCGCCGACGCTGATCAGCGCCTTCCCCTCCGCGCCCTAATCCCCTACCTCTAGCGCCTGCTCGCTGACCGGCCCGCGAAAGGCTTCCCCATGCTCAAAATCGCTTTCCAGATGGATCCCATCGCCCATGTCGATATCGATGGGGATTCCACCTTCGACATTGCGCTGGAATGCTTTGGGCGAGGCCATGAGATCTGGGTTTATGAGCCCAAGCACCTCTCCTTCGAGGACGGCCAAGTGCGCGCGACGGCGCAGCAGGTGAAAAAGTTGCAGCGGGTGCGCGGCGACCATGTCACGCTGACGATGCCGGAAACGCTCGATCTTACAGCCATGGACGTGATCTTCCTGCGCCAGGATCCGCCCTTTGACATGAGCTATATCACCTCCACCCATATCCTGGAGCATCTCCAGCCCGAGGTGTTGATCGTCAACGATCCGCGCCATGTGCGCGATGCGCCGGAAAAGCTCTTCGTCACCCATTTCGATGGGCTGATGCCACCCACGCTGATCACCTCGTCGGAGGCGGAGATCCGCGACTTCTTCGCGCGGCATAATCAGGACATCGTGGTCAAACCCCTGTTCGGAAATGGCGGGGCGGGCGTGTTCCGGATCCGCGAGACGGCGGAGAATCTGGCGTCTTTGGTGGAGCTGTTCCAGCAGGTCAGCCGCGATCCGATCATGGCCCAGGCCTTCGTGCCGGATGTGCGCAATGGCGATAAGCGGGTGATCTTGGTCGATGGCGAGCCCGTCGGTGCAATCAACCGCGTGCCGGCAGAGGGCGAAGTGCGCGCCAACATGCATGTCGGCGGCAAGGCGATCGCCAGCGATCTTTCCGCCCGCGATCGCGAGATTTGCGCGATCATCGGGCCGGAACTCAAGCGCCGGGGCCTGGTTTTCGTGGGGATTGACGTGATTGGCGACGTGTTGACGGAAATCAACGTCACCTCGCCCACCGGCATTCAGGAATTGCGTCGCTTTTCCGGCGTCGACGTGTCCAAAATGCTGGCGGACTGGATTGAGGCGAAGCGAGGCTAGCGCCTTTGCTTTCCCGGCGAAGGCCGGGAGTCAGAGCTATGAAGCGCTCAGCTCCGTGATCTCCTGGGCCCCGGCCTTCGCCGGGGAAGAGGGTGAGCGCCCCATTTCGTCGCATAGGCGCGCCTGTCTAGCGTGCTTAATGTCCCTGCTATGGGACAGGAAATCGCCAGCGATGAAAGATTTGACGAGGAGGGATTTCGGGAGCGCCTGCGCAACGAAACCCGTCTGGTCATGCAATGGTTCAAAGAGGACGCTTTCCAGCGCGCCACGCCCCCGACGATCGGGGCGGAAGTGGAAGGCTGGCTGCTCGATGGCGACCTGATCCCGACCCCGAACAATTCCGATTTCCTCAAGCGCGCGTCCAACACCGATCTCGATTCAGAGATCAGTCAGTTCAATTTCGAGCTCAATCTGGATCCGCAAAGCTTGGGCGGGGACGGGCTGAAGCGCCTGGAAGACGGGTTTGACAGCCTGTGGGGCCATTGCTGCGCCACCAGTCGTGAGATGGGCGGGCGCGCCGCGATGATCGGGACCCTGCCGACGCTGCGCGAAGGCATGCTCGACCTGGACACCATGACGCCGTCCAACCGCTATCGCGCGCTCAACGCCCGCGTCATGGAGATGCGCAGCTTCGAGCCCATGGCTTACGACATCGCCGGCCTCGAGCATCTGGAGACGATCGATAATCATCTGATGCTGGAAGGCGCCTGCACCTCGTTGCAGACCCATCTGATGCTCGATCCGGACCGTCAGGCCCGCCAATTCAACGCCGCGATCATCGCCTCCGCGCCGGTGCTGGCGGTGTCGACCAATTCGCCCTTCCTGTTTGGCAAGCAGCTCTGGGAAGAGACCCGCATCCCGACCTTTGAACAGGCGATCCGGATCGTCAGCTTCAAGGATAAGACCGGCCGCGCCATCGGGCGGGTGGATTTCGGCACGCAATATATCCGCGAGAGCCTGATGGAGCTGTTCCTGGAGAATTTGGACGGCCATCCGCCGCTGCTGCCCGTGCTGGAAGACGCGCCGGAGTGGCGGATCCGGCACTTCAAGCTGCAGAACGGTACGCTCTGGCGCTGGAACCGGCCGATCGTGGACGTGAACTCCAAGGGCGAGCCGCATCTGCGCATTGAAAATCGCATCACGCCGGCTGGTCCCACGCCTGCAGACATGACGGCGAATTCCGCGTTCTTTTTGGGCCTGACGCTCCACCTGGCGGATTTGGATGAGGCGCCGGAACACGCTTTGCCGTTTGAAACCTCGCGGATGAATTTCTATGCGGCCGCGCGCCAGGGCCTGGGAGCCCGGATCACCTGGATCAATGGTGAAGAGGGTGATGTTCAAGCGCTGATCGCCCACCAGCTGACCGACCAGGCTGAAGCCGCGCTCGTTAAGGCGGGCGCCGATGCCGAGATCGCGAAGCGCTATATGGACATTATTCGGGGCCGCGTGCGCCGTGGCATGACCGGCTCGATCTGGCAGCGGGCCTGGGTGGATTGCCATGGCCGCGATTTCCAGGGCCTGATGGCTGCATATCTGGACTTCCAGATGCGGGGTGATCCGGTCCATACATGGACGGTATGAGCCCGCTGCTTCTCGACGAATACGATCATCTGCCCGACGCGCTCGCGACGGTCAGCGCACGCGATCTGCGCACGGTGTTTCCCAACTCCGCGCTGATCCGTCTTGAGGGCCGCCGCAGGCAGCCGCTGGCGCTCGGCGTCATGCTCCATGGCGATGAAGTGGTGGGACTGGCGGTGCTGAAGCGTTTGCAGGCCTGGATGAAAGATCATCCCCTGCCGCGCAGCTTGCTGATCTTCGTGGGCAATGTGTTCGCGGCTGAAGCCGGCGTTCGCAAGCTGCCAGACCGGCCGGATTATAATCGCATCTGGCATGGCGGGCCGGAGCCGGAACATGCGTTGGGTCAGCAGGTGCTCGCCGCCATCGATGAGGCCCGGCCCTTCGCCCATATCGACCTGCACAACAATACCGGCGCCAACCCGCATTATTGCTGCGTGCACAATGAGCGGCCCGATACGCTCCAGCTGGCCAGTTTTTTGAGCCCGCTGGCGATGTACACCCACAACCCGCCGACCATGTTCTCCAACTCGCGCGCTAATACGATCCCGGCCGTCACGGCGGAGTGCGGGCAGCCCGGCGAGGTGGATGGCGAAGAGGCGGCGTTCAACCTGGTGATGGCGGCGCTGCATCT